>JAWOHH010000114.1:0-3368 GCA_046496215.1 Desulfobacterales bacterium
TACGAGACCGCCATGGCCTGCTATGACCGCGCCCTGGAAAGGCGGCCCGGGTGGAGAGAGGCGACCGAAAACAGGGCCCTTGCCGCTGCTCGCGCCGAGGCACTCGACATCGAAGGCGGAAACATGACCGAAGGCAAGTTGGGAGCCGACAAGATCCTCTTCGACAGCGGGAAGAAAGGCCCCGATGCACAGACCACCGAGATCGCCGGCGGCAAGGCGCTTTCGGACCAGGAAATCCAGGCCCTCTGGCTCCGCCGCGTGCACACGAGTCCGGCGGATTTCCTGAAGGCCAAGTTTGCCTATCAAGAGGCGGTGCGGGCCCAAGGAGGAGGCCGGTGAAGAGCTTGACTGTGCTATCGGTCTTTTTCGTCGCCCTGGGCTCGGCGGCCGGAGCGGAGGTCGCTCCGGTGGCCGTGCGTGTGCCGCAAACAACGGCTTGGATCGGAGAGCGCGTACCCTTTTACGTCGAACTGCGAGCGCCGGGTTCGTTTCAAGGCACGGCCGGATTTGATCTGCCGCAACTCCCAGGCACCCTGCTGATGAAGATCGGCAATCCGGTGGTGTCGTCGCAGGATTTCGAAGGCCGAAGTTGGTTTGTGCAGACCCACGAATTCGCCCTTTTTTCCCAGAAGCCCGGTCTGCTGGAAGTGCCGCCCTTTTCCGTGCGTTTTGCGAGCCGCGAGGACTTCACCGGCCCGGCCAAGGACATGCAGGCACAGGTCCCGGCCTGGAAGGTTGAAGTCCGACGCCCGCCGGGCAGTGAGAACATCGGCTTCCTCATCACCACGGAATCGCTCGACGTCACCGAGACGTGGGAACCGCAGCCGGGCCCGGCGAAGATCGGGGGCGTGTTCAAACGCACCGTCGTCCAGTTTGCTCCGAATGTATCCGGAATGGCGCTTGCGCCGGCACCCACCATCGCGCCCGACGGCATGCGCGTCTATTCCGGTCAGCCCGAAGTGAAAGACAAGACGGAGCGCGGCGACTTCCTCGGCCAACGCCGGGACACGATCACCTATCTCTTGCAGAAGCCCGGCACCCTCACCCTGCCCGCGCTCGCCTTCGTGTGGTGGGACCCGGAAAAGGAGGTGCTTGAGCGCAAGACGCTGCCCGCCGTGACGTTTGAAGTCGCTCCCCCCGCTGCGGCCACGGGGAAAGTTGATGCCGCTCTCTCCACATGGCCGTGGTTGTTCGCTGCGGTTTTAACCGTCGGCTTGGGCGCCTGGCAGCATCGGCGCCTGTGGGCACGGACAAGGCAAGGGTGGAAAGCGCTGAATCCTCCTGACCGCGCAGCCGCTCGCAAGTTCCTCCGTGCCTGCCGCCGGCACGATGCAGCCGGCGCCGAGAAGGCATGGATCGAATGGCGGAACACACAAAAGCCGTCGTTCCAGCCCGGTCCTGAGCTGCGATCTGCGCTCCTTGGATTGCAGCGCCATCTCTTCGGCTCCACCCAAGGGGTATCCTGGGAGGGCGACGTACTGGCCCGCGTCTTCGGTGACACGATCACCGCCATGAAAGCTCGTAAGGTCCATGAACCTGCATCGGCATTGCCCTTGCTGAACCCTTGAGAAGGAGGTCCATCATGAAGAGGTTCGTCACGAAGAGTTTGGCTACTATGCTGCTGCTGGCCGGCGCAGCCTTTGGCGCGTTGTCCGCGGAAGCCCCGGCCGCGGAAGATCCCTTGCCGTCCTGGAACGACACCGCACCGAAACAGGCCATCGTTGCTTTCGTCGCCAAAGTCACCAAACAAAACTCGCCGGATTTCGTGCCGGTCCCCGAGCGCATCGCCGTCTTCGACAACGACGGAACCCTCTGGTCCGAGCAGCCCATGTATTTCCAAGCCTTTTTCGCCTTTGACCGCGTGAAGGCCCTTGCCTCGGAGCACCCGGAGTGGAAAGAGAAACAGCCTTTCAAGGCGGTGCTGGAAAACGACATGAAGGCCTTGGCAGCCGCAGGCGAAAAAGGGGCGTTGGACCTGCTCATGACCACCCACGCGGGCATGACCACGGAAGAGTTTGAAAAGCTCGTCAAGGACTGGCTCGCTAACGCTAGGCACCCCCGGTTCAACAGACCTTTCACCGACATGATCTTTCAGCCGATGCTGGAGCTGCTTGTTTACCTTCGTGGAAACGGTTTCAAGACCTTCATCGTCTCCGGCGGCGGCACCGAGTTCATGAGGCCTTGGACCGAGAAGGTGTACGGCATCCCGCCGGAGCAGGTGATCGGCTCCAGCATCAAGACAACGTTCGAGCTCCGTGAAGGCAGGCCCGCGCTCGTACGACTGCCGGAAGTGAACTTCGTTGACGACGGGCCCGGGAAGCCCGTCGGGATCAATTCCCACATTGGCCGCCGTCCGATCGCGGCCTTCGGCAACTCCGACGGCGACCTGCAAATGCTCCAGTACACCGCTGCCGGAAAGGGCCCGCGCTTCTGTCTCTATGTCCACCACACCGATTCTGAACGGGAGTGGGCTTATGACCGCCGGTCATCCATCGGCCGTCTCGACAAAGGGCTCGATGAGGCGCAGGGCAAAGGCTGGACCATGGTCGATATGAAGAAAGACTGGAAAGAAATCTATCCGAAGTGATCCCGGTCCCTCCGCATCAACTTCGAGTGTCCTTTTGGAGGGGTGAGGCGACCCCTGCACCGGCATGACCCATCGTGCCGCTCGGGGGGAGAAAAGTCGGGGAAAACAGAAAGGAGAATGAGAGATGGCTATTCCTTATCGGCATGGGTTTCTCACCTTGCTTCTTTGTTGCACCTTGTCCGCGCCGGCTTGGGGAGCGGGGCTGTGGTTGTATGAGCGTGGAACCCCGGAGGTCGGCACAGCGAATGCAGGGGTCGCGGCAAGAGCCGAGGATGCTTCCACAGCCCTCGGTAACCCCGCGGGCATGACCCGGTTGAACACGCCCCAATGTCTGGGCAGTCTCCAGCCCCTGTTTCTGGACGTCCAATTCTCCCCGGACTCGCAGACCACGACCTCCGGAAGCTCCGGCAACGCCGACGGCTTCATCCCGGGGGCCGGCTTCTTTTATGTCCATCCCCTCGGGGATCGGTGGCGCCTCGGGTTCTCGTTCGCTTCGTTTTTCGGCTTGGGCGTCCAATACGAGGACGACTGGGTGGGCCGTTACTACGTCCAGGAAAGTGATTTCCTCACCCTTTCAGCCGGGCCAACTGTCGCCTACAAGGTGAACGACTGGCTCTCCCTCGGGGGTGGCGTGGGCATCGTGTTCGCAGAGTATTACTCCCGGGCTGCCGTCAACAACCTCTCCGGCTCCGACGGAGAACTCCAGTTCGAGGACAAGGATATCGGGATCGGAGGCACATTGAGCGTCCTGGTAGAGCCGAGAAAGGACACCCGTTTCGGT
>JAWOHH010000039.1:0-35884 GCA_046496215.1 Desulfobacterales bacterium
GGGGGACGCCGTCCGGTTCGTGCGGCGGCAAATGCGCGAGGAGGGCCTGCTGGGGCTCAAGTACACCTTTTCCGGCTCGGTCTATTTCGAGCGGATGAAGGCCAGGGGGCTTTACAGCACCGAACCCAAGCAGATCGCGCAGCGCGTGGGGACGGCGGGGCTGAGCGGCATCTTCGCCGCCCGCTGAAACGGTTCCGTCTGTCTCGTCGGCCTGTCTGGCCCGTCTGTCCCGTCGGGCCGAAGATTAGTCCCGCGCACGGGGGCGGGTTTCTTTATCACACCTTTGAATGAATCCCGCCAACGGCGGGATTCATCGGGCTTCCTGTGAAGTCCCCTGCTTTGGATACCTAACACTCCGGACCCTTCCGCTCAAGACGATGACTTCGCAGGAGGCTCAAGTTCAAGGCGCGCGAGTCGACGCCGAGCGAGGCGTACTTGCAGTACGCCGCAGCGAGCGCGGCACGAAGCGCAACGCAGAAATTGGGCTTCCTGCGAAGTCATCACGTGTTCCAGCAGGCGACCTCGTGGCCGGGGCCGCGCGCCTCGAGCGGCGGGTCCTGAAACCGGCACTGGCCGGTGCGGTGCGGGCAGCGGCCCTGAAAGCGGCACCCCGGCGGCGGATCCATGGGATTGGAGGGTTCGCCGGCGTGGGTGATCCGGCGGCGAAGGCGTTGGGCACGGGGATCGGGCACGGGCACCGCCGAGAGCAGGGCCTGGGTGTAGGGATGCAGCGGCCTGCGGTAAAGATCGTCGCGGCCGGCGACCTCGACGATCTTGCCCGCATACATGATCGCGATGCGCCGGGAGATATGCCGCACCACGGCAAGATCGTGGGCGATAAAGAGGTAGGCCAGCCCCAAATCCCGCTGCAGGTCCTGCAACAGGTTCACGATCTGGGCGCGAATCGAGACGTCCAGGGCCGAAACCGGCTCGTCGGCGACAATGAACTCGGGGTGGAGAGCAAGCGCCCGGGCAATCCCCACTCGCTGGCGCTGGCCGCCGCTGAAGGCGTGGGGGTAGCGGCGACCGGCATCGGCCGGCAGCCCAACCCGCTCGAGCAACTCGGCCACCCGCTCCGCCGCTGCGCGACGTGAGGCCGCCAGCCCGTGGACGACAAGCGGTTCGGCCACGATGTCGGCGATGCGCATGCGGGGGTTCAGGCTGGCATAGGGGTCCTGAAAAACAAGCTGCATATGGCGGCGCAGCGGCCGGAGCTCCTCCTTCCCGATGTGGGTGATGTCCCGCCCCTTGAAGAGGATTCGACCCGCGGCCGCCGGCACCCGCCGCAATATCGCCCGGCCGGTGGTGCTCTTGCCCGAGCCGGACTCCCCGACCAGGCCTAGCGTTTCCCCGGGCAGGATGTCGAGCGACACGCCCTCCACGGCATGCACCACTCGGCGGTGCTGACCCCAGAACCCGCTGCGACCGGCATCGAACCGCACACTGAGCCCCTCGACCCGAACGAGGGCGGCCTCCGTCCCTGCTGCGGTTGCCTGTGGCCCAGCCATGGCCGATCACGTCCCTCCATCAACTCCGGTTGCGGGCATGCACACGTTTCACCCCGGCTGCTGCTGCCCGGCGCACCAGCAGGAGACCAGGCGGTCCTCACCGCAGCGGGTCAGCTCCGGCGGCCGGCCGCAGGAGTCCCGGGCGCACGCACAGCGGGCGGCAAACGCGCAGCCCGCCGGAGGCGCCATCAGGTTGGGGGGCATCCCGTCGATGGCGACCATGCGCTCGGTGACATCGTCCGGACGGGGCGTCGCCCGGAGCAGCCCCTGGGTGTAAGGGTGGGCCGGGTTTTCGAAAATATCCTCCGCAAGCCCCACCTCGACGATCTGGCCGGCGTACATCACCGCCACCCGGTGGCACATCTGGGCAATGACGCCCAGATCGTGGGTGATCATGATGACCGACAGCTTGAGCCGCTCCTGCAGCCCTGCGAGAAGCTCCAGAATCTGAGCCTGGATGGTGACATCGAGCGCGGTGGTGGGTTCGTCGGCAATCAGCAACTGCGGCTCGCAGGCAAGGGCCGCGGCGATCATCACCCGCTGGCGCATCCCCCCGGAGAACTCGGCGGGGAATTGACCCATACGCCGATGGGGGGCGCTGATATCCACCATTTCGAGGAGCTCCACCGCCCGCTGCCGGGCCTGTCTGCGGCCCATGCCCAGGTGGCGCCGCAGCACCTCGGTGATCTGGGTGCCGATGCTGAAGAGCGGGTCCAGAGAGGTCATCGGGTCCTGGAAGATCATGGCGATCTCTCGACCCCGCACGGCTTCGAGGTGCGCTCGGCCCGCCGGCCCAATGAGGCTCCGGCCTTTCCAGCGGATGCCCCCGCCGACGATTTCGCCGGGCACGTTGATCAGCCCCATCACCGCCTGCACCGTGACGCTCTTGCCGGAACCCGACTCGCCTACGATCCCGAGGGTTTCGCCGGCGGCCACTTGCAGGCTGACCCCCCGCACGCCCTGAACGACCCCGTGGCGGGTCGTGAAATGCACGACCAAGTCCTCGATTTCGAGCAGAGGGGGATCGGCGGCGCGGGTCATGGGGTCGCCGCCTCCGGTCGCCGTCGCCTGGCCCGCAAGACACGCATCTGGCGGGCGAACTGCTTCTCGCGCTCCTGAGGGTCGGAGATCAGGCGCAGCCAGCTAGCCACCAGGTTGATGGCAAGCACCGTGATGGAGATCGCAATGCCAGGAAAGGTGACCAGCCACCAAGCGCGGAACATGTAGTTCTTGCCGGAAGCCACATCCAGCCCCCAGGAGGTGGCCGGGGGCTGGATCCCCATGCCGAGAAAGGAGAGGGCGGCCTCGGCCAGCACGATGCGCGCGAATTCCAGTATCGCCAGCGTGAGCAGCGGCGAGGTGAGGTTGGGCAGGATGTGCCGGAAAACGACCCGGGACGCGCTGCCGCCGACCATTTCGGCCGCCTCTACGTAGGCCGCCTGGCGCACCGAGAGCACCAACCCGCGCGTCATGCGGCCGTATACCATCCAGCCGTTGAAGGAGAGGACCAGGATCACCGTCAGAATGCTCGGGCCGATGACGGCCAGGATGATCAGGGCGATCAGCAGCCCGGGGAAAGCCACCTGGGTGTCGATCCAGCGCATGATGAAGCTGTCCATGCGGCCACCGCGATAGCCCGCCACCAGCCCCAGCACGATTCCGAAGCTCCCGGCGAGGAGAACCACGGCAGCCCCCACGGCCAGCGACACCCGCGCGCCGTGGATCACGCGGGAGAGCACGTCCCGGCCCAGGTGGTCGGTGCCCAGGAGGTGCTTGCGGCTGCCGCCCTCCTCCCAGGCCGGCGGGGCGAGCCGAGCCCTCAGGTCCTGCGCCGTCGGGGAGTGCGGCGCTAGCTGCGGTGCGGCGGCCGCCACCAGCAGGAGCGCAGCCAGCATCGCGACGCCGGTGAACCCGGCCTTGTCCCGCCAGAGCTCGCCGAGCAAGCCTGTCGTGGATCCGATTCGTGAAGGGCGGAAATCGAGAGAGGGGTCCGCCATGATCATGCCAGCTCGAGGCGCGGGTCGATGGCCTTGTAGGCAAGGTCCATCAGGATGTTGATCACCACCACGAGGATGGCGACGACGAAAACGATGGCCTGCAGCAGGATGAGGTCGTCCCGCTCGAGGGCCTGGATCGCGGTGAGGCCGAGCCCCGGCCAAGCGAAAACGGTTTCCACGACCACCGAATAGCCGGCCACCGCACGGATGAGCTCCCAGCCGCAGAGGGTGACGATGGGCAGAGCGGCATTGCGCAGGGCGTGGACCCCTACGACGCGGCGAAACGAGAGCCCCTTAGCGAAGCAGGTCTTGACGTACTGCTGGTTCAACTCGTCGATCATCGAGGAACGCACGATCATCACCAGCCGCGCCAGCGCGGGCAGGGCCATGGTGACAGTGGGCAGCAGGAGGTGGGCGGGGGTGCCGACGCCGGAGGTCGGCAGCCAGTGCAGCTGCACCGCCAGGACCACGATCAGCAAAAGCCCCAGCCAGAACTGCGGCACAGAGAGCCCGATGAGGCTGAGGAAAACGGTGCCGCGGTCGGCCACCCCCCCCGGGCGCAGGGCCGCCAGGATCCCAAGGGGGATCGAGAGAACCAGCGCCAGGCCGATCCCCATGAAGGCCAGCTGCAGCGTCAGCGGCAGTTTTTCGAAGACGATGGTCATGGCCGGCCGGCGCTGCCAGAGGGAATCGCCGAAGTCGAGGCGGGCCAAGCCTCCCATGAAGTCGACAAACTGCACCGCGATCGGTCGGTCCAATCCGAGCTGCCGCTCGAACTCGGCCCTCTGCTCGGCGGTGGCCTCGAGGGGCAGCATCACTTTGACGGGATCCCCCACCATCCGGGTCACGACAAACACCAGCACCGTGACCCCGAAGATCACCACGATCCCCTGCAGGAGACGCTTTAAAAAATACCGGCCCATGGGAGGCGAGGCTCAGGGTTCGGGGTTCAAAGCGGGCGCCCGCCGCTGGCAGCGGCGGGCGGCAGGCTCATTTCACCTTCATCTCGGCGACCAGCATCTTGGCATCGACGCGACCCGCCCACGCGAGCCGCTTGCTCAGGCCGTAAACGTCCTCGATGTTCAAGAGCCACACAAAATAGGCCTGATCGAAGGCGTGCTTGACCGCCTGGTGGTAAAGCGCCGTGCGCTTGGCCACGTCGGTCTCGCTGCGGGCGGCGTCGATCAGGGCCGCCAGAGCGGCATCAGTGTTGGAGGAGCCCACCCCGCCGGCCTTGTAATAGGCCGAAAAGCTCTTGTCGGCGTCCATCAGCTCGTTGGAGCTCACGACAAAGATGGCGTCCGCCCGCGTCTTGCGGTCGAAGAGCCGGTTCAGGTATTCATTGAACTCGAAGATCCGCACTTTGGGTTTCAGCCCCACGGCTTCCCAGTAGCCGGCCACCGCCTCGACCATGTCCCGGTCCTTGAGCCAGCGTCCGGCCGTGCCGACCACCTCGATCGAGGCCCCCACCGCGCCGGCTTCCTTCAGAAGGGCCCTGGCCTTCGCGGGGTCATAGGGAAAGGGCGCCACCTCCTTGTTGAAGCCGAAGAACGAAGGGCTCAGGAGCTGACCCTGGGCCACCTGCGCAAAACCTTCGAACAGCCCCTCCGCCAGGGCTTTTTTGTCCACCGCGTAGTTGAGCGCCTGGCGCACCCGGAGGTCCTTGGTCGGGCCGCCGTCTGCGTTCAGGATCAGGATGGGGTGCTCGAGGCCGAGAATGTGGATGGCCTGGGGGACCTTCTTGGTGAACTCCGGCAGCAGGTTGGTGATGAGGTCGAATTCACCCGCCATCAGGCCGGCCAGGCGGGTGCCGGGGTCCGACACGAACCGGTAGGTGACCTTCTGGATCGAGGGCCGGGCGCCCCAGTAGCCGGGGTTGGCTTCGAGGACCACGCTCTGGCCGCGGTTCCACCGCGTGAACTTGTAGGGGCCCGTGCCCACCGGGGTTTCGGCGAACTTCGGGTCCTTGGAGTGCGCGGGGGGGACCATCTTCATCCAGTAGAGCCGCGCCGGCAGAATGGGGTCCGGTCCGTCGGTGACGATCTGCACCGTGAGCTCGTCGACTTTCCGTGCATCCTTGATGGTGGAAAAAAAGGATATCTGCTCGGACTTGAACGCCGGATCGATGATCCGCTTGACGCTGTGCACGACCGCATCGGCGTTGAAGAGCTCTCCGTTGTGAAACTTGACCCCGGATCGGAGCTTCAGCTCCCATGTCTTGGGGTCCACCAGCCGGGGCTCGACGGCCGCCAGCCCCGGAACGAGCTTGCCCTCGGCTGTGCGCGCCAGGAGTGTTTCGTACACATTGTCGTTGACCGCTCGCTCGCCGCCGTCTTCACGCACCTGGGGGTCGAGGGTGGTCGGCTCCGAACCCAGCGCAATCGTAATCTCCTGCGCCAGGGCGGGAACCGCCAGGACGATGAGCCCGACCCAGATGAGTACCACACACCGGATGGTTTTCATGAGTGCCTCCGCTTGCTGGGTGAAATGGGAAAAACCGGCTATTGGGATGACGATTCGCAGGGTGCTTCGACGCGAAAGGTCGAGGATGATACCTACATGCCGGCCAACGGGTTGTCAAGCGGCCGGCACCGGCTTCGGAGTGGCTTGGGATGGGGCCAGGTGAGCCGCGGGGGGGACCGGAGCGCTCTCCGAGCGGAAACCGTCAGCGGCTGAATTGCATGAAGGGTTGAGCGGTCTGCCCGTCCACCCCGGGCCGGTTGTTCTGCCAGTCCAAAATGCGGCACCCGTCGTTTTCCCCGACCGGCGCCTGGCAGCTGATGACCGGCATGGTGGGGTCCCCGGCAACGGACTGATAGTCGAACATCCGCGCGCGGCGTTCGGGGACGTCCTCCATTTCCAGGATGTGGAGCAGATAGATGGTTGCCACGCCTTCCAGCAAACCTGTGCTGCTGCGGGCCTCCCCGATACGCTGCTTGAACTTGTCGATGGCAGCCTGCTTGTCGGGTGCGGACACGATCAGGTTGAACTCGCCGTGACGGCGGTCGGACTCGCTTTTCTCCTGCTGGTTGGTGGTGTGAAGAAACTTGCCGATGTAGATCATGCCCTGCCCTTCCACGTTCGGGAATGAGGATGGATGAACTGCAGCTTAGCGGGAAGAGCGCCGTTTGTCCAGCAGCAAGGCCCTACTGCCAGTTTTGCAGTATTTGGTTGACCAGCCTGCCGTCCGCGCTCCGGCCGAAATGCTTCATAATGACCCCCATGGCCTGCATCCGGTTTTTAAACTTGGAGAAATCGATGTTCTCCCGAACCCAGGCGACGATCTCCTCAGGGGTGGCCTGTTGCGGGAGATAGGCCTCCAGCATCCGCAAATAGTCGGATGAGGCCTCCTTGCGGGCTTCGAGCACGATGTGCTCGGATTTCACCAGGCCCTGGATAATGCCGATGATGTCGTCGTTGGTGATCTCCTCGGTCTTTTTGGGGCGAGTCGACTTCTTGCCGTCTTCGAGCGTCACCGGCACCGTGAGCCTGAAGAACTCCGACATGACCTGGCGGATGGTGTTGCGCAGGGTCTCATTCTTCGCCCGCATCGCCGCCTTCAGGTCTTCTTTGAGCTTTTCCCGGAGGCTCATCGGCATCTCCGGGCTCCAGCCGAAGGGGATGGATGGTTCGTTCACGTGCCTCTCCTTTGGGACTCCTGCCGACCGTTTCGGATCCGATCGTAGGTGAAGATATCGTAGGGCTGCGGCCCGGGCACGTGCTCAGAGGCGCTGATCGCGAACTCCGCCGGGGGGATTTTCGGGAAAAGGGCGTCGCCTTCGACGGCGAGCGGAATCACGGTGAGATAGATGCGATCGGTTATCGGCATGGCCGCCGCATACAGCTGTCCGCCGCCGATGATGAAGGCCTCCTGCTCCCCCGCCGGGCACAGTTCCAACGCCGCCTGCAGGCTCTGCGCCATGAAGCACCCCTCCGGCCGCAAGTCCGATCGGCGGCTGATCACGACGTTGGTGCGCTCGGGCAGCGGCCGACCGATGCTTTCGAACGTCTTGCGCCCCATGATCACCGTGTGCCCGAGCGTCACCCGTTTGAAGAACAGCTGCTCCCCGGGCACCTTCCAGGGGATGGCGCCGGCGCGCCCGATCACCCGGTTCAGAGCCATGGCGGCAATCAGCGAGATCCGGGGCGAAACGATCAGGGGTCCGGCGGTATCGGTCATGGCTCCCTCGTGAGGAATGCAGCCGGCGACAGTCTTTGGACCAGCATAGAAAACCGCCGGCAGCGTGTCAACCCCGGTAAAGCGTCCCTCCGCCCGGAAATGGTTTGAAGCCGCAGCGATTCCTGCTATACTTCAGCAAAAGACGGGGCCCGCAGCCTGCGGGGGAACGCGCCCGGCAGGATGCCTACCGGTCGAGGGGGTGGAGTCATGGGAAAAGAGCGAAATTATCAACCGCTGCTGGTGATCCTGGTCTTGATCGTCATCGGGGTCTTTCTTTGGATGGTCCTGCAGGACTGGCAGGCCAAACGGATCGAAAGCGCCCGGCAGCAGGAAACCATGGAGTTGCAAAAGCGATCGGAGGAGCTGTCGCAGAAAATCACCGCATTGGAGACCGAACTGCGCGCCGCCCAGCCCGAAAAAGCGGCCGAAGAGCGCCGTGCCGTCGAAATCCTTGGGGCCGTCCCCTCCGAGACGACCGCCAGGGAACAGCCCCCTCGGGTCGATGAGATCGAGCGGCAGATTCTGGCGTTTTTCGCCTACCTGGACAACCGGGACTACGTGAAGGTTTTCCAACTCGAGGGCGGCACCTACGCCCAGTACGCAGCGGCGGTCGAGGAGCTGTCCGCAGCCCTGCCCCAAGTGGTGGGCGAAACCGAGTCGCTCTACACCACGCTCAAGAACGTGTCCCATTTCTTCCGGGTGCTGGGAAAAAAGCGCACGCAGCTCGTCATCGAGGTCCTGCGCAACGAGACCGAGATTCTCGAATCGGCGATGCGCCTTTTCTACGTATGGACCGCCGGCCCGGCCGGGAAGCTGAAGGGACGGCCCGCGCTGCCGGTCCAATACGAGTATGCCGGTTACTTTTTGAACACCCTGGGCGGCCGCAGCTACCTGATGCGCCGCGACCCCAAGATCCGGCTGCTCGCGACCTATTACAGCCTCCTGGTCATCGACCGGGCCAACGACCAGAAAATGAACCCGAACGGCATCGATATCCGGCCCGCCCTCGCCGTCACCGCCAAGGAGATCCGCAGCCAGACCGGGCTCGTCTATCGGAAAACGTACCTGACCGAGATGGAGCGGCTGGCCGCAAAATACCCTTGATGCAATGGGTCGTTGCCCCTGGAGCGAAACGGGTCGGAGCGTGCAGCGCCGGACAAACTCGGTGGAGGAAGAGCTTTTCACCGGCGGGAGACCCCCATGCTGATCAAAGAACACGAATATGTGCGCCAGACCCTCGAACGCTACACGAACTGCAAACTCGAGGATTTCTGCGATCACATCCTGATCACCAACTTCAAGCGCTACATCGTGCGCTTCCAGGAGAAGACCCAGGCCCAGTTCTCCGAGGGCAACTTCCGGATCGCCAACGCAAAGGACCTGAACTGCTCCATGATCGATTTCGGCATCGGTTCGCCGCAGGCCGCCCTGGTGATCAACTGCCTGGCCTATCTCGACAACCTGAAGTCGGTCGTCATGCTGGGCATGTGCGGCGGCATCGACGACATCCTGAAGCGCGGCGATTTCCTGGTGCCTTCGGCCGCCATCCGCGGAGAGGGCACCAGCCGGCACTACATGCCGCCCGAGTTCCCGGCGATCCCGGCCTCGTCGGTCAATCTCTATTGTATCGGCGCCGTGCGCAAACTGGGGGCCGCCCCGCACTGCGGCATCGTCTACACGACCGACCGCCGATTGTGGGAATTCGACGAGGAGTTCGTCGGCTATCTTCGTCACCGGAGAATCCTGGCCATCGAAATGGAGCTGGCCACCCTCTTCACCGTCGCCTACCGCTACGAGGTGCCCATCGGCTCGATCATGCTCGTCTCCGACATGCCGCTTCAACGCCGGGGCATCAAGGACAAGAAAGTCTCCGAGGAGATCTTCGCCAACTACATGGACACGCACATCGACGCCGGCATCGATGCCGTTGCCAAGCTGAGCAGCAATTGGGGCCGGGTGGCCAGAAGGCTTACGAGCGAATGGTGACGGCCTCGCAGATCGTCCAATATCTGCGTTACGCGTCATCCCTCGTCGCTGAGGCGTGCCCAAGCACGCCTCGCTCCGCCGGATTCGCGTGCCTTGATCTTGGCGCACTCCGGGAGGCCGTCCACGCAAACACGTCACATCCCACCCCAAAGGCGCTTTACGGCATCCGGGTCTTTCACTGCGCCCTCGTTTTTCTGCTTCCGACAGCCTGACATCATCGCGGCTTCCTATTACTAACCGGCAGCCAAACATGGTCGAATTGGGGCCCGTCCGTTCTGGCCGCGCCATGTGGGAGTGCGGCCCTCATCGGCGGCAGACGAATTCCCCCGGGCTCCGACAACGCCCCCGGCTTGGCTTGCCGCGATCAGTGATTAACATCCGCCAATGAACCGGCGCCGATTCATTGACTCCTTGTTCAACCTCGCCAAGGCCGCGGTGGCTGCAAGCGTCCTGCCGCCGCGGGTGTGGGCGTCGCTCGCCGACCCATCGGAGCCGACGCTCCACTACCGGCCCCTCGGCGGCCGCAACCTGCGCGACATCGCACGCCTCAGGCTCCACCACGGCGAGGGCCGCTTCAAAAACCCGTTCAGCCGCGACCCCGGCGGGCGGCTGTTGAAGGTGCTCTCCTGGAAGCTGTTTTACCGCAACGAATTTCGCGACGAACTCGACAGCCAGCCGGTGACGCCGGTTTCCGTCGACTGGGACCCGGTTCGGGACGACAACGGCCTGTCCGTCACCTACCTCAAACACGCCGGCCTCATGATCAACGACGGCGGCCACCGCATCCTGATCGACCCCGTTTTTTCAAAAATCTTCTGGTTCATCCGGGACTTCAGCCCGCTGGCCTTCGATGTGGGCCGGATGCCCGCCGCCGACCAAGTGCTCTTGACCCACGGTCATTTCGACCACCTGGACATCCCTTCCCTGGCGAGCCTGCCCAAGAGCGCTCGCGTGCTCAGCCCCCTGGGCTATGGCGACATTCTCGGCGAGACCGGGCTAAACCGTCGCACCGAGCTGGACTGGTACCAGAGCGCCCGCACCGCCGGCCGGGAGATTACCCTGCTGCCGTGCAACCACTGGACCATGCGCAACCCCGTGGCGGGGCCCAACTTGGCCCTGTGGGGGTCTTATCTGATCCGAACCGCCGCCGGCGCCACCATCTACGTTTCCGGCGATACGGCCTACTTCGACGGGTTCGAGCAGATCGGCCGGGAGTTCGACATCGACCTGGCCGTCATCAACCTTGGGGCCTACGAGCCGCGCTGGTTCATGGCTCCGAGCCATATCGGCCCCGAGGAGACCGTCCGGGCCTTCCGGGAGCTTGGGGCCAAACAGCTGGCGATCATGCACTGGGGCACCTTCCAGCTCGGAGACGAACCGGTGCACGTTCCGCCCCGCCACATCCGCGAAGCCATGCGGCGGGAAGGGCTGCTGGACCGGCTGGTGGACTGGAAGCACGGTGAGACGCTGTTTCTCTGAATTTTTTGAGGATTGGCTTCGCCCGGCTTTCGTGATACTAGACCGGCAACAAAACATAATCAAACGGGGACCCGTCCGTCCCGGCCGCGCCCGGTGGGCGTGAGGCCCCTGGCCGACAGAAAACGAGAATATCGCATGACCATGCTTTTCCTGGCACCCGAGTTGAGCGCGAGCTCATGGGTCAAGCACCTGCGGCGTCAGGACCCGGGCCTCGATCTGCAGGTGTGGCCCGATGCCGGCCCCCCGAGGGATGTCGAGTTCATCGTGTGCTGGAAACACCCCCTGGGGGAGTTCGGGAAATACCCGAACCTGAAATGCATCGCCTCCCTGGGGTTTGGCGTCGATCACATCCTGAGGGATCCCGACCTTCCGCCGGGGGTGCCGGTGGTGCGCCTGGTGGACGAGGCGATGACCCGTGCCATGAGTGAATATGTGGTCGCGGCGGTGCTGAACCACACCCGGCGCCTCAACCTCTTTCGGCAGGACCAGTTCATACGTGTTTGGAAGCCGCGGCCCCCGCTGCACGCCCCCGAAGTGCGCGTGGGGATCTTGGGGCTCGGGACGCTCGGCCGGGATGCCGCTGCAAAGCTGCGCTCGCTGGGGTTTGCGGTCGCCGGGTGGAGCCGGACCGAAAAGCAGATCGACGGGGTGAGCTGTTTTGCCGGCGCGGCGCGACTCGACGCGTTTTTGTCCCGGACCGACATCCTCGTCTGCCTGCTGCCGCTCACCCCGGCCACACGGGACATCCTCGACCGACGGCTATTCTTGCGGCTGCCGGCCGGCGCCTACCTCGTTAACGCCGCCCGCGGCGATCACCTGGTCGAGGAAGACCTGCTGGCGGCCCTGGACCGCGGGCATCTCTCAGGGGCCTGCCTGGACGTGTTCCGCACGGAGCCGCTGCCGGCAGACCACCCTTTCTGGAGCCACCCGCAAATCGTCCTGACGCCCCACATCGCGAGCCAAACCTACCCTGCGGCCGTGGCGCCCCAGATCGTCGAAAACTACCGCCGGGTGCGCTCGGGGCGAGCACCGCTGAACCTCATCGACATGGAAACCGGTTATTGAAAAGGAGTGCCGTCATGAAACCTTCGATGAAAACCCTTGCGGCCGCAGTGGTTTGCTGGTTGCTCTCGACGCCCGCGCAGGCATCCGACCTGAGCGTCGGCTTTTTGGACGCCCGCTGGGCCAGCCCCTCCGCCGACCAGAAAGGATTGACCCCCGTCGGCGGCAGCGGCAAGATCGACTACTATGTGAACCACCAGCGCGTCTACAAAATATACGGCACCGAGGTGTCGGAGGTGGTCTACGGCTACTACGACGACAAGCTGTTTGCCGTCTACGTCGACATGGAGGGCATCGAGGCCTTCAGCCAAATCCGAAGCTATGTGCAGCACAAATACGGGCTGCCTAAAATCAGCCGTGAAACCCGGGGAGACCTGACAACCTACTCCTGGAAGGTCGACGACACGCGGATCAAGTTCAAGCACTTCGAAACATCCGGCCGGATGAAACTCTCCTTCTACTACATGCCCCTCGCCGGCCGCGTCAACCTGGAGATGAAGCTCGAGGGGGACGAGCCGCCTGAGCCGATCTTCCCGCTCACCGGCCGCCGTCAGCGCGAGGCCCTCCAGCAGATGGAGCTCTTGTCCTTCTGAGCGGCTCCGGAGCAACTTCACCCCAGCGGTTTCACGATACGTCCGGCGGGGGAAGGACCAGGTTCCCGTCCGCATCGAAGGCCAGGGGGCCGCTCTCCGCGACGTCGGCCTGGCTCACGCCTTTGAGATCCTCCCAAAGCGCTGCGCTGGCCCAAAACTCGGACAGGTGCAGCGTGTCGCGGATGATCACCGCCCGGGCCTCGGAAACGGGCGTCGGCCCGATAGTGGTCAAACCGGTCTGAATGGCCTTGCGGTCGTTCGGCAGGCGCACGGGGATGAAGGCCTTGTGCAGCGATAGGCTCGTGAGCGCATTCATGAGGGTGGCCTCGTAGTCGAGCGCCCGAAAGACCTTCTCCGTGATGATGTCGGCGTTGCCCATGCCGATGGCGTTGCCGCCGGTCTTGGCCGACAGGTTGAGGATGACCACCCGTTTGGCCTTGAGCATCCCGGAAAAATCGCTCTCCATCAGGTCGTAGGCCCGGCCCGTGACGTTCGGGTCCATGCCCGCGCCGCTGATCTCCTTGCCGATCCGCTCCACCACCAGCAGATCCAGTTCGGAGAACGGCAGCCGGGGCATGTTGGCCTTGGCCAGCGCGTTGAGGCGTGTCTCCTCAACTAGGACCCGGTCGGCCGGCACTCCGGCGACGGCCAGCGGCCGGTCGTAGGCATTTTCAACCACGGCGATCCCGAAGCGGAAATTCGCGGCGGCGGCAACCGCCGCCCCCATCGCTTGAAGCAGCGGGAAGAAACCGTGCTTCATCGCCCAGGTGTGGTAGGCGACCGCTCCCTGGTGCTTGCCCATGCCGATGCAGAGCATCTTGAGGATCCCGCTCTCCACCGGCCCGACGAACTTGGTGTGCGGCTTTATTCGGTTGACAACGATGCAGTGGTCGGCTGCGAGCGCGTCGCGGGAGAAGTAGAGCGGCACCTCCCCGAGCACGGTTCCGATCCGCTCCACCTCCATGGAGGAGACCACCGGAGCGCCGCAGCTCTCCGCCGTGACGGCCAGCCGCAGCAGCACGGCGGTCTGGCCCTCAGCCGTGGCGCCGCCGTGGCTGCCCATTGCGGGAATGATGAACGGCTGCGCCCCCATCGCCTTGAGCCGGGCGCAGACCGCCCGGACGATGGCGCCGAGCTGGTCGATCCCGCGGCTGCCCACGCCGACGGCAACCCGGTCGCCGGCGCGGATCCCGCTTGCGGGCAAAACGGGCTCCATCGCACGGCTCACCGCCGCGGAGATATCCCCGATGTGCTCGTCCCGGTAGTGCATCCGCACCCGGCAGAACTCCGGAAACTGCAGATCCGACTCGATGAACGCGGGATAGCGCATGCCCCCTCGATTCCTCCGACCCCAGCGGTGACAAAATCGCCGGATTGAGTTAGTATAATGACATGAACGCGGCGAAAACCAACACCGGCGCCGAACTCTTCAAAGGTGTGCTGCTGGCGCACCTGATCATCGGCCTGCACGTGGTCGTCATCGCCCTCGTCGGGCTCCTGGTCATATTTTTCGGCGGCCTGGCGCGCTACTGGGCCTGGATCCTGGCGGGCGGCCTGGCGGGCGGCGGTCTGGTTGCCGCCCTGGTGTTCCGCCGGGTCAGAGCGGGAGGCTGGGAGATGGCCCGTGAACTCCGCGGCACACCGGTCGTGGCCGGCGGGACCATGGAGATCAGCTTCCTGGGCGGGCTGGCAACGGTCACCTTCAGCCGGCCGAATGCGGGTTCGGCCCTGCCGCCTCCGGCTGTGCCGCCGCTGATCGAAGACACGGAGGCCCAACGCATTCGGGAACTGGCCCAACTGGCGCAGATGCTCGAAAAGGACCTCATCACGGCCGACGAGTTCAAACGCGCGAAGGCCGCCATCCTCAATCCCCCGTTCCGTCCAGGATACGGACCCGGCTCATTAGAGAATTGAACTCCTCCTCGGAGACCGGCTGCCAGGGTGTTTGCGGCGCAAACACGATGAAGGACTGGACTCCCGGAGAGAATACCTTGCCGCCCTGAATTCCGGGCCGGCGCATTCGATATTTGAACTCGCCGCCCAGGTCCAGGAGAACATCCAAGTCTTCGGACTCATCGAGCAACCGTACCATGAGTTCGTTTTGCACCCGCCCCCGGCCCTGCAGGCGCCGTCGCCCGCCCGGACCTTCGGTCACGTCGATGACGGCGTCCTCCACTGCGACCGCCCGGTGCTCCCCGGCCAGCAACAACGCGCGCTCGACGCGGTAGCGACCCTCTTCGAACGGTATCCAGTCGACCATGGTTTCACCTGCCTTTTCGAGCCCCATCAAACACCGAAACCCGTCCGGATTCAAGCCCTACCGGCAAACGCCGTTTTTGACAAATCCGGCCCGATCGCGTTATGAATCGGGCGACGACCCCGACGCATTCAGACTTTTTACAAGGAGGCTTCCCGATGCATGGCTGGTGCGGCAACATCCTGAGAGTGGACCTGACTCGCGGCACGATCACGACGGAGAAGCTGGACCCCCGCGTGGCTCGCACCTATATCGGCGCCCGCGGCTTTGGCATCTACTACCTGAGAAAAGAGGTCGACCCGAAGTGCGACCCCTTCGGGCCCTGGAACAAACTCATCATGGCCGCCGGCCCCTTGACCGGGACCGCCGCTCCCACGGGCGCCCGCTACGTTGTGACCACCAAATCGCCTCTCACGGGGGCCATCACCTGTTCGAACTCCGGCGGCAACTTCCCGGCGGAGCTGAAAAAGAGCGGCTTTGACGCCATCATCTTCGAGGGCCGCGCCGAGCGGCCGGTTTACCTCTGGGTCAGCGGCGGCAAGGCTGAGCTCCGGCCGGCCGATCACCTCTGGGGCAAAACCACCCACCAGACCGACGAGGCGCTGCGGCATGAGACCGACGAAAAGGCCAAGACCGCCGTGATCGGTCCGGCCGGGGAGCGCCGGGTGCTCTTTGCCGCCATCATGAACGACCGCGACCGCGCCGCAGGTCGCGCGGGGGTGGGCGCCGTCATGGGCGCCAAGCACCTCAAGGCCGTGGTGGTGCGCGGCGAGGGTGAGGTCGCGCTGGCCGACCCGGCCGCATTCAAGGCCGCCAACACCCGAATCCGCGATGCGTTCAAGGCTAAGACCAAGGACAACCCGCCGGCCCTGAGGACGCACGGCACGGCCATCACCGTGGTCGGAACCCAGTCCCACGGAGTGTTCCCCACGCGCAACTTCCAGCAGGGCACCTTCGAGGGCTGGGAGTCCATCTACGGCGAAACTCTGACGCGAAAATACCTCGTGCGGGCCAAACCCTGCTTCAGCTGCCCGATCGCCTGCGGCCGCGTGACCCGCATCCCGGACGGGCCTTTCGCCGGGGAGGGAGAAGGCCCGGAATATGAGACGGTTTACGCGTTGGGGTCGGACTGCGGGGTGGACGACCTCGCGGCCCTGACAAAGGCGAACTACGAGTGCAACGAACTCGGCCTGGACACCATCAGCATGGGCTCCACCATCGCCTGCGCGATGGAGCTCTACGAGAAGGGCATTTTGAGGGAATCCGAGACCGGTATGCCGATCCGCTGGGGCGACGGCGAGGCGCTGGTCAACCTCGTACGCTTGACCGGGCAGCGAGAGGGTTTCGGGGAGATCCTGGCCGAGGGCAGCCTGAGGCTGGCCAGCCGGTATGGGCAGCCGGAGCTCGCCATGGTCGCCAAGGGGCTGGATTTTGCAGGCTATGACCCGCGCGGGGAGCAGGGCATGGGTCTGGCCTACGCCACGTCGCCGATCGGGGGCTCCCACATGCGCGGGGACCCGGCCTACTTCGAACTGCTCGGGGTGCCCACCAGCGTGGACCCGCACACCTGGGCCGACAAGCCGCCGCTGGTGGCCAAGTGGCAGGATCTGTTCTGCGTGATCGACGCGGCCGGCCTGTGCGTTTTTTTCAGCGTCCGCTACCTGGTCGAGCAGAACCTGATGGTGAAGCCGCTGGGCATCACCGAGCTCCTCAACGCGGCTACCGGTGCCGGGTACACGCCCGCAGAGGTCGAGCGGGCCGGTGAGCGCATCTTCAACGCCGAGCGGCTTTTTCTTTTGGCCGCCGGTTTCACCCGCCGGGACGACCGCCTACCGCCCCGCATCGTTGCCGAACCCATGCCCAGCGGGCCGGCAAAGGGCATGGTCTGCCGACTGGAGGAGATGCTCGGCCCCTACTACCGACTGCGCGGCTGGAGCACCGAGGGGGTCCCCGGCGAGGAGAAGCTTAAGGAGTTGGGCCTGCTTTAGTGGCTTTGACGAGGAGGGATCCGAGCCAAGCTGATGAAAGTGCAGGTCAACACCTTTGCCAATCTGCGCGACTATGCGCCTGACGGCCGGGGGCCCGTCGATCTGGCTCTTCCCAGCGGGGCCACGGTCGCCGACCTCCTGGCCGCACTGCGGATCCCGCCGGCGGTCCAGGCGGTGATGCTCGTCAACGGCCGCCGGGCAGACGCCGCCACACCGCTGAACAACGGCGATATCGTCACCCTCTTTCCGCCCATGGAGGGCGGCTGAAAGCACCCTCAGCTCGATTGTTTCAAATGCATGATCCGCCGAGCCTCGTCGGGGCCGGCCACCGGGCGGCCGAGTTCGGCCGCCAGATTGACCATCCGCTCGACGAAGCGCTCGTTCGGCGCCGTCTCCCCCTTGCGGAAGTAGATGTTGTCCTCCAGGCCGACCCGCACATGCCCGCCCATCAGGATCGCGTGGGTGTTCACAACGAGTTGGGCTGCGCCGATGCCGGCGACTGTCCAGGTGGAGCCCTCCGGGATGGTGTTCTTGAGGTGGACGAGGTTTTCGATCGTCGCCGGAATGGCGCCCTTGAGCCCCATCACGAAGTCGAAGTGCAGCGGCGGATCGGCCAAGCCCCGCCGGGCCAAATCCTCGGCGTTGGCAATCATGCTGACATCGAAGATCTCCATCTCCGGCTTGATGCCGTGGGTTTTCATGTCGCGGGCCAGGCGCTCGATCAACTCCGGGCTGTTGGCGTAGACCGAATCCGGGAAGTTCACCGAACCGGTGGTGAGGCTTGCCATCTCCGGCTTGAGCGTCAGGCGATCGCTTCTCTGCTCGTAGGCCATGCCGGCCCGCCCGCCGGTTGAAATCTGGACGATGAGGTTCGTGCGCTCCTTCAAACCGCGGTAGATCTCCTCGAAGCGCTTGAACTCGGCCGACGGGGACTCATCCAGCGGGTTGCGGGCGTGCACGTGGATGACCGCCGCCCCGGCCTGCTCGCAGCGCACCCCGGCCGCGACGATCTCGGCGGGGGTGATGGGGACATAAGGGGTTTTTTTCTTTGTGGGTAAAGACCCGGTGACCGCCGCAGTGATGATGAGTTTTTCCATATCGCACCTCTTCGTCTGGTAATCGCACCGGACTATAGATCAACGCCCGCGACCGAGTCAATTCCGACTGCCCGGCCATTGACAGGCCCTTCGAATTGGGCAATAAGTTCCGACAGCTTCCCAAACGGGCGTGGCGAGACCTTCCCCCCCGAAAAACAGACTGCTGGCCGGCCGCGGCCACAGACCAACAACCTTAGAAAGGAGGCTGCTCATGAAGTTGAACCGTAAAATTGCCGCTCTGACTGCTGCCCTGCTGCTGATCTGCGGCAGCACCTGGGCCCAGGACACCATCAAGGTAGGTGTCGTCGGGCCCCGCACCGGCCCTGCCGCCGCCACGGGTGCGGCGTTTGACGAGGGCATCAAGCTCGCCGTGGAGTACGTCAACTCCAAGGGCGGAGTGATGGGCAAGAAGCTGGAAGTCGCCTTCGAGGACACCGCCGGAGCCCCGGACAAGGCCGCCTCGGGCTTCGAACGGCTGGTCACCCGCGACAAAGTCGTGATGGTGTTGGGAGAAAGCCACTCCTCTTCCGCCCTGGCGCAGATCGAAGTCGCCAACCGGCTGAAAATACCCTTCGTTGTCGTGGAGGCCTGGGCGGATGAGATCACCGCCAAAAACTACCGCTACGTCTTTCGCGCCGGCCCCTCGAACTCCGGGGTTGTCAACGAAACCATCGCCAAGTGGGTCCAGGCCGAAAAGTTCAAGCGGGCATATGTCATCGCCGAAAACACCGATTGGGGCATCGGCATCGGCAAGCTATCTGAAAACGCACTCGCCAAGGCGGGTGTTCCCTTCGAATCGATGATCACCGAGCGCAACAGCCAAGATCACTATGTCGAACTCTCGAAAATAAAGGCGTTCAAGCCGGATGTCGTCCTGGCATACATTTACGGGGTCGGCCTGCACTACTTCGTAGCCCAGGCCGGCGAGACCGGCGTAAGCCCCAAAGCCGTCATCTTGGACGGCGCCGGCCCGCCCAGCCTGTGGCCGGACTACTGGAAGAATGTGGGAGACTACGGGAACCTGGAAGCCTTCGTCTCCTCGATGCACGAGAAGGTAGAGCTGACCGACATGGCCGTCTATTTCCGTGAGGCCTACAACAAAGCCTTCGGCAAGGCACCCACCGACTATAAATCCCGCTCCATCTTCGACGGCGTTCTGATCGCCGCCGATGCCGTCAATCGGGCCAAGTCCACGGATGCCGAAAAACTGGTGGATGCGCTGGAGAAAACCAACCTGAAGACCACCCGGGGGACGGCCAAATTCGGGCTGACCAAGGGCGGGGCGGAGTACCACCAGTGGATGCCGCCCATGCTCGTTATCCAGTGGCAGGATAAAAAGCAGGTGGTTCTCTACCCGCCGGAAGCCGCTACCGGCAAGCTAAAACGATAGCAGGATGTAGAAAAACGGCGTTTCAGGCTGTGATCCTGCGTTGTACGGCTCTTGTAACTGCTCACATATTTTGAATATGCTGCGCTTTCCAAATCGCCGTACGCCTTGGCTGACAGCTTGATCCTTGTTTTTCAACAACCTGCTGAAAATCCTCGTGTGTAATAATCCTCCTGCGGAGGATTATTATTAGGTTTTCAGAAAGAACGGGCCGGGCGGGGGACGAGGACGACATCTCCCCGCCCGGCTTCGTTTGCCCGAAACAGCGCAATGCGGCGACGACGGGTGCGGCCGGACCGGATCGGCGATTCATTGCACCCTCATAGATTTTCTTTTGCGGCCCCCCGGGCCGCAAAAGAAAATAGCCGCGAAAAAAAGGAGCTCAGCGTGCTTGCGATTTCCCTCATGAACGGCCTGGTGATGGGTGTCATCTACGCCCTGGCCGCACTCGGCGTGTCCCTGGTGGTCGGCATCATGAACGTGATCAATTTCGCCCACGGGGAGTTGTATATCTTGGCCGGCTACTTCAGCTACTTGTTTGCATCCGCCCTGGGCTTGCATTTCGTCGCGGCGATGCTGCTCGCCGTCGCACTGGTCTTCGTGCTGGGAATCCTGATCGAGGTCACGCTCATCCGGCCGACCTACGGCAACGACATGTACTCTCTCATCCTGACCTTTATTCTCTCGATTGTCCTGCAGAATGCCTATCTGCTGATCTTCGGCCCCTACCCCAACAAGCCGCCCCTCTGGGTGAAGGGCGCCACCGACGTCTTCGGCCTGTTCTTGTACGGCAACCAGCGACTAGCGGCGCTGCTGGCCGGCGCGGCCGTGATCGCCGCCGTCTTCGTAATGATCAAAAAGACCTGGTTCGGGCGCGTCATCCGCGCCACCAGCCAGGACCGCGAAATGGCGGAGCTGAACGGAGTCGACACCACGCGGCTCAACATGTTGAGCTTCGGCCTGGGCTGCGCTCTGGCGGCGGCAGCCGGAGTCATTTTGAGCCCGGTGTTCCCAGTCACGCCCAACGCCGGGGTCGCGATCGCACTCACCGCTTTCGTGATCGTCGTATTAGGCGGCATGGGCTCCATGTGGGGCTGTGTCGTGGGCGGTTTGCTGCTGGGCCTGGTGGAAAACCTGGGGGCGGCTTTTATCTCCTCGGGGTACAAGAACGTTTTCGGCTTCATCATCCTTATCCTGGTGCTGCTGATACGGCCGGCGGGACTGTTCGGGCGCGCTAAGATTTAAGGCCTAACATTTTGCGCCCGGCTTAGGCCCGGCGCAAAATGTTAATTTATGAACGGTCTCGAAATTGAATGGACACGTTTGGTAAAATCTCCCCTGCCCCTCTTTGCCAAAGAGTATGAATTTCTCCCTTTGGGAAAGGGAGGTTAGGAGGGATTTTCGGAGAACGTCCTGATAGGTATGAGACCATTAATAGGAGCAACGGACGGATAATGACCGGGAAAAAACTGACGGTGACTGCGGTAGTCGTTCTAGCGGGCATGTGCGTGCTGCCGCTGGGGCTGGGCATCTACCCGCAGCATGTCCTGATCACTAGCCTGTTTTACGTGATGATGGCCGCAAGTTGGAACCTGCTCGCCGGCTACACCGGGCAGGTCTCCTTCGGCCACGCCGCCATGGCCGGCATCGGCGCTTACACCTCAGGCATCCTGGCCGCCAAGGCGGGCATCGACCCCTGGGTCGGGGTATGCATCGGGACACTGCTGGCCGCACTTCTCGGCCTCGGGCTGGGGTCCCTCTGCCTCAAAATGGGCGGGATCTACCTTTCCCTCACCACATTGGCCTTTTCGCAGATCCTGCACATCGTCATCGTCAACGAGTACAATGTCACCCGCGGGACCATGGGGCTGCAGGTGCCGGGACTGATGGGCGAATATTCGAAGCTTCACTATTACTACATCATGCTGGCGGCGGCAGCGGCGATTCTGGCGATCCTCTACCGCATGATTCACTCCAACCTGGGGATGAATTTCCGCGCGGTCCAGAACGACGAGACGGCCGCGGCCGCGGTCGGCGTCAAGGTTCTGCAGATGCGCGTGCTGGCGTTCACTGTGGCCAGTGCCATGGCGGGCTTTGCCGGAGCCCTATACGGCCACTACCTGCTGCTGATCACCCCCGAGATTCCGTCGCTGGACCTGCAGTTCTATGTTTTGGCCATGACGGTGATCGGCGGCCTGGGCTCGTTCATCGGCCCGGTCATCGGCGCGTTCACGCTGAACATCCTGGCTGAAAAAATCAGAGACTATGGCGAATATCACGTGCTGGTATACGGCCTGGTAGCGCTGGTCATGGCGCGCTTCGCCCCGAACGGGCTGATCGGGATCTGGAAAAGATTGAGGTCGGCCAAGCCGCGGTAAAGAAGTGCCGCGATGCCCTGCATAGAATCTCGATGATTTTTCGACGCAGACGAAGAGCGGGATGCAGCCATCACTTCTAGGGATATGGGAATCAAGACCATGGCGTTATTGGAAGGTCGAAAAATTAGCAAATCTTTCGGTGGGGTCCAGGCGCTCAGCGAGGTGGATTTCAAAGTCGATGCCGGCAGCATCGTGGGGCTGATCGGGCCCAACGGTGCCGGGAAGACCACGCTCTTCAACACAGTGGCCGGCGCCTTCAAACCCACTTCGGGCCAGATCACGTTCAACGGGGTCGATATCACCGGCCTGCCGGCGACCACCGTCTGCCGGATGGGCTTGGCACGTACCTTTCAGGTCAGCCGGCCTTTCGGCGCCATGAGCTGCCTCGAGAACGTCATGGTGGCCGCCATCAACCGCCGGCCCGGCGGGTCGCGGGCGGAGGTCGAACGCCTCGCCCGGGAAAAACTGCATCTCGTGGGAATCCCCGAGCTGGAGGGCGTGGAGGCCCGCCACCTCAATGTGATCCAGAAAAAGCGTCTGGAGCTGGCGCGGGCGCTGGCTACGGAGCCCCGGCTCCTTTTGCTCGACGAGGTCATGGGCGGACTGAACACGCAGGAAATCAACCAGGCCGTGGTCTTTATCCGCAACCTCAGAGATGAACTGGGCCTCACGGTTCTTTGGATCGAGCACGTGATGGGCGCCGTCATGCAGGCGGCCGAGCGTATCATCGTCCTCGATCAGGGGCGGGTTCTGATGACGGGGGTACCGCAGGATGTCGTCACTGACGAGCGGGTGATCCAGGCCTACTTGGGAGAGTAATATGGTTGCTTTGCTGGATGTGTCGCATGTCGATGTCTATCGTGGTGAAACCCAAGTGCTCTGGGACATCTCCCTGGCGGTCGAAAAGGGGGAGCGTGTCGCCATCCTGGGCAGCAACGGTGCCGGTAAAACTTCCTTTCTGGCCGCCGTCACCGGTGCGATACCCCCCGCGCGTGGCGAAATCCGCTTCGACGGACGCTCCCTGGCGGGCATGCGGCCGCATGAAATCACGGGGCTTGGGATTGCCCTGGTGCCCGAAGGGCGCCGGGTCTACAAGGAGATGTCGGTGAGGGAGAACCTGGAGATGGGGGCATTTCCCAAGAGCGCCCGGGGCCACCTGAAGGAGACGATGGCTCATGTCGTCGAGCTTTTCCCGATTCTCGAAAAGCGCAGGGACCAGTCGGCCGGCACGTTGTCCGGCGGCGAGCAGCAGATGCTTGCCATCGGCCGGGCGCTCATGAGCCGTCCCCGCCTGCTGCTGGTGGATGAACTCTCCCTGGGCCTGGCCCCCATGATCACCAAGACCATCTACCGCACCCTCTCCGCACTCGGGGACGGCCTCACGATCCTGCTCGTCGAACAAAACGTCGAGCAAGCGCTGCACTTCTCACAGCGGGCCCATATCCTGGAAAGCGGCCGTTTAACCCGCACGGGCGACTCCGCCGACCTCATGGCCGACGCCGGCATCCGCCGGGCCTATTTGGGCTTGTAAGGCGGGCGACAGCAGCGGGGGACCACCGAATCGACAGCACACCCCCGGGAAATGGCCCCGTGAAGAGAGCCAAACAAGACAACGGTTGGTCCAGAAATAAAATCGCGGCGCTGGCGGAAATCAGCCGCATCATCACCTCTACGCCAACGATCGAGGAGGTCTACCATCTGTTCGCACGGGAAGTGCGCCGCATCATCCCCTTTGATCGCATCGCCATCAACCTGGTCGATCCGGAGACGCGCAGGGTCTCCTCGCAGTTCGTCGCCGGGCTGGAGGTCGAAGGCCGGCAGCCCGGGGACGAGTTCCCACTGGCCGGTTCGGCCACGGCCTTGGCGGTAGAATCCCGCAAAGGGATCCTGATCCCGGCACTGGCGGATGACGAGCTGCAGGCACGTCTCCCCGGCCATCTGCCGGTCCGGCAAGCCGGCATCCAAACGACACTGATGGCCCCCCTCATTGCCAAGGGCGAGGCGTTCGGCGCCCTGGTGCTGATGTCGGCCAGCCCCGGACGGTATTCCGAAAAGGATATCTCGACCGTCGAAAACGTGGCCGCCCAAATCAGCGGAGCCATCGCCAACGCCCTGTTGCTCGCGGACCAGCGCAGGATGGCGCAGGCCTTGCACGAAAGCGAGGCCTCGCTCCGGAGCATTTTCAGTGTGGCCCCCATCGGGATCGGCACGGTGACCCCCGAGCGGATTCTGACCCAGGTCAACGACCGGCTTTGCAGCATGCTCGGCCGGACGCGGGACGAGCTGATCGGCTGGAGCTCGCGGCTGCTCTATGCGAGCGACAGCGAGTTCGAAGACGTCGGGCGCGCAAAGTACGCGCAGATCCGGGCATCGGGAATCGGCACGGTGGAAACCCGCTGGCAGCACAAAGACGGTCGGGTGATCGACATTCTGCTGTGTTCCACCCTGCTCGAACCCAACGATGCAACCAAAGGCGTCACGTTCACCGCATTGGACATCACCGAGCGCAAACGCTCCGAAGAGGAGCGCCGGGGGCTCGAATCCAAGCTGCGCCACGCCCAGAAAATGGAGGCCATCGGCACGCTGGCCGGCGGGATCGCCCACGACTTCAACAACATTCTGGCCGCCATCATCGGCTACACGGAACTCGCCAAAATTGATTCCGAAGGCAATGCGGCCGTCTGCTCGAACCTGCGCGACGTGTTGAAGGCCGCCTTGAGGGCGCGGGACCTGGTGCGCCAGATCCTGATGTTCAGCCGCCAGTCCCAAAGTGAATTCGGACCGGTCCAGGTGAACCAAATGGCCAAGGAGGCCCTGACCCTCCTGAAGGCAACACTGCCGACCACCATCCAGATCCGCCAGGAGCTGTCCAACCATGCGCCGATCCTGGGGGACTCGACCCAGATCCACCAGGTCGTGATGAACCTGGCCACAAACGCCTACCATGCCATGCGCGAGCAGGGCGGCCTCTTGGACGTGAGCGTCGGCGAGGCCAAGATTACCGAGGAACGCCCGCTGGAGCTGGAGCATCTGCCGCCCGGCCGCTATCTGAAATTGACTGTAAGCGACACCGGCCACGGAATCGACCCGTCCATCATGCACCGGCTTTTCGACCCGTATTTCACGACCAAGCCCAAGGGGGAAGGCACCGGCTTGGGTCTGGCGGTCGTACACGGAATCGTCAAGCACCACGGGGGAGGCATACAGGTCAAAAGCCGGCCGGAGGTCGGGACGACCTGCGACATCTATTTCCCGATGATGCCGGAGATCGCCGCCCCGCAGACCCCCGAAGAGGAAGGCCCGGCCGCAGGCGGCGGAGAACGGGTCCTCTTCGTGGACGATGAGCCCGCCATCGTGGAGCTGGGCCGGCGCCTGTTGGAAAGTTTGGGCTACAGGGTCACCGCCTGCAACCGGGCCCCGGAGGCTCTCGAGCGCTTCAGGGCCCGTCCGCAGGAGTTCGACCTGCTCATCACGGACATGACCATGCCGCAGATGACCGGCGACCGTCTGGCAGAGGAGGTCATGCGGATCCGACCGGATTTACCCGTCATGGTCTGCACCGGCTTCAGCGAACTCATCGACCCCGAGCGCGCGCAGCGGTCAGGCATTCGCTCGCTGATCATGAAACCCTTCCTCAAGGGCGAGATGGCAAAGGCCATTCGGATGGCACTGGAGCCTTCCCGTTTCAGCTCCTGAGCCCCCGGGGGGAAATCAGCCGAGACGGGCGGCCAGCCTGAACCCCAAACCGGCACCGGAGTAGTCCGCGGAGAAGCCGAAGCGCCGGCTGCAGCGGGCGCTCCAGGCGTCCAGGTTCCAGCTGCCGCCGCGGATCACCCGATCCCTGGAGGCGCCGGGGGTGTAGAGGTCCCGGCACCATTCCCAGACGTTGCCGCTCATGTCGTACAGCCCCAAGCCGTTGGGGGTCTTGCGGCCGACCGGGTGGGTGGAGCCCTCGCTGTTCTCGGAGTACCAGGCCACGACCTCGATATCGTCCCCGCCGGAATACAGCTGCTTCAGGCCGCCGCTTCTGGCCGCATACTCCCACTGCTCCTCGCTCGGCAGATCGAGCACTCGGCCGGCGGTGGTCATGGAGTTCAGCCGGCGGATGAATTCAGCCGTATCGAACCAGCTCACCTGCTCCACCGGGTAGTCATCGCCCTTCTGGAACCGCGATGGGTTTTCCGGCATCACCCGCCGCCACTGGCCCTGGGTCACCGGGTACCTGCCGATGTGGAAATCGGCGACCCGCACCTCTCGCACCGGCAGCTCGTTTTCCCACCCGTTGCCGAAGAGATCTCCCCTTGGGTAAACACCCCCCGGAACGCAGACGAATTCCATGCCGGTCACCGGCTCGATGAGATCACCCGGGGCAGCGGGCGCGGGTGCGCCGCCGATCGCGCACACCGGGCAGGGGGCGCCGCCGGCAGGCAGGCGTCCACCGCATCCTCTGCAAATCAGGCGCACGCCGCATTCCGGACAGACCTTCCAGTTCCCCTTCACCGTCCGGGCACAAGAAGGGCAGACCGGCTGCCCCACGGGTGCTTCGCACGCCGGACAGATTTTCCAGCCGCTTTCCAGCGGTTCGCCGCAGGCGAGGCAGTTGCCTCCCTCTCGATTAGTTTGCAAGTCCATGCGCTGATGCTTTTCCTGAAGGATTTTAGACCGGATCTTATCCGAATCCGCTCTAATTTTCAATTTGATAGCGCCGCCGATCGGGGGTAAAATATGAAATGGACAAGCCCGGTGGCTCTGCGAGGGGTTGTGGATCCGAAATCCATCCAGCGCCTTCGCCGCGATAGCAGGCTTTTCTCCCGGCTTATGCGGTGGAGACCCAAACAAGGGGGACCTTGCCATGATCGTCGAGCTGAAGCAGCTCTATGAGGCCCTGGAGATGAAACGCCAGAACCTCTTCGACCTGATCTACATGCTGAGCGCCGACCAGACCACCTTCCGGATCGGCCCCAGCGGGTGGTCGATCCAGATGCATCTGGAGCATGTCATCATCGCCGAGGAGCTGATCGTGGCCGACATTCGCAGATTGGAAGCGGAGGAGGGGTCGAACCTGCCGCCCAAGTCGCCGGAGTCGTTCCAACTGGTCATGCAGGCGCTCGAGAGGGACGCCCCCGTCGGCGTGCCGCTGCCGGAACTCGAACCAACCGACCGGGCATCCCTGGAGGAGTTGATCATCCGATGGGAAAAAGCACGCACTGGGCTGAAACGGATCGCAGACAGCGTTTCCGAGATAAGGCTTAAAACGCCTCTCTCCCGCCACCCCGTCGCCGGTTCCTTGGACGCACGCGAAACACTGGAGTTCATAGGGGCCCATCTGGACCACCATCGCCGCAACATCCAGCGCATCCGCGACGCGTTCGCCCGCGGCCGGTAATCCTTAGCGCCCTTCAGAGATCAACAAACGGATGGCCATGATTTCACGCCCCGGGTCGCCCCCCTTGCCGATCACGGTCAGGAATCGCTCGGTCAACGGCGGCCCCGAGAAAACAGAGAGCTCCTGCCGCCCATTGACATACTGGAAGAGCATGGGGTGGGGCGAACCGGTGAAGTCGACAATTCCCTTGGCGCGGAAGACGGCCGGAGAGAACCCGGCCACGGTCTGGAGGAACGCGTCGTGTTCGAGCGGCCGGGAAAAGCGGATGCTCTTGGACCAGAGCCCATCCTGCAGGTGGGTGGGGTGGGCTGACGGGTGCCGGCGCCCGGAAGTGGGTGCGTGCGGACGATCCTCCACTTCCAGCACCAGGGCAGGGTTGAGGTCGCCGTCCCGGGTCAAAAATTTGGGCGCACGCGGGTTCAGCTCTTGCAGGCGCTCCATGACGCATGCGAGCTGATCCGGGGTGACTAGGTCTTTCTTGTTCAGCATCAGGAGGTCCGCCGCCCGGATCTGTTCGGCCGCGATGGGGTGCTCGGCAAGCGTCTTCTCGGCATTGAGAGCGTCCACCACGGTCAGCGTGCAGTCAAACCGCACCAGTTCCTCCAGCGCCTGCAGCTCATCCAGCAGATTGTGCGGGTTGGCCACTCCGGTGGTTTCAAGAATAATGGTGTCCGGGGAGAAGGCAGCGAGGATCCCCTGCACCGCCCGCCTTAAGCTGCCCGCCAGGCTGCAGCAGACGCAGCCTTCGTCCACCTCGGTCACGGTGTAGTCGAGCAGCTTGCCGTCGAGACCGATCTCGCCGATCTCATTCTGGATTACGGCGACAAACCGGCTGCGCTGGGTCTGGTACTCGATGAAGCGCTTGAGAAAGCTGGTTTTGCCGGATCCCAGAAAGCCGGTCAACACGATCAGCGGCGGCCGTTCGTCCACGCCCAGGCTTTTCTTGTCGATGCTCTTGGAATCCTTGAGCCGGTGGGCCCGCCACCAGAGCTTCTCCCCGTATCCGCGCACGGCCGTTTCCGGCCTATCCGCGCTCAGCCCATCCAGCCGGGTGGCACCGGCCGGCGCGAGCGCCAAGCTCAGTGGATTGAACTCCCCCGCCCCGTACCCGACCAGGACCAGTCCGGACCAGAGGTCGGGGGCCGGCTCCATCACACAGCGGCCGGCCGAATCGTAGACCTTCTGCGTGGCTGAATAGCGGCTTTCGATCAGGCAGCTCGGAGCCTGCTCCAGGTTGAGCGTTGCGGATGCGGCCAGCACCTCGAAGAACCGCAACGCGGTTTCAAATGCCGGGAAGTCCTGGTCGACCCCGCCGGGGAGGACCAGGTCGACCATCACCCCGTCCTTGGGAAGGCGCACCCCGTCTCTGGCAAGTATGCGCTGCGCGGATTGAGCCTGCATGGCCAGCGCCAGCGCGCGACGATCGCTTCGGATGGAGAGCAGGATGGTTCCGATGCCGAAGAGAGATGTCAGATCCGGGTGCTGCAGGAAATCCCGGATACGGGGGTGGTAATCTTCCCGCTGGGCGACGGCAGCGGCCTGAAGCGCGATCCGCTCTGCAAGGGGCTCCTGCGGGTCGGGAAAGTAGCACAACCCGAAACGGGCGGTGATCCATCCCGGCGTGGGTTCAAGGTCCAGGTAAAAAAGGCCGAACACCCCGGCGCTGCCCTCCACCTTGGCAGTCCAGCACTCCACCTCGGCCACCGCCTGCTTCAAACCCCGCCAGCCGATGACATGCCGCACGGTAGGCTGGAACTGGGAGCGGATCAGGATCGCCCGCAGGAGCGCCTGAAGCGCCGCCGCGGGGTCGTCGTCGAAGTCCCCCTTGAAAAAACGGTTGAGCTCCACCTCCGGTGCCATATGAGCCGGGGCCCCTCAGCGCAGCCGCAGGCCGGCGATCTTGACGGCGCCGCGGTGATAGCCGTCCGGGAAGAGCTGCTCGAGCTCATCGATGTCGATGTTCTGGGCCTCGCAGGTTTCGGTGACCGTGGGGATTTTACCGGTTTTGTAATACGTTGTACGCAGAAAACGAATGATCTGCCAGTGCATTTTGCCCAGTTTTCCGCCGGGGATCTTCATTTCATGGGCCCGATGGGCGGCGTAATGCTCATCCCACTCGTCGGGGTCCACCAGAAAGCCGCGCACATCCACCCGATATTCCTGGCGCTGTGCGACGGCATGCAAGTCCTTGGCGCTGTGCTCCATGTAGTCCGCGCCGAGGTAGGCCTCCTTGTAGCTCACCCCGGCCAGCCGGCAGGCTCCGCGCATGTAGCCTGCCGGAAAGAGCCGTTTCAGTTCGCTGCGCTTTAGGTTGTTCGCCCGGCTGGTCTCGAACAGGGTGGGGCATTTTCCCGTTTTCGCAACCTCGCTGCGAATGAAGTGAATGACATCCCAGTGTTCCTTGGTCAGCCCGCCGTGGATATCGAGCTCCACTGCAAGCCCTTCCGCAAAATCCGGGTCCCATTTCCGGGGGGATAGCAGAAACCCGTCCGCATCCACCTCGAACTCTTTGCCCTTGCGCTTGATCATCCGCATGGTCCACCTCCTTTGGTTGTTCAGGCACAACCGGCCTCCCTTGCACCCCGCCGATTCACATCTGATCCGAGGGGCTTAAAAACGATACCGATCAAGGGCTGCTCCCACTTCGGCCCGGAGAGGATGGAATTCGAAGACACAGAGGCACTTCCGAGCAAAGGCAACCTCTTCATGGGCGCATCAGGGTTTGGCAGCGACATGTTTGGGACCCAGAAACTCAAGAGAAACCACCTTGGCATTGCGCCAACTCACCCGGTAGACCTGAACCACATCGCTCGGGATTTCGCTCGAGGTGCCGACTGTGCGACCCTCCACCGTGTAGGTGACGACCGGGCCTTTTGTTTCGGTTTGGACGACATAAGGGTCTTTGATGACCAAAAGTCCCATGGCCTGGCGGATGATACCGGGATCGCAGTATTTTTTAAGGGCTGCCTCATACTCCGCCGGCGAACCGTGGGCCCGCATGCACTCGCGCATCTGGGGGATGATCTCCTGGTGCACCCGCGGCTTGGCACCGTAAAATTCCAGCGAGACGATCCGCCCGTTCTCCCAGCAGACATTGTAGGTTTGCGTGGTATCGGCCGGCATCTCGCTGGAGGTACCCTCCGTGGTGCCCTCCACCGTGTAACACACCACCGGCCCCTTCTGCTCGGTTTTGATCACGTAAGGCTTTTTGATGACCAGAAGACCCATGGCCTGGCGCATGATGCCGGGGTCGCAGTATTTCTGCAGCACCGCGGCATACTGAGCCTGCGAGCCGTGGGATTGCATGCATTCCCGCATTTCCGGGATGATCCCGGGCGCCGGTCCGGCCCATGCGGTGCACACGAAAAAGAAGCCCAAAACCATCCCCAATGCGATTGGTCTCATGACACCCCCTTCATCTGCCGAAAACGATCCAGCAATAACGGCAGCGCTCTGTTTCAATATTCCACCTTGCCGCTCTTGGGCCCGCCCCAGACGAATTTCGCGATCTTGCCGTCCTTCCAGCCGATGGCGAAGACCCGCACCGTGCCGACGGCCGTGGGCGAATGCTCGCACTTGTCCACCCGGGACTCCAGGGTGTAGAAGGTGACTCCGTCCTTGACCTCGGTCTTGGAGATCACGGGCTTGGACATGTCGCAGAGGGTCAACTCCTGGGGCACCACCCCCTTGGCCCCATATTTGTCTAAGACCGTCTCGCGCTTGACCCGGTCCGTGAAATTGTCGATCACATCCTGCATTCCCGGAGTAACCTTGGTGCTCGGACACCCCAGAATACCGGCCAGCAGAAAAACCGCTATCATGAATGCTGCCGTGCCGCATCGGTATTTCGCCATCATCCACCTCCCTGTGAATTCGGCGGCGGAATACAGCTCTCCTTCCGCCGCCGAGGGCTGAAGACCTTTACACTTCGATCCCGAATCCGATCTTGTCCCCGTTTCCGAGGTAGACCGTCTCCTTGGAGCGGTACCGCGCCGTGCCTTTGATGACCGGGTAGCCCACCTCCACGAATTTTTTTGCACAAAGAATCCCGGTGCAGTGGTTGCAGCCGATTTTCTGGAACCCGTATTTGCCGAGCGATATGACAAGATCGTCATACTTGGGGTCCCAGTCTTCGAACGGGGAAATGTGCAGCCCGCCGTAGATCCCGTAGAGCTGGTCTTTCTCGTACTTGATTTCGTTGAAGGCGGTCTCCGCGAACTGAATGATGCTCTGGTGACAGCAGCCCGTCACACTGACCAATCCGTGGTCCTTGACGTTGAAATATAGGGACTGCTCGCCATACACGCGGCAGATGATCGGGATGGCGAACACGAACGAGGCGAAACCCGGGATGACCGGGTTGAGCCCCGCCTTCACCTTGATCACCTTGCCCTTGTGGCCTGAGTCCTTTAGGTATTGCAATCCTTCCGGGTAGAAGCCGTCCGGGATGTAAAGCGTGATGTCCGGATCGTATTTCACCGTGACGGGCAGGCCCCAGTAGTGGTCGAAGTGCTCGTGGGAAATGAACAGGGCTTCGATCTCCTTGTTCTTCAGCATCTGGTCGATGCCCTCTCGCTTGAAGCACTCGTCGGTCCACTTGTAGGACCAGCCGCTGTCCAGCAGGTACTTGTGCTTCTTGCCGTTCATCTCCTCCAATTCGATCAGACAGGCGAACCCGCCGGCATTCTCTGGGTGCACAGCGAGCTTCTCAGCGATCGCCCAGGCCTCCTCCAGGTTGTTCGGCAGCAGGTGCTTGATCTTGGCGATGCCTTTCTCGTAGCTGCCTTTGCCGAGGCCGGTGCCGTCCCCGAACGGCGGCCAGTTGTAGCTGTATTGGTTGACCAGCAGCCCGCCGGCACCCTTGATGTCGCCCATTAGGTCTGCATTGCTGAACCAGCTGGTCTCGGAGATGTTGGTCACCTTGATGCTCTTGCAGGCGCCGATGTCGGCCATCTTGCGCTGCACCTTCGGGAAATAGGCCTTGCGCCATGGGGTGTAGGAATAGAGCCCTGCGGTGAGGGCCGTCCCCCCAATCACACCCATGGCCGCTCCTTTGAAGAAATCCCGGCGGCTGATCTTGCCTTTATCGTCAGACATGGCCCCTCCTTGTCCTTGGCTATTTGATGATGGTGATGGATTTGTATGCCCAAGGCAGCACGTTCAAGGTGATGAAATAGAGAGCTACCCCGCACACCGCACCTGCCCCAAGCCCCCAGCCAAGCGCCGGGTTCCAGCGGACTTCGGCTATCTTTGCCTTTTCTTCAGCATGGTCGGCAGCGATCTCCTCGGCGGTCTTAAGCACCATCTTCCACCCCGGCCAGTTGTCCATGAACCAGTGGTGCACCAGCCAGATGTTGATCAGCCAGATAGTGGGAATCATCGGGAATTGCTGCGGGTGCGAAAACCCCTTCTGGGTGCCGAGGAAGTCGTGCGACGTCGCGTAGTAGAAAATGTAGAGCAGGATCGCTGCCGCAATCGTGATTAGCGTTCGGATCAAAACGTTGACCGGCAGGCTGAAACGCTTGGGCCAGTTGCCGCAATAGAAGGTGACGAACAAGGCCGGCACCAGGAAGAAGACCGCCATCTCACCCACGTGCAGCCAGCGCCAGTCAGGCGCGGCATCGCGACGGGTGCCGCGGATGGCCCCACCCCAGGTCAGCTCCTGGGCGAAATAGAGGAAAAGGTGCATGGCCCAGGCAATCGTGATGATACCGAAGAAGGCCACCAGGCGCCGCAGCCATGTGGTCTTGATCAGCTTGAACGGAAAGCGTTCCCAGATGGTCTCCACGATCCAGACCGTCACGGTGCAGCACATGATCCACGATACGTGGAAGTTGCCCGAAACCGTGTTGGCAAACTGCTCCCAGTAAGGCGGGGCAATAGATGTGAAATACTGCCAAGGGTAGTAGAGAATGCCCATGTGGGAGTGCATGGTCATGAAGTAGATCACCGTGCTCAGGAAAAAGGTCATGACCAGGATGCTGATGCCCTTGCCGGGCTGGGTCATGTTCTGCCAGGGGACCTCCTCGCAGGCCACCACCCAGGCCGGGCTCAGCCAGGAGGCAATCGCTGCGAACATCAGGCAGGCCAGCGCCGCGTATTCGATGGCGAAAAACTCGGTAACACCCGGGAGTTTCATCAACTGGCCGGGGTTGAAGTAGGCCATGCCGAAATTGCCCAGCAGGGTCTCAAAAAAGCCCTTGATGAGCACATACAGGATCACGACCGAGATCGCCGTCAGCACCGCCCCCTTGATGAGCGGGTGGGTGGTTTCCAGCCAGCTGCGCTTAAAGGGCCAGTAGTTGAAGATGTAGACCATCCAGATCAGCATGATCAGCCACCAGCGGGTGTACATGTAGCCCACGTAAGGGGTGTACATCCGCATCCAGCCCCGCGGGTCCTGGAAGATCCACCAGGTGGCGTAAAACACGGCCAGCGACAGCACCAGGGCCACGATGGCCGGGATCGGCTGCGGCCAACGCTTGACCAGCTTGCGCTCCTCCAAGTAACCTACGCCGAAACGCTCCATTTAAGCCTCCTTTCATTACCAGGTTGAGTTCAATTTGCACCATGTGAGTTTTAAGTGAATCTGAGGGGGTCCCGCTTGGCGTGACCGCACCTATCGTGGCTGGACGCCACTCCCCACAAAAAAACCGGCCGTGCACCCTAAAATGCCGCGACATCCTTCGCCCCCCTCTTTCAAACCGTCACCTATCCGCATTCGGTCCGGCATCCGGCCGGTTTTGTGCCAACTCCCGGTAAATCTCACGCTTCAAATTCTCGGTGCACGTAACCTGCAAGTCGATCCCCCTGCATTCCGCCTCGACCGCCAGCAGCGCGGGGCTCAACTCGGTGGCCGGCAGGTCGAACTCGCGCCCTGTCCCGGCGGAGCCTGGGGAGCGGCCCTCACCCTCACCGGCCAGGTGGTTGATGGCTCGGGCCGCCCGGATCAACAGATCCTTGAAAAATTCCTTTCGTGAAAGCATGGGAACTATTTCCGCTGAAATGTTGGAATGGTTGGGAAGCCGGCAGGATCCTAGTCCTCGAAAAACGCTTTTGATTAAAGAGAGTTAGCAATAGCGATGCCAGTTTCAAGTTCAACAACGATTGCTGTAATAATATGATTTTATGTATTTAATTTTATCTTTGGAGAAATTGTTGGCGCTTACAAAAGCTGAATGGGAACAAAATGCAGCTGTTGAAGAGATGGAATGGTTCAGATCGTTCCTGAAATAGCCTGGAGGGGTATTTTTAATCCGGTGGGGCGGGCTATTGAAAACCGGGCATGCGAAACTGGGCCTGCTTCAGCGTCCTGTTGCGGAAAGCCTTTATCACTTCCTCAACATCTCCGGTGATCCCGCAGACCAGCTCAATGTCGGCCTGCCTCAGCAGGTTGTAGAACGCCTCGCTCACTGCACCGCAGATAATAAGGCCGATCCGCAGCTTTTTGAATTCGGCCACCCGCTCGAAAATTGAGGATCCTCTAACGTTCACCGTGGTGTGATCCGCTGCCGGGTTCGATTCCGACTCCAGCAGGCAAAGCTTAGTGCAGTTGTCAAGAACGGGGGAAACCCTTCCCGTGAAAACCGGCACGGCGATGAGGCGGCTTCCGAAAAAACGGCTGGTGGATGGGAGGGGAAGCTGGCTCTGGGCTTGAAGCAAACGAGAATAGGATTTCGGGCAGAATATACAGGCGTGCGTCGCCATAATGCCAAGCCACCACAAATAGGACCGTTTTCAGAAAAAAGCTCGAAAAGGATTCAGCAACAATCGTGCCCGGAGCAGAAAGACAGGATGGAATCGAAAAGAATTCATATTCATTTTAGATAGATAATGAGAAGAGGCCCGCTGTAAAACGATCCGTTGAAACAACCTTTCAAGCATTTAAATATTGACTTAACGTCATAGTGGGAACAAACTGCACCCACAGCATCCAGGCGGAAACGGCTTAGCCCGATCATCAGCCGCAAACCATGACGGAAAACTCAGAAATCCCCCCGCAGCTTCACCACGAGCTCATCCTGGACAGCTTGGCGGAAGGGGTTTTCACGGTCGACCTGAACTGGCGCATCACCTCCTTCAACCGGGCCGCTGAAACCATCACCGGCATCAGCCGGGCGGATGCCATCGGCCGTCAATGCTTCGAGGTCCTCCGGGCCGATGTGTGCGAAACCGGCTGCACGCTGCGCCGGACGATGGAGACCCAGAGCCCCTTGTCGAACATAGCGGTTTACATCTACCGCGCCGACAAGCATCGAATCCCCATCAGTATCAGTACCGCCCTGCTGCGGGATGAAAACGGCCGGGTGGTCGGCGGGGTGGAGACCTTTCAAGACATCTCCGCGATCCGGGAACTTCAAAAGGCGCTGCGCCGCCAGCACTCCTTCGAGGACATCGTCAGCAAAAGCCCCCGGATGTTTCAAATTTTCAGCCTCCTGACGCAAGTGGCCGAAAGCGGCAGCACGGTGTTGATCGAGGGGCTACCAATTGACCGGCACAAAACTATCCCCCCTCACTGGCGTTCCTGACTAGGCGACTGAAAAACAGTCCAACCCCGCAAACTGTACCTGAATAGTATCCACCCTG
>JAWOHH010000069.1:0-10555 GCA_046496215.1 Desulfobacterales bacterium
GTGCCGGCACCGAGAACCTGATCGGCATCATCGGGATGGGGGTCGCGGGCGAGATCGGCGCTCGCGACATCGAGCCGCGCGGTGTATACCTGAAAGGGCTGAAAGGGAAGGTCCTAGGCGAGCTGCCGGAGACCCTGGATGAGGTCATCATCAACACCCACCCGTTGCACAGCCTGCCGCACCTGGTCTCGGCGTCGATCCGATACATCGAGGGCGAGAGCGTCATGCTGATGCTGGACGACGAAGGCTTTGGCGTGTCGACGCGCTCGGCCTGCGCCACCGGCTCCCTCAGGGCCTCCCACGTGCTGCTGTCGATCGGGTTGAGCCACGAGGACGCGCAGGGCACGCTCGTGATCGCCTTCGGCATCGACAACACCGAGCAGGACGTGGGGCGTTTCCTCAAGGCGCTCAAGACGGTGGTGACCGCGCTGCGCGAGATATCGCCGCTCTACAAGAAGTCGGCCGGCGCCAAGTAGCCAGGCGCTTTGCGGCACTCGCGTCCCGGGTGTCGGCGCGCGCCGGCTCTTTCTCGCCGCCGACGTCCCCGGTCCCCTAAGGCTGGGTCTTGAGACCGAACTCCACCCGCCAGGATCTAGATCCGTCGGAGACGACCACATCGTCTTTTCGGATCTGGGTGACCCTGTAGCCCTCCACCGACTCGCCCTCCTTGATCAGGCTGCCGTTGATGACGGCGATGCGCCGGGCCGGATCGGTGTACCAGGCGATCGCCATCACCTTCAGCTTGGAGTTGTCCAGGCGGCCGAGGTTGTCCTCCGCCGACCGGGGCGCCGGGGGCCTGGCCGCCGGCGCCCCGGCGCGGTCCGCTGTGGGCGCGCCGGGGCCCTCGCGGGCGGCGGGCCTGGCCGGCAGCGTTTGGGCGGGGGGCCGCTTCGGGAGTGGCGGTGGAGCGGCCACGGCCGGCGGCGCCGCCGGGTCCCCGGTGGCGGCCGGTGCCGCCGCCTCCCTCCGGGGGCCGGGTGCGGAGGCCGCCGGGCCGGCCGCATCGCTGATCTTGGCGCGCACCGCGTTCGCGCCGCCTGCCGGGCTGCCGGCAGCCGAGGGCGGCTTGCTCCCGGTGCCGCCGCCGAAGACGAAAAACCCGGCGGCGGCGACCGCCGCCGCCAGGAGCAGGCCGGCGATCAACAGCGGGGTCCTGCGACCACGCCGCTGCCGGGGGCTTAAAATCCGATGCGGTCCGGGAGCGGGCGGCGAGTCGGCCCCGTCCGCCGGCAGGGTCGTCTCCTCTATTTTTTTCAGCGCTTTCAGGATCGAGCTCACGGCTGTCTACCCTATCATGTGCGTGGTCGGCCACCCCGGCCGCATGGTCAGTTTCCTACCAGTCGGGGGATTTCGAACTTGGGCTGCTCGCGGTAAAGGACGATCTTGGTCAGCGGGCCGACCGTGCCGTCGACCTGGATCCCGTACTTGGATTGGAGCGCCTGGACCGCCCGCTGGGCGGCGCTGTCGTAGTCGGGGGTCATGGCGATGCCCGCATGCCCGCTCTCCTGAAGCATCATTTTCAACGCCAGGACGCTGTCCCCCGGCGCATTGCCGGGGATGGTCCCCGCGAGCGACAGGAAATTTTTCCACGGCAGGTAGGCCATGCCCGACCAGGCGTCGTTGACCTCTTTGGCATCGGCCTCGACAACCTCCTCCTCTCCGGGGCCCTTGAGCGCCATCCGCCGGCCCTCTATGGCGGCCAGGGTCAGGTAGATCGGGGCTGCCCTGGGCCCGGTCTGAAACTCGAGGATGGCGGGCATGTTGACGCTGCGCAGGGTCGTCAGGTCGGTCTCGAAGCGGTGCACCAGGAACCCCCCGCCTTTGGCCGACAGGTTGAAATAGGCGTAATCGTCGTCCAGGGCCTCCAGGTGGGCCTTGGCCTCGAGCGTGACCCCCCACAGCCCCAAGGCGCTTTTCAGGGCATTCGCGCGCGATGAGCGGCTCTCCGCGGCCTTGAGGCGCGCTGGGAAGGGGGCCGGGGCGGCGGCCGTGACGGGCCCCGCTTCGGCCGGCCGCACCTCGTCGGCCGCCGCCGGCAACGCCGGCAACGCCGGCAACGCCGGGGCCGGCGGCGGGGATGCCGTCTCCTGCGGCGACAGAGGGGCCGGCTGCTGCACCGGCGGCTTTTTGTACAAGGCCGAAACGGCGTCGCGCAGCTCTTGGTGATACAAGAGCCCGAAGACCAGCACGCAGAGGGCGGCAAAAATCCCCAGCGCTTTGCGCCCGTCCATCAGGGCGATGCTCTCGGAGCGGTTGCGGCCGGCGATCTCCCGGATGGCCGTCCGGGCGATGCGGGCCGAGACCGTGGGGCGGTTCAGGCTGAAGGCGGCGAGCAGCGCCCGGTCGCAGGCGATGTTGATCAGGCGCGGGATGCCCTGCGAAAAAGCGTAGATGTGACGGCAGGCGGCCTTGTCGAAAATGCGCGCCCCTTTTTGGGAGGCGACATTCAGCCGGTACTGGATGTAGTCCTGGGTGTCCCGGAAGCTCAGCGGGGTGATCCGGTAGCGCAGCGATATGCGCTGCCCGAGTTGGCGCAGCTCGTGGGAGTCGAGCAGTTCGGACAACTCGGGCTGCCCCACGAGGATGATCTGCAGCAGCTTTTCCCGGTTCGTCTCCAGGTTCGACAGCAGCCGCAGCTGTTCCAGGACGGTCCGGCTCAGGTTTTGCGCCTCGTCGATAAGAATGATGACCCGCTTTTTTTCGCTCTTTTTCTGAATCAGGAAGGCGTTGAGCTGGTCGATCAGATCTTTGGTGTTGTCGGCGTCGTAGGCGATGCCGAACTCGTCGTTGATGGTTTTCAGCAGCTGCTTCGGGCCCAGCTTGGGGTTGAAAATGTATGCGGCGGCCGTGCGTTCGTCCAGGCTCTCCAAAAACGCGCGGCACAGGGTGGTCTTGCCGGTCCCGACCTCGCCCGTGATCTCGACGAACCCCTCGCCCTGCGCAATGGCATAGTTCAAATGGCCCAGCGCCTCTTCGTGGCTGCGGCTGAGAAATAGGTATTCCGGATTCGGCACCAGCTTGAAGGGCTTTTCCTTGAATCCGAAATATGTGTTGTACATGGGCCCGGTTTCCTGAGATGGAGAGGTCCGCTTGACGGGGCGGTCACGCCCGATGCACCGGGGACGTTTTCGCATGGGGTGCGGCCAACCGCCGGGTTTTCACTAAATCCTAAAAAATTCTGATGGTTATCTTGTACACTATAGAAAATCGGAACCGGTCTGTCAATACGCTCCGGCCGGGCGCGGCAGGCAGCATCCGGGTTAGATGAGGCTGTAGCAGAACTTTTCGAAGAGGGTGCGGTCGAACTTGCCGGCTTCCACGTCGGCTTTGATGAGCTTCAGGGTGTCCAGCGGGTCCATGGCGCGGCGGTAGGGGCGGTCCTCGTTGGTCAGGGCCTCGTAGCAGTCGATGATGCCGATGATCTGGCCGCTGAAGGAGATCTTGAGCAGGCCCCCGGGGTAGCCGCTGCCGTCGAGCTTCTCGTGGTGCTCGAGGGCCCCCAGGGCGATCTCCTCGCCGAGGCGGTTGATCTCCTTGATCAGCCTGCCGCCGATGGAGGGGTGCGCCTTCATCACCTCGAACTCGTCGGCGGAGAGCTTGCGCGGGGCCTGGAGGATGTCGGCGGGGATTTCGGCTTTGCCCACGTCGTGCAGCAGTGCGCTCAGGCCGAGGCGCTTGGTCTCGCGCAGCGGAAGGCCCGAGAAAAAGCAATACCCCAGCGTGAGCGCCATGACATTGACCGAATGGATGACGGTCGAGTAGTCCTTGTTGGAAATGGTGGCGAAGGTGCGCAGGATGCTCGGCTGCCTGGAGTAGCCCGACACGAGGATGTCCATCGTCCCCGGCAGGGTGTGCAGCATCCCGGCCCGGGGCTCGGCGAGCGTTTCCGCCACCAGGCTGCAAAGGCTCGCCTTGACCGCGCTGACATCCCCGGTCTCGATGCTGCGGGCGATCTCGACGTTGAAGCCTTTTTGCACCTCGGCTGCGGCCGCCACCCGGTCGTTTTGCTGGATATAGAGCCGCGGGTGCATGCCCTGGCTGATGCGCACCTCGGAGATTTCCGCGCCCGGCGGCTTGTAGAGCTGGTACACCCCGGGCGCCATCTCGAAATAGAGCGGTACCCGGAAGTAGTATTGAAGCTGGGAGCTTCGAACGGGTATGTAGAGTCGGCCGGCCATATGCGTCGGGGAGGGGGTCTCCCTTGGAAGGTTATCGGCACAATTGACAGGAAGTTGAGCCGTGGGGTAAGTCATGCTCGAAATCGATGTCTTCCCGGGCCGCTCGAGGCGCTTCCGGGCCGGACACCTTATGGACGAAATAACCCGACCCGACCCCCCCGGCGCGGCAGCCCCCCGCCGGCTGGAGATGCCCGATCCCGAAGGGGCCGTGCTAAAGGCCGCCAGGCGGTTCGCCGAGAGCTGCTTTGCCGGGTCGCGGGGGAGCCACGCCTGGGACCACACGCAGCGGGTCTGCCGCCTGTGCGAGCGCATCGGCCGGGTGGAAGGCGCGGACATGCCCGTGCTGCGCAGCGCCGCGTTGTTGCACGACATCGGCCGGATGGCGCAGGACGAGTCGGCCGGCGTCGTCTGCCACGCCGAGCGCGGCGAGCAGATGGCCCGGCCGGTGGTCGGAGGCTTTGCCCTGAGCCCGGCCCGCCGGGAGAACATCCTGCACTGCATCCGCTCCCACCGGTTCCGGGGAGAGCGCCCCCCGCGGACGGTGGAGGCCCGAGTCCTTTTCGATGCGGACAAGCTGGACGCGATCGGCGCGATCGGGGTGGCGCGGGCCTTTCTGTTCGCCGGCGAGGTGGGTGCGCGCCTGCACGCGCCGGAGCTGCGGCCCGAGGAGACGCGGCCCTACTCGCAGAACGACACCGGCTATCGGGAGTTCCGCCTCAAGCTCTCCCGGGTCCGGGAGCACATGCTCACGGCCGAAGGCCGGAGGCTGGCCGAAGAGCGCCACCGCTTCATGTCGGGCTTCTTCGAGCGGTTTTTGGCGGAATACGAGGGGGGGTGCTGAGGGGGCCGGAGGGCTTAATCAGCTTCCAAAGGGAGTGAGATTTGTCTGCGGCTGCGGCATCCTGCCGCGAGCTTCCCTTCGCCGGGGTTCGCACCTGCAGGGGTCGGGCTTTATTTTTCATGCAATGGCGCTGCGCGCCGCAAACGGCTTCATAAAAGGAGAACGGCCATGACGATCAACGTGGTGGGGCGGATCGACGAGCGGGTCAAGGTCCGCCACCTGCTTGTCAGCGTTTCGGACAAAACCGGGCTCGATGTGTTCGTGCCCCGGCTCATACGGCAGAACCCCGAACTGCGCGTGTTTTCGACCGGGGGGACGTTTGCCCACCTGGAAAGGGTCCTCGGCCCAGCCGCCGCGGGCCGGCTCGTCCAGGTGTCGGACTACACCGGCCAGCCCGAGACCCAGGGCGGGCTGGTCAAGACGCTGGACTTCAAGATCTACCTGGGCCTGCTCACCGAAACCTACAACGAGGCGCACCAGTCCGACCTGCGCCGCACCGGCAGCCTCCCCATCGACATGGTGGTCGTCAACCTCTACCCGTTCCGGGAGACCATCGCCAAGGCCGGTGCCACCCTCGAGCAGGCCCGGGGCAACATCGACATCGGCGGGCCGTGCATGATCCGGGCCTCGGCCAAGAACTTCATCCGAGTGGCCTCCGTGGTCGACCCGGCGGACTATGCATCGATCGCCTCCGAGCTGGAGGCCAACCACGGCGCCACTAGCCTCGCGCTCCGCTTTCGTCTGGCGCAGAAAGCCTTCGAGCACACCGCCGCCTACGACCGCGCCATCGCCGACTACCTGGGCGGGGTGGCCGCGGGCGATGTGAGCGCGTGCTACCGGCACTGATGCCGAACAGCACTGCCAGTGCCCATCTGAGCCAGGCAGTGCCGTTTGATCGGTGTCCCTGTGGGAGCCGGCATCCTGCCGCGATCGCTTTAGAGGCAGTCTGCTCCGCCCGAGCAGCTTCAGCCGCAGCGGTCGAGGCCGCTCATGGGGACGCCGTTTTACCGTGACGATTTTTGGTGCGCCGTGCGCCGTGAGCAGTGAACCCAATTTTTTAGGAGGCGTTCCATGGTCCAGGATCTGAAGAAAATGTACCGCACCATCATGGACGACCGCTTTCCGCCGCGGATGGAGATCAGCTTCATCGACGGCAAGAGCCGGCAGACCCTGTTCTACGACAAGGTCTCGTGGGTCATCGATGGGGTCGAAAAGGGGCTGCGCTACGGGGAGAACCCGGGCCAGGAGGCCGCCCTCTACAAACTCGTCAACGGCAACCTGGTGCTGGGCGAGGTGGAGAACATCCGGCCGGGGCGCCACCAGGCCTCGGACATCGAGCTGCTGCAGTCCGGCAAGCACCCCGGCAAGACCAACCTCACCGATGCGGACAACGCACTCAACATCCTGCGCTACTTCACCGACCGGCCCACCGTCGTGATCGTCAAGCACAACAACCCCTGCGGGGTGGCGCGCTCGGAGCGGCTGGTGGACGCCTATCTGAAGGCCAACCTCGCGGACCGGGTCGCGGCCTTCGGCGGCTGCATCGCTTGCAACCGGCCCGTGGACCGGCCCACCGCCGAGGCGGTTGCCCGGCAGTATGCGGAGGTCGTGGTGGCGCCGGAGTTCGAAGAGGGGGTGATGGAGGTTTTCGCCCGCAAGAAAAACCTGCGGGTGATGCGCATCGCCAACATCTCCCGCCTGCAGGAGTTCGTCGGCCAGCCCTTTGTCGAGTTCAAGAGCCTGATGGACGGCGGCCAGATCGTGCAGTGGTCGTTTGTGCCGGTCACCCGCGGCCCGGCGGACTTGAAGAACGCCGAGTGCGAGCACAAGGGCAAAATCTACCGCGCCCATCGCGCCCCCACGGCCCGTGAAACCGAGGACCTGCTCTTCGGCTGGTTCGTCGAGGCGGGCGTCAGCTCCAATTCGGTCATCTACGTCAAGGACCAGGTCACGGTGGGCATCGGCACCGGCGAGCAGGACCGGGTGGGGGTGGCCGAGATCGCGCGGGACAAGGCCTACCGCAAGCTGGCCGACCGCTACTGCTTCGAGGCCCACGGCATCGGCTACAACGACCTGCGGGAGGCGGAAAAGAAGGCCGAAATCGATGCGCGCGTGGCGGCCGAGAAGGGCGGACTGATGGGCGCCGCCATGGTCAGCGACGCCTTCTTCCCGTTCCGCGACGGCGTGGACGTGGGCATCCGCGAGGGCATCCGCGCGGTGATCCAGCCGGGCGGCTCGGAGAACGACTACCAGGTCATCGAGGCCTGCAACGAGGCCGGGGTGGCCATGGTCTTCACGGGCCAGCGCTCGTTCAAGCACTAGGCCGCGGCCGGCCGAAAATCAGTTCATCAGCTTGGCCAGCATGGAAAGCGCATGGTCGATGCTGGCGGAGGTCACCTCGTAGTGGGTGACGGCCCGGATGGTGCGGGCGCCGGTTGCGAGCATGCGGACCCCCTCGCGCTCGAGCCGGCGCAGAAGCTCGGCTGCGGTCAGGCCCGGCTTGGTCACGTCGAAGTAGACGATGTTGGTGCGCACCCGCGCCGGGTCGATCGAAATCCCCGGAATCGCCGCCAGGCCCTCGGCAAGGCTGCGCGCGTGGGCGTGGTCCTCGGCCAGCCGGTCGACCATCTCGTCCAGGGCGACCAAGCCGGCCGCGGCGATGACCCCGGCCTGCCGCATCCCCCCGCCCAGAAGCTTGCGCGCGCGCCGCGCTTGCCCGATGAACTCGCGGCCGCCGCAGATCAGCGAACCGACCGGCGCGGCCAGCCCCTTGCTCAGGCAGAAGCAGACCGAGTCGGCAGGGGCGGCCAGCTCCCGGGCGGACACCCCGAGGGCGGCGGCGGCGTTGAACAGGCGCGCGCCGTCCACGTGCAGCCGCAACCCATGCCGCCGGGCGATCTCCGCGGCGGCGCGCATGTAAACCGCATCCAGCGGTGCGCCGCCGCAGAGGTTGTGGGTGTTCTCGAGCATCAGCAGCCGGGTGCGCGGGAAGTGCGGGTTGTCGCTGCGGACGGCGGCCTCGATCTCCTCCAGCGGTAGCGTGCCGTCCTCCCGGTTCAGCACCGTACGCGGGCAGATCCCGCCCACGGCGGCCATTCCACCCTGCTCGTAGATGAAGCTGTGGGACAAATGGCCGAGGATGACCTCGTCCCCCCGGCCGCAGTGGGAGAGCAGGCTGGCGAGATTGCCCATCGTCCCGCTTGCAACGAACAGGGCGGCCTCCTTGCCCAGCAACTCGGCGGCTCTCGCCTCCAGGCGGTTGACGGTGGGGTCTTCGCCGAAGACGTCGTCCCCGACCTCGGCCGCGGCCATGGCCTGGCGCATGGTGGGGGTGGGGCGGGTCATGGTGTCGGAGCGCAGTTCGATCATCGGCATGCCGGTTCATCCTTTTGCCTCCCTTCCCCTACTCCATCGACCCCAGGGTTGCAAGGCTCCCGTCCGATGCTGCTGCGGCAAGATGTTTGCAGCCGAGGGGGGTCTCGCTTTCACCAAGCTGCCCCACCGGTAGGGTGTTTGGCGCAAATGGCCGTGTGGGAGCGGCTTCCAGCCGCGATGGGAAAGCGGGAACCTAATTCTTGACTATCCAAGGAGTGGAAGCTAATAGCATTCACTGAATCGATATCAATTTATGGGGCCGATCACCGGGAGGGACATTGCAAACCAGGGGGGGATGACCATGGCCAAGATGTTGTGGAAGCCGTCCGAGGAGAGTGTCAGGCAGTCCGCCATGTACCGCTTCATGCAGCTCGTCAACTCCAGGTTCGACCAGCGCTTCAGCGACTACGAGCCCCTCCACGCCTGGTCCGTCGCCAACATCCCCGACTTCTGGGCCACGCTGTGGGAGTTGGTGGATGTGATCCACTCCAAGCCCTACGACGCCGTGGTCGAGGGCCTGGACAAGATGCCCGGCGCCCGCTGGTTCCCCGGCGCCCGCCTGAATTTCGCCGAAAACCTCCTGCGCTACCGAGACGACCGCACCGCGTTGGTCTTCAAGCCGGAGGGGCAGCCCTCGACGCGGATCTCCTACGCCGAGCTCTACGACGAGGTGGCGCGGGTGGCCCACAGCCTGCGCGTGCTGGGGATCAAACCCGGCGACCGCGTGGTCGGGTTTCTGCCCAACATGCCCCATGCGACCATCGCCATGCTGGCGGCGGCGAGCCTCGGCGCCACCTGGTCCTCCTGCTCGCCCGATTTCGGGATCAAGGGGGTCCTCGACCGCTTCGGCCAGATCCAGCCGCGGGTGATTTTCTGCGCCGACGGCTACTTCTTCAAGGGCCGCAAGATCGACTCCCTCGAGCGGCTGGCGGGCATCGTGAAGGAGCTGCGCTCGATCGAGCGCGTGGTGGTCGTGCCTTACACCGAAGCCGCGCCGGACATCGGCAAGCTCCCCAAGGCCCTTCTCTGGGAGGAGTTCCGGGCCAAGGCCGGCGGCCTGACGATCCAATTCGAGCAGCTGCCCTTCGAGCACCCGCTCTACATCATGTACTCATCCGGCACCACGGGGCTTCCCAAGTGCATGGTGCAAAGCGCGGGGGGCATCCTGGTCCACCACCTGAAGGAGCTCATCCTGCACACCAACCTCGCCCGCCGGGACAGCATTTTCTACTTCACGACCTGCGGCTGGATGATGTGGAACTGGCTGACGAGCTCGCTGGCCGTCGGCGCCACCCTGGTGCTCTTCGACGGCAACCCGTTTCACCCCCACCCCGGCGCCCTGTGGGAGATGGCCCAGGACGAGAAGATCTCGGTCTTCGGCACCAGCGCCGGCTACATCGCGGCGCTGATGAGCTCGGGCGTCAAGCCGCGCGAGACATACGACCTGACGCCCCTGCGGGCGCTCCTCTCCACGGGCTCCCCCCTCTCCGTGGACGGCTTCGAGTTCGTCTACCGGGACGTGAAGGCCGATCTGCAGCTCGCCTCGATCTCCGGCGGGACCGACTTGAACGGCTGCTTTGCCCTGGGCAACCCCATGGGGCCGGTCTATGCCGGCGAGCTGCAGTGCCGCGGGCTGGCGATGGATGTCCACGCCTTCGACGCCGAGGGCACGCCCGTCATCAACCGGCAGGGGGAGCTCGTGTGCTGCAAACCCTTCCCCTCCATGCCCATCTATTTCTGGGACGACCCCGAGGGCAGGAAGTACTACGGCGCCTACTTCGGGGTCTACCCCAACGTGTGGCGGCACGGGGATTTCATCGAGGTCAACGAGCGCGGCGGGGTCAGCATCTACGGCCGCTCGGACGCCACCCTCAACCCGGGCGGGGTGCGGATCGGCACGGCCGAGATTTACAGCATCGTGGCTCTGATGCCGGAGGTGGTGGACAGCGTCGTCATCGGCCAGAACTGGAAGAACGATGTGCGCGTGGTCCTCTTCGTGAAGCTGCCCGAGGGCGAGCAGCTGACCGAGGCGCTCAAGAAAAAGATCAGGGAGACCATCCGCTCCCTGGCCTCCCCGCGCCACGTGCCCGCCAAGATCATCGCCGTGCCGGGCATCCCCTACACGCTCAACATGAAGAAGGTGGAAATGGCCATCAAGAAG
>JAWOHH010000141.1:0-20901 GCA_046496215.1 Desulfobacterales bacterium
GCGGCCACGACATCCAGGGCATCGGCGACAAGCACGTCACCTGGATCCACAACGTCATGAACATGGACGCCCTGATGTGCATCGACGACATCGAGTCCAAAATGGGGCTGCAGCTTCTGACCGAGACCCCCGGCTGGGAGCTGCTGAGCGGGAAGTACGGGGTTCCCGCGAGCCAGGTGAGGCGGCTCTCCGAAATCTTCGGCATCTCCGGGGTCTGCAACGTGCTGGGGGCCGTCAAGACGGCCCGGTACTACGGCATGGGCAAAGAGGACCTCATCGTCACCGTCTGCACCGATGCGATCGACCGCTACCGGTCGGTCATGCAATCGCTGACCGAGTGCTTCGGGCCGATGGACGCCACGGCCGCCGAGGTGCGGCTGGTCAGCATCTTCCACCGTCAGAAGCTGGACTGGATCGCAGAGGGCACGCGCCAGAACCGCAACCAGTGGCACAATCTCAAGTATTTCACCTGGGTGGAGCAGCAGGGCAAGAGCATCGAGGAGCTGAACGCGCAGCGCAGCCCGGCCTACTGGGAGGCCCAGCAGGCACGGGTGCAGGAAGTGGATCGACTGATCGAATCCTACCGGGTTAATACCATCATAAAGGGTTGATATGATGCAAGCGGCTGCTCGAATTCTGGAACTCTCCCGGCGATATCGTGACGATACCGCCGCAACCCTTTCCGAGCTGGTCAAAATACGCTCTCTGAGCTGCCAGGAAAAAGATGTGGCGTTCAAGCTGGCCGAACAGATGAAGTCTGCCCGCTTCGACGAGGTGTCCATCGACGGGCTCGGCAACGTGATCGGCCGCATCGGCCGCGGCCGGCGCATACTGGCCTTCGACGGCCACATCGACACGGTGGACGTCGGCAACCTTGCCAACTGGGAGAGCGACCCCTTCAGCGGCGAGGTTCGCGACGGGTTCGTCCACGGGCGCGGCGCGGCCGACCAGAAGGGCGGCCCGGCCGCGATGGTGACCGCCGGCCGGATTTTGAAAGAGATCGGCTTCGACCGGGACCTGACGATTTATTTCGTTGGCAGCGTGATGGAGGAGGACTGCGACGGCCTGTGTTGGAAGTACATCATCGAGGAGGACGGCATCCGGCCGGAAGCGGTGGTCATCACCGAGCCGACCGACGGGGGTCTTCACCGCGGCCAGCGCGGCCGCATGGAGATCGAGGTCGAATTCAAGGGGGTTTCCGCCCACGGGTCGGCGCCGGAGCGCGGCCGGAACGCCATCTACATGGCCTCCCGGGCCTGTCTGGCCGCCGAGCAGCTGAACGATCGGCTGGCGGTCGATGAGTTCTTGGGCAAGGGATCCATCGCCTTGAGCCAGTTCGTCTCCGGCAGCCCGTCGCTGTGCGCCGTGGCCGACTACGCCCGGATCCACCTGGACCGGCGGCTGACCTGGGGCGAGACCAAGGCGTCGGCCGTGGCGGAGATCGAAGCCATCGTGGCCGGCGAGGAGGCCAGGGTCTTCGTCCCGGACTATGAAGAGACCGCCTACACCGGCAGGCGCTACGGCATGGAGAAGTACTACCCGACCTGGAAGTGGGCTGAGGAGCACCCGGCGGTCCAAACCGGCGCCCGGGCCTATGCGGCCCTTTTCGGAAAGCCGCCGCGGATCGGCAAGTGGACCTTCTCGACCAATGCCGTCACCATATCGGGGGTGTACGGAATTCCGGCCATGGGCTTCGGCCCCGGCGCCGAGGCCATGGCCCACGCCCCCAACGAGAAAACACCCGTCGAGGACCTGGTAAACGCGGCGGCCTTCTATGCCATGGTCGCCATCACATTTTAAGGGGACAACGCATGACGACCTTCACCCAATTGATGAAATATATCGATGCCCTGCCGGGAAGCCTCCACCGCACCGACTTTCTGCTGACCTGGGAGAAGTCCGTCGATGAGCTCCAGAAGATTCTTGCCGTGGCCGAGGCGCTACGCCGGCTGCGGCAGGAAAACTGCTCCACGCGCTGCTTCGACTCGGGGCTCGCGGTGAGCATTTTCCGCGACCAGTCGACCCGCACCCGCTTTTCCTTCTTCTCCGCCGCCAACCTGCTGGGGCTTGGGGTCCAGGACCTGGACGAAGCCCGCTCGCAGATCGCCCACGGGGAGACCGTGCGTGAAACGGCCAACATGATTTCGTTTTTCACCGAAGTCATCGGCATCCGCGACGACATTTTTCTCGGCGCGGGCCACGCCTACATGAAGCAGGTGGCCACCGCCGTGGAGGACGGGTTCAAAGCCGGCGTGCTCGAGCAGCGGCCCTGTCTGGTCAACCTGCAGAGCGACATCGACCACCCCACCCAGAGCATGGCCGACCTGATGCATCTGGTCCACCACTTCGGCTCGGTGGAGAACCTGCGGGGCAAGAAGATCGCCATGACCTGGGCCTATTCGCCCAGCTACGGCAAGCCGCTCTCCGTGCCCCAGGGAGTGGTCGGCTTGATGACCCGCTTCGGGATGGAGGTGGTGCTGGCCCACCCCGAGGGCTACCGCCTGATCCCGGACGTGGTTTCCAAGGCCGGGGTGTTCGCCAAGGAAAACGGCGGCAGTTTCCGGGTGGTGAACGCCATGGACGAGGCCTTTTCCGGCGCCGACGTGGTTTACCCCAAGAGCTGGGCGCCTTATCACGTGATGGAAAAGCGCACCGAGCTGCTGCGCGCCGGCGACACGGCCGGGCTGAAGGATCTCGAAACCTCCTGCCTGGCCCATAACGCGCATTTCAAGGACTGGGAGTGTACCGAAGCGAAGATGAAATTGACCCGCGGCGGACGGGCGCTTTACATGCACTGCCTTCCGGCGGATATTTCCGGGGTCTCCTGCGTTGCCGGCGAAGTGGGGGCGAGCGTCTTCGACCGCTACCGGATCCCCACCTACATCCAGGCGGGGTTCAAGCCTTACATCATTGCCGCCGTCATCCTGGCCGGCCGATTCGAGGACCCGGTCAAGGTCCTGAAGTCGATGAAACGCGGGGAGCGGTCCCGGGTGGGGTTCTGACCGTTTTCATTTTTTTATTGACAATATTCCCACATCATTTAATATTATCCGGTTTTTGAGAAGCTTATTTCCTCGAGGAGGCACACCATGTACGCGGTGGTTCACACGGGCGGCAAACAATACAAGGTCCAGAAAGGCGAGACCCTGCGAATCGAGAAGATTCCGGGCGAGGTCGGCAGTGCGGTGACCTTTGACAAAGTGCTGATGGTGGCGGACGGCGAAGAGATCCGCGTCGGCCAGCCGGTCCTGGAGAATGCCAGAGTCCAGGCCAGCATCGTCGAGCAGGACAAAGCCAAGAAGGTCCTGGTGTTCAAGTACAAGCGCCGCAAGCGCTACCGCCGCAAGCAGGGCCATCGGCAACCCTATACTGCGATCCGCATCGACGGCATCAACGCCTAAGCGTGAGGTGATATCATGGCACACAAAAAAGCAGCCGGCAGTTCCCGCAACGGCCGCGACTCGGCCGGCCAGCGGCGCGGGGTCAAGGTATATGGCGGCCAGAAGGTCAAGGCCGGCAACATCATCGTGCGTCAGGTGGGCACCCTGTTCCACCCGGGGCATAACGTCGGGCTGGGCAAAGACTACACGCTTTTCGCCAAAATCGACGGCATCGTCGCCTACGAGCGCTACGGGCGGTCACGCCAGAAGATCAGCGTCTATGCGGCCGAGTGAAGTTTATTGACGAAACCCTGATAACCGTTCAGTCCGGCGACGGCGGAAACGGTTGTGTTAGTTTTCGCCGTGAAAAATATGTGCCCCGCGGGGGGCCGGACGGCGGCGCCGGCGGCAAGGGCGGGGATGTGATCCTGGTGAGTTCGGAGGATCGCAGAACCTTGTACCCCTTCCGGTTCAAGCACGAATTTCGTGCCGAGCGGGGCGCCGGGGGCGAAGGGCGCCAGCGCACCGGCAAAAACGGGGGCGATCTGGCCATCGAGGTGCCGCCCGGCACCCTCGTGAGAGACGCCGACACCGGCGAGCTCATCAAGGATTTTGCCCAGCCCGGGGAGCGTTTCATCGTGGCCCGCGGCGGTCGCGGGGGCAAGGGCAACGCCCACTTCAAGTCCTCCACCCACCGCACCCCCCGCTTTGCCCAGCCGGGCGAGCCCGGGGAATTCAAAAAGCTCAAGCTTGAGCTCAAACTGCTGGCCGACGTGGGGATCATCGGCCTGCCCAATGCCGGCAAATCCACCCTGATCAGCGTCATCTCGGCGGTCCGACCCAAGATCGCCGACTATCCATTCACCACCCTGGTGCCCAACCTGGGGGTCGTCACCTCCGGCGACCGCGAACCCTTCGTTGTGGCGGATATCCCCGGGCTGATTGCCGGGGCGCACGCCGGCGCGGGGCTCGGCACCCGCTTCCTGCGCCACACCGAGCGCACGCGCCTGCTCGTGCACCTCGTGGACGCCTCCGCGATCGACCCGGACCGGCCGCTGGAGGCGTACTCCACCGTCAATGCCGAACTCGCCTCCTACAGCCGGGACCTGGCCCGCAAGCCCCAGGTCATCGCCCTCAACAAAATGGACGTCACTGGGGCCGACGCGCGCGCCCGGGCCTTCAAGGCCGCCCTGAAGAAGCGGGTCAAGATCCACCTCATTTCCGCCGCCACCGGCAAAGGCGTCGGTCTGCTGGTCGCCGATGTCGGCCGGTGCCTGGACCAGGTTCAAAACGATGGATCAGAAAAGGCAGATTGAAACGGCCCGGAGGGTGGTCGTCAAGGTCGGCAGCAACCTGCTGACCGCTAAGGACGGGCTCGATCTGAAGGCGATCCGCCGAATTGCCGGACAGGTCTGCAGCCTGATCGACGCGGGGCGGGAAGTCATCCTGGTCTCATCGGGCGCCATGGCCTCCGGCATGAAAAAAATCGGCCTGGGCCGCCGGCCCGACGAGTTGCCCCAGCGCCAGGCGGCGGCCGCGGTGGGGCAGGCCGGCCTGATCATGGAGTATGAGAAGGCGTTCGAGCGCCACGGGCGCAAGGTCGCCCAAATCTTGCTCACCAGCGAGGACTTGAGCAGCCGCAAGCGCTACCTCAATGCCCGCAACACCCTGAACACCCTGCTGGGCTGGCAGATCGTCCCGATCATCAACGAGAACGACACGGTCTCGGTGGAAGAGATCAAGCTGGGCGACAACGACAACCTTGCGGCCATGATCACGCTGTTGATGGATGCCGACTTGCTGGTTATCCTGAGCGACATCGACGGGCTCTTCACCAAGGACCCCCGCACCCAGCCCGACGCCGAGCTCATACCGGTGGTCAAAGGCATCACCCGCAGCACCGAGCAGGCCGCAGGCAGCATCCCCGGGCCGCTCGGCACCGGCGGCATGCTGAGCAAGCTCAACGCCGCCCGCAAAGTCAACGCCGCCGGGGTCCCCATGGTGGTCGCCAAGGGCGACAAGACCCGGATCCTGGAGCGCCTGTTCCTGGGTGAGGCGCACGGCACCTATTTCGTGCCCCGCGGGGAGAAACTCAACCGCCGCAAGTGCTGGATCGCCTTTTCCCTCAAGCCCAAGGGCGCCCTCTCGATCGACGACGGGGCGCGCCTGGCCCTCGTCGCCCGCCGCAAGAGCCTTCTTGCCAGCGGCATCGTCGGGGTCACGGGCGATTTCGCCGTCGGCACACCGGTGGAATTCAAGGATGCGAGCGGCGAGCCCGTCGGGGTCGGCCTGGTCAACTACAGCGCCGCGGATATCCGCAAGATCATGGGGCTCAAATCCCAGCACATCGGTCAGGTCCTGGGGCAGAAGCCCTACGACGAGGTGATCCACCGGGACAACCTGGTGATCACGGTGGATGAGGGCGTGGAAGATGGTTGATGGCCCGCGCCCGGCATCCAGCGGGCGTTAAATTGATCCGGCCTCTGGGCACAAGGCCGTTTTCTCTCAGGCGACGGGAAAGATCCGATGAGCTCGATTGAGGCATCAATTGCGGCGATGGCCCGGGACGCCCGGCACGCCTCGCGGTCTGTGGCGCGCTGTTCGACCGAGGCCAAGAACGCGGCCTTGCGACGCATGGCCGCGGAGATTGAGAGCGGGGCGCAGGGGATCCGTGCCGAAAACGAGAAAGACGTTCAGGCCGCGCGCATCGCCGGCCTGCCCCCCGCGATGATCGACCGCCTGACCATCGGCGCGGGAACCATCGCGGCCATGGCGGCCGGGCTGCGGGAGGTCGCCGATCTGCCCGACCCGGTCGGCAGCTGTGGGCCGAGTTGGGTGCGGCCGAACGGGCTTCAGATCTCGCGGATGCGGATCCCGTTAGGCGTGATCGGGATCATCTACGAATCGCGGCCGAACGTGACGGTCGACGCCGCCGGGCTCTGCCTCAAGGCGGGCAATGCCGTCCTGCTGCGCGGCGGCTCCGAGGCGCTCCACTCCAACCGGGCCCTGGCGGCCGTCATCGGCCGCGCGCTCGAGGAGGCCGGCCTGCCGAAAACCGCCGTCCAGGTGGTGCCGGTAGCCGAGCGCGCCGCGGTCAACGCCCTGCTCAAGCAGGAGGAGTCGATCGATCTGATCATCCCGCGCGGCGGCGAAGAGCTTATCCGCTTTGTCGTGGCGAACTCCAAGATCCCCGTCCTCAAGCACTACAAGGGAGTCTGCCACGTCTACGTGGACGAGGGCGCCGACCTTGCCATGGCCGAGGCCGTGTGCTTCAATGCCAAGGTGCAGCGGCCGGGGGTGTGCAACGCCATGGAGACCCTGCTCGTGCACCGGTCGGAGGCGGCGCGCTTCCTGCCGGCGATGGCCGCGCGCTTCGCCGCGGCCGGGGTGGAGCTGCGCGGCTGCCCCGAGACCCGGCGCATTCTGCCGGGGGTCGTCCCGGCAACGGAAGCGGACTGGCCGGCTGAATTCCTGGACCTGATCCTGGCGGTCAGGGTGGTGCCCGGCATGGAGGAGGCCATCGCGCACATCGCCGCCTACGGCTCGTGCCACACCGAGGCGATCGTGACGAGGGATTACGAGCGGGCGCGGCGCTTCGTGCGCGAGGTGGACTCCTCGGTGGTGCTGGTGAACGCCTCCACCCGGTTCAACGACGGCAGCCAGCTCGGCCTGGGCGCCGAGATCGGCATCAGCACCTCCAAGCTGCATGCCTTCGGCCCGATGGGGTTGGAAGAGCTGACCACGACGAAGTTTGTGGTGTTCGGCAGCGGCCAAGTCCGGCTGTGACGACTTCGTATAAAGCCCAACCTCTGCGTTGCGCTTCATCCCGCTCTCGCTGCGGTCCCGCCATGGCGGGATACGCCTCGCGAGGCGGAATTCGCGCGCCTTGATCTTGGGCTTTATACGAAGTCGTCTGTAGCATTGACGCTTTTCGAAGGCGTCAAGAATATTGGGTTTATCAAGGCAATGAAGATCGGATTATTCGGCGGCACCTTCGACCCGATCCACTTCGGCCACCTGCGCTCGGCGTTGGAAGTGCGGGAGGCGTGCGGGCTGGAGCGGGTGGTCCTCATTCCGGCCGCCGTGCCGCCGCACAAGGAGTGGGGGGCGATGGCTGCGGCCGCCGACCGCCTGCAGATGATCGAGCTGGCCGTCGCCGGCGCACCCGGGCTGGCCGTGTCGGACGTGGAACTGCACCGCGCGGGGCCCTCCTATACCATCGACACGGTTCGGGATTTCCAGGGCGAGATCCCCGGCGGCGAAATCGCCCTCATCGTGGGCCTGGACGCTTTTCTCGAAATCGACACTTGGAAATCGTTTCGGGAAATTCTGGCCATCGTCCCGGTGATCGTGATGTCCCGCCCGGACTCCCGAGACCGGGCCGGAACCGACCGGGAGCGGGTCAAGGGCGTTCTAGACGCCATCGTATCACCTGAAACCATCGCGGAGACTCCGGAGGGGTTCCAGGCCGCAGGGATCAAATCGGTGGTCGTTCAGCGGGTCACGGCGCTCGACATCTCCAGCACGCGAATCCGGCAGATGGTCGGCGCCGGCCGTTCGATCCGATACCTGGCGCCCGCCGCCGTGGTCGCGCACATTCGAGCCAAAGGACTCTACGCATGACCGACGACATGGAAGCGGTACTAAAGCCTTACATCGATGCCGTCCTGGGCAAAAAGGCCGTCAATGTAGCGGTCCTGGACGTGCGGGGGCTGACCTCGATCGCCGACGCTTTCATCATCTGCACCGGGCGCTCCAACCGCCAGGTGACGGCCATCGCCGAGCATGTCGAGCGCGAGCTGCGCAAGCAGAAGATCAAGCCGCTCAGCGTCGAGGGAGCCAAGGAAGGGCAATGGGTGCTCTTGGATTACGGCAGCGTGATCATGCATGTCTTTTTCGATTCGGTGCGCGAGTTCTACGACCTTGAAGGCCTCTGGACGGACGCCCGCCGGTTGAAGCTTCCGGGCCCCAAGCGGGCCAAAAGCGTGCAGGCCCCCCCGGCGGCGGTCCGCAGCCCGGAAGAGTGACCCGGAGAGCGGCGCATGCCCCCTACCCTGAAGCCCTATGCCACCCTGGTCGATTTCGTCACGGGCAGAGAAATCCCGAATGTCGGCGCCGAGGAAAACCGCCAGTCCGTCGAGCGCCTGCTTGTCGAACAGAAAGGCTACAGCCGGGAGGAGATCGAGGTCGAGGTGCCGATCGCGATGGTCATCGATGCGCAGCCCTATCGATCGGCGGTGGATCTGGTGGTGGTTGTAAACAGCAGACGGGTGATGGTCTTCAGGTGCGCAGCGGGGTCGCTGGCTTCAAACGAACGCGAAATAGTGGCTGCCGCACGCCTGCTGGACCGCTACCAGGTCCCGATCGCCGTCGTTTCGGACGGCAGGAGCGCCCTGGTCTACGACACTCTTTCAGGGCGCCAGACCGGCGAAGGCCTGGGGGCGATCCCCGGCAAGGCCGGGCTGCTGGCGCGCTTCGAAGAGCTGAAGTTCAACGAACTGCCCGGGGAGCGGCGCAGGCGGGAGGCGCTGATATTTCGAACCTATGACCGTGAGCGGGTCAACTCTGCCCGGCGGCTCGAGGGGCGCGTTGACAGTTTTCCCGATTCAGGATAAACTTAACTATTACTGGAGGTTGAAGCGCGTTTTGTCGACAGCCGAGCGACCAACGGACATCTGCTGCGCCCCCGCCCCCATCCACCGCCGCCGGTTTCTCCGGCTGGGGCTGCTGGCGGCTTCCGCATTTTTGCTGCCGCGCCCCCTGTGCGCCGGAGCTCAGATGGCGGCTGCAACCGAGCGCCGACTGGCATTTTTCAACACCCACACGGGTGAGGCGCTGGAAGCCTGCTATTTCAGGTCGGGCTGCTACGATCCCGGCGCTCTGCGGGCGATCAACCACATCCTGAGGGATCACCGCAGCGGCGAGGTCCGGCCCATCGAAAGTCGCCTGCTTGACCTGCTGCATGCGCTCGCCGGCCGCCTCGATCACCCGTGCCCGTTTCACATCATCTCCGGCTATCGCTCCCCAGAGACCAACGCCACCCTGCATCGCCGCAACCGCGGCGTGGCATCCCAAAGCCTGCATGTCCACGGGAAGGCGGTCGATATCCGTGTCCCGGGAATGCACACCAGCGACCTGAGGGATCTTGCCCTTTCGCTGGCTGCCGGCGGGGTCGGTTACTACCCCAGGTCCGACTTCGTGCACGTGGACATCGGCCGCGTGCGCGCCTGGTAACCTTTTCTTCTCAATTTTTTCCTTGCTCGTTTCTCAGGTTCCATTCAGAAATGGTGGATTTCGGTCCAGGCCAAGGCCGCAGCGATTTCGCAACCGGAGGCGTAGTGAGTCTACGCCGAGGATTGCGAAGAGCGAGAACGCCGGCATGGGCCGAAAGGTGCCCTTTATGGATGGGAACTGCTTAGGGTCAGGGGAGCCGCGGTGGCTTCTGCCGCAGCGCGCGGTCGAGGGTCGGGTCCCGTTGATAGATGTCCTGCCAAAACTCGACCCGGCCGTCCGCGTCCACCCCGGCGGTCATGTAGACCAAATGCACGGGGATCTTTTGCCTCAGCCGGGCCGTGCGGAGCCGGCCGGGGTCGATAGCGGCGGTCACGGCCTCACGCGACCACTCCGGCGAACCCCCCAAAACGTAAACAGCCAGGTCCAGGGGCTTTTCAATGCGGATGCACCCGGAGCTGAACCCCCGCATGCTGCGCTCGAAGAGCCTCTTGGAAGGGGTATCGTGCAGGTAGACGGAGAACTTGTTCGGGAACATGAACTTGACCCGGCCCAAATCGTTGTGGGGGCCGGGGTCTTTCATGAGCCGGTAGCGAAAATTCCCGGCCGTGACCTGGCCCCAGTCGATCTCATCCGGATCAAGCTCTGCGGCGCCCCGGTTCCAGCTCTCGAAAACGCGGATTTTCTCCCGGCGCATGTGACCGGGGTCCTTGCGGGCCTTGGGAAGGATGTCCTGAACGGCAATGCGGTTGGGGATGTTCCAATCCGGGTTGAAGACCAGGTGATCCATGAGAGCGCTGAACACCGGGGTCCGTCGATAGTGGCGCCCAACCACCACGCGCATGGCCATCACGGTTTGTTCCTCATCGACGACCGACAGGGAGAACTGCGGCACGTTGACCCAGATGTAGCGTGTTCCTAAAAACCGCGGGAGCCAGCGCCAGCGCTCCAGGTTCAGCTCGATCTGGCGGGTGCGCTCCTTTAACGGAACACTCAGGGCCTGGAGGGTCTGGGCGCCCATCCGCCCATCGACCTCCAGACCGTGCCTGGATTGAAACCGGCGCAGCCCCTCGAACAGCTCCAGATCGGAATCGGCTTCGGATCCGTGCGGTCCGGGAAGGAGGTCGCCCGACCGGGTCAACCGCTCCCGCAGCAGATCGGCGACCTCTCCGGTCTGCCCCCGCTCCCAGGTAGATTTTTCCGGCAGCTGCGGCCATTCGCCGGCGGCGGCCAAGGCGCGGGAGGCAGCCAGAGCCTCCTTAAGGGCCCTGTATTCCGGGTGCGGCGGGGCAAATCCTTCCGTGGCTTCGCCGATGCGGCCGGATTCGATCGCACCCTGGAGAAGCTGTGCGATATCGACCTCCGGGTCCATCTGGACCACCCACTCCGTGTGTAGGCTCTCCGGGTTGACCCGTCCGGCGCGCAGGTGCGAGGCCAGCAGAAGGAAGGCATCCGTCAGCAGAAAATCCAGGTCCACGGCCAGCGACGTGTCGAGAGGGCGGCCGTCCGCACGCTCGGATCGGCTGAGACCCAGCAGCCGGCGGATCGCCTCGAGATGATAGGCCAGCGGGTCAAGGCCGTCTTCCCCCACGCGTTCGATGGACCGGACAAGGTCAGCGGCCGGGGAAAAGGAACCCTCGTCACCCCGCCAGGCGGACCTGTAATCCCGCATCGCATAAAAACGGGGCAGCTCGGCAATCCCGCACACCAGTTCGCCCTGGCAGACCATGTAATTGTCTGCCTGAGCGGCGGCAACCTTGGCCTGCATCGCCGCTGCAAAGGCTTCGTGATCCGGGCTGCCGGCAGCCCCCGCCCGCCCTACGCCTGAAAAGCATGTCAGAGCGGCTACGACTGCAGCAATTCCCCAAAAATGCGTCGAGGGCCCCGGCACGCCAGCCCGGATAATTGAATAGAGCCGTAATGGAAGAGACCTGAGCATGATTGAGATGCGCATCGGTGCGACTCGCGGCTGCAAGCGCTATTTGCCCGCCACGTCCTTACCGCAGTGCTTGCATATGCTGGCCCGCTGCTTGATGATCTCTGCACAGAAGGGGCATTCGCGCGTGAAGTGTCGCGCGTGGATCTTGGCGACGGCTTCATCCGCTTTTTTCTGAATGATCTCGTTGGTAAAACGGATGTTGCGCAGAGGCTCGATGGCCTCGGTTTCACCGATGTCGCCGATCATCTCGGCGGCTTTGAGCCTGACCCGGGCAGGCTGCAGCGGGTCCAACAGAAGCTGAAGAATCGCCGGCCCTTCCCGAGTGGTGTAGTAGTCGGCGAGCAGGTTGAAGCCGAGCTTGATCGCCTCCTTGGAGGCCGCCTGCTCGGTCATGGCCTGTTCGTCGACTATCTGTCCCTTCATGCCCATGTCGCTGAAAACCGGAATGCACTCGAACACGTCGCTGCCCGGGTAGTTCATGCAGCGGTAGGATGCCCGGTGGGCATAGGTCTCCTCGATGTGCTTCCAGCCGGATTGGAACAGGGAGCACTCGTCGTTGAAGCACACGAACAGGTAGGGGGTCCCCCAGCCCAATCCGTCGCCGAAACGCATCGGCGGCTCTTCCCACAGGCTCATCTCCACCCCGCAGTGCGGGCACTTCGGCCGCGGCAGGGCCATCACCTTTTCCAGAACATCTTCACGGGTTTCAAACATTTAATTCTTTCCTATTGTTATGCGTTTTTGGCTCCACCCGAATTACGCGCTGATAGTAAGGGGCGGCATCATGGTTGTCAAACCGGCAGACCGGGCCAAAGCCGCCTCCAGGGTGCGCCGCAAGGCGGTCGGTCGCGCCTCGGACCCCGAGCGAACGACCGGCGCCGCGACGGTGCGTCATATTGCAATTCACTGAAAATTATTGAAATTCAACGGAGGCGGTTCATTGACAGGCCAAACGCGGGATGGTAGTGAATCACCATGAGCAACACGGTTTTCGACCGGGTGGCGCGCGACTACGAAAAGATCCACAACCGCAGCCTGCCGCCGGGTGTCAGCAGCGACGAGTTCGTGCGCCAGAAAGCGGAACACGTCATCCGGTGGGTCCTATCGGCCGGCAGCGGGGATGACCTCTGCTACCTGGATTTCGGGTGCGGCAACGGCCGGCTCTTCCGGTACCTGCTCGACTCGAGCCCGCTTACGCCGATGCTTGCAGGGGGCCGTCTGCGGCTGTTCGGCGTCGAGCCCTCGGCGGGATCGATCGCTGAGGCCAGGCGAATAGCGGGCGAGGACAGGGTCTGCTTCGCGAACCGCCTGGGAGAGCTACCCGGCGGCGTGCGGTTTGACCTGGTCATCAGCTGCAATGTTTTCCACCACATCCCGCCTTCCGACCGCGCGGCGACCGCAAGCGCGTTGCGTGCGCGGATGAAACCGAAAGCGAACCTGGTGATCTGGGAGCACAATCCGTTAAACCCGCTGGCCCGGCTGCTCGTGAAGTGCTGCCCGTTCGATAAGGATGCCCGTTTGCTGTCGCTGGCTGCGACCCGGCGCCTTCTCGAAGAGAGCGGGTACCGCCATGTGAGGCATGCCTACGTGAACCTATTTCCCCCCAAATGGCAGCGGCTAAATTTCGTTTCCCGCATCGAGTCCAGGCTCGCGCGCCTTCCCATCGGGGCGCAATACTGGGTGATGGCAGCCGGCCATGAATAGCGTGGGAGCGGCCTGGGCCATCTATGCAAAGGAGCCGACGACGACGCGCCTGCACGTCCTCGTGCGCGCGCTGACCTGTCCCTTCGGGCCGCTCCTGGAGCGCTTCCCGGAGCAGGGGGCGGCGCTGGACGTGGGCTGCGGGCACGGCCTGCTCATCAACCTCCTGGCCCGGGACCCCTCCCGCCGCGGGCTGATGCTGTGCGGCATCGACCACGATGCGGCCAAGATCGAGCAGGCCCGGCGCTCTGCACCTGCCGGGGTTGAGTTTTCGACCCGGCGGTTGGGAGAACTCCCCGGGCGCTCCTTCGATGTGGTTTCCGTGGTGGACGTGCTCTATACGGTCAGGCGGGCGGTCTGGGACGAAATCCTGGAGGGGTGTTTCCGGGTGCTTCGGCCGGGGGGCAGGCTGATCCTCAAGGAGGTGATCGACCGGCCGCGCTGGAAGTACTGGGCGATCATGGCCCAGGAGACATTTTCTGTAACCGTGTTCGGGATCACCAAGGGGGAGCGGCCGCACTTCGAATCGCCCGCAGACTACTGCCGGTCGGTGGAGCAGGCCGGCTTCACCCTCCTCGAAGCGCAGCCCCTCATGTCCGCAACCTGGATCAGCCACTATCTCGTGGTCGCCCAAAAACCCATCCGTGTCCATCCATAAACGGCGTCTTTCGGCCCATGCCTGCGCATAATTCAGCCCCGCCGTTGGCGGCGGGGCTGAATTATGGTCAAATCGGCGAAACGGCAGAGCCGGATTCCTCTGGCGGTGAGCTCGGCGCGAAGCGAAGGGCGGGATAGCGCGAGCAATTCTCCCTCGTGGTCGTAACCCCAGCTGCGGATGTCCGGCTCCTCGGGCGAGAGACCGGGGTGGCACATGAGCTCATAGGAGCCTCCCGGTTGCAGCTCTGCCGTCAGCCGCCTCAGCCGTTCCAGGTTTAACCGGCCTCCATCTCGAAATCCCAGAAATTGCAAGGGCGGGTGGTTCGCCTGCGCCACCCCGGCAAGTCGCGCAATTTTCCAAAAAGCCCCCAGAGACGCTGCTTCCAATAATCGTTTCAGCCCGTAGAGGCTGGGCGGCTGATCCATGCCCAATCGCTCACAGGGGACCCGCACGAAGGGGATACCGTATCGGGCTGCGAGATCCATGCAGACCTCCGCAATGCCCGGCAGGACGTGCACGTGCTGGTGGCTGTCGAGATGGGTGACCGAGACCCCACGGCCCAGAACACGCTCGATCTGCGCGGACCACTCGGAACGGACATCGGCCAGCTTGATCCCGCCCGCCAGATACCGCCGGAGCAAGAGGCCGGCGCTTGCTGGAAACCGGCCGTCCGGCCCCGCCAGGGAGGAACCCGTCCGCAGGGGGTGTTCGGCCACCAGCGTCAGATGCACGCCGACATCCAGCGAGGGGAGGGCCCGTAGCCGGTCGACCGCGTGGTCGAAGGCCCGCCCCACCGCCATCAGGGAGGTCGCCGTGACGATGCCGCGGCGGTGGGATAGAACAATCCCCTCGTTGACGCGCGCGGAAACGCCGAAATCGTCTGCGTTGACAATCAGTCGGATCGCGCGCTGGGGGTTACTCATGGGGGCGCTGGCGCTGGGGCGACCCGGTGGTTTCGCCGACAATGTAGCGCGGCCGCCGCCGCACCTCGACGACGATACGGCTGATGTACTCCCCCAGGATGCCGAGATAGACGAAGAGAAGGGAGAACAGCAGCGAGATCACCATCAGGGTCGAGGCCCAGCCGGGGACCGTGCCCCGACCGAAGATTTTTCCAAAAAAGGCGTAGAACACCCCTGCGGCCGACACCAGGCTGCCGATCAGCCCGAGCACGATGCCGATGCGAAGCGGCAGGATCGAAAAGGAGCTCACCCCTCTCCAGGCCAGACTGACCATTTTGCGGAAACTGTAGGCGGACCGACCGCGGGCGCGCTCGCCGGGACGGTAGGCAATCGCACAGGAGGGAAAGCCGATCCATTCCACCAGGCCGCGCAGGAACAACCCCTCCTCCCGAAACCGCATGAGCTCGTTCAAGGCCTGGCGGTCGAGCAGCCGGAAGTCCGCCATGCCCGGCTGGAGGTCGACGCCGCTGAGATAGGAGAAGAGCCGGTAAAACCCGCGCGAGCTCCAGCGCTTGAACCACCCGACCGTGCGACCATCCCGGCGCACGGTTTTCACCACTTTGAAGCCGGCGCGCCACTTCTCGATCAGGACCGGAAGCATCTCCACCGGATGCTGCAGGTCGCAGTCCATGTTGATGACGGCGTTGCCCTTGGACATCTCCATGCCGGCCATGAGAGCGTACTGGTGGCCGAAATTGCGCGACAGGCGCGCACCTTTGACGGAAGGGGCTTCCGCGGCCAGCCCCGTTATCACCGACCATGTGGCGTCGCGGCTGCCGTCGTCCACGAAAATCAGCTCCCAGTTGCCGGGGACGGTCTTTTCCAGCACCGCAGCGACCTGCCCGTAGAGCAGCGGGATGTTCTCCGCCTCGTTGAAGGCGGGGACGACCACGCTGATCAGAAGCTCGGGACCGGTCGGCAGTAAGCCAGGCGATTTCATATCAGGGACGATATTCATGGGTATTGCAAAGACTCCGGTCCGGCCGATCACCCTGCCCAGTTGTGGTGTACGAATCGGGTGATGTTTAGGGCCAAGAACAGGGTCGAAATGAAAAGCCAGGCATTACGGCCTGTGTTCGAGCGGATGCCGGCCCCGATCAAGTAAATCGGGAACATCACCATGGCATATCGCGCAATTCCAAGGGCGGTGCCGGTGCTCAGGGCCACCGCCAGCGTAACCAGCATGTACAGGCCATAGGAGAGCCGGAAACGCTTGAGCACGATGAATGCGGCGACAATCGCCAGCAGGGTATAGGTCAGGTCGAGCAGCGTGTGGGCCAGGTCGGGGTTGTTGCGCACTATCAGGTATTCCTGCATGTCTGATTGGAAATCCCGGCCGAAGGTTTTTTGGACTTCAAGATAGAGGAAAAAATCGCCGAATACGATCCAGTGGTGCAGAAAAAAGACGACAATGCCCAAAGGGGCCAGCAGGAGGGGCCAGACTCGGGTGGTGAACAGGGCTCTCCAGCCATAGGCTTGGATAAACTCAACCAGCAGCACGACAAACAGGAACACGCCGGCCACGCGGGTGGCTGAGGCTAAGGCCGCGCATAGGCCGGCCATGATAAATTTGCGCTTGAGTGCAAAAAACACCACGCATAATGAAAGGAACAGGAACAACGACTCGGTGTAAACAGCATTCAGGAAAAAAGCCGTCGGGAAAACCAGCAGAAAGAGCGCAGGCCGCGCCGGGTCGATCTCCGGGTGGAACTCCTGGGTGAGTCGGGTCAGCATGGCGACGGAAAGAGCCAGGAAAACGCTGCTCACGATCCAGCCGGCCAGGACCAGGCTCCCGCCCGTCAGATACCCTGTGAGGCGCACCAGCAGCGGGTATAGCGGGAAAAAAACGACGTTGGCCTGCCTGCCCTCGCCCCTCAGGTAGTAGCCCTTCTCGGCAATGTCGAGATACCAGGCCGCGTCCCAACGGTTGTGCAGGTCGATGATGTTCCAGCTTTGCTTGACCTTATAAATTTCCGGTGTGATCCACCCCATGGCCGTATCGAGCCCGATGTTCAGGCGGTTAAATGCAATCAGGGCGAAGATGTTGACTATCAAAAGCCAGATTGCAACCAGGGCGAGGCTCTGGCGGACCGTCGGTGCACAAAAAAAAGATCGTAGGGTGTCTTTAGGGGAGTCAATCATGTTTAAAGATTTTGCCCCATAAAGCTTAAAAACCATCACCGGAAAAAGGCACCCGAGGCGCACGAAATAAAGAGTGAACGCAAAATAGCGGAAAGGGATATTGGAGTCAACGTCGATTCGGGGCACGTGTATTTGGTCTTCAAACACCTCCAAGACCATGGCACTGGGTCAATTGGCTTGCGGTCGTGCTCATCTCTTGCAGTGACGGAACGCATTCTTTTAAATTCCGAGGCAATAGCTCTATTTACCACGGTGTTTTTCTTGACATCCCCATGGCTGTAAAATAACATCATGGCGGGACATGACGACTTTCTTGGAAGCCGCCGATTCCGGGAGCCAAATTCTGACGAATGGAGATCGATGCCCATGAAAGTGCCTACCAACAACCTCGCGCTCAGCCAGTGGGTCCAGGAGTGCGCCCAGATGTGCGAACCCGACCACATCCACTGGTGCGACGGCTCGGTGGAGGAATACAACACCCTGATGAAGCAGATGGTGGCCGGCGGCGCGGCCATCGCGCTCAAGAAACGCCCGAACAGCGTCCTTTTCCGCTCCGACCCGAGCGACGTCGCCCGGGTCGAGGACCGCACCTTCATCAGCACACCCAGCCGGGTCGAGGCCGGCCCCACCAACAACTGGGCCGACCCCGGCGAGCTCAAGAACACCATGCGTGGCTTTTACAAGGGCTGCATGCGCGGGCGCACCCTTTACGTGATCCCTTTTTCCATGGGCCCCATCGGTTCGCCGCTGGCCAAGATCGGTATCGAGATCACCGACAGCCCTTACGTGGTGTGCAACATGCACGTCATGACCCGCGTGGGCACCAAGGTTCTCAGCGTTCTGGGCAAGGACGGGGATTTCATCCCCTGCCTGCATTCGGTCGGCGCCCCGTTGGCCAAGGGGCAAAAGGACGTGCCCTGGCCCTGCGCCCCCATCGAGCAGAAATACATCAGCCACTTTCCGGATGAGAACCTGATCTGGTCCTACGGATCGGGCTATGGCGGCAACGCCCTGCTCGGGAAAAAATGCCTGGCGCTGAGAATCGCTTCGGCCATCGCCCGGCGCGAGGGCTGGATGGCCGAGCATATGCTGATCCTGCGGCTGACGAACCCGGAGGGACGGCGCTTTCACATTGCCGCCGCATTTCCCTCAGCCTGCGGCAAGACCAACCTGGCCATGATCCATCCCACCATCCCGGGGTGGAAGGCCGAGTGCATCGGCGACGATATCTGCTGGATGAAGATCGGCCCGGACGGCCGGCCCTATGCCATCAACCCCGAAAGCGGCTTTTTCGGGGTGGCCCCGGGGACTTCCTATGCCTCCAACCCGGCGGCTATGGACAGCCTCAAGGAAAACATCATCTTCACCAACTGCGCTTTAACGGACGACGGCGACATCTGGTGGGAAGGGATCGACGGCCCGCCCCCGGCCCACGCCATCGACTGGAAAGGCAAGGACTGGACGCCGGATAGCAAGACGGACGCGGCCCACCCCAACGCCCGGTTCACGGCGCCGGCGGCGCAATGCCCGATCATCAGCCCGGACTGGGAGAAGCCCGAAGGGGTGCCGATCGACATCTTCGTTTTCGGCGGCCGGCGGGAGAGCGTGGTGCCCCTGGTGCACGAAGCCTACGGGTGGGACCACGGTGTTTTTTTGGGGTCCACCGCCGCCTCGGAGACAACGGCCGCCAACATCGGAGCGGTGGGCAATCTGCGGCGCGACCCCTTCGCCATGAAGCCTTTCTGCGGCTACAACATGGGCGATTACTTCCAGCACTGGTTCGACATGGGCGACCGGCTTGGGGCCAAAGCCCCGCGGATTTTCTTTGTCAACTGGTTCCGCAAAAGCCCGCAGGGCAAGTGGCTGTGGCCGGGCTACGGCGAAAACAGCCGCGTGCTCAAGTGGATGTGCGACCGGGTGAGCGGGAAGGTCGGCGCGCGGGAGACGCCGATAGGCCGGGTTCCCCTGGAGGGCGACCTCGATCTGACCGGGCTCTCCATTCCACCCCAGGACCTCAAGGAGGTCATGAAGGTCGACACGGCGGCGTTCAAAGCCGAGATCCCTGACATCGAGAAGCACTTCCAACAGTTCGGCGACCGGCTGCCTGCGCGCCTAAACGCCCAGCTCAGGGGCTTGGCGGAGCGGATGGGGTGAAAAACGGCGCCTCAAGCCGTGATCCATCGTTGCGCTTCATCGCGAAGTCGCCTCAGCGTACTTGAAGTACGCCTCGCTCTCCGCGCTTCGCGCGTCTCGGCTGACAGCCTGAGGCGCCGCTTTTCAACACCTTACCCTGCCAGAGTTTTATTGTGGAAATAGGTCAGGGGTGTCCGGGCTTAACCCGGGATGCCCCTGTGACCTTTTTTGGAATCTGCCTTCGAGGCGATTCCATCAAATTTCTAATGCCTTGAATCCGTTCCCTGCCTGCAGCAATATAGACAGGCGATCCGTTCTTGTAACCATAAGGAAGGAGGAGAACCTGAAAATGGAGGGGATTGAAATAGCGGCCAAGTTGATGGAGCTATCCGCGGCGACCGCGCCGAAGAGCAAGGGGGTGAGTTTTGTCCAGACCCGGATTCTGGCCGGGGCCGTTCTGAACGACCTGGCGGCGGAAATGGTGCGTTTCGGCGAACGCACCGGTAAAAAGGACTTCGATCGCGACGCGAAGGGGGTTGCCTGCTCCGAGGCCGTGGTTCTGATCGGTAGCAAGGACGCCCAGCCGGTGGGCCTCGATTGCGGCGCCTGCGGGTTTGCCGACTGCAAGAGCTTTCAGAGCCAGGCCAAAAAAGGGGTCGAGTTCCTGGGACCGGTGTGTGCGTTTCGGCTGCTCGACATGGGCATCGCCCTGGGTTCAGCCGTCAAGACCGCCAGTCTGCTGAACGTGGACAACCGCATCATGTACCGGATCGGCGTCGTCGCCCGCCTGAGCGGGATGGTTGACTGGGATTTCGTCATGGGGATCCCCCTGTCGGCCACCGGCAAGAACATCTTCTTCGACCGATAGAAACGGCAAGCGGTTCAATTAGGGACCGAACGGGGTTCGCGCCAGTGCGGAGTGCACATGGTGGATCATCGTGACGATGTCGAAGACCGGCAGGCCAACCGCCGCCTGCACGGCTGCAGCGTAGGGCGGAAGGTTGGCGCACTCGAAAAGCAGGGCCCTGATGGCGGGATCTGAGTTTACCATCCGGCTTGCCGTGGCCACCACTTCGGCTTCAACCCCCCGTCGGTCCAGCCGTCCTTGGCCCCCGAAGATCGCTTCCCGAAAACGAGGCTGGTCCTCCAATCCGCAAACGGCCAGCCGGTCCGGGTCTGCTCCAGCCATGCGCAGGTGTTCGGCGGTGAGGTTCGCGGCGTCCGCCGTGATCACCCCGATGCGGGCGCACGGGCCCAGCAGGCGCTGAATGAACGGCAGCTGCAGGAGGCTAGAGGTGAACACCGGCACCGGCAGTCTGGCGGCAAGGTCCTCCTGGAACAGGATCATGAACCCGCAGGTGGTGGTGAGCGCCCGAGCCCCCTCCCGGACGAGGTCTGATCCGGCTTCGACGAACGGCGCCAGCAGGGACGGGTCGCGCTTGCGGATCAGGCGCTCGAGGGTGGCGCCGGGGACCTTGCGGCAGGCTACCGGAAAGGGAAATGTGGCCGGGTTGCCCGCATCTCCGGGGATGCGCGCGATGCGGGCATCCATTACTAGAATTCCAACAAGGGGCCCGGGGCCGGCGGAGCTCGGATCGCTCATGGGGCTCCTGCATACCACCGGCTGGGGCAAATCACAACGCAGACGAAACATTGTCTTGACACCTCTCTTTTCGCGCTGCTATGGCCTGTTCGTTTCATCTGCGTGGATCCGCGGAAAACCATCACTCACAACCATCTACCTGGGAGGTGACA
>JAWOHH010000009.1:0-25403 GCA_046496215.1 Desulfobacterales bacterium
GCCCAGGGTTTTGAGGCGCCCGAGGTCCTCGGGGGCGACGGACCGCAGGCCGGGCCTGCGCTCCTCGAGGGTGGAGAGGATTTCAACGCGTTTGATGGAGTCGATGCCGAGGTCGGTTTCGATGTCCATGTCGAGCCCGAGCATCTCCGCGGGGTATCCCGTCAGCTCGGCCACCACCGCAAGCAGTGCGGCGGTTAGTTCACCGTCCGGCTGCAGGGTCGCCGCCGCGACAACCGGAGCCGGGGGAGCTGCGACCGCAATGGGCTCGAGCAGGAGGGTCGGCGCCGCTTCAGGCGCATGCATCGGCTCCGCCGGCGAAGGGGATGGCGGCAGCTGCCTGGCCGCTTCGCCGGCAGGGGTTTCCGCCAGTCGGCCGGTGCTCTTTACCAGTTCAAGCAAAACCCGAGTGGCTTCGCCCTGGATCTCTAAAAATTTCTGATGGGCTTGGGCGGTCTGAATCTGAATGGCTTGAATGGTTTTCAGACCCTCCTGGACTGAACGCAGCGCATCCTGGATCGTTTTGGGCATCGTCTCGGACGTGTTTTTCCTCATCGTTTCTGCATTGACATGGGTGTTTGGCTCAGGCCGGTTGAGGCCAGCCGCCAAGACTGCAATGGGTGCCGGCTCGGCCGCCGCGCCGGCCGACTCGCGCGGCGGCAAGGCGGCCTTGCCGGGTTGCGGCCTGGGGTGGCGGTAGTTGGCCCCGCGGATCGGGACCGACATGCGCATGGGCTTGGGCGGCGGCGCGGGCTCCTCCCAGCGGTCGAGCGCGACGGGGTGGCCGAGCGCTGCCAGCCGGCAGAGAACCCTGGCCAGGTCCGCGATCCCGTCGCGTCGGCCGGTGGAGGGGTCCAGTGCCGCCGCGTGGGCGAACCGGCCTTCCAGAATGGCGGCGACAAGGCCGGTCAGGACCGATTTCGGCCCGACCTCGATAAAGGCGCGCACCCCTGCGCGGTACATGGCCTCGATCTGGCCGACAAAATCGACCGGCTGGCCCAGATGCCCCGCGAGTAGGCGCCTGGCCGCATCGGGGTCCTGGGGGTAGGTCTGCGCCGCCACGTTGGAGAAGACCGGCACCCCGGTCGGCGTGATCGCAGCCCCCGCCACCCGCCCGGCGAATTCTTCCAGGGCCGGTTGCATCAGCGGGCTGTGAAACGCGCCGCCGACGGCCAAAGCTTTGACGGCGAAGCCGCTTTGCCGGCAGAGCCGTTCGGCCTCGGCGACGGCCCCGGCCAGCCCGGAGAGGACCGCCTGCTGCGGGCTGTTGCGATTGGCGAGAACGACATCGACCCCTTCGCGTGCGATCAGGGTCTCGATTTCGGCCAGCGGGCCGCGCACCGCCGCCATGGCACCGGGAGCGGCCGCACCCGCCCGGGCCATGGCCCGGCCCCGGGCGGCCGCCAGGCCGAAAAAGGTGGGCTCGTCCATCCAGCCCGCGGCGCACAGGGCCGTGAGCTCCCCGAAGCTGTGCCCGCCGACCGCGTCGGGTCGGACGCCGAACGCCTCGAGCGCGCGCAGCGCGGCTAGGCAGGCCGCCCCGATCGCCGGCTGGGCGGCCTCGGTCGCCCGCAGGGCTTCCGGGGCGCCGCCCCGGTCGGGGCCCGGCCGGGGAAAAACGATTTCGCTCAGAGGCCGTTCGCCGGCCGTGTGCCGGTCGGCGATCTCGAAGGCGGCGAGCGATTGCGGGAACATGCATGCCAGGTCCGACATCATGCCCGGGTACTGGCTGCCCTGGCCCGGGAACAGAAACGCGGCCCCGCCTCCGGACGGGCCGCGGCCGTAATACACGTTGGGCAGCTCGGCGAACTTGGCTCCGCCCGGCGATTCCAGCAGCGTCAGCGCCTGCTCGAGCAGGACCTCCGCTCCCTGGGGCGCTTCGATCACGGCCAGGAGCCGGTGCGCGTGGCGGTGGGAGAAGTTCGCGCGGGCGAGGGCCGTGCGGTGTTCGAATTCGGCCTCGGTCGAACCGGCGGCAGCGGCAATGAATTCCCGCACGCGGCGCTGCAGGGCCCCGCGGTCGTCGTCGGAAAGGGCGAGCAGCTGCACCGACCCGTCCCAGGCGACCCGCGGCTTTTGCGGGCGGTGCTCCTCGAGCACCAAATGAAAGTTGCTCCCGCCGAAACCGAAGGAGCTGACCCCGGCCCGCCGCGGCTCTCCCGGGCGGGAGAGCCAGGGGCGGGTGCAGGTGTTGAGGTAAAAGGGCGAGTGGTCCAAATCCAGGGAGGGGTCCGGGTCCTCGGCCTTGAGCGTTGCCGGCAGCACCTTGTGGTGCAGCGCCAGGACGGCTTTGACCAGGCCGGCGGCGCCGGCGGCGGCCTTGGTGTGCCCGATCATCGATTTGACGGAACCCAGGGCGCAGCGCCGGGCAGGGCCGGGGGAGGCGCCCAGCACCCGGCAGAGGGCCTGGAACTCGACTTTGTCCCCGACCCGGGTGCCGGTGCCGTGGGCTTCGACCAGCCCCACCGTCGCCGGGTCGATCCCCGCGGCGTCGTAGGCGGCGGCGAGGGCATTCACCTGGCCCTCGGCGCACGGGGCATAGATGCTTTGCGAGCGCCCGTCGCTGGAGGACCCGATCCCTTTGATCACCGCATAGATGCGGTTGCCGTCGCGCTCGGCGTCCGGCAGGCGTTTGAAGACCAGCAACCCGATGCCCTCGCCCAGCAGGGTGCCGTCGGCGCTGCGGGAAAACGGCCGCACGTCGCCGGTGGGGGAGAGGATCAGCGTCTTGGAGAAGCACATGTGCATGAAAATGTCGTTCAGGGTGTCCGCCCCGCCGGTGATCACCGTGTCGCAGCGCCCGGTCTGGAGTTCGAGCAGCGCCAGGTGGACGGCGGCCATCGAGCTGGCGCAGGCGGCGTCCACCACGCAGTTCGTCCCCCCCAGATCCAAGCGGTTGCTGATCCTGCCGGCAACGACGTTGCCCAGCAGCCCCGGAAAGGAGCTCTCCTGCCAGGGCACGTAGGCGTCCGCGATGCGCTGCACGATCGTTTCGGCCAGATCGGGCGCCACGCCGCTCTCGGCCAGAGCGCGTCGCCAGTGGGGGTGCCCGAGGCGCGAGCTGAGCGGAATCACCAGCTCCTGTGTGCCGGTGACGCCCAGGATGACACTGGTGCGGCTGCGGTCTACGGCCAGGCCGGCGTCCTCCAGGGCGTGTTGGGCGGCGGCGAGCGCCAGCAGCTGCGAGCTGTCGGTGGCCTCCAGCGCCGAGGGCGGGATCCCGAACTCCGAGGGGTCGAAGTCGACCGGCGGCAGAAAGCCGCCGCGGGCGCAGTAGACGTGGTCCGGCCGCTTCGGGTCGGGGTCGTAGTAGTCGCCCTTGAGCCAGTGCGAGGCGGGCACCTCCGTGATGGCGTCCAGCCCCTTGCGCAGAAGGCGCCAATAGGCCTTCAGCCCTGCGGATTTGGGGAAAAAACAGCTCATGCCCACGATGGCGACGGGGCACTGATGTTTTTCAACGCTCACGGCACGATCCCTGTGGTTGACCTGGTTCCGAGACGATGGGATGGAGTCCGACTGCGGTCAGGCGGTACGAATAGTTTCTGGTCTTGAGCCGGCGTGATCGCAAATTTGTTATATACGAAGAATCGGCCCGAAATTCAAGGTTTACTTGAAAAGAGGCCCTTCCTCCAGGCGGTTCAAAACTTCAGGGAGATCCATGGGGGCCATGGACCCCGCGTTCGGCGGCAGGCCGATCCCCTGGCTCTGCAGCCAGCCCGCGCGAGCGGCCACCGCGGCGCCGAGGAGCAGGTTCAAGCCCACGGTCACCGTGCGCCGGTTTTCAGCCCTTTCGAGGAAGCTGCCCTTGGCCCACTGGTTGAAGGCGCCCATGGCGGGGCCGCACCAGATCTGGTAGTCGAGCCTGCGGGAGGGCTCGCCCGCGATGGCCCACATCGAGGATCGCCCGAGGTAGGAGCGGAAGACGAGCGCCATCTTGTGCTTCGGGTCTTTCTCGGCGCGCTCGATCTGCTTGGGGTCGCGGGCGCGGAAAAATTCGCGGGTCTGCTCCCACTCCTGATCGAAGCGGCACCGGAGGAGGTCCCGCTCGACGATCTCGCGCTGCGGGGCCGGGACCTGCTCGAAGCTCTCGTGGGCGGCATAAAGCTCGTAGAGCTTGGCCGCGCGATGGGGGAACATGGTGCCGCGCTTGAGCACCTGAACTTTGACCCCCAGCTCGAACATGTCGGCGGACGGGGCCATGGCGACGTCCGCCTGTCCCGCCTCGGCCAGCATGGCGCAGACCGCCCGGGAGGTTCCCGCCTCCACACAGGCCTGGTTGATCGAGCCCGTGACGACGTAGGCCGCCCCCATGGCGAAGGCGGCGGCCGCGGCGCCGGGGGTGGCGATGCCCCCTCCCAGCCCGACGCTCGGGGGCGCGGCAAAGCCGTGCGCGGCCGCCGCCTCGTCCCGCAGCGCCCGCATGGTCGGCAGCAGGGTGATGGCGGGCCGGTTGTCCGTGTGCCCGCCGGAATCCGCCTCGGCGGTGAGATCGTCCACCATCGGCATCGCCGAGGCCAGCGCGGCCTCCACGGTCGTTATCAGCCCGCGCTCGACCAGCCGGGCCAGGAATTTTTCGGGCGGGGGCGCCAGGAACTTGCGCGCCACCTCGACCCGCGATGCCTTTCCGACCAGTCGGTTCGGGCAGACCACCCGGCCGCGGGCGTCGCGGTGGATGCCCTTGACGCGGTAGAGCACGAGGGGCCAGGTCAGCTCGACGAAGGCCGAAGCGCTGGCCAGGCGTACCTGCCGCCGCAGAAAGAGGTTTACCAGCGCGGCTTCGAGCTCGAGGTTCCCGGGGCTGTGGATCAGGTTGATGCCGAACGGCACGGCGGGCGACTCCGCCTGCAGGCGGGCGAGGGCGTCTTCCACCTCTGCGGGCAGAAGCCCGGCGGCGCCGAAGAACCCGATCATGCCGGCGCGCCCCGCCGCGCGCACCATCTCCACGGAGGTAATCCCGTTGGCCATCTCCCCGACGACGTAGGCGAAGCGCAGGCCGTGCCTGGCCTTGAACCCGGCATCCCCCAGCGCATCCGGCGGGAGCGGCGGCACGTAGGCCAGAAGCGGCAGCCCTCCGTCCGCCGGGTCGGTGCGGGGGCCGATCCGCGCTTCGCCATCCTGGCTCAGGCAGAGGCCGTCGTGGCGCCGCAGCACGTAGATCGGGCGGGCGACATCGAGCAGGCTGCGGCCGAGGCCGGTTTCGAGCGGCTCCGGGGGAGCCCCCCCTTGGCGCCAGGTGCCGATCGGATTGGGTGGAGTGGGGCGGTTCATGCGAACTTCCGAATTAGGGAAATCCGGCGCGCCTGTCAAGCGGAGCCGGCGGGGGTGAAGCGGAGGCCGGGTTGGCCGCAGGGGTCGGTTCTCACCCGCGGGGGTGGAACCGGCGGTGGATTTGCCGGAGGCGGTCGTTGGCCACGTGGGTGTAAATCTGGGTGGTGGAGATGTCCGCGTGGCCGAGCATCATCTGCACCGCACGCAGGTCGGCCCCGCCCTCCAGCAGGTGCGTGGCGAACGAGTGCCTCAGGCTGTGCGGGGTGATCTTTTTGGCAAGGCCGGCCGCTCCGGCATAGCGGCCCAGCAGCTTCCAGAACCCCTGGCGGGTGATGGGGCGGCCGGCGCGCGCGACGAACAGAAACGGGCTGGGACGGTTTTTCAGCAGCCGGCTGCGGCCGTGGCCGAGATACAGCACCAGCTTCTCGCGCGCATACTGGCCGATCGGGACGACGCGCTCCTTGGAGCCCTTGCCCATCACGCGCACGAAGCCGGCGTCCAGGTGGAGATCCTGGAGCTTCAGCCCGACCAGCTCGGAAACGCGCAGGCCCGCCGCGTAGAGGAGCTCGAGCATGGCGGCGTCTCGAACGCCCTGGGGCGTGCGGGACGCCGGGGCGTTGAGCAGCCGGCGGACCTCCTCCACCGAGAGCACATCCGGCAGCGTGAGGCTCGTTTTCGGCAGGTCGATGAGCTTGGAGGGGTCGGCCGAGAGCAGCTTTTCCTGGGCGAGAAAGCGGTAGAAGCCCCGCAGCGACACGAGGTGCCTGGCGCGGGAGCGGGTCCCCAGCCCCTGGGCGCGCAGCTCGATCAGGTGTTTCAGGATCAGCGGGGTGTCGCCTTCGGACACCGTGGGCCGCCCGCTTCGTGCCAGAAACGCCGCGTAGCGCAGCAGGTCGCGGCTGTAGGACTCGAGGGTGGCCTTGGACAGGCCCTTCTCGACCAGCAGGTAGTTGATGAACCGATCGATCGACAGGTTCATTGCAATGGGTTCCGTGGCCAACGGCTGCCTCCGGCGAATCGATGCCTCCGGCCCATGCGGCGGCCGGCTGCCACCTCACCCATACCATCACGGCGCAAGGATCGCCAGAACTGCTTGACTTTAAATCGGCCCGAACCTAAAAGCGGGCATCGGTTGGCTTGAATCCATCTTTTTCTAAACCTGCAAGGAGGGAGTCCATGAATCTTCAACGGCCGAATGCGAATGATGCGCTCCAAACCGGCAACCGGTCCCGCAACGTCGTGCCCCAATCGGGGATCTGCAGCCGCTGCATCGATGGTTGCCGCGGAAACTGCGACCTGTTCCGCGCCACGTTCCGGGGCCGGGAGGTGCTCTATCCCGAGCCTTTCGGCAGCATCACCGCCGGGGCGGACAAGGACTACCCCGTGGACTACTCTCACCTCAACATCAACGGCTACGCCCTGGGGGCCAAAGGGATCGAGGCCGACCCGGACCGCGCCACCTTTCCGAACGTCAACACCGAGACCGCCTTCGGGGCGCACGCCAAGGTCAGGATGAAGGTGCCGATCTTCACCGGCGCCCTGGGGAGCACCGACATCGCCCGCAAGAACTGGGAGCACTTCGCGGTGGGGGCGGCCATCAGCGGCATCACCATCGTCTGCGGGGAGAACGTCTGCGGCATCGACCCCGGCCTCGAGCTGAACGCCCAGGGCAAGGTGGTCAAGTCGCCCGAGATGGACCGCCGCGTGCGCGAGTACCGCCGCTTCCACGAGGGCTTCGGCGACATCCTCGTGCAGATGAACGTGGAGGACACCCGCCTCGGCGTGGCCGAGTACGTCATCGAACAGCTCGGGGTGGAGACCGTCGAGCTCAAGTGGGGCCAGGGCGCCAAGTGCATCGGGGGCGAAATCAAGGTCAACTCCCTCAGCCGCGCGCTCGAGCTCAAGCAGCGCGGCTACATCGTCACCCCGGACCCCGAGCTGCCCGCCCACCAGGCGGCCTTCAAGGCCGGGCCGCTCAAGCAGTTCGAGCGCCACTCGCGGCTGGGGTTCATCGACCGCGAGGGGTTCGTGCAGGAGGTCGAGCGCATCCGCCGGCTCGGTGCCAAGCGCATCACCCTCAAGACCGGGGCCTATCCCATGCGCGAGCTCGCCATGGCCATCCGCTGGTCGAGCGATGCGAAGATCGACCTTTTGACCATCGACGGCGCTCCCGGCGGGACCGGGATGAGCCCGTGGCGCATGATGGTCGAGTGGGGGATCCCCTCCCTGTACCTGCACGCCATGGCCCACGACCTGTGCGCGCGCCTCGCCCGACGCGGGTTGTGGGTCCCGGACATCGCCTTCGCCGGCGGCTTCTCCTCCGAGGACCACGTGTTCAAGGCGCTCGCGCTCGGGGCGCCCTTCTGCAAAGCCGTGTGCATGGGCCGGGCGCTGATGATCCCGGGCATGGTGGGCAAGAACGCCGAAAAGTGGCTGCGTGGCGAGGACGACGGGCTGCCCAAGAGCGTTTCGCGCTACGGGATGACCAAGGAAGAGATCTTCATGAACTACGAGGTGCTCAAGGACAAATACGGCGCCGAGGTGGAAAACTTCCCGCTCGGGGCTATCGGGATCTTCAACGCCGTCGACAAAATCCGCGTGGGCCTGCAGCAGTTGATGGCCGGCACCCGCAGCTGGGAGGTCGGCTACATCAGCCGGCAGGACCTGGTGGCGCTGACCGAGGAGTGCGCCAAGGTCACGGGCATCCCCTACGTGATGGAGGCCTTCCGCGACGAGGCCCTGGCCATCATCGACGCCTGAACCCGATCTGCGACTGCAGCCCAGAAAAAGGAGGTCTCCCATGTCCGATATCCTGAGAACAGTGTCAGCGCGCGACCCCGGGGAAAAAGAGTTCCAGCAGGCCGTGCGGGAGGTGTTCGACGCGGTCAAGCCGGTGCTGGACCGGCACCCCGAGTACCGGCGCAACGCGATCCTGGAGCGGCTGATCGAGCCGGAGCGCACCATCGTCTTCCGGGTGCCCTGGATGGACGACCACGGCCAGGCCCGCGTCAACCGGGGCTTTCGGGTGGAGATGAACAGCGCCATCGGCCCCTACAAGGGCGGGCTGCGCTTTCACGCCTCGGTCAACCTGAGCATTCTCAAGTTCCTCGCCTTCGAGCAGGTGTTCAAGAACGCCCTCACCACCCTGAACCTGGGAGCCGCGCAGGGCGGTGCGGATTTCGACCCCAAGGGCAAATCCGACGACGAGGTCATGCGCTTCTGCCAGAGTTTCGCGGCCGAGCTGTTCCGGCACATCGGCCCCTTCACGGACATCCCCGAAGGCGACATCGGGGTCGGGGCGCGCGAGATCGGCTACCTGTTCGGGATGTACAAGCGGCTGCGCAACGAGTTCACGGGGGTCCTGACGGGCAAGAGCCTGAACTGGGGCGGCAGCCTCGTCCGCCGGGAGGCGGCAGGCTACGGCCTGGTCTATTTTGCGGCCGAGATGCTGGCGACGCGAAACCAGAGCCTTGCGGGCAAGGTGTGCCTGGTGTCGGGCTCCGGCAACGTGGCCCAGCACACGGTCGAGAAGCTCATCGAGATGGGCGCCAAGGTGGTGAGCCTCTCGGATTCTTCCGGGTGCATCGTCGACGCGGAGGGGATCGACCGCGGCAAGCTCGACTTCGTCAAGCGGCTCAAGAACATCCGGCGGGCGCGCATCGGCGAATACGTCGACAAGTACTCCCAGGCGGTCTTCGTGGAGAAGGATGCCACCCTGGACCATAACCCGCTCTGGAAGCAGAGGGCCGACTGCGCTTTTCCCTGCGCCACGGAAAATGAGATCACCCGGCGGGACGCCGAAAACCTGGTGGAGAACGGCGTGGGCCTGGTGGCCGAAGGCGCCACCATGCCCTCCACCTCCGAGGCCATCGAGGTGTACCAGGGGGCCGGCATCCTCTTCGCGCCGGGCAAGGCCGCCAACGCGGGCGGCGTTGCGGTGTCGGGGCTCGAGATGGCCCAAAACAGCATGCGCCTCGCCTGGTCGCGGGAGGAGGTGGAGGGCCGGCTGAAAACGATCATGAAGGGCATCCACCGCACCTGCCTCGAGGCGGCCGAGGAGTACGGCCACCCCGGCAGCTACCTCGTCGGGGCCAACATCGCCGGCTTCCTCAAGGTGGTCAACGCCATGCAGGACCAGGGGCTGGTGTAGCGACCATCCACAAACGGCATCTTTCGGCCCAGGCCGGCGTTCTCGCTCGTCGCAATCCTCGGCGTAGAGCCACTACGCCTCCGGTTGCGACATCGCTGCGGCCTTGGCCTGAACCGCAATCTGCCATTTCTGAATGGTCGCCGGGATCGCTTGATGATCAAACCGGAAACAAAACATGTTCCAATGACGTTCAAGGCGGTCATATTCGATCTGGACGGCACCCTGCTGGACACCCTGGGCGACTTGGCGGACTCCATGAACGCCGTTCTGGCGGGCAACCGGCTGCCCACCCACCCCGTCGCTGCCTACCGCGACTTCGTGGGGGAGGGCATCGCCCGGCTGGTTCAGCGGGCGCTGCCGTTCGAGGTGGCCGACGAGGCGGATCTCAACCGCTTCGTGCTGGAGATGAAACGCGAGTACCGGCAGCGCTGGGTCCGCCGCACCCGGCCCTATCCGGGCATCCTGCCGATGCTCGACGCCCTCTGCCGGTCCGGCTTCCAGCTGGCCGTCCTGTCGAACAAACCCGACGACGCCACCCGCCAACTCGTTAAGGAGCTGCTGCCGGAGGCCGCCTTCTGCCGCGTCGTGGGCGCCGGCTCGGAAAGGCCGAGGAAGCCGGACCCGGCGGCGGCGCTCGAGATCGCCGCCGGCCTCCGTCTCGACCCGGCGCAAATTGTCTTCGTGGGCGACAGTGCCGTCGACATGCACACGGCCGTGGCGGCGGGGATGCATCCGGTCGGGGTGCTTTGGGGGTTTCGACCTCGGGCCGAACTGGCGGAGGCCGGCGCAAGGCTGTTCTTAGAGCACCCGGCGGACTTGCCGGCCTGGCTGTCGCACCGGCATTGATGGTCTCGTAATGATTGCGAGACCCTCCGCGCATCCCTTCCAGCCTAAAGGCTGCGGGAGAGGGCGAGCAGGTTTTTGTTGATCGACAGCCGGGTCTGGGGCTGGATGTAGTCGTGCCGGTCCTCGCGGAACGGCAGGTAGGCCAGGCGATGGCCGGTCGCGCGGATCGCGACGGCCGGAAGGATTTCGGCGGCGCGCTGCCTGGGTTTGAGCATCCCGGAAAATATCAACTTGAGGGTTTTTGCGGCCTCCCCGGCCGGCAGGGTGGCCGGGTGATGGCGGCCGGGGGGCCGTCCCGGGTGGAGCCACGCCTGGGGTTGGATCAGGCTCAGGCTTTCGGCCAGGCGCAGAAAGGCCGAAGCCCTGATTTTGAAGGCCGGGGTCCAGAACCGGAAGCTGCGCGCCTCGAACCCCGGTTGGACCACCTTGGGCAGGTTGGCCACCCGCACCAGGTCGGCATAGGTTTCGAGTTCGATCTCCGAGATCTCGCAGGCGCTCTGCCAGAACGGCAGGTAAAAGGACCCCTCCGCTTCGCCGTCGAGGCAATCGCACGCGACCCGTGCCAGGGTCCCGTCCGAAGGAACCCAGCTGGAGGCGCAGTTGACGCAGTGCAGCACCAGGGCGTCCCGCTCGCCGTCGAGGTCCCAGCCGCAACCCGGGCAGAGCGCGGGGACGAAGCCGATGCCCCCATCAGGCCTGCCGGCCGTTGCCACCGCCGTTTCGAACCCCTCCGGGACCGCCGCGACCGGCTCGTCCAGAACGGCGTCCACGAGCCGGTCCGTCGCGTAAAAGGGCGAGTAGAGCAGACCCATGGCCTCCCCCAGGTGCGCGCTGGCGAGTGCCGTCGCACCCGCTCCCCGTGCGAACCGCCGCTGGAACGCGCCCAATGTATCCGCGAATGGCCGCGATGGGGCGATGAAGCGGCCCTCCATGTCAGGGGCCGCAAACCTGAGCTTCATGGCCTGGGCGCGCAAGCCCAGCGTCGGGGGCAGGGCGTCCAGGTCGAGGCCCAGCTGGTTGACGTCGATGTATTTGCTCTCTACTCCGCCCGGCAGGCCGAACAGCAGGAACCCTTTGAAGCGCCAATACGGGATGTAGACCAGCTCGCGGCCCGCCGGGCTCCTGGCGGGGAGCACGTAGCGGAAGTAGTCGCGCGTCATCAGCACCGAGCGCACGCGGCAAAACGGGCAGGCGAACACCCGGTCGGTCTCCTCCAGCGCGGCCGGGGCCCCGCACTGCGGGCACTGATGGTCGATGTGCAAAGCCGTCACAGCTTTTCACCGCAGTCGTTGCAGAACATCGACTCCGCCAGGTTCTCCGCACCGCAGTGCTTGCAGAATTGCTTCTGGGGCGCGGCCGCCGCCGCCAGGCCGCAGCGCGGGCAGAATTTGGCGTTGGGCGCCAGGTTCTTGCCGCAGCGGGCGCACTGGTCGAACACCACCAGCTGGTGGCCGCACTGGGGGCAGAACTTCGAATCCGCCGGCACCGCGCTGCCGCACTCCGGGCAGGACGCCCCTTCGGCCGGCGGTTGGGCTGCAGCGGCCGTCTTCGGCGCGCTGAAATACTGGGCAAACATCGCCGGCAGCATCAGCCCCAGACTGGTCCCCATGCCCGTGCCGGAGCCGGCTTCGCCGCCCTCCGCGGCCTTTTCCATGGCCATGGCGGCCTTCATTTGCATGAGCTTCTCCATGTCCTTGAAGACGCCCATGCGGCTGCGGTCGTCGATCGCCTGCTGCACCTCCGGGGGCGGGGTGATGGCGTTGGTGTAGAGGTGGGTCAGCCGGATCCCGAAATGGCTGAAGTCCTCCGCGAGGCGGCGGCTGAGGCCCTCGGAGAGCTCGTCGTACGTGGCGGGCAGGCTGAGCAGCGAATCTAAATTCTGCCCCATGTAGTCGTTGAAGCGCGAGACGATCACGCGGTTCAGATACTCCTCGATCTCCTCGGTCGTGAACATCCCCTGCGTGCCCACCAGGCTGTTGATGAACAGGACCGGCTGCACCACCTGGAGGTTGAACACGCCGAAGGCCCTCAGGCGCACCAGGCCGAGCTCGGCATCCTTGAAGGCGACCGGGTCCCGGGTCCCCCACTTGAGGTTGGTGAACACCTTCAGGTTCACGAAATAGACCTCGGCCCGCAGCGGGCTTGTGAGCGCCCACGGGATGCTGGCGATTTTAGTGAGGATGGGTATGTTCCCGGTCTTCAGGGTGTGGCGGCCCGGGCCGAATGCCCCCACGGCCTTGCCCTTGTAGAAAAAAACGGCGGCCTGGCTTTCCCTCACGGTGAGCTGGGCCCCGTACTTGATCTCCCCGGAGCCCTTGTGGGGCAGCCGGTGCACCATCTGCCGGCCCGATTCGTCGAACCACTCCAAATTTTCAAGAAAAACCAAATTGTTGTCTGCCATGGCCGCCTCCTCGATAGATTTTCCCGCCCGGGGATACTCAGGCTTTGGACCTAATGGGTTCTATCGGCTGATCGGGCCCTGATCTTGAATGCGCGAACGCCGGCCCGGGCCGAAAGAGGCCGCAGGCGGATGGAGACTACTTGACGGCCAGCCAGTAGAGGATCGGAAGGGTGCAGGCCGCCAGAATGATCAGACCCGGGGGGGTCAGGTACGGCGCGTACCAGGGCAGCTTTCGGCGCCGGGCTTTCCGCAGCTCGGTCAGGAACCAATTGCCGAGGATAGCGGCGCCGGCCAGGACCGACACCGCTTTGAGGATTTCAATGACGGTCGGCATCGTTCACCAGGGTTTGGGGATCGGGAAGACCTCGAGGCGCAATGCAGTCTCCGCCGCAGGCCGCATCGGAAATTATCGTTGATATTTTTCCGGGTTCTAGTATAGTCACTGCTTGTCGTACACGGCGGAACGCCTGAGCTGGATTTCGCATGGCGCGCCTGGAGGGATTCGAACCCCCGGCCTACGGATTAGAAGTCCGTTGCTCTATCCAGCTGAGCTACAGGCGCCCGACCGCGATTCTCTATCACAAGTGCCGAAGGCTGTCCACTGCTGCAGGCGCATGCAGCCGCTTGGAAATCAACCGCAACCCACTGGACCCTGTAGGCGTTTGAATGAAGAAGAAAAGCGAAAAGCTCAAGCCGAAAGCCCCCGCCCGGAAAGCGAAAAGCGAGGCGCAGCGGCCCGCTGCGCCCGGCAATAAAAAGGGGGCGGTGCGCACCCCCCGCCCGTCCCGGCCGGCGGCGTCCGCGCCCGCCAAGCCGGCCAAGGGCCCCAAGCTGAAAGCGCCCGCCAAGCCGGCGCGCACCGTGACTTCCGTCAAAACCAGGGCTGCCGGCAATACCCAACCGGCCTCCGAGGCAACGACGCGCAAGAGGGCGGCCGCGCCCAAAAGGCCTGCCGGCAATGCTGCGAGGCTCAAAGCGCTCAAAGCGGCCAGGGCGAAAAAACTCCCCCCGAAGCAGAAAGCCGCCAAGGCTTCATCCGCCGTCAAAAAGCTGAAACCGGACGAAAAGCCGAAAAGCGCGCCTGCCCCCCGGGCCGCCGCGCCCGCCCGCCGGCCCAGGGCTCCGCGCAAGCCGAAGGCCGGTACGGCCGAGGCCGTCACCCGGCAGGCGCCCCCTGTTGAAACGCAAGCCCCGGCCGCCGATGAGGCCGCCGCGCCCGCCGCCGAGCCTCAACCGGACCCGGGGCCCCGCACCGCCCTGAAGGCCGCAAGAAAGAGCTCCAAAAAGGACGACGACGACAAGGCCCTGGTCAAATTCGACCCGCTCCAGCGCTATCTGTCGGAGATCAGCCGCTACCGGCTGTTGACCCGCGACGAGGAGCGCTCGCTCGGCGTTCGCGTCATGGAGCAGGGCGACAAGGACGCGGCCTATGTGCTGGTGACGGCCAACCTGCGGCTGGTGGTCAAGATCGCGCTGGAGTTCCAGCGCGTCTGGATGCAGAACCTGCTCGACCTCATCCAGGAGGGCAACATCGGCCTGATGCAGGCCGTGAAGAAATTCGACCCCTACAAGAACGTCAAGTTTTCCTACTATGCCTCTTTCTGGATCAAGGCCTACATCCTGAAGTTCATCATGGACAACTGGCGGCTGGTCAAGATCGGGACGACCCAGGGCCAGCGCAAGCTCTTCTTCAAGCTCAAAAAGGAGAAGCAGCGGCTGATCGAACAGGGATTCGACCCGAAACCCAAGCTGCTCTCCGAGCGGCTCGGGGTCTCGGAGCGCGAAATCGTCGACATGGACCAGCGCTTGGACAGCTGGGACGTCTCGCTGGATGCACCGGTCAAGAACGATTCCGAGACCGAGCGCATCGAGTTCATCAGCACCGAGAGCGAATCGGTGGAGGAGCAGGTGTCGAAGAAAGAGATCGAGCTGCTGCTGCACAACAAGATCGGCGAGTTCAGAAAGAGGATGTCGCCGCGGGAAGTCGAGATTTTCGAGCTGCGCATTTTTTCGGACAACCCCGTAACACTCCAGGAGATCGGGGACCGTTACGGAATATCGCGGGAGCGGGTCCGGCAGATCGAAAAAAACATCATTCGGAAGATACGGGAGTTTTTCAAGAGCGAAATCCCCGACTTCGCATCCTATTCCGATGCCGAGGACACCCGCGCGGAGTGACACGGCCGCCTGCCTGACATCGCCCGTCCGTTACCAGGAAAGCCATCGCATGAAAACTCACTGGGTCATCATTGCGGCATTATGTTGCTTTGCCGGTCTTTTTGCCGGCTGCGCCGGACGTTCACCCGTGCCCGCAGAACCCGGCGCCGACAAGCCGCCCGCGGCGCTTTTCGCCCGGGATATGCCGGAAAACGCCTATTACTATTTTCTGGCATCGCAGAAGGAGCGGCAGGCCGGCAACGCGGACAAGGCCGTCCTGCTCATGCGCCAAGCCATCGAGCGCGACCCCGACTCGGCTTATCTGCGGCGGGAGCTGGCCACCGTCCACCTCCAGAACAAGGAGGAGGAGAACGCGCTGGCGGTCATCGAGGAGCTTCTGAACCGGTCCCCCGAGGACATCAAAGGGCTCATTCTCTACGGCGGGATCATGCAGCTGCGCAAGGAGTCGCCGGCCGCGATCCAGGCCTACGAGAAGGTGGTCCGGCTGGACCCTTCCCAGGAGAAGATCTTTTCCCTGCTGGCCGGCATGTACCTGGAGGCTGACGACCTGGAAAACGCCGAGAGGACCCTCGGCCGGCTGAATGCCGGCTTCCCCCGCTCCTATGCCGGCCATTTCCTGCTGGGACGGCTGCACCTGGCCCGCAAAGAGCCGGCAGCGGCGGAGGCGGCCTTCCAACGGTGCGCCCAAATCGAACCCGACAATACGGACCCGCTCTTCGAGCTGCTCAAGATCTACCGCGAGCAGGGGCGAAAAGCCGATCTCAGGGGGGTCATCCAGGAGATCCTCGAACTCGACCCGGACAACAGCCGCGCATCGCTCGAGCTGGCGCTCTTCTACCGGAACTCCGGGATGAAGGCCGAGGCTGAGGCCACCCTCCTGCAGCTCGGGCAGCGCAGCCAAAAGGAGTTCGAGGTCGTCTTGAACCTCATCCAGGGTTACGTCGAGCCGAAGAAAACGGACGAAGCGCTCTTTTTGATCGACGGCATGCTGAAGGCGGCGCCCGAAAGCCCCGATCTCAACCATCTGAAAGGGTTCACCCAGTTCGGCCGGAAGCAATACGCCGAGGCCCTCGAGGCCTTCCGCAAGGTGACGCCGGAGTCGCGCTTTTACCAGGATGCGATCGTGCACATGGCCTTCATCCTGCAGGAGCAGGGTAAAACCGACGAGGCCTTGCAGCAGCTGGAATCGGCCATCCAGCGCAACCCGGCCAACGCCGAGCTCCACTATTACCTCGGCACCATCTGCGAGGAGGCCGGCCGCTACGACGCGGCCGTGGCCGCCCTCACGCAGGCGATCCGGAAGGCCCCGGACAACGCCAACTTCCTTTTCCGGTTGGGGATCGTCTACGACAAGCAGAAGAACAAAGAGGCCTCCATCGAGACCATGCGGCGGGTCATCGCCCTGGACCCCAAGAACGCCAACGCCCTGAACTACCTCGGCTACACCTACGCCGAAATGGGGGAGAATCTGGACGAGGCCGAGCAGCTCATCGTCGAGGCCCTCAAGCACAAGCCCAATGACGGCTACATCACCGACAGCTTAGGCTGGGTCTACTACCAGAAAGGCGACTACCCGCGGGCCCTGGAATATCTGCGCAAAGCCCACGAACTGGTGCCCGACGACCCGACGATCATGGAGCACGTCGGGGACGCCTACCTCAAGCTGGGCGACAAGGCCAGCGCCTTGAAGTTCTACCAGCGGGCCTTGTCGAAAAAGGACAAGGACAAGGAGGAGCTGCAGAAGAAGATCAGGCAGCTGAAGGGGGGCGGCGCATGACGGGCGGGTTTTCGGGGGCATGCCGACGAGCGCTGCTCGCGGTGTGCCTGTTGGCCGGCGTGCTCGCTGCGGGCTGCGCCTCCCTGACGGGGGTTCTGGAGGAACCGCCCACGCCGCCCGAAGACCCGGCGGCCGCGGCGGAAGCGCTCAGTCTGGTGGAGTCGCTCCGGGCGGCCAACAGCGGGTTGACGACGACCAAAGGCCTCGGACGCCTGACCGTCCGCCAGGCCGACCGGCTGCAGATCGATGAGCGCATCGCCTGGGTCGGCGCCCCGCCGCTCCGGCTGAGCGTCGTGCTCTTCGCCGCGGGGTTTCCGGCCCTGCGCATGGCCGGGGACGGGGAGTGGCTCTACTACCAGGACGGGCAGGCGGCCGGCGCGCCCGTCAAGCGCGTCCGCGCGAGCGACCCGGACCTTCAGCGCATTCTGTCGATCTCGATCCAATCCAGCGACATCCTCGCCCTCATCAGCGGCCGGCTACCCATCAAGGAGCACACCGTCGCCCGGCTCCTGCCGGTCTCCTCGGGTCAGGGGTTCGCGCTGCAGCTGCTGAAGGGCCGGCGGGTCCGGCAGAACATCTTTTTCGACGAGGCCAAGTCGGAGGCCCGCCAGATGCAGGTTTTCGACTCCGGCGCGCTTCTCTACCAGGCGGAGTTCGTGGAGATGCAGCGCGTCGGCCGCTACAAGGTGCCGCTGCGGCTGGTCATCTCCAACGCGGAGGGGACGAGCGTCCAGCTGGTCGTCGAACGTTTCTGGGCCGATGTGCCCGTCGCGCCCGAGATGTTCGTGCTGGCGGCGCCGAATCAATGACCCGGGGCCCGGCGTGCCCGACTTTCGAACCGAAACCCATGCTCGCTGAAATCCTGGCTACCGGAGAGGAGATCCGAACCGGCGCGCTGGTCGACTCCAACTCGGCCCACATCGCCCGGGCGCTCGAAGCGGCCGGCGTCGAGGTGGTGCGGCTGAGCGCGGTCGGGGACGACCGGACGCGGCTGAAGGCCGTCCTGGCAGAGATCGGCGCCAGGGCCGATGTGGCGGTCGTCACCGGCGGGCTGGGGCCCACGGTGGACGATCTCTCCGCGCAGGCCGCGGCGGAGGCGGCCGGCACGGAGCTGGCGCAGGACGCCGCGGCGCTGGCTGCGATCGAGGCCTTCTATCGGCAGCGCAGCCGGCCCGTTAACCCGTCGGTCCGCAAGCAGGCGCTCCTGCCGCGGGGGGCCGAGATGTTGGCCAACCCGGTCGGAACTGCGCCCGGCTTCAGCCTGCGGATCGGCGCCTGCAGGTTCTTCTTCCTGCCGGGGGTCCCCTTTGAAATGAAGCGCATGCTGGCGGAGCACGTCCTGCCGGGCATCGACCGGATGAGGGGGGCTGCCCGGGAGCACCGCCCGGTGCGCACGTTTTCCTGCTTCGGGCTGACCGAGTCACTGACCGGCGAGCGGGTCGACGGGCTGGAAGGCCGATTCCCCGGGGTGAGGCTGGGGCTGCGCGCCAAATTCCCCGAGGTCCAGGTGAAACTCTACACGAGCGACCCTTCCGAGGCCGCGGCCGTCGCTCGGCTCGACGCGGCTGCGGCCTGGGTCCGGGGTCGCCTCGGGGGTGTGGTCTTTTCCGAGGCGGGCGAACCCATGGAGGCCGTCGTGGGTTCGCTGCTGAGGGAACGGGGCGCCCGCCTGGCCGCGGCCGAAAGCTGCACCGGCGGCCTGCTCGCGAGCCTGCTGACCGATGTTGCCGGCAGTTCCGACTATTTCCTGATGTCCACCGTGGCCTACGCCAACGAGGCCAAGCGGAAGCTTCTGGGCGTGCGGCCCGAAACGCTCGCCCGATGCGGGGCGGTCCACGAGGAGACGGCCCGAGAAATGGCCGCCGGCGCGCGCCGCCTGGCCGGGTCGGACTACGCGCTGGCCACCACGGGCATCGCCGGGCCGGGCGGCGGCACGCCCGAGAAGCCGGTCGGCACCGTGTGCATCGGGTTGGCCGCCCCGGGGCAGCTCTGCGGCTATCGCTTTCTTTTCAGCTATGGCCGCCGGGAGATGAACAAGCAGGCCTTTGCCATAAAAGCGCTCGACCTGCTGCGCCGGGAGCTGCTCGAGTTGCCCCACACGGGTGAGGCGTGACGGTTCTCTTCTGCATAGCCGGCGGACTGGCGCTGAGCTACGTTTTGCTCTCGCTGCTCTTCGCCTACCTGGCCCAGCAATACCCCCGCCGGCCGGTGGTCGACCCGCCGGACTGGGGGCGGGTGACCGACGCGCGGATCCCCGCGCCCGGCGGGGGGACTCTGGAGGTCTGGCGCGTGGTGCCGGAGGGGCCCGTGCGCGGGACCGTCGTGCTGGCCCACGGCTGGGGCCGGAACCGCGACCGCATGGTGCACCGGGCCCGGCATTTCGGCCGGCTCGGCTTTGCCGCCGTGATCCACAGCGCGCGGGACCACGGCGGCTCCAGCCCGCGCAGGTTCATGAACGCCGTGAAGATGGCCGAGGATATCGAGGCGGTGCTGGCCTGGCTGGGCGAGCCGGTGCTGCTCTACGGCCACTCCGCCGGCGCCGCGGCCGCCATCGTGGCGGCCCACCGCAACCCGGCCGCGGTGCGGCTGCTCTTCCTGGAGGCGTGCTATGCGGAGACCGAGGAGGCCCTGCTCAGCCTCTACCGCTGGTTCAACCGCTCTTTCGGCCTGGTGTTCGGCCCGGCGATCGTCTTCTGGATGAACCTGGCCTACGGCTTCGCGCTCGATACGGTCAGCCCCGCGCGGCTGGCCCAGGCCATCCGCGTCCCGGTGTTGATCATCCACGGGGAGCGGGACAAGCGCTTCCCTCTGGCCTTCGCCCAAAAGCTGCACCGCAGTTTTGCCGCGGGGCAATCCGAGCTCTTCGTGGCCCCCGAGGCCGGCCACAGCGAGTCCAGCCTCTCGCCCCGGTTCCCGGCCGTTTTGAAATCCTTCGTGGACCGGAGGCTTGCCCCCCTGCCGGCCGTAGACGGCCCGGCGTGAAAATGCCTCAAAAGATGCGGATCGGTACCCCCGGCTCCCCGCCCGGCCTCTCGCTGCGCGCCGGCTGGCTTATCGACGGCAGCGGAGGGCCGGCCCGCCCGAATGTCCGCCTGCAGCTGGCCGGTGGCCTCATTCGCAGCATCGAGGGCGGGGAGGCGTGCACCCCGCCGGGCGCGCCGGCGGAGGCGGACGCGGATTTCAGTGGCTGCACCCTGATCCCGGGCCTGATCGACAGCCATGTGCACTTGACGATGAGCGGGGACCCCGACGATGCGTTCCGCACCCGGCTGCGCGAGGCGCCGTTCGAAGCTCTCCGGGGGGTGATTATGGAAAACCTCCGGTCGCACCTGCGGCACGGAGTGGTGGCGGTCCGTGACGGCGGCGGCGCGCGCGGCAATGCCTTGCGCTTCGCCCGGAGCTCTCGTGTACACCCTGCCCCGGCGGTGCGCATCCGCGCCGCCGGCCGGGCCTGGCACCGTGCCGGGCGCTACGGCCGGCTCATCGGCAGGCCGCCGGCGGCCGGGCTGGACCTGGCGCAGGCCATCCATCGGGAGGCCGAGACCCCGGACCACGTCAAGATCGTAAACTCCGGGTTGAACAGCCTGACCGAGTTCGCCAAGCAGACGGCCCCGCAGTTCGACGCAGTCGAGCTTGCGGGGGCCGTGCGGGCCGCGGGGGGGCTGGGTCGCCCCGTTATGGTGCACGCCAATGGCGTGGCCGCGGTGCAAGGGGCCGCGTCCGCGGGGTGTCGCTCCGTCGAGCACGGGTTCTTCATGGGGCCTGACAACCTGGCCCGCATGGCCGATCAGGGTGTCACCTGGGTGCCCACAGCCGTGACCATGCAGGCCTATGCAGGTATTTTCGAGCAGACCGGGCGCAGCTCCGACGTCGCGCGCCGGACCCTCGACCACCAGCTCGAGCAGATATCGCGCGCGCGCCGCGCCGGGGTCACGGTGGCGCTGGGGACGGATTCGGGCAGCCCCGGCGTCCATCATGGGGCGGCGGTGATCGCCGAGATGAAATTGCTGATCCAGGCGGGCTACACCATCGAGGGGGCTGTCCGCTGCGCCAGCCTGAACGGCGCCGCCCTGTGGGAGGGCCGCGAGGGGCTTCTGGCACCGGGCCGGCCGGCGACCTTCCTTGTGGTCCCCGGGGCCCCTGACGTCCTGCCCGACAGCCTCGATGCGCTGCAGGCGGTTTTCATCGACGGCCGCCGACAACTCGCCTCCGGCTGACCCTCCGTCGGACCGCGCCCTCATCGTGCTTTTTTAGGCGGTTGCCGTCAAGTGAAAGTGAAGCCACCGGACGGCTTCGCGCAGGAATTCCCGCTGGTGACGCGCGTCGCTCATAAGGTGGTCGCCGCCCGGCTGGAGGATCAGCCGCTTGGGCTCGCGGGCCTTCGCAAGGATCTCGGCTGCGTGGGCCTGCGGGACGATGCGGTCGGCCTCCCCGTGGACCACCAGGATACCTCCGACCCGAGGGAGCGCATCGCCCAGATCGAACTCCTCTTTGAGGACGGCCCCCATTTTGAGACCGCCGGCCTCCCCGCTCGCCGTGACGTCGGTCTGTCTGAGCGGCAGGCTGCGCACCGGGGCGGCGAAGGTCACCAGTGCGTCTATCTTCCGGCGGCTTGCAACTTGAAGGCAGACCGCGCCCCCCATGCTGCTCCCGAAGAGACCGACCCGCCTTGATAGATCGGTCCGGCGATCCAGCACTCGGAGGGCCTGGAGCAGATCGCTGACGCGGGAGCTCAGAGACGTCACCTCCTCGAGCCGGCCCGCACTCTGCCCGCACCCGCGGTGATCGAGCCTGAGGAACGCAACACCGCAAGCCGCACAGGCTTCGGCCAACGCGACCTGCTTGGGCGAGCTGCGGTCGCTCAAAAGCCCATGGCAGCCGATGACCACCGGCGGCGCGGGTGCGGCCGGCAGATGCAGGGTGGCTCTCAGCGCGAATCCGTCCGCCTCGAACGAAAGCTCTTCGACGCGCGGCGTCGGCGGCCGGTGGGTCATCCGGTTTCTCCCTTGCAGTCCATGACGGCTTCAATTACAACTGAGCGGGGTTCGTGATCCGGGCCTGAAGGGCGGCGGCTTCTCGATTGTACCCCGAGGCTTCATTTTCTCTTAGGCGTTTATATCAGGCATGGGAAGAAGAAAACAGACGATCGTCGAGGCGGCCGTGGACGGCATCGCCTTCGGGGGCCGGGGCATCGCCCGGCTCGACGGGATGGCGGTGTTCGTGGATCAAGCCGTTCCCGGCGACCGGGGTCTGATCCGCATCACGCGCAAGCGGCGCCAATTCGCTGAGGCCAGGCTGGTGGAGCTGGTCGAGGCCTCTCCCGACCGGGTGGCCGCCCCCTGCCGCTACAGCGGCGTCTGCGGCGGGTGCACATGGCAGTTCCTGCGCTACGAGCGGCAGATCGAGTACAAGCGGCAGCACGTGGCGGAGTCCATCGAGCGCATCGGCGGCATCGGCGGGGTCCGGGTGCACGACGCCATTCCGGCCGAGCCGGTGTTCGAATACCGCAACAAGATGGAGTTCACCTGCGCCGAGCGCCGCTGGCTGCTGCCGGAGGAGATGGGGCGCGGGGAGGCCGACTCCGGCTTTGCGTTAGGGCTGCACGTGCCGGGCACTTTCAACAAGGTGCTCGACATCGAGCAGTGCCTGCTGCAGCCCTCGGCAGGAAACCGCATCCTGGAGGATATCCGCTCCGGCATCCGGGCGTCGGGCCTTGCCGTCTACGGGCTGCGCAGCCACGAAGGGTTCTGGCGGTTTGCCGTGCTGCGCAACTCCGCCGCCGACGGGCGCTGGATGGTGAACCTGGTCACCGCGGCCGAGGAGCCGGCCGCCCTCTCGGCGCTGGCGCTGCGCTTGACGGAGAAATTCCCCGAGATCGGCTCGCTGGTCAACAACGTGACGGCCCGCAGGGCGGGGGTGGCCGTGGGCGAGAGCGAGCGCATCGTTTGGGGCGATGGATTCATCCGGGAGCGGATCGAGGGGTTCGAATTCGAGATCTCGGCCAACTCCTTCTTCCAGACCAACACGCGGGGCGCCGCCCCCCTCTACCGGACGGTGCTGGAGTACGCCGGGCTAAGAGGCTCGGAGACGGTTTTGGACCTCTACAGCGGCACCGGGACCATCCCCATCTTCATTTCGGGCCATTGCCGCGAGGTCGTCGGGATCGAGATCGCCGCAAGCGCGGTGGCCGACGCCGAGCGAAACTGCCGGCTGAACGACGTCGCCAACTGCCGCTTCATCCGGGGCGACGTCCTGGAAGGCCTGGCCATGGTCGAGCGGCGCCCGGAGGTCGTGATCATCGACCCGCCGCGGGTGGGCATGGCCAAGGAGGTGGTCGGCCGGGTGCTGGCGATGGCGCCGCCGCGCCTGGTCTACGTCTCGTGCAACCCGGCGACCCTGGCGCGCGATCTGGCCCTGCTCGGGGAGCGCTACGAGGTGGCGGAGGTCCAGCCGATCGACATGTTTCCCCACACCTTTCACGTGGAGTCCGTGGCGCGCTTGGAGAGGAGGCCCCTGCCGTGAAAGTCGTCTTCCACGAGGAGTTCTGCCAAGTCTACACCTCCGACCCGGCTGCGGAGCCGGGTCGGATGGAGTCGATCGTCGCCGAGATCGGGCCGCACGTCGAGTTTGTGGCGGCCGCGCCGGCGGCCGAGGGAGAGATCGCTGCCGTGCACACCGCCGAGCACATCGCGCGCGTCCGGCAGAACGGGCTTTACGACATTGCCGCCCTGGCCGCCGGCGGCGCCGCGCAGGCGGCCGCCATCGGGCTCTCCGAGCCCTGCTTCGCCCTCGTCCGCCCGCCCGGCCACCACGCTTCGGCCGGCTCCTCCTGGGGGTTTTGCTATTTTAACAACATGGCGGTGGCGATCGAGTCCCTGAGGCAGGCGGGCAGAATCGAGACGGCCTACATCCTGGACTTCGACCTGCACTACGGCGACGGGACGGTCAACATCCTGGAGCACAGGGGGTACACCGGCATCCACAACCCCGGAGCCCACGAGCGCAAGGCCTACCTGTGGGAGGTCGCCGAGGAGCTGGCCCGCTGCCGGGCGGACATCATCGGCGTCTCCGCTGGCTTCGACAACCACCGCCAGGACTGGGGCGGGCTGCTCATGACCGAGGACTATTTCGAAATGGGGCGCATGGTGCGCGAGGCGGCGCGCCGCAACCGCGCAGGCTGCTTTGCGGTCCTGGAGGGCGGCTACAACCCCCATGTTTTGGGCAAAAACGTCCTGGCGCTGATCAACGGGATGTCCGTCTGAAACTTCCCGAACCTTTCCCAAACAGGGTTTCTGTATAACAGGAGCAATCTCATGTTGACACGCAGAAAATTCATCGCTGCTGCATCCTTGGCCGGCGCAGGGGCCGCGATGGCGGGTTTTGCATTCAACTCTCATTTAAAAGCCGGCGCAGCGTATGAACATGCAATACAGCAAACCTGGCGTCACACTCAGGGGGATTCGAGCCGCGCCTCCGTGCTGATGCGCGAGCTTGTGCGCTATGCGACGCTCGCCCCCTCCAGCCACAACACGCAGTGCTGGAAATTCGAAGTTAAAGATCGGGCCGTTTCGATTCTCCCGGATCTCCAGCGCCGGTGCCCGGTAGTCGATCCGGATGACCACCATCTTTTTGTAAGTCTTGGCTGCGCCGCCGAAAACCTCATTCAAGCCGCAGCCGCCATGGGGTTGCGAGGAGAAGCGGTTTTTACTGAGAACAGCTCTGAATCGTTGGAAATCTCCCTTAGCCCGATGAAAGCGGTAAAATCTCCTCAGTTTGAGGCCATTCCCATCCGCCAGTCGACGAGGGGAGAATTCGATTCCAGGCCGCTCCCTGCTGAGGAGCTGAGGCTTCTCGAGGCGACCGGCAAAGGTGACGGTGTGAAAGTCCTCCTGGTCACCGACCGGCGGGCTATGGAAAATGTGCTCGACTATGTGGTTCAGGGGAACATCATCCAGATGCGCGATCCTGCTTTCGTAAAGGAGCTTAAGAAGTGGATCCGCTTCAACGGATCGCAGGCGGCGAAATCCGGGGACGGCCTATTCTCCGGTTCATCGGGAAATCCATCCGTTCCAAGCTGGCTTGGTCGTCTGTTGTTCGATCTCTTTTTCACCGTAACGAAAGAGAGCGACAAATACGCGCGGCACGTCAGAAGCTCCGCCGGCATCGCGGTCTTTGTTTCAGAGGTCGACGACAAGGCCCACTGGGTTGAGGCGGGGCGGGTGTTTGAGCGCTTTGCCCTGCAGGCAGCTGTACTCGGAATCCGAAATTCCCATTTGAACCAGCCGGTCGAAGCGCCCTCCCTCAGGCCGGAGTTTGCAAACATGCTTGGGCTTAAAGGCAAAAGGCCGGATCTTGTCGTCCGCTTCGGCCGCGGACCCGAGATGCCGAGGTCCTTGCGCCGTCCCGTGGAGGCCGTCCTCGTTTAGCAGACGGTTCAGCTCCGAAAGCACACTTTCCATCTAAGATGCCAAAGTAATACGGAGAGGTGATTATTTCGGATCGGAAGGGGCGGGGACTGAATTCTGCGAAGGTTGGTTGCTCCGGACAGCGCGTAAAAGAGTTGCAGATGCCTTGGACTCGATATAATGTCGCTTGAAGCCATGGAAGCAAAGATCGCAGCCCTCCGGGCCGAGTTCGATACGGAGTCTGAAGAGATGATTTTGATGGCGGAAGAAGAGCGGAAAAGGCAACGTGTTTTGGCCGAAGACCGTCTAAAAATCGCGCATCTTCGCAAGGGGGGACCCTCAGCAGTCAGACGAATCGCTCGAAAGAGGTACGGGAAAGGA
>JAWOHH010000078.1:0-4925 GCA_046496215.1 Desulfobacterales bacterium
GCCCTTGAGGAAATCGTAGCCGCTCAGCCCGCGGTCGATGGCCTCCCGGATGCTCGCCAGCTTTGCCGCCAGGCCAACGCTCAGGTGGCTGGCGCCGGCGTCGTAGGCGCTGTTGTAAAGATACCGGATCCCGAGATGATCGCAGCACAGGGTCCCGGAAACCGGTATGCCGGCGATGCTCAAAATCCCGATGCACATCCCGGGTACCCGCTCGGTGAGACGCCGGAAAAAGGCCTCCATCCGGGCGTCCATGAAGGCCGCCTTGTCGGCGCGGTTCCTGCGGAAAAGCGCCAGGAATTGGTCGAGTACCGGCGGGATATCCGCGGGCTGCTCCGTCATGCGGAAGTCGACGGCGCCGTGCGCCTCTAAACGCCGCTGTTTGCGCCGGACCTCGTGGCGCTGCTTTCCGGAGAGCCGCTGCAGGTAGTCCTCCCAGGAGGCCGGCAGGTCCATTGCGAAGAGCGCGCCCTCTTCCCGGAGGTCGACCGGGTGACCGGCGGCGCGGGCGGCGGGCACCAGGGCCCGCAGGACGGTCGAATCGGGTCGAAGAGGGGTCAGATCGAGCCGCGTGACCCGCTCGGCCTGGAGCGCCTCCAGCAGGGCATGGCAGAACGGCTCCTCCCGTCCCGCGGCCGCCACCAGGTCGAGGTGGTCGCACACGTCCGGATCTCCGATCAGCCGGGCCGTCCCGTCTTCCATCCGCAGGGGAGCCAGCCCGATCGGTTCCCCGCCCTCCCAAAAAGCGCGCACCCACAGATCGGTCTGGGGCGCGAACACCTCGCGCCACGCACGCATCCAGCCCGGCTGGGTAAATGGCGAAGGCCAGAGCAGCCGCAGGGCGTTTAGGTCGTGCAGGGATTCGCGGGTGGTGCTGACATATCTCATCGCCTCAACTCCCTGCCAGGGGCCATTTTCCCGAGGAGCCCGCTCTGCCATCGACCTGCCGTCCGTTTCAGACCCTCTGCGGGTCCCTGGATGCGGGGAGAGTCACTGTCGCCCGCTCCCGTGCCGCCTGCGCCAAGGCGTCCAAGGCCTCCATGTTCCGGACGCTCTCCTCCGGATCACAAGCGAGCGGCTCCTTCCCGCGGACGGCGGCGGCAAAATGGTCTACCATCAACCGGTACTCGTCAACACCGGGGACCCGGTGCACCACCCCCTCCTCGGCGCCCTTTTCGCGACGCGTGTAGAGCGCCTCCCGCTCCCAGGGGATAAACGCATTGTGAGGCACCTCGATCGCAGCCCGCGTTCCCACGGCGCTGTAAGTCTGCTGGAGGGCCGCGACGAACCCCGCCTCCAGGCAGCCCAGGGCGCCGCTTTCGAATTGCATGGTCCCAGCCAGGTGCACGTCCACCCCGTGGCGGTAGAACGCCTGTGCCTGCACGCTCACGGGTTCCTGAGCGAGCAGCCAGCGGATCAGGCTGACGCCGTAGCAGCCGACGTCGAGCAGGGCCCCGCCGCCCATATCCGGCCGCAGACGCGCGTTATCCCCGGCTGCCAGGGTGCCGGCGTCCATGGCAAATGTGAAAGCGGCGCGTACGCTGCGCAGCTCGCCCAGTGCACCGGAGTCGACCAAGGCCTTGATCGCGCGGCTGCGGGGATGAAACCGGTACATGAAGGCTTCCATCAGCAGGCGCCCCGATCTCCGGGCGGCTTCGGCCATCTCCCGGGCCTGGGCCGCGTTGAGGGCGAGCGGTTTTTCGCACAGCACGTGCTTGCCGGCGGCGAGCGCCTTCAAGGTCCACGGGTGGTGGAGGTGATTGGGCAGCGGGATATACACGGCGTCCACTTCGGGGTCGGCGAGGACCGCTTCATACCCTGCACAGATCCGCTCGAAGCCGGCGCGTTCCAGGGCGGGATCGATCCGGCCGTGGGTGCGGGTGCCCAGCACGTGCAGCCTGCCGTTCGCCGAATTCGAAATGGCGGGAATGACACACGTGCGGGCGATCATGGCCCCGCCCAGGACGCCCCACCCGATGCGCTCAGCCATCCAGCACCTCCAGTGTCCCACCTTTTCCCATCGAGCGCGCTGCAGCCTCTAAAATGGCCACCACCTTGATCGAGTCGGCCAGGGGCGCAGTCAGGGGTTCCCCGGTCAGCACGTGGTCCGCCAGGTTGCGGTGAAACCCGAAAGGGTCGCGCGCCGGCAAGGCGAGCGCTCGGGAGGTGACCTGCCCGTCACGCTGGGGTTCGTGCAGGATCATCTCCGGCGGCATTTCGGTCGCGGGGATGGACTCCTGCTGAAAGTAGAGCAACGGGTCGGCCCGCAGGGCGTTCAGCTCCCGCCACGCGCCTGCGATCGCGCCTTTGGTGCCGAGGGCGTACCATTTGGGTTTGCGCGCGGCGGCGATGTCCGAATGCAGGAACTCGGCCTCCTGACCGCCATCGAAACGCACCTGAATGCGTTCCTGGTCGGCATTGGTGACGTCATGCCAGACCCGCTTGTGCCGGGTCCCCAATACGGCCCTCACCGGCTGCGGGATGAGGCTTACGATCCAGTCGAGATAATGAGCCCCCCAGTCGTAGGCCGTGCCGCCGGACACCGGCGCATGCGAGTGCCAGTATCCGCAGGGGTGCTGGAATCCACCGACGAAGGTTTCAAGGTAATAGAGTTCACCGATCGTACCGCTCGCAACGGCCTCTTTTAGGGCCAGATAGTCCGGATCCCAGCGGCGGTTCTGGTGGCAGCAGAGGAGGCGCTGTGCCAGGGCTGCGGCGCTCACCAGGCGGTCGGTTTCGGCCCGGTTCAGGGCGAGCGGCTTTTCGCACACCACGTGTTTGCCGGCCGCCAGGAGCTTCAGACTCAACTCGGCATGCGTGTTGGGCGGGGTGGCGACGATGACCAGATCGACCGCCGGGTCTTGGATCAGCGATTCGACGGTTGCGTGCACCGCGATAAAAGGAAAATCGATCGATGCCTGGTGCCGACGGGGGGCTGCGATGTCGCCCACGGCCGTAAGGCCCAGCCCCGGAGTCTGCTGTACCCCGGTGCCGTGGATCCGCCCGATCCACGGTGCGTACCCGAGGATTCCGACCCCCACCTTGCCTTGGGACGGTGATATGCCGCCCAACTGCCGGAGCACGCGGTAGAAAATTCGCCGCAGCACGGGATGATCGAAGTCGGCCAGCGTCGTGCAGGCGGCCCGGCCGCGGCCGCACCCGCACACGGTGAGGACCGGCCGATGATCGAAGTGCCAGTCGGCATAAAGCCATGTGTGGGCTTCGTCGCGTTGCGGCCGCAAGGCCGCTTGACAGGCATGAACATAAACGGCGGAGGGCAACCGCTGCGCCAGGGGACCGGCGGGATCGCGAAACAGCACGCGCAGTTCGCTTTCCGGCAGGAGGGGTTCGGCGGTGACTCCCAATACCGGCGGCAGCGGGCCGGAGTCTTTCGCCAGGTGGAGCCAGCCGCTGCCGGCGCCGATCCAGTCGGCGAGGCGGGCCTCTTCCTCTGCGCTAAGCACCGGCCCGGCGGTGAGGACGACGTCGACGTTATCCAGATCCGCCGGCAGGGCCGATTCGTGCTGAAGGTGGATGTGGGGCATCTCTTTCAGAAAGCAAAAGAGCGGACCATGGGCGGGTTCGACGTCGGCCGCCACCCACAGCAGGCGGGTTGCTGAGTGCAAGATCATGTGGCCCTCTTTTCGAAAGGCTGCGTCGGGGACGCCTGCTCCCCGGGTTCCCCCAATCGCCAACGGGGGCCCTGCGGCGTGTCCTCCACCAGGATGTCCGCCCGTTTCAACGCCTCACGGAGAGCATCCGCCTCGGCCCATTTTTGGCTGTCGCGGAATTCGCGGCGCAAGTCGACCATTTCCCGCACGCACGGGGCCAGGCATTCGGCCCGATCGCGTGGCGCCTCGGCCAGCCGGGCCCCCAACCGCACGATCCACTCGCGCAAGATCTCCCGGCCCTGGGAGATGAACTCTTCGTTTTCGAGGTCGCGCGCGGCGTGCCAGACCAGGCGGTCCAGCTCGAGCAGCGCATGGGTGCTCTCCGCGGGCGTCCCGTGCGCAAGCCCGGATTGGAATCGGTGTTCCAGTGCGCGGACCACACCCCAGAACGAGGAGGCCTCAGGGGCCGCGGCCGGCCGGGCCTCCACTGCCTCCGTGGCCGCCGGCGCCGGCCGCATGGCGGCGGGGCCCTGTTTAAGAAGGCGCAACGGCAGTTGCTCCCCGGTGGTAAATACTGACTCCGCGCCGCCGCGGCGCAGCACCACCCGGCCGATCCCGCGAACCTCAGCCGCAGCCTGTGCGAAGTCCAGTACACAGGCCGTGTGTTCGTCCAGCCCGATTATCGACGTATCGGAGGGCAGCAGCTTCTCCAGTTCACGGAAACGGGACTCCCCCATGAAGCAGCGCCGCGTGTCGTGGGTTCCCCCCTCGGCGTTGTTCCAGTGGGGGACCACCACCAGGTTGAAACCGAACCGCCCGAGGAGGTCGATTCCCGGCTCCCAGCGCAGCGCCTCGCCCACCTTGTAGATCTCGTACACCGGCAGGGTGAAGCGCCCCACGGTGAGTGCGGCGGCGCTGGCGGCGACCAGGGTGGCGCCGGCTTCCACCCGCTGGGCGATGATCCCGGGGACGGGGGAGTCTTGCCACTGCCGCACGGCATAGGTCGGGCTGCCGGGCCCGATCAGTACCAGGCCGGCCTGTTTGAGCGTCAGGCATGCCTCTTGCGCAGCGAAGGATGGAAGGGTCGGCTTGAACTTGTAGGAGGCCACCATCAGAGGATGGCCGACACGGGTGCGGAAGTACTCGACGGCTCTGGCCGAAATCTGGTCGGCGTTCAGCTGAAAGCCCGCCGGGGTGTCGAGAAACACGGCCGGGCCGACCGCGCCGGCCCGGCGCATCTGTTCCTTGTGGACCTCCACCATGGTGGAGGTCAACTCCCCGGAACCCATGAGGACGATGGCGCCCCTGGTTGACATC
>JAWOHH010000016.1:0-38837 GCA_046496215.1 Desulfobacterales bacterium
AGGGGCCAACTGAGCCCGCAAGCGGCAAACCGCCGAAGGTACTCGGCGACGGTGCTTCGGGCGATGGCGCAGCTCTTGGCGATCTGGCGTTTGGTGAGTCGACAGTCGAACTTCAGGCGCAACACTTCACGGATCTTTCGCATGGTCAACCTCGTGGCCGGCATGGCACCTCCTCAGGGAATGTTTTTGAGGTGCCTTTTACCGGCTGCTTGATGGTTTAACCAGCGTCGCTTTCAGCTCCGTAAATAGGTCAAGACGGGTTGGTCGCCTTGCCTCGGAATCGGCGGCCGGCTTCGTCCTGAATACTTAAAGGAGCTTCTGATGGCCAGCGAACCCTATCTCAAGGCTGTAGAACCCCACAATAAATGGACAGTGATTTTCTGATTATTTTGAACCGAGCGGATTTTTTTCAGACTCGATTGAACTGCCGCTATTCCTTTATGGGGGCAGGGGTTAAAAGGACGGCCTGCTCGGATGGCGCGACTGGCTGAGACGGCGGGAGCGTAGCATCCGTTCCTGGAGCTCTTGCAGGATGGATAGCAGAGCATCGCGCATCAATGCTTCAAGTGTGAATAGACTGCAGTTGCTTTGTGGCGCTACACCGGACTTTCACGATACGCTACTGGGGAAAGCTTTATGATGGAGAACGTTGCGATGGACTTTGTAGAGAGTGGGTTCTCCCACCCGGTGAAGGAATTGACCCTGAATCGACTGATGGGCAGAATCAACATTGAACCGCATATCGGCAGATGAGAGGGAGACTTTAGAGGAAAAATGAGGTCAACAAAAATAATTTGGAAGGGGACCGAAGGCGAGGGTGGCCTCTAATAGCTTTGCTCAGACTCAAGGCAGGCGATGGCGATTTGCAGGCAGTGGTAGTCGATGACGACCTCATTCCAACCGAGGGCGTTCAGTTTCAGATTGATCTGGTCTACCTCCATCCCTGGCGACGATGAAATGATGCGGGTGAGGGCTTTCAGAAATGCTGGAATGAGCGCTGAGTCCACGCCCTTGGATTTGAGTTGGTCGATCAGTAGGAGCTTGAGGTCTTCCATGGCAAGGCAGGTTAAGGCAGCAAAAAGCTATTTACCGGCCATCACTGGGGGCTTGCTTAATCAAAGGGTCGCCGAGGCAAGCGACGAAAAATGAATAAAACGTGTAGGGGACCATAAGCCGCCGTTTGATTGTTTTTATATGGCGTATGTTGGGTATAATGTTGGGTATAAAAAAATGGCTTAGAGAGATAAATCTCTAAGCCATTAATTTTATTGGCTCCCCGAGTAGGACTTGAACCTACAACCTAGTGGTTAACAGCCACCCGCTCTGCCGATTGAGCTATCGGGGAATATCTGTACCCGTTATTCAAGCGGCAGTTTCAAGCGGGAGGAGTTGAACCTACAATCCCGCCGTGGCGGGATTAACAGCCACCCGCTCTGCCGATCGAGCTATCGGGGAATATTTTTGAAATGAATCAATTAAAGGGTTTCGCAAACCAAGTCAAGAAAAAACAAAGGGGACCGATCATAATCTACCAGATCGAAAATCGGCAGATGAGCAGGGAGGGGGCATTTTATCAGAGGCTGCGGCAGGAATCCGCGCGGGTTTAAAATTTTGTTCTACGGGATTCATCACGGTAATTAGACCCGAAACCATGAAGGTATGAGTTCAGCATGAAAACATATTATCCTAAGAATTTAAGGCCCGCCGTGATTTTTGGCACTTTATTTGCTTACAGTCTTGGCAGAAAAATTAAAAAAAGGTTGACAGAATCAGGACCGTCAGGCTAAAAAGCACCCCTCAAAGCGCAGCCGTTAAAATCAAGCGCTGTGTGCGGAAGCAAGTGCTTAAATCGGCTGCTGAAACCACCTGACGGCGGAGTGCCGCCGAGTTGCTGCGGAGGGTGTGCGGCGCAGCGAAGCAAGTGCGCCAAATCTGGACGATACGTTGTCCGCGCTGAGGTTGAGAGCATTGCAACACACGCATCACGCATCGCCTAATAAATATGGTTCCGCCCGGACACGCGGGCGTTTCAGTGGCAGAGGCCTTTTCACGGTGGTCTGCCTCTTTGTTTTTGCGGTTGGGGTGGGCGACCTCCCTGCTGCGCAGACATCCACGGGCAACTCCAGCCCCCCTAACAATGCCGTCACCACTCCGACACCTGCCAAATCCAAGCCCAAAACTCAGGCTAAAACACCCGTAAAGTCCGTAAAGAAGAAGACGCCTGTCGCCGCTGCCAGCGCCAAGAAAGCCAAGCCGGCTGCGCCGCCGTTGGTCATCGCCAAGACCAAGGCAAAGGCGGAAACCATCACACAGGAAATCTCCCCGGAATTGCCTGAGAGCTTCGAGCAGGAGATCAGCAAATTCTTCGGGCTGCGCTACCGCTTCGGCGGCAACGGCCAGGGCGGCATCGACTGCTCGGCGCTGGTCCAGAAGGTCTATGCAGATGCCTTCGGTGTCGAACTGCCCCGCAGTTCACGCGAACAGAGCCGGGTGGGCGATCTCGAGACCGTGGATTCGGACGAGTTAAAGACCGGTGACCTTCTGTTCTTCGGCCCTAAACGCAAGCGGATCGACCATGTGGGCATGTATTTGTCAGGCGGATATTTTCTGCATGCCGCCCGATCGGAAGGGGTCACCATCTCCCGCCTCGACCATCAGCATTGGAAGGCACGCTTCATGTTTTCCAAGCGCGTTCGAGGCCTGGAGATCGAGGAGTCGCTTGTCAGCAGAAATGGTTTTGAGGCTGAGGTGGCACAGGATTCGGCGGCCTTTGCCTTCTCCAGTCTCGAAACCGGCGGCTTGCTCAGTTCGATGGATGCCGGTATCAGGCTGGACGATTCGTTTGAACTGATTTTAAGCGGTTTTTTTCTTAATGTGCTCTCCGACAACCCGCTGTTGGAAGAGGGCTCATTGTTTGCCGACCACATGCCGGTTCAGGCCAATCCGCCGGCAGAGCACGGGCTGCGGCTTGCAACGCTGCTCTCCCCTCTGGAGTGGATCGGCATCCTCCCTTCGATCTCCCAATCTGAAGGATCGAGATCAAAAGACAAAACCAATCTGAATGACGAACGCTATCAAAAAATAGGCCTGGAAACCTGGATGGTTCTTCCATCCTCGAAGGTGGCTGTTTTCGTGGCCGCACATGTCGACAACCAGGAAAACCTGTTGAATCGACCTATCGGGTTTTCTCCGGAGTGGCAGTCGATGGATGTGGCCTTGGGCCTTCATTACAGACTCTCCGATGCGCTGCGTTTCTCTCTCTACAGCACTCACGCCTATGGCCAGGATCCAAAACTCTCGGAGGAGTCCGGTCGCTCCAAATTGACCATGGAGGACGTTGGGTTCCAGCTGAACGTCAGATTTTGAGCAGGGTTGACACCTGATGCGCAGCGGCGGGGAACCCCGCCTGTTTTGCGCACCTCGATATACCTCGTATGATCCGCGAGCCTATTTAATCCCAGAAGGATTTTCTCACAACCTCCTCAGGCATTGCGATATCCACCCCTGAAACCGGTTGACCCTTTTCTCCGATCGTTATACGGATTACTAAAACGAAGCACCTTTTTTGTGGGAGCGGCTTCCAGCCGCGATTATCGCGGCCGGAAGCCGCTCCCACGGGATATGACCACACTGCATTGAAAAGACGGTTTCAAGCCCTGTGGATCCTGAGGGGCTCAGTCGGCCTTCTGAATGCACTGGCGGCTGTTGAAAACGAAGCCCCCGCGATTGTGGTTGTGCGTCTGCAACGCAGGGGGTATCGGCACGAGGGGGACGCTTGCAACAGGATGAGTTCCTCAAAAAAAATCTTATTCCCGAAGCCGAATTCCGGCAAACCGGCCTTGATTGGGGCCAGTTGGTCGCCATTCGGGAAGATTACGGGAAAAACATCCCTGAGCTTGGGCTGGATGCCAAATATGTGGCCGAGCGCCTGCGGCCGATCGAAACCGTCCACACCGTCAAGACGCGCATCAAGTCCCCCGACCACCTGCTGGAAAAGATCGTCCGGATAAAGCTCGAGGACCCTGCGCTCGACATCGGACCAGGCAGCTACGACCGGGTCGTCACCGACCTGGTGGGGGTTCGCGCCCTGCACCTGTTCAAGGAGGATTGGGCCTCGATCCATGATTTCATCCTGCGCACCTGGGAGCTCAAAGAAGCGCCGGTGGCCAATATTCATGCCGAGGATTCGCCGGCCCTCATCCAGGCCTTCCGCGACCGCCGCTGCCTGATCCACCGCCATCCCTGGGGATACCGCTCGGTGCACTATCTGATCGCCTTCGAGCGCTCCAAGGACAAGACCCTGCCGGTCGAAATTCAGGTGCGCACCCTGCTCGAGGAGGCCTGGAGCGAAATCGACCACTTCGTTCGTTACTCGCACACCGCAGACGCCGGCATCTATGCCCCCCACCTGGTCGAACTCAACCGCCTCACCGCTCGGGCCGATCTAATCAGCTCCGCCATCCGGCGTCTGAAGAACGATCTCGCCAAGACCCCTTCCAGCTGAAACGGCCTCTCCCCTTCCCTGCAGCCGCAAGTGCATTTCGTTCAAACAACCATAGAAAAAATCTATTGGTTATATGGTCCGGCATCAAATCAAACGATTTGATTTAATGCCGGCCCGTTTCGTAGAATGTCGTTCGAGGCAACGGTCCGCACATCCGGCCTCGGGGCATACCCGCTATTGATTCTCGGGATCCACGACGAGCAATGCGTTTTCAAAAACTCACGGAGGAAGAATCATGACAGCGGTGAAAAACGTTCTGGCAACGCGATGGGGGATCATCGGCGTCGGGGTATTCATCGGGATCTTTGCCGCGCTGCTGCAAAAATGGGGCAACCCGGCGAACATGGGCATTTGTGTGGCGTGCTTCGACCGCGACATCGCGGGCGCGCTCGGTCTGCATCGAGCTGCCGTGGTGCAGTACATGCGGCCCGAGATCATCGGCTTCGTGCTGGGGTCTCTGGTGGCCGCCTTTCTGTTCAAAGAGTTCCGCCCGCGCGCCGGCTCGGCCCCCTTTGTGCGTTTCACGCTGGGCGTCTTCGCCATGATCGGGGCACTGGTGTTTTTGGGATGCCCATGGCGAGCCCTGCTGCGCTTGGCGGGCGGGGACGGCAACGCCATTTTCGGCATAGCCGGCCTGATTTTCGGCATTTGGGTCGGGACTCTTTTTTTAAAAGGAGGGTATAATCTGGGCCGATCCAACAAGACATGTGCCTCTGCGGGGTGGCTGATGCCGCTGATGATGCTCGGGTTTCTCATTCTCATGCTGGTTTTCCCCCAGATTCCTGAACAACCTCAAAGCGGGGTGCTTTTCTACAGCGTGAAAGGCCCCGGTTCGATGCATGCCCCGCTGATCGTTTCGCTGGTGGTTGGCTTGGCCATCGGCTTTCTCGCTCAGCGCAGCCGGTTCTGCACCATGGGTGCTTTTCGCGACCTGATTCTTTTCAAACAGGCGCATCTGTTCACAGGTCTTTTGGCTCTGCTGGCGGCCGCGTTCGTGGCGAACCTGATGCTGGGGCAGTTCAACCCCGGTTTTGTCAAGCAGCCGGTGTCGCACACCATGGGGCTTTGGAATTTTGCCGGAATGACCGTCGCCGGCCTGGCCTTTGCTCTGGCCGGCGGATGCCCCGGGCGCCAACTGTTCATGGCGGGTGAAGGCGATGGCGATGCCGCGGTTTTTGTCACCGGCATGATCGTCGGTGCCGGCATTTCACACAATTTTGGTATGGCCAGCTCTCCGGACGGAATCGGCCCCCACGGGATTGCCGCGGTGGTGGTCGGGCTTGCTGTTTGTGTATTCATCGGCTTTACCATGCGGCAGAAAACTGCCTGATCTCAAGGAGGACGCTATGACCACCGTTGATGCGCGCGGGTTTTCCTGTCCCCAGCCGGTCCTGCTCTCGCTTGGGGAAATGAAGAAGTTGGGCAAGGGGAAAATTGAAATTCTGGTGGACACCGACACCTCCAAGGAAAATGTCAGCCGGGCGGCGGATAGCCAGGGCTGGGAGGTCAAGGCGGTCCAGCCGGACGGCGAAGGCTACCGCATCGCCATTCAGAAGGAATGAGCCTCGGGCCGTGTTGAAATTTTTCAAGAGAAAGGCAGAGATGCCCGCCGCAGCCGTGCAGGGCGTAGAGACCGGCATTCTCGTTTTTGAGAACACCAGCGAGGTGATCCGGGCCGAAAATACCCTCAAGGCCGCAGGGTGGAGCATTCGGGTCAAGGGACCGCCTCCTGAAATCCGCACCGGCTGCGACCTGGTGATCGAATTTCCGCTGATCGAGGAACTGGCCGTGCTGCGGACCCTGGAAGAGGTCGGCCTTCACCCCCTGCAAACGGTTCCGGTCACCAGCCCCCTGCTGCAGCCGGTGGATCTCTTCCACATAAAGGATTTCGGCGGATTTCTGATGGTGCGCGCAGCCAACATGAAGCTCACGATCGACAAGCAAACCTCTATCCTGGTGAATGTTTCCGGGGGTGGCTGCCCGGATATCCCCTATCTCGCCCAGGAGATGGTGGGCCGATCGCTTGCCGAAGCGCCGGAGCCCCGTCAGATCGGGCACACCTTGTGCGGGTATGCGCTGCAGCTTGCCTACGAGGAGGTCAGACGCCGATGCTTGCCATCGTAGGGACCGTCCCCGACCTTCGGTTTCCACTGGTCGAGGGGCATGCCAAACTGCGGGGGGACACCATTCAGGTTGGCGGCCACAGTGCGCCGGTGAACCGCGGGACTCCTGCCCTGATCGCAGCCGCTGTCAAGACGTTGGAAGTGACCGACCACCCCGCCCCGTATGTCTACCTGGCCGGCGACATCGGTCTGGGAGAGGGCAGCCGCGGTCTTTACGATCATTTGGTGCGGCACCTACCTCAAACCGATTTGGGGGTGTTGGCCTTCCACTATCTTCAGCCCGATGTGGACTGGCACAACCGCGTGCTCTTCGCCATCGGAGAGATGCGGCGGCGGCCCCTGCTGATCGCGGATGCCGGTTACATGTACGCCGCCAAGATGAGCGGCATGGCGGAAGCGTACGATCTGTTCACCCCGGATGCAGGAGAATTGGCGTTCTTGGCCGATGACCAAGCGCCCCACCCGTTTTACACGCGGGGCTTCATTCTGCATGAAGAACAAAAGGTTCCCGATCTGATCGACCGCGCCTATCGCCACAAAAACGCTGCCCGCATTCTCCTGGTAAAGGGCAAGGTGGATTACGTGGCCGGAGCTCAGGGTGTTTTTGCCACTATTGACAGCCCGGCCGAGGAAGCGCTCGAACCAATCGGAGGCACCGGGGACACGCTGACCGGCATGGTCTCGGCCTTGGCGGCCGGCGGCATGGAACTGGAGAGGGCGGCAGCGGCTGCCGCGCATGCCAATCGCATTGCCGGCTGCCTGGCCGCCCCCACGCCTATGACCCAGGTGAGCGCTATCATCGCATGCATTCCGCAGGCCATCGCGCAGGTGCTTGAAATGCCCTGAGTGCGTGCTATGATGTTCGGCAGCGATGAAGCGTTGGAGGCATCGATGGAGTTTGTCTTTGTATGCCCCAACCGGCTGGCCTCGTTTTCCAGTGCGGATTTCATCATTACCGAAAACCGCGGGGTTGCGTGCGATGCCGCGGGGCGGCGCTACCTGGATGCGCGGGTGAAGCTCACCTCTCCCTGCCCTTTCTGCGGGGAAGCCCATGACTTTGCCGCGCTGGAGCTTGCCTGCCCCTTTGCCGGAGGCGACGCGCCAGCATCCGAATAGGCGTATTTGCGCATTCGACAATGGAGACTGCGTTGCGGTGGGTCCCATCTCAAAAAACCAAACCATTCGGTTGACCACCACGGTCGCCGGCGCCGGTTGAGCCTCCAAGCTGGCGCCAGGGGACCTGGACCGGGCATTGTGCGGGATCCACATTCCGACGGATGAGAATGTGCTCGTGGGGCTGGAGCACGCCGACGATGCCGGGGTGTACCGGGTCTCCGACACCCTGGCCCTCATTCAGACCGTGGACTTCTTCACCCCCGTCGTGGACGACCCTTATTGGTTCGGGCAGATCGCCGCCGCCAATGCGCTGAGCGACGTCTACGCCATGGGCGGGGTCCCCAAGACTGCCATGAACCTGGTGGCCTTTCCCGTCAAGGAGATGGACCTCTCCATCCTACGGCAGATCATCCAGGGCGGCCTCGACAAGATGACGGAAGCCGGCGTGGTCCTGGTGGGCGGGCACAGCATCGAGGACAAGGAGCTCAAGTACGGTCTCTCGGTCACCGGGTTCGTTCACCCGGGCCGCTTTCTCACCAAGAAGAACCTTAGACCTGGGGACCGACTGGTCCTGACCAAGCCCCTTGGCACCGGTATTGTCAACACCGCCATCAAGGCCGGCATGGCCCCGCCGGAGCTGGTCGAACGGGTCACGCGCCTCATGGCCGCGCTCAACCGCAAGGCCTGCGAGGTCATGGCTCGCTTCGACGTGCACGCTTGCACCGATGTGACGGGCTTCGGGCTGCTGGGCCACCTGGCCGAAATGGTGAGCGGGTCCGGAAGCGGGGTGCGGGTCTTTTCGAAACAGGTGCCGGTGTTCCCGGAAGCGTTGGAATATGCAACGATGGGGCTGATCCCGGCCGGCGCCCATAAGAACAGGGAGTTCCGCGAGGCGATGGTCGCCTTTAACGACGCCGTCGATCGACCGCGCAGGGATGTGCTCTTCGACCCCCAGACATCGGGCGGCCTGCTGATCAGCGTGAGCGCCACCCAGGCCGGCGATCTCCTGAAGGCCTTGGGCGATGCCGGGGTCGCACACTCCGCCGAGATCGGGATCGTACTGCCCGGCCCGGATGAGATCATCCGGGTGGAGTAATAATCTCCCGTGGTCCGCCAAACACCCAACACGTTTCGTCTTAAGGTGCCGACATGAAAGAAATAGATGCCCGCGGCCTGGCTTGCCCCGCGCCGGTGCTGCACACCAAGGCCACCCTGGAACAGGAGAAGCCCACCGGGGTCCGCGTGCTCGTGGACAACGCGGCCTCCCAGGAAAATGTCAAGCGCTTCCTGGAGTCCCAGGGCTTTGCGACCGTGCTGGAACGCGCGGCCGGGGATTTTGTCGTCGTCGGCCGCTGCGGGGCGATTCCCGCTCCTGCTGCAGCGCCGGCGGCCCGACCCCACGCCGAGTCGAAAAAGATCATGGTGATGTGCGCAACGGACCGCATGGGGTTCGGGGACGATCGGCTGGGACTCAAGCTGATGGTCAACTTCCTGCGCACCTTGAAGGAAATGGGTCCGGAGTTGTGGCGCCTGGTCCTCGTCAACAATGGCGTCAAGCTTGCCATCGACGGGTCGGAAGTGCTGGAAGAGCTCAACGCCTATGAGCGCGACGGGCTCAAGATCCTCGTGTGCGGGACCTGCTTGACCCACTTCAACCTGCTGGAGCGCAAGCAGGTGGGGGAGACGACGAACATGCTGGACATCGTCACGGCGATGCAGCTGGCGGACAAGGTAATCAACCTCTGAGCTGAAGCTCAAGAAAGGCGACGTCGTGGAGCTGGTCATCAAGGCGATCCACGTGCTGCCCGTGAAAGGCTGACGAGCCCCCTTCGGTGCTCTGCTTTAGTCGGAATCCGGCCGGGTGTCCCCGGCGATGAAGGGTGTGCTGCGCACGGCGAGGCTGCCCTTCTTGACCCACAGGCGCATCATGGTGACCGTGTTCCCGTCCATGTCCACGATGCTCGGCAGCTCCTCCACAAAGGCGATGTCCTGCTTGCTGAATTCGAAGAAAATCGTGTTGGTGCTGTAGGGGTCGGCCACCAGGATGATCTTCTCCGGATCGTAGGGGTGTTTGCGCGGGCTGCCGGAAAATGATACGTTCTGAGCCCGCAGCGTCCGGATGTCTTTCGGCTGCCGATAGGCTTGGATCTGAAACGAAACGGCCTCCTGCGGGTAGTTCGTTTTCTGCATGGCTCACCTCTGCGGGATGCTCGGGTCGGCGTTTACAGGTTCACCCATACTCATAACGAAGGTTTTGCTGCGATGCAACCGCTCACCAGTACCCAGGCAAAATACCTGCGCGGCCTGGCCCACGGCCTCAGGCCGGTGGTGTTCGTCGGCCAAAAGGGCGTCACGGCCGCCGTGCTCGACTCCGTTTCCGAGGCTTTGGGCGTTCATGAGCTGATCAAGGTCAAGCTCGTCGAATTCAAGCAGCGGGGCCAGAAGTCCGCCATCGCCGCCGCCATCGAGGAGAAGGCCGACTGCGGCCTGGCCGGCCTCATCGGTAACGTGGCCATTTTCTACCGCCCGCATCCCGACCACGAAAAACGCAAAATCAAAATCCCGCCCCGGCTAAACCGCCCGATACCGCAAAACCGCTGACAAAGAGCCACGGCGTCAAGGCTCCGACTCCCCCCCGCGCCTCAGGGTTATGGAGAGGCGCTGGCCCGGTTGGATCGGTTTCTTCGGGTCCAGCTGGTTGCGCCGGTTGATCTCCGACAACGGCACATTGAACCGCTCGGCGATCGCCCCCAGGGAGTCTCCCTCCTTGACGACGTACACGATGGTCTCCTCGCTCCTCTGAATGCGCTGAACCTCTTCGGCCAGCCGCGCCGGGAAGCCTTGGGCGGACATCTGGGGCAGGCGTAGCCGGTGCCGGCCGGGTGCCAGCTGGTAGCCCCGGATCTCGGGGTTGAGGTCTTTGATCATCTTGAGGTCGGTGTCGGCTGCACGGGCGACGGCAAGCACGGGGGTCTCTGCTGCGAGGTCCACGGTGGCGAGATCCACTGCCGCAGGCCGATAGAGGTCTTCGGGTTTGAGGTGAAACCCGAAGCGGCCGGGATCGGAGAGGATCCGCTTGGCGGCCAGGATCCGGAAAACATACCGCTGGGTTTCCAGGGGGAGATAGAGGCGGTAGTAATCGCGCGTATCCTGGGCGGCGATTTCCCGCTTCAGCCCGTTTTCCCCCATATTGTACGCCGCCGCTGCGAGCGTCCATGATCCGAACATGCCGTGGAGCTGCTTCAAATAGGCGACGGCCGCCTCTGTCGAGTCGTCCAGGTTGCGGCGCTGATCCTTTTCCGAGTCGACTTTCAGCCCGTATTTTTGGGCAGTAGGCCCCATGAACTGCCAGAAGCCCATGGCCCCCTTGGGGGAGCCGGCGTGCGGTCGGAGGGAGCTCTCCGCAACCGGGATAAACTTGAGGTCCGGCGGGAGGTCGTTGTTGCGCAGGGTGGCCTCGATCGCCCCCATGTGCTGCCCGGCGCGCTTGGCCCACAGGATCACCATGGGGGCGTCCCAGAGCACCAGCAGCATCTCACGCTCCATGCGTTCGCGCACATCCGGGTCTTCCAGCGGCACCGGTTCCCCGCAGAAGTCCAACGGGTCCTCCACGCGGGCGGCCTCGATCAGGGGGGTGAAATCCAGGGCGGGACCGGGCGAGGGCGGCTGGGCAAAAGCGGCTCCCGCCGCCGCTGCAAGGGCCAGCAGAGCGGCAAGGGCTGTCGAAAACGAGTGCACCGCAGTCCCCCCGGTTCGCATCAGGTCCGCATGGCGCTGTAGATGGTCCACGTCCCGACCACCAGGAAAAAAATACCGGCCCCCAGCTTGATGGCCATCGGGGAGACGAAACGGCTGACCCCGGCGCCCAGCAGCACCGCGATCAGGGAACTCAGCACCAGAGCGCCAGCTGAGCCCAAAAAAACCGAGAGCCGCGAGTCTTCACAGTCGGCGGAAAAGCAAAAGGTGGCCAGCTGGGTCTTGTCGCCCAGCTCCGCCAGGAAGACCAGTCCAAAGGTCGTCAACAGCAGTTTCAGGTCCATCGTGCTCCTTTCGAAGGCCGGGTCGCGGCTGGGATCAGTTTTCAGCGGCGTTACAAGGCCCGCAGGTATTCCGGTTTGAGCGTAACCCTGCCGCTCAGCGCCCGGTCGATCAATTCCAGGACGGCAGGCTTGTCTTTCGGCATCCGCGCTTTGATCGGCAGGTAGTTCGAGGCGTGGTTGGCGTGGAACAGACCCTGCGAGAGGTTGGTTTCGGCAATCAGGGTGCGCAGCTCGGCGAGCATCTCCCGCGGTTCCAGCAGCGGAAAGCGACCTGCCTGCCAATCGTTGTAGAGGGGTGTGCCGGGGATCAGCATCAGGCTCAGGGCGCCGACGTAGTCCGGGTCGATCTTCGAGAGCACGCGGCCGGTCTCGCGGGCGTGAATTGCGGAACGCTCGCGGCCGGCAATCCCCAGGATCACCGTGATCGAGAGTTTGAGGCCGGCTTGCTTGGCTTTGCGGCCCATCGCGATCAGCTCGGCCGCTTCGGTTCCCTTGTTGATCCGGTTGAGCGTCTCGTCGTCGCCGGACTCCATTCCCATGTAGACGATCCCCAATCCGAGCCCGCGCAGCTGTTCCAGCTCCTCGGGGCGTTTGAGCTTGAGGCTCTTCGCGTTAGCATAGGCGCCGATGCGGGTGACCCAGGGGAGCTGCTCGCGGATCGCCTGCAGGATCGGCACCAGCCGTTTCTGCGGGACAATCAGAGCGTCCCCGTCGCACAGGAAAACCCGACGCTGGCGGCGGCAGTGGGTGGCTGCAAACCGAATGTCTTCCATGACGACATCGTCGGGTTTGATCCGGAAGCGCTCGCCGCGGTAGGTGCCGCAGAAGGTGCACTTGTTGCGCGAGCAGCCGACCGTGATCTGAAGCAGGATGCTGTTGGCCTCGCTCGGCGGGCGGATGATGGTGCCTTCGTAGTGCATGGCGTCTCAGGCCGCGCCAGGGTCGGCGGGGTCCTCCTCCGCTTCGGTCAGGCAGTCCGCGTTTTTGGTGTCGCGTTTGAGAAACTCGTGCAGGCTGCCGGAGTACCCGCACTGGATGGCATCCCGGATCCTTGAGAGGAGATAGTCCTTCAGGGCCGCTTCGCCGTCGATGCGCAGACGAAACGCCAGGAGCCGCTGCAGGTTAACATCGTTCCGGTCGTGGTCGGGCAACATGCGCATGATGCGGATCAACGAGGGCCGCAGCGGGCCCATCGTCTCCTCGATGGCAATGACCTTGGCCGTCATGGCTGGAATCACTCCGGTAAAATCGGTTGTGGCAAAACGCCGACCGTGTCAGGATCGGATGCAACGTTTATATCGGGCGCTCACTGGTTTCCAAACCCGTTCTGGCCGCCGCAGTCGGGGCACTCCCAGGTGATGCCGTTGCAGGACATGCCCCAGACGTTTTCGAGCATGCACGCCTGGCAAATCTTGAACCCGCAGCGGCAGCGCCAGCAGAACGGGAAGGTTTTGCGGCAGCAATCGCAGATGAGCTCGTGTCCAACGCGGTGCTTACGCCGATAGGCCGATATGGCCGAGGAGTCGTTCATGATCCTTTTTGATGCAGCGGTCCATGATCACATCGATTCCCGCCGCCGTTAGCAGCTCCGCCGCTTCCCGGTTGGCGATGCCCTCCTGCATCCAAAACGCCTTCGGTTTCAAACGAATCGCCTCGCGGGCATGCGGCAGGATCTGATCCGGGCTGCGGAAAACATCCACGATGTCCACCGGGCCGACCACCTCGTCCAGGGAGGCGAAGACCTTCTCGCCCAGGATCTCCGTTTGGGCTGGACGCACGGGGATGATGCGAAACCCCTTGGATTTCAGGTATTCCGCGACGCGGTAGGAATCCCGCCCCGGTTTCGGGCTTAACCCCAGCACGGCCACGTTTTTGGAGCCGCTCAGCAGCCGCCGGATTCGGGCATCGTCGGTGATGATCTCTCCCTGGGGCATGCGTACCTCTGCTTGTGGTGCGGCCGTTGGGATGCTATACAAATCGAGCGCCCGGTGGTCTCGGGCGGTCGCTCGAAACCTTAATCGAAACGCCCAAACTTTAATGCAACCTCGACCGGGTGTCAATTCGCCCTCGGCCGCCGGGCCTTGCCGGCTGCCTGCCGGGAAACAGTTGTGAAGGCATGAGCACACCTCGCACGGCCTATCTCATTGACGGGTCCGCCTATATCCACCGGGCGTTCCATGCCATCGCGGGGCTGACCAATTCCCGCGGCATGCCCACGAACGCCGTCTTCGGCTTCACCCGGATGCTGATCAAGCTCATGGAGGACCGGCACCCGGAGTATGCCGCCGTGGTCTTCGATGCCCGCGGCCCGACGTTCCGGCACGAAATCTATGCGGCCTACAAGGCCAACCGTCCCCCCATGCCCGAGGAGCTGGCGGTCCAGATCCCCTTGATCAAACGGGTCACCGCGGCCTACCGGCTGCCGGTGGTCGAACTGGCGGGCTACGAGGCCGACGACGTCATCGGGACCCTCGCCCGCCGGCTGGCGGCCGAGGGGTTCGCCGTGGTGATGGTCACCGGCGACAAGGATTTCCTCCAGCTGGTCGGCGAACAGACGAGCCTGTGGGACCCGATGAAGGATGAGGCCACGGACCTGGCGGCCGTTCGGGCCCGGATGGGGGTCGAGCCGGCGCAGATGGTGGATGTGATGGGCTTGTCGGGGGACACCGCGGACAACATCCCCGGCGTGCCCGGAATCGGACCGAAGACGGCGCTCGATCTGATTCGATCCCATGGCAGCCTGGAAACCCTATACGCGAACCTGGGATCCGTCGCGCGCCCCAAGCTGCGGGAAAAGCTCGAAGCCCACCGCGCGCAAGCGTTCCTGAGCCGCCGGCTGGCGGCCATCGACACCCAGGCGCCGGTGGCCGTGGACCTCCAGGCGCTCAGGCTGACCGGTCCCGATGCCCAGGCCCAGGCCGCGTTGTTCCGAGAGCTGGAATTCCGCCAGCTTCAACACGCTGTGCCGCAAGCGGCGGACCTGAGCGGCAAGGACTACCGCGCCGTTTTAGAGCCGGCTGCGCTGTCCGAGCTGGTCGGACTGCTGCGCACGGCGGAGTTGGCCGCCATCGACACCGAGACGACCGCAACCGACCCGATGCGGGCCGAGCTGGTCGGTATTTCCGTGGCCGTTAAACCGCACCAGGCCTTCTACATCCCCTGCGGCCACTTCTATCTCGGCGCCCCGCAGCAGCTCGATCGCGGCTTTGTCCTCAGCCAGCTCTCGGCCTATCTGCAGGAGCCCCGCTTCAAGAAGGTCGGGCAGAACATCAAATACGACTGGATCGTGTTCGCCCGACACGGCGTCGAGCTGGCCGGGGTGGTCTTCGACACCATGCTGGGCTCCTATCTGCTGGATCCCTCCAAGCGCGCCCACAACCTGGACCAGATCGCCCTGGATTTTCTCGACCACAAGACCATTTCGTTCGAAGAGGTGGCGGGCCGCAAAAGGGATCGCCCCACGTTCGCCCAGGTCCCCCTCGAGGAGGCGGTCCCCTACGCCTGCGAAGACGCCGACATCACCCGTCTGGCATACGGGGTGCTCGAGCGCCGTCTGGGCGAGGTCGGATTGACCGAGCTCATGCACACGGTGGAGATGCCGCTCATCCCGGTCCTAAAGCGCATGGAGATGCGGGGGGTCGCGGTGGACATCGGACAGCTGCGCCGGTTGTCCAAGCACTTCGAGCAGGAGCTGGAGACACTCGAGGCCGGCATCACCGGCCTTGCCGGCGAGCGCTTCAACATTCACTCCAGCCAGCAGCTGGGCGCCATCCTGTTTGAAAAACTCAAGCTGCCCGTTCAGAAAAAAACCAAGAAAAAAACCGCATACTCCACCGACGTGGACGTGCTCGTCTCGCTGGCGAAGCTGCACGAGCTGCCGGCCCTGGTGCTGAAGCACCGCACCCTCGCCAAGCTCAAGTCCACCTACGCCGACGCCCTCATCGACCTGATCCATCCTCAGACCGGGCGGATCCACACCTCCTACCATCAGACGGTGACGGCCACGGGGCGGCTCTCCAGCTCGGAGCCCAATCTGCAGAACATTCCCATCCGCACGCCGGAGGGCCTGGAGATCCGCCGCACGTTTGTCCCGCGCGAGGGATGGCGGCTCCTCTCGGTGGACTATTCGCAGGTCGAACTCCGCATCCTGGCGCACTATGCGGAGGACGAAATCCTCATCCAGGCTTTCCGCGACGATGAGGACATCCACACCCGCACGGCTTCGGAGGTTTTCGAGGTTCCGCCCTCCCAGGTAAGCCCCGAGCTCCGGCGGCAGGCCAAGGCAATCAATTTCGGCATCATCTACGGCATGAGCCCCTTCGGGTTGGCGCGCCAGCTGGATATCAGCCAGAAGATGGCCAAGGTTTACATCGATCACTACTTCGGCCGCTACCCCGGTGTGAAGCGCTTTCTGGACCGCACCATCGAGGAGGCCCGGCGCACTGCAAGGACGAGCACCCTACTCGGCCGGATCCGGCTGTTGCCGGACATCGGCAGCTCCAACGCGATGGTGCGCCAGGCGGCCGAGCGGGTTGCCGTCAACACCCCCATCCAGGGGACGGCAGCTGACCTGATCAAGGTCGCCATGGTCCGGATCGACGAGGCCCTCGGCCGCGAGGGGCTCAAGGCCGCCATGCTGATGACGGTGCACGATGAGCTGGTCTTCGAGGCGCCGCCTGACGAAGTGGAGCGAGTTTCGGCGCTGGTGGCCGGGATCATGGAGGGGGTCTGGGAGCTGAAGGTGCCGCTCAAGGTCAATGTGGCGGTCGGCCGCAACTGGGCGGAGGCACACTGAGCGGTCTGCACGTTTGAGCGTGCTGCCATGCCGGGGTCATGATCGCCTTAGCGCTTGCCGCCCGAGGCTTTCGGTCCTGCGCCGGGCGCTTTTGGCTGCGGGGGATTTTCGGGCGCCCTCTCATGGGCCTTGACCGTGTCGTCGACGGCCTTGTAAACGCTCTGGAAGGTCTCGGCAAAGCCGCTGGGGGAAAGCCGGCCGCACTCGATGAATTTGATCACGACTTCCTTGGCGGTCTTGAGGACCTGTTCGTCGATGGATCCCATCCGCGTGTCTCCTGTCCGTGTAAAGCCCGATCCTGCGCTGACAGGCTGTGCGCTAACAGATAGCGCCTGAGCTGTCAACCGCGGCGGGTTCGCGGCGGAGGGCGCCCGCGGCGGGTTTGACATTCGAAATCGGTTCTTGTTATGGATAAAAAATCCGGGTGCACGGGGGACAGCGCCGTACCGCCTGCCCGTGTCATCCCTATCCTCCACATCGAGGTGCGACGCTCATGCTGGCAGTTCTTAGACCCAACACTGGACGGCTCATCGCAATCGGGCTACTGCTGCTCCTTCTGGCCGGCTGTGTGGTTGTGGAAAAAACGCCCGAAACCCCTCGTGCTGCGGCGGAACGGGCCGCACCGGGGAAGGGGGCCGCGGCCGGAAAAAAGGTGGCTCTCATCGGAGTCGATCCCGGACTGTCGGGGGTCGAACCCGGGTTCCCGGCCTATTACGGTCGGAATTTCAAGGCCCTGCTGGAGAAAGAGTGCCCCGGCCTCATGTTTGACGCCGCGCTCGCAGCCGACCTCAAGGTGCCCCCCCGGTTGGTTTCCGGGCTGCTCGACGGGCAGGCTCTGGCCGTGTTCGGCCGGCGGCAGGGCGTGGAGTTTTTCCTGATCGGCACCCTGATGGATGTCAAGCTGGATCAGAAGCGCACGGGGTTTTGGCTCTGGAAAGACACGCGCTATGCGATCCAGGCGGTGGTGCGCGTGGAGGTCGTGGACTCGGCCACGGGGGCCAAGATCATGGACGACAGCCAGAGGGACGAAGTCGTGATTGACGGCTTGAAGCACGAAGAGCTGCAGCAATCGCAGGTCGTGCGCATGGCGGATTACCAGCCGGCGATGGAGCGGATGCTTCGCAAAAGTGCGCGCCTGACCTGCCAGGCACTGCGCGATCGTCCCTGGCAGGCATTCATTGTCGCCGCCGAGGGTGGTGCCATCGTGCTGTCGGCCGGAAGCGACTCGGGCCTGGCGGCCGGTCAAGTGCTCGAGGTGTTCGGCCTCGGTGCCGCCATGGTCGGCAAAGACGGCCAGCGCTTCGTCCCCGTCGGCGAAAAGCTCGGCGAGGCGACTGTCTCGGCCGTCACCCGGGACAGCGCCAAGGCCGTGTTCGCGGGTTGGGAGTCGGTGCGCAGCGGTGGTACGGTGAGGATGAAGCGGTGAGCATGCGGATGGGGCTGCGACCGGACGCCCTCCATCCGTCCCCGCTCATTGGAGCCTTGCGGCACGATCAAAGCCTTCGATCAACTCACGCGCCTGATCCAGCGACGTGATGCCCGCCGCCGCGCACCGCAGCGCCGCCCCGCCCCGGACCCCCTTGGTGAACCAGCCCAGACGATGCCGCATCAGCGCGCAGGCGTTTTGCGGCCCATAGCAGGTCAACGACATTTCCAGAAATCGCCGCATGACGGCCGCTCGCTCGCCGGCCGCCTCCGGCGGGGCGGGCGCGTTGCGCAGCCGGGATGCGATCTCGGTAAAGATGCGCGGGTACCCGATGGCCCGGCGGCCGACCATAACGGCATCGCAGCCGGTCTCCGCCATCATGCGCGCGGCGTCATCGGCGCAGGCCACATCGCCGTTGCCGATGACGGGGATCCGCAGCCGCGCTTTCAGCGCGGCGATGACGCGCCAGTCGGCCCGCCCGCTGAATTTCTGCACGGCCGTCCGAGGGTGGATCGTGACGGCGTCCACCCCGCAGCCCTCCGCAATCGCGCCCAGTTCAAAGGCCTGGGCCGCCGAGCTCTCCCAGCCGCTGCGAAGTTTGACCGTCAGCGGGATCCGCACCGCTCTGCGCACAGCCGTCAAGATCGTTTCGGCCCGCTTTGGGGCACGCATCAGTGCCGCGCCGGATCCCGTTTTCAGCACCTTTTTCACGGCGCAGCCGAAGTTGATGTCGAGCACGTCTGCGCCGGAGGCCTCCACCGCGGCGGCGGCCTCGGCCATCCGCGCCGGGTCCGAGCCGAAGATCTGGACCGCGAGGGGCTTTTCCGCCGGCAGGCTGCGCAAGAGCTCGAACGTGTTCTGCGACCCGTACACCAGACCATCGGCGCTGACCATCTCCGAAAAGACCAAGGCGCAGCCGGCCTCACGTGCGAGGATGCGGAAGGGGAGGTTCGTGATGCCCGCCAGCGGGGCGAGGATCACGGGATTTTCGAGCGTGAGCGGTCCGATTTGCATTTGGAAAAGGTTTCAGCCGCCGGGGCCGATGGCTCTTCAACCGGGGCGGGGCGCCCCCCTCGCCACTTCACCCTCAGGGGGTCGCATAGCAATACAGGCAGCCGTGGCCGCACGGCTGCAGCTCGTAGGACCCGATGTCAACGGAGATGCGGCACCGGCAGCCGGCCCGCACGCGCTGGCCCTGGTCCCGCCTGAGAGACAGTCGGCCCCCGTGAAGTCCCATCAGGAGCTTGCTCGGAATGCAGGCCCCGCTCGCGATGGTCGAATGGGCGGGCAGGGCGGTGATCGCCTTGTCTTCGCAGCAGGTGGTCAACTCAATGCTCCGCGCGCCCAGAAGCGCCTCGAGGCCGAGCAGGATCTGCACCTGCTGCGAGCGGGTGGTCTCAACGAACGTAACGTCCGGCCGCTCTGCCGTTCGGCGCAGGACCTTGGCGTAGAGGTCCATGAAGCTCACCGTGCAGCGCCGGATGCCGCAGGCGGCGGCCGCTGCGGCGATGCGCGGCAGGTCCTTGAGGTTGTCGCCGGGCCGGCCCCGTCCGTCCCGGAAAAGGCAGACGGGGTCGAATCGCCAGTTCACGGCCTGCGGCCCGTGGGCGGCGCACAGGCTGCGGAGTTGTTCCAGGCGCTCTTGCAGCGGGGGGACGTTCGGCTCGAGCGTCCGGTTCTCGGAGTTGACCGTGAACTGGAAAAACAGGCGGTAGCCCATTTGCTCCAGGCGCCGGCCGTAGCCGCCCGCAATGAACGGGCCGAAGTCCTTCGACCAGAAGACCACCACTCGAACCGGAGGGGCCGCGGCCGGCACCCGGCGGAGCTGCCGTGTGACCGGGTTGGCCACTTCGAACTGCCCCCGGGCGACCCCCTCCATGAACCAAGGCATGTAAAAGGCCGGTATGTCGGTGCGCCGGGATGCGGACAGGACGATGTCGTGCACGGTGTTCGCCGCTTGACGGTTTATCTCTTCTTGAGGTCGGTCAGCGAGATCACCTTGGCCCCGGCCGACTCCCGGCCGGCGGGAGTCGGCTGCGGCGGTTCCTCCGGGAGGCGAGCTTCTTCGGGCGCCCGCACCTTTTCAAGGCGCATTCGCTTCCCGTTCATGGTGAACTCGGCCCCGTCGATATAGGCGTCCCTCAGGATCCAGGTGACGACTTGCAGCGGGACTTGCAGCATCAACAGCTTGACATGGTACCAGCCGGGCTTGTGGTCGGGGGAGATCTCCTCGATGCGTGCAAACGTGAGGGGCTTGTCCTCGAAGTGGATCAACACGATGTCGTTTTCGGCCGCCATATCCCTCCTTCATGAACCCGGCGGAATCTGCCGCATGCGGCCGACCGCGAGATCGTGCAGCGGGATTAGGATGTCGGCGGCGCTTTTGATTTTCTGAATCGAGTCATAAGCGTCGGCCAGGTTGATGTGCACACCGGGCGCCACGGCCGGCCCCGCGGCCGGGAAATTCTTGTCGTTGCAGCAGAACCCGGTTATGATCGCCCGCCCTGCGGCGGTTTGCACGGCGACGGACTGCCCGCCCACGGTGTGCCCCGGGGAGAAGATCACATCGATACCGTCGGCGATGGCGGCGTCCCCCTCGACGTGGACGACATTCAGCCCATCCAGGATGTCGGGGTAGTAGCGGTGGTCCACCGGGTGCGGGTGCCTCAGGAACTCATACTCCTTGAGCTGGACGACAATTTCCGCATTGGGGCATTTGGCGTCGTTTTCGCAGTGGTCGTTGTGCAGATGGGTGTGGATGATGACATCCACCGCCTCCGGCTTCAGGCCCACCCGATCCAGCGCCTCTTCGAACTCCAGCAGCGGGAAGCCGCAGGCCTGCTCGGCGCCCGGCGGGATGACAAACTGGTCCAGGCCGGTGTCCACCAGGATGGTGCGGTCCCCCCCCTTCAGGTAAAACGCATAGACCGGCAGGAGGATGCGCTTGCCGTAATCACGCAGGTAGGTCATCACGCCCTGGTCGGTCTCGTTGATGCCCACCGCCAGGGGGACAATGGTGTATGTGCTCATGAAGGGCCTCCGAAACCCCCTCAGCCCAATTCCGCAGACGGTGGCTTCAGTTTTTTGATTTTCTGCCGATAGTATACTAAAATCAGGTCATACGCAAAACGATAAAGATCCTCTCGAGGTGACGTGAATGATGACACGGGCATTCGTTTTCAGATGGTTCGCGATCGGCCTTGCCCTGCTGGTGGGGGGGGTGGCCTTGCCGTCGGTGGCGCCGGCTGCCGGAAAATCCGCTGCTTCCACCGGCAGTGCGGTCCAGACCCGCAGCGCCGAGGAGTGGTTCCGCAAAGGGGCCCTGGTCTCCACCTACGGCAACAACCCGGCGGCCGTCGCCTATTTTGCCAAGGCCATCGCGCTGGACCCCGGCCACAGCGGTGCCTGGTTCTCGCAGGGGGTCTCCTACGGCCAGATGGGCAGCTATGCCCAGGCGTTCGAGAGCATCCAACGGGCCATCGCCCTGGAGCCGCGCAACGGCCTCTATTACTACGGCCGGGGCCGGGTGCATCTGCTCGCCGGGGACCGGAAAGCGGCTATCGAGGATTTCCAGCGGGCAGCCGAACTCGGTGACGAGGATGCCCAGGCATACCTGAAAAAGAACCCCCAGTAGGGGGCGCGGGGCAGGCTGGGGGCGCTCGCCTTCAGGCCATGATCACCGCGCTCGAGTTGCGGCCGTCGATCTTGATTACCAGAGGCTTCGAGAGCCTCAGGTGCCGCAGGTGCGCCGTCGCCGTTTGCGGCGGCTGGGCCTTGAGCCATTTCCAGTCGATGAATCCCTCCCCGCCGCCGCCCGCCGTCAGATAGCTGATGTCAAGCGATGTGATGTTGTGGAAAAAGTGCGACCCCTGGGACGGGTCGGCCCGCAGGGTCTCGGCGGTCGTCTCCACCATGGCGCGCACCCCGGAGATGTCGCTCCATTTGACGGGGATGCCGAGCCATCGGTCGGCGGAACCCCAGCGTCCGGGGCCGATCAGCAGGTATTTGCGGTCCTGGGCGGCCAGTTGCTTGTTCAGGCGGCTGACCTCGGCGGCGATTTCGATCGTGCGTGCCACATCGAAGGTATTCGGGTCGACGAAGATCACATCGGTGATGTCGCCGACCAGCCCGTTGCCCAATGCCAGGGTGGAGTAGCACAGGGCCCGGGCGATCTCCTCGGGGGTGATCTGGACGTTGCGTTTCTGGCGGGCCACCGCCATGGGGCGGATCTGCAGCAGGTCGAAGACCGGTTTCGGCGCCGCAAATAGGTTCACGGCGAATTCGATCTCCACGGCGCAGCCGACGCCCTTGCGGCCGATCTCGAGGATGTCCGCCAGGATCTCCGCCAGGGGAAAGGAGCGGTGCTTGAGCACGGCGGCGAAGGTGACCACCGGGACGCCGCCGTTCTGGAACCCGTCGCGGATCCGGTGCTCCTGCGGGAAATAGGTGCTCGATACCGCCTGAACGCAGGCCGACCCGTGAAAATCGTCCACGGACAGGCGCGCCAGGGTGGGGTCCTCGCCGGTGCTCAGGTCTTCCGGGAAATCCCTCAATTTCAGCGCGTAGAAAGTGCGCTGCGCATTTTTCAAGATGTCGTCCACCGTTGAGAACTGGGGCATGAACTGGGGGTACTTGGGTGAAAAGCGCAGCGAGGTTCCCCCCTCCACCACCGTCTTGCCCAGTCCGAGAGCGATGTGGGCAATGCCCTCCTCGGGTTTCATTTGGGCGATGGGGTAAAAGTTATAGGACTGGACGACCCCCGACAGGGCCGGGAAGAAGTGGTCCCCACACGCCTGGCCGGTCACGTGCTGGATGACCACGGCCATTTTTTCCTCCTCGATGCGGTGGGACGTGCTGCGGGCGAAGGCTTTCGGGCTTTCGAAATAGGTGGAGGCGTAGACCAGCTTGACGGCGTTTTCCAGCCGCTGGAGGCGCAGCGCGGGGTCGGGGTGGTTGTTGGGGAGCATGACGGTGCGGTAGATCCCGGCAAACGGTTGGAACTGGGCGTCCTCCAGCAGGCTCGAGGAGCGCACGGCAAGCGGGCAGAATGTGTGCTCCAGCAAAAGGGCCAGGCGCCGGGTGAGCCAGGCCGGGAGCCGGGCGCCCATGAATGCCGCGGCGATCTCCCGGTCCTCGACCTCGCGGGTGGCGAATTCGTCCAGGCGGTTCTCGCCGACGAAGGCGTCGAAGCCTTCCGTGGAAATGGCCACGGTCTTGGGGATGCGGATCTCCACCTCCAAGTGCCGGGCTTGCAGCTCCGGCTGGCGGCGCAGCAGGGTGGAGACGAACGCCAGCCCCCGCGCCTTGCCGCCGAGCGAGCCGCGGCCGATTTTGATGAAATCCGCATCCGGGTCGAAGCGCTCGGCGGTCCACTCGGTGATGATGCCTTTCTGGCGCCCCCGGCGGCGCTCGGCGACGCAGCGCACCAGGTACTCCTTCAAGGCCTGGGTGCTCGCAAAGTCGCTCGCCTTGACCGGCTTGAGCCTAGAGGCCAGCATGACCTCCGAGCGGGCCATCAGCCAGCTGGAGAAGTGGTTGCGCCGGGCGTGGTAGTCCACGGACGCTTCCGGTATGTCGGGCAGCAGTTTTTCCATCGTCCTCAGGTCGGAGGCGCGGGCGATCTCGCGGCCGTCGGGCATGCGAAAAACGAAGTCCCCGAAACCGAGGTAGGTCATGAAAAAGTCGTGGACCTCGGCGTTCAGGGTCGGAGAATTCTTGTTGATGAACACGGCCGGGATGCTCCGGGCCCGGTCGCGGTTGGCCTCCTCGGAGCTCAGGTTCAGCAGCGGCAGGTCCGGGTTTTCCGCGCGGATGGACTCCAGCAGCGAGAAACCGGCGACGTCGTCCAAGACGCCGCCGCGCGGGAAACGCACATCCGAGATCACGCCGAGTAGGTAGGACTGATAGCGGCGGTAAAGCGCCATGGCCTCCTCGTAGGTCTCCGCCACCAGGATCTTCGGCCGGGCCCGCATGCGGAAGATGCGATGCTCGTCGTTGACGGACTCCTCCATGGCCGCCTGGGTTTGGGTGACGATCTGCTTGTAGAGAATGGGCAGCAATGCCGAGTAATGGGCCGGGGAGTCCTCGACCACGATGATGACCCGCACCTTGGCGCGCTCGGTGTCGTAGGCGACGTTCAGGCGGTCCTCGAGGTTTTTGATCAACGCCAGGAGCAGGTCGGAGTTGCCCCGCCAGACGTAGACGCGGTCGATGGCGCTGCGATCGGCCGCCGTCTGCTCCAACACGTTTTGCCCCGTCTTGTGCACCAGCAGGAAGACCGGCAGATCCGGAACGCTCTCCTTGATCGTGCGGCCCAGCGCATCGGCGTCCGTGTCGTCCACCAACGGCATGGTGATCACTAAGTCGAACTTCTTGCGGCGCAGGGCGTCGAGGGCCTCGGCGGAGGTGGAGACCCAGGTGAGCATCGGCGGCCGCGAGAGGTTCAACCCGCGGTACTCGTGGATGATCCGTTCGGCCAGCCGGCCCTCCTCCTCCATGATGAAGGCATCGTAGGGGCTGCTGACCAGCAGGATGTCGGTCACCTTGCGCGCCATCAGTTCGTGGAAGACTTTAAACGACAGGTCGAACTCGTCGCGGGGGAAGGTCGGCGGGGCGGCGGGGTTCATGGGATTCATAAAGCCTTTCTCGGAAATTTCCTGCTCTTATAGGCCGGTGCACCGGCAAATTCAAGAAACCGGGCCCGTTGCGGCGGGGGCGGCCCGCGCCCCCTGATGCGAGTTGCGGCGCTCCAGTTCGGCGTCGATCATCGCCAGGGTGGCAGCCTTGTTCCGGCACCACGCCGGGGCCGCCAGCTCCGCCGGATGGGGGTCACCGGTGAGCCGCTGGATCACGACCGAAGGAGGGATGCGCTCGAGGATATCGCAGGCCAGATCGACGTACTCCTGCTGCTCCAGGCAGCGGTAATCTCGGGTGCGCCAGAGCGCTTCCATGGGGGTGCCCTTGACCACGTAGAGCAGGTGCAGCTTAAGCCCGTCGATGCCGGCATCGGCCAGGCGGTCGGCCGTATACAGCATGTCCGCGCGCGTCTCGCCCGGAAGGCCCAGAATCACATGGGCGCAGATGCGGATGCCGCGGTTGCGGGTGAGCGCCACCGCTTTAAAAAAGCAGCCGGCGTTGTGGCCCCGGTTGAGGTGCGCCAGGGTCTCGTCGCGGGCGGAATGCAGCCCGTACTCGACCCAGACCAGCCGCTGCCGGGCGTAATCCGCAATCAGCTCCAGCACCGGGGGGGACACGCAGTCCGGCCGGGTACCGATGGATAGCCCCACGATGCCGGGTACGCCGAGGGCCTCGTCGTAAAGCGCTTTCAGGACAGGCAGCGGGGCGTAGGTGTTGGAATAGGACTGGAAGTAGGCGATGAATTTTTCGGCCCCGTAGCGGTGCGCGAGCGCCAGCTTGCCGGCGGCAAGCTGGGAGGAAATGGACCGCCCGGCGCGGTGGGCGCCGGTGCCCGACCCGCGGGCGTTGCAGTAGATGCAGCCGCCGGTGGACAGGCGCCCGTCGCGGTTGGGGCAGCTCAACCCCGCATCGACGGAGATCTTCTGGACCCGGCAGCCGAACATCGCGCGCAGGTGGGTGGCGAGGTCGTTGTAGCGCTTCTGCATGGCGGCTTGACCGGTCAACCCTGCCGCTCTATAATGCGGCCGCTGCACCGGTGCGTGCACCCCTCGTGTATCACATCCGGACAACCCTGCGCAATTGAACGGGCGCTAAAACCCCATGGCTCTTTTTCCCCCGACATACGACGTGCTGGTCGTCGGCGCCGGCCACGCCGGGTGCGAGGCCGCCCTGGCGGCGGCGCGCATGGGCTGCCGCGTGCTGCTCCTGGCCATCGATCTCGACAAGCTTGCCGCCATGCCGTGCAGCCCGTCCATCGGCGGCATGGCCAAGGGGCAGCTCGTCAAGGAGATCGACGCCCTGGGCGGGGAGATGGCCAAGGTCACCGACCGCACCGCCATCCAGTACCGCACCCTGAACACCCGCAAAGGACCCGCCGTCCAGTCCAGCCGGACTCAGAACGACAAGCAGCGCTACCACACGGCCATGAAGGCGGTGGTCGAGGCGCAGCCCGGGCTCGACCTCAAGCAGGCGCTGGTGGAGCGGCTGGTGGTGGAGGGCGGCCGGATGGCCGGAGTGGAAGACCACACCGGCTACGGCTATGCCGCCCGGGCCGTCGTGCTGGCCACGGGCACGTTTCTGAGCGGCTTGGTGCACATCGGGTTCAAGTCGATCCCGGCCGGCCGGGCGGGCGAATTCGCCTCCTATGGCCTGGCGGCGGACCTGCAGGCGCTGGGGTTCGAGCTGGGCCGGTTGAAGACCGGCACCCCCCCGCGCCTGCGCCGCTCCAGCATCGATTTCTCGCGCTTCAGCGAACAGGCGGGCGACCCGTCGCCGGCTCGCTTCTCGCGTTTCACGGACGGCTCCCGGCTCCCGCAGCAGTCGAGCTTCATCGGCCACACCGGCCCCGCCACCCATGCGATCCTGCGCCGCAACCTGCACCGCTCAGCGCTGTACGGGGGGGTGATCACGGGGACCTCGGCCCGCTACTGCCCCTCCTTCGAGGACAAGATCGTCAAGTTCCCCGAAAGGGAGCGCCACCAGATCATCCTGGAACCCGAGGGCCTCGACACGGAGGAGATCTACGCGAGCGGCCTGGGCAACAGCCTGCCGCTGGAGGTGCAGGCCGAACTGGTGCGCTCGGTGGACGGGCTGGAGCATGCGGAGATCATGCGGCCGGCCTATGCGATCGAGTACGACTACGTCAACCCCGTGCAGCTCAAGAACACCCTCGAGACCAAGCGGGTCGAAGGCCTGTTCCTGGCCGGTCAGATCAACGGGACCTCCGGCTATGAAGAGGCGGCGGCGCAGGGGCTGTGGGCCGGAATCAACGCCGCCTGCCGGGTGCAGCAACGGCCGGCGTTCGTCCTGGATCGCTCGCAGGCCTACATGGCCGTCATGGTCGACGACCTCGTGACCCGCGGCACCCGCGAGCCCTATCGCATGTTCACCTCCCGGGCCGAGTACCGGCTGATGCTGCGCGAGGACAACGCGGACCTGCGCCTGATGGAGATCGGCCACGCGCTCGGCCTGGTCGGCGCGGACGCGGTCCGCGAGCTGCGCGTGCGCCGCGAGGCCATCGACCGGGAGATCGGGCGGATCCGGGCCGCCGTCATCCGTCCGACCCCCGAGGTGAACCGTCTCCTGTCCGCCCGCGGCTCGGCGCTTCTCACCCATGGAGTGCCGCTGGATCAGCTGCTCAAGCGGGCCGAACTCGACTACCCTGCAGCCGCAGCGCTATCGCCCGCCCCGGCACCGGTAAACCCCGAGGTGGCCCACCAGGTCGAGATAGAGGTCAAGTACGAAGGCTACATCCAGATCCAGATGCGCGAAATCGAGCGCTTCAAGCACCTCGAGAAGACGCGGCTGCCCGATGACTTGGACTATGCCGGTGTGCACGGCCTTTCCAACGAACTGCGGCAGAAGCTGGCCGCCGTGCGCCCGGCCTCGCTCGGTCAGGCGGCGCGCATCGACGGAATGACCCCTGCCGCCCTGTCGGTTCTGATGGTGGCGTTGAAAGCCCGGAACCGATAGCGTTTATCGACGCTGAAACGGTTTCGCGGGCCCTTCGGGTCAGGCGCGGCACGCTTGACAGTCGCTATGTTTTAACTTACTGTATAGATTATAAATTACCTCGTGTTTGTCCAGAAATGGTGGATTTCGGTTCAGGCCAAGGTTGCAGCGATTCCGCAAGCGGTGACGTAATTAATCTACGCCGAGAATTGCGAAGAGCGAGAACGCAGGCATGGTCCGAACGGCGCCGTTAATGGAGATACACCACACAACAGGAGATGCCCGCACATGGCGGAGGATTACTACAAGTTACTGGGCGTGGCCCGCAATGCGTCCGAGGCGGAAATCAAGAAGGCCTATCGCAAGCTGGCCATGAAATATCACCCCGACCACGCCAAAGGCGACAAGACGGCCGAGGAGAGGTTCAAGAAAATCAGCGAAGCCTACGCCGTGCTGAGCGACAAGCAGAAGCGCCAGGAATACGACACGTTCGGCTCGGAGGGCTTCCAGCAGCGTTTCAGCCAGGAGGACATTTTCAGGGGATTCAACATCAACGACATTCTGCGGGAGTTCGGCTTCGGCGGCGGGGATTATTACAGCAAGGGCGGCGGGCCCGGCGCGCGATACACCTACACTGCGGGTTCCCCATTCGGCGGCCGTGCCCGCCAGCAGCAGATGCGGGGCGAGGACTTGGTCTACGAGATGTCGCTCACGCTGCGCGAAGCGGCCTTCGGGGCGACCAAGGAGATCTCCATCCAAACCCAGGGCGCCCCCGAGCGGGTGACCGTTAAGATCCCCAAGGGCATGGGAAGCGGTCAAAAGCTGCGACTGGCGGGCAAAGGCAGCCCGGGGCCATACGGCGGGCCGCGGGGCGACCTTTATATCCAGGCGGTTCTTCAGGAGGACCCGGTGTTCAGCGTCGAGGGGCAGGACCTCACCACGAATCGCGAGATCAAGCTGAGCGAGGCGCTGCTGGGGACCACCGTTTCCGTTCCTACCCTCGAGGGCAAACAGTACAATTTGAAGGTCCCGCCGGGGACCAAGAGCGGGACCCGTCTGCGACTGCCCGGGCTGGGCCTGCCGGCCATGAAGGTCGGCAGGAAAGGGGATATTTACGTGCGTATCCTCGTTGAAATCCCCAGGCATCTCAACGCCGAGCAGAAACGCCTGGTCGAAAAACTGGCGGAAACGGGGCTGTGACCGGCCGTTCCGGTACTCCTCCAACCTTCTATTTTTGCAGCCTTTTCCCCCTTCCTCCGCTTCTTCGAAATTTGACTTTGATGCCGATTCGGGATAAAGTTAACTATATGAAATTCAATTCTGCCCGGTCGCCTCGAGCGGCCGTCAAGGTCTCGCGACATGCCTGAGCTGAAACCGGTCCTGCCGGCGGAGGAGATCGACCGGCTGGTCGGCGATCTGGCAAGCCGAATCTCTTCCGACTATCGCGGCCGGGACCTGGTGCTAGTGGCCGTGCTGAAAGGGGCCTTCGTTTTCCTTTCCGATCTGGCCCGCAAACTCACGATTCCGGTGAAGATCGATTTCGTACAGGCGGCAAGCTACGGCAGCGGATCCGCATCCAGCGGCCACATCCGGCTGACCAAAGAACTCGGGGTCGATATCCGCGACAAGGACGTCCTGCTGGTCGAGGACATCATCGACACGGGGCTCACCATCGACACCCTGCTGGACTATCTTCGCAGCTTCCATCCACGCAGCCTGGCGGTGTGCGCGCTGATCGACAAGCGCGAGCGCCGGGAGCGGGAAATTCCGGCGGCCTATGTCGGCCGGGAGGTTGCCAAGGGCTTTCTGGTGGGCTACGGCCTGGATTATGCCGAGGAGTATCGCAATCTGCCCGGCATCTACGATCTCAACCTGTGAGGGCGGCCGCTGCCGTCATCACCCCTCTTCTCAACGGAGTTTGATCATGATTGTGACCTGTGAAGGCTGTGAAACGGGCTTTAATGTGGATGAGCGCTTGCTGAAGCCCGGAGGCTCGAAGGTGAGATGCTCCAAGTGCCGGCATGTGTTCGTCGCCCATCCTCCGGCTCCGGCCGAGGACTTCGAGGAGCCGCTGGTCCTGAGCGACGAAATGCCGCCGGCCGGGCGCGGCCCGGCGCCGGCGGGCCCGGCAGGGATCGACCCGAAGCTGGACGATCTGTTCGAAGAGATTGCGGCAGCATCAGACGCCGGGCCTTCCGCCACGGAGCCCGAGATGCTGGATGTGGATGACCTCATCCTGGACGAGTCGCCGCCGGCCGCTCTGATGGCGGAGGCGGACGCGCTCGACCTGAATTTCGACCTGGATTTGGAGCCTTTGAAACCGGCAGGGGAAGACGCCACTGCGCCGATAACCTCCGGGCCAGCGGCAGAGGAGGAGATCGGCTTCGATCTGGAACTCGAGCCGACCGCCGCGGCCGCCGATGCGGCCAACGACCTGCCGGAGCTGGACGAGCTTGAGCTCGACCTGGCAGCGCTGGATGCGCCCGAAGCAGATTCGCCGCAGCCCTCGGGGGAGGAGGCCGCAGGCGGTGTCGCCGCCTCCGAGCAGGAGCTCGATCTCGACTTCGACGGGTCGCTTGAAAATCAGGCGGAGGATTCGGACCAAAGCCCGGCAGCCGCCGCTGAGCATGCGCCCGTCGCTGCCTCCGGCGGCGCCTCGCTGGAGCTGCTCAACGAATTGAATCTCGACCTTGACTCGCTGCCGGACGCCACGACGACCACCCTTGCCAAGGATGCCGAAAGGAAGGGCCTGCTCGCCGAAACCGACGAGATCGACCTTTCGGATCTCGAAACCATGCTCGACGGCGCATCGCCGGCCGGCGGCGGCGCGGGCGGAGAGGAGCATCTCCGAGGAGAGGATGCCGGGGCCGAGTCCGCCGATGCGTCAAAGGACCTGGACCTGTCGTTCCTGACTGAAGCCGGGGAACAGCCGTTCGCATTGACGCCGGACACCATGACCGCCGAGCCGAGTGGCCCAGCGGAGCCCAAGGAGCTGGCAACCACCGACGAGCTTGATTTCTCGGATCTCTCCAGCCTGCTGGAAAACGCCCGCCCCCAGGAGGAAAAAGTCCGGGAAATCGAAGATGTGGAACTGGTCCTCGATCCGGTGTCGCCCGCTGCGGATGCCGCAACCGCTGATCAGTCTGATGGGATGCTGGACATCGAGGCCTTTCTGACCGCCGATGCGGAGGATTCGACTGCGGTGGATGGCCGGGCTGCCGGCCCGGACGAGGCGGTGGACAAGACCCACGGGGCCTCGAGCGATTTGGAGATCGAATTCGAACCGGCGGTGGAGGCCCCGGGGGCCGCCGCTGCGGAACGGGCTACCACGGCCGTCGGTGCAGCAGTGCCCGCCGCGGGCGCCGATGCATTTTCGACCGAAGAGGGGGCTGCAGCCGTCATGACCGGGGCAACCGACGTGATGGCAACCGAGCCGGAGGAGGCGACTCCTGCCGCCTTCAGAGAACCCCGGCTCGAAACCGGGCGGCGCTCCGGGGGGCTGCTGAAAGCCCTGGGGGGGATCGCGCTGGTGATTGTGCTGACGCTGGCCGCCCTGGTGGTGCCACGCAGTCTCGGAATACAGATCCCTTACTTGACGGACACGGAGATTCCGATTTTAAGCGAGATCGACCTCGACATCCCGTTCATCGGGAATGTCGGCAAGCTGTTTAAGGCCGAAGCTGCGGATCCCGTCGGCCGTCTCAAGATCGTGACGGATGCAGGCAGCGTAACGGCGGAGTTCGTAGAAAACCCCGTGGCCGGGAGGCTGCTGGTCGTCAAAGGCAAGGTCCGCAACGCCTACGACCATCCCCGCAGCGCCATCCGGGTCTCCACCACGCTGATCGCCAAGGGCGGGACCCCGATCCGGACGGCCACCGTCTACGCCGGCAATACGATACCCGGCCATGAACTCGCCACGCTGGACACCGGCGCCATCCAGGCACGGCTGCAGGTCGCAACCGGCACCGCCGAAAGCAACATGGGGGTCAAGCCCGGCGCCAGTCTGCCGTTCATGGTGGTATTCGACCAACTGCCCGCCAACATCGACGAATACAGCGTGGAGGTTGCCGACTCGAAAAAGTGACCGCCGCGCGCTTCATCCGAAGGCGGCTGCGCCGGGCTTCCTTCCGGCGCAGCCGCCTTTTTTTGTTGACAATTCAGCCGTGCTCAAGCATAAAGGCCGACGCTGGCGATGTAGCTCAGTTGGTCAGAGCATGCGGCTCATATCCGCAGTGTCCGGGGTTCAAATCCCTGCATCGCCACCAGATTTCAGAACCTGCTGATCCGTCGGCAGGTTCTGCATTTTTCGGGCATTGATCCCTTTTCCTCCAGGGTCTTCACATCATCCGCCGCAAATATGCGAACCTGGTTCCAGGACCTCATGGCCCGTTTTCTGGGCGATTAGCGATTCCGTCGAGAGGGCTGATCAGCCGGCGGGAAAATGAAGGGGCGCTCCGGTACCTAAAAAGAGCAGGCGGCCCCGACCATGAAAAAGGGAGGGTTTTTGAAGTAAACGGAATGGACTGAAAAACTAAAAAAGCGCGTAGTAGATCGACACCCAAAAAACGCCTGAAAGAATACAGCCGACAACGATCCCGCGGAATGCCGATATCCCCTCGTCTGCAGCCAATTCCGTTCTGCGCATCGAAAGTCTCCCGCCAGTGGGTGGACAAGTAAAAAGCACAGCAGAACTGCCAATCTTTATAGCCTGTTATATTCATTTAAGATGCTCTGCTTTTCTTTTCAAGAAGAATTTATAGATCCGCCCAAATTGTCTGCAACGGTCGCGCAAGATCCGAATCCCGCGCTTCTCGCTGTGCCGGGGGCACTCGCTCCGGGCTTGCAAAAAATTGCGTCAGCCGCTATATCTGCCCCGCATCGGCCATATCGTTAAAGTCGACCGCTCAGCAGCGTGTCCAGGCAGGATCATGATCAGCGGCTTTGAAAAAATTGTTGAAGAGCGCATCCGCAGGGCCCAGGAGCGGGGGGACTTCCAGGGCCTCGACGGCGTCGGCAGGCCGTTGGAGCTTGCCGACGACAGCTATGTGCCCGAGGACCTGCGGCTGGCCTTCAAGGTCCTCAAGAATGCAGAGTGTCTGCCGCCCGAAGTCGAACTTCGAAAAGAGATCGAGAAAACGGAGGATCTCTTGGCGGCGATGCCCGATACGGCAGAAAAATACCGGACCCTCAAGAAGTTGAATTTCATGGTCTTGAAACTGAACGCCATGCGCCGAGCCTCGGCCGCCAACGACATCCCGCAGCATTACGCCCACCAGATCGTTGCGCGGCTGGAGAACGCAAAAGAACCAAAGTAGCCAGGCGCTCCCCTTGGCTGCCAAATGACGCACGAGACGGGCGGGCGCAGGGCTGTCCGGTATCCAATTTCAGGCCCTTCACCACCTGGTCCGGCAATTCGGTTCTGAACACGTGAACAATAGAGAATCTCATGGCGAATAAGCTAACCATCGCCCTTCTCGCCGGCGGCGTCTCCTCGGAGCGCGAGGTTTCCCTGAACAGCGGCCGCCAGGTCTATGAGGCCCTGGACAAGAACCGTTACGACGTGCTGCGCTACGATCCCAAGACCGACTTGGCACGGCTGGTGACCGAGGCCGGCCGCATCGACGCCGCACTCATCATCCTTCACGGGGCGAACGGGGAGGACGGGACGGTCCAGGGGTTGCTCGATCTGCTGAACGTCCCTTACCAGGGTTCCGGCGTTCTCGGCAGCGCCGTCGCAATGAACAAGCTCGCCGCCAAGCGGCTTTACGCGCAGGCCGGCCTGCCGATCCCCGCCTACGCCGTGGTTGGCCGCGGCGAAGCCATCGATCCGGAGGCGGTGGCCGGGAGACTGGGCATGCCCCTGGTTGTCAAGCCGGTGGTGGGAGGCTCCAGCGTCGGCATCGGAATTGTCCGCAGCCCGGCAGACTTGCAGGCGGCGGTGGCGCTTGCGCTCGAGCACGACCCCCAGGTGCTGGTGGAGTCCTACATCGATGGGATCGAGATTACCGGCTCCGTGGTCGGCAACAAGGAGCTCGAGGCGCTGCCGATCATCGAGATCATCCCTGCCGCAGGGCACGCGTTTTTCGACTACCATGCCAAGTACACCCCCGGCGCCTGCGAGGAGATCTGCCCGGCGCGCATCGACGCCGAGCTGGCCGCAGAGGCCCAGGCGCTGTCCATCGCGGCCCACCGGGCGCTTTTCTGCAGGGGATACAGCCGCACCGACCTGATCCTGCGGGGCCGTGAGATGTTCATCCTCGAGACCAACACCATACCCGGCATGACCGCGACGAGCCTGCTACCACGGGCGGCGCAGGCCGCCGGGATCAGCTTCGGCCGCCTGCTCGACCGGCTGATCGCGCTCAGCCTCGAAGGCCGCAGGGGCGGCAGGTGAGGCGATGATCGTTCGGGCCGGCCGCGAACTGGAAGAGCGCTTCGAGGAGCTGGGGCCGGGAGATGTGGTATCCGGGCCGCTCCCGTCCAAATATCTTCGGGGGGCGCTCGCCGCCGACCTGCTGGAACGCGGGGTGCGCTGCGTGCCTTCCGTGCTGTGCCAGCTGCTCAGCCGATCCAAGTGCGCTCAAGCCCTTTTCTTCGGCCGCTGGATGGCCCCGCACACGCGGGTGGTTTACCGGCGGGCGGACCTCATGGAGGTGCTCGCCTATTGCGCGCGCCACGGCATCGGTGCGGTGGTGAGCAAGCAGGAGGGCATACATTGCGGGCACGGCATCCGCCGCTGGGAGCACGTCGAGGCGCTTTACAACGTGGTCGCGTTGGCGCCGGAGTCGTTCCCGTTCGTGGTGCAGCCGTTTCTGCCGGGCGTCAGCGACGTGCGCGTGATCGTCGTCGGCGACTACGTGGAGGCCTATTTGCGGGAGAACCTTTACAACTTCAGGTCCAATCTCGCCGCCGGCGGGGCCGGCCGGCCGCTGGCCATGGATGCGGCTGCGGAGATTCTCTGCCGGGAGGTGATGGCGCGGGGCCGGTTCCCCTACGCCCACCTCGATCTGCATCTGACCGAGGCGGGCGGCTGCTATCTTTCCGAAATCGCCCTCGACGGGGGCATCGCCGCGGCGCGGATCAACCGCGAGGAGTTGAACCGCCGGAAGGCGGGGGCGCTGGAGAAGGCGGCAACGGAGGTGCCCGTTCCGAACGTTTCAGGAATAGTTCTCGGCTGATATTTCTAACCCGGAGGCAACAATGAAAATACTGGTTATCGGCGGCGGCGGAAGAGAACATGCCCTGGTCTGGAAGATCGCCCAGAGCCCCAGGGTGTCCAAGATCTATTGCGCACCCGGCAATGCGGGCATCGCCGGAACGGCCGAGTGCGTGCCCATCTCCGCCGGCGACATCCCGCGGCTGCTTGACTTTGCCCGGCGGCAGAAGATCGATCTGACCGTCGTCGGGCCGGAAGGGCCGCTGGCCGAGGGGATCGTGGATGTGTTCGAAAAGGAGGGGCTCAATATTTTCGGCGCCTCCCGCCGCGCGGCGGAGATCGAGTCGAGCAAGTCCTTCGCAAAGTCCGTCATGACAAAGTACGGGATTCCCACTGCGCGGGGACGGAGCTTCACCCGCATCGCCGATGCGCGACGCTACCTTCGAACCATAGGCGTCCCCCTGGTGGTGAAGGCCGACGGGCTGGCGGCCGGCAAGGGGGTTATTGTTTGCCGCAGCTTGTCCGAAGCCGCCCAGGCCCTGGACCGCGTGATGGTCAAACGCGAGTTCGGCGACGCCGGCCGCGTTGCGGTCGTCGAGGAGTGCCTTGCGGGCGAAGAGGCATCGTTCCTGGCCTTCACCGACGGCAAGACCGTCCTGCCGATGCCCTCCTCGCAGGACCACAAGGCGGTATTCGATGAAGACCGCGGCCCCAATACGGGCGGCATGGGCGCCTACTCGCCGGCGCCGGTCGTGGACCGGCTGATCCACCGCAAAGTCATGAGCGAGGTGATGCAGCCCATGGTCAAGGCCATGGCGGCCGAGGGGAGGCCTTACAAGGGAGTGCTTTACGCCGGGCTCATGATCGACGGCGATCAGGTGCGGGTGCTCGAGTTCAACGGGCGCTTCGGGGACCCCGAGGCCCAGCCGCTGCTCATGCGCATCAAGAGCGATATCGTCCCCGTCATGGAGGCCGTGATCGACGGCCGTCTCGATCAGTGCACGCTCGAACTGGACGAGCGGGCCGCGGTCTGCGTGGTCATGGCCTCGGCCGGCTACCCCGGCCCCTATGCCAAGGGGCACCCCATCTCCGGGTTGGCTGCTGCGCGGCGCATTCGGGATGTGGCGGTCTTCCACGCCGGCACCGCCCGCAAGGGCGGCGCGACGGTGACCAACGGCGGGCGGGTGCTGGGGGTGACGGCTCTGGGCGCCACCGTGGGGGAGGCCATCGACCGGGCCTACCAGGCCGTGGCCAGGATCAGCTGGAAGGGGGCGGCGTTCCGCAAGGACATCGGCCGCAAAGCCCTCCTGCGGCTGCAGCGAGCCCCCGAGGTCGGCATCGTCATGGGAAGCGATTCGGACCTGCCCGTCATGGAGGAGGCCGCCCTCATGCTCAAAAAGTTCGGCATCCCCTTCGAGATGACGGTGGCCTCGGCGCACCGCAGTCCCGAGCGCGCCATGCGCTTTGCGGCCGGCGCAAGGGCGCGGGGCGTCAAGGTCATCATCGCCGGGGCCGGGCACGCGGCGCACTTGGCCGGTGTGCTGGCGGCCCACACGAGCCTGCCCGTGATCGGCGTCCCGATCGACTCCTCGAGCCTTCAGGGGCTCGATGCGCTGCTCTCCACGGTCCAGATGCCGCCGGGCATCCCGGTGGCCACCATGGCCCTGGGGAAATCCGGCGCCCGCAACGCGGGCATCTTCGCGGCTCAGATCCTGGGCGCCGCGGACCCGGCGCTGGCCGGCCGGATCGACACGTTTAAAGAAGGGATGGCAACCGAGGTTGAACGCAAGGCCGAGAAGCTCAAGGACTACCGCTGAGAGCCTGGCGGTGAACCCGCGGGCGCCTCAGCCGAAGATGATCGCACGGGCGGTGGATATACTCCGGGGCGCGGGGGTGGTCTGCTTTCCGACGCGCTGCCTTTATGGCCTCGGCGCCGACGCATTCAATACCGCCGCCGTAGAGCGCGTCTTCGAGATCAAACAGCGCCCGGCCGACCTGCCGCTCTTGGTTCTCATCAGCCGGGCCGATCAACTCGAGGAGTTGGCCGCCAAAGTTACCCCGGCGGCGCGGCTGCTCATTGAGCGCTTTTGGCCAGGTCGTTTGACATTGGTGCTGGATGCCCGGTCCGAGATCCCGCAGCGGTTGACCGCAGGCAGAGGAAAAATCGGGGTGCGCCTGGCAGCCCACCCGGTGGCACGCGCCCTGGTCGAGGGGTTCGGCCGGCCGATCACCGGCACCAGCGCTAACCCCACCGGGGAAAGCGGCTGCCGGCGCATCGCGGAACTGGATCCCCGCATCGCCGCTCAGGTACAGCTCATTTTGGACGCCGGGGATCTGAAGGGCGGCGTGGGTTCGACGGTGGTGGATGTGACCGGCGAATCGCCGGTCATGATCCGCGAGGGGGAGGTCAGCCGGCCGGAAATACTGGCGGTTATCAAAAGCGCCTTCCAAGTAACTTGCCTGTAAGTGCTTGGATTTAAATTGTTGCTGGTTGAGGTTGTTTTTCAGCAATTTCAACCAGTGCATAGCCCAGATCCTGAGCCTTGCGTTTCAAGTTTTGTACGACCCGGGTGCGATAGCGTTCTTCATACTGCTTCTGGCCCTCATCGACATAGGCGGTGCCGTGTTTGAGCATGCTGTAAACCAGTCGAGCCAGTTTGTGGGCGGTCGCCGTAATGGCCTTCGGGGCTCCCAGTCGGGATCGCTGCCTGCGAAAGTAGGCCCCCAAGGCGCTTTTGGATTTCAACAGCGTGAAGGCCGCCATGCGCAGAGTTGCCGCCGCACGGTTGGCCACCGGTTTGCTCTTGGCGCTGAGCACCTTGCCACCGCTGACTTTCGTGCCAGGGCACAAACCCAGCCAAGAGGCAAAATGCTTGGGCGACTTCCAGCGGCTCATGTCGGTGCCGATCTCGGCAATGATTTTCAGCGCGCTGTTGGTGTCGATGCCGTCGATGCGGGTCAGATCCACACCGGACATCCGTGTCAACGCCTCCTCCAAGTTGGCCGGCGGACCGTTGGCGTTTCCATCGGCCGCATCAAAGCTGGCCAATTGATCCAAAATCTGCCGATCGCATTCGGCGATTTGATGCTGATAGAACTCATAGAGGTCCACGGCTTGTTTGAGGCTGAACAGATGCTCAGGGCGAAAGTTGCCGCGCAGCGAACGCGCGATGGTCGACTCGTCATTCTTGCAGCGCGGGTCCCGCAGCCGGGCCAACACCAGCGCATCGCGCTCACCAGCCAGAATGGCTTTGATGATGCGCATTCCCGTCACCCCGTTGATGTCGGAGACCACGTTGGCCAGCTGCAGGTTCATCTGCGAAAGCGCCTTTTGCATATGCTGGATATGCGCGGCCGCATAACGCACCAGATTCATTCGCTGACGCACATACGCACGCAGAGTGCACACCTGCTCGGCCGGGCGGAAGGCCCCTTCGAGCAACCCATAGCTGTGAAGCCGTTGCAGCCACTGGCAGTCGAGCACGTCGCTCTTTCGGCCGGGCACGTTCTTCACATGCCGCGCGTTGACCAGCCGCACCTCCAGCCCCCGGCTCTCCAGAACCTCAAAGACCGGGATCCAGTAAATGCCGGTGGACTCCATGGCCACCGTGGTCACCCCACACGCAATCAGCCAATCAGCCATGCGCTGCAGATCGTCGGTGAAGCTGGTAAACTCCCTCACCGCCTGCTCGCAGCTGCCCTCGGGCACCGCGACGAAATGGCTCCGGCAGCCAACGTCAATGCCGGCTGCATGGGTGTGGATGTGTTGCAGGTGTTTGGGCAGCTTCATCTTCCTGGGTCTGGGTGGCTTACGTGTACGCATCGCTCCGGCCTCCGCAAAGAGAATCGGCAGGTCCGGACGGGGAGCTGTCGTATACGGCTCTCTTCCAAACGGGATAACCCCGCCGCGGGGCAGGGCTTCACCAGTGATAAAAACGCCAGCTCCCGGACCACGCTAAACTACGGGCGTAAAGCACCAATGACGCTTCGGCCTCCACGTTCCGGCTGCCGACTTAAGAGTAACCGATTCCTGGTGGCGAACCAAGTTACTTTCTGATAAATCCCCGCCGCGGCGGGGTATGGCGCTAA
>JAWOHH010000026.1:0-3234 GCA_046496215.1 Desulfobacterales bacterium
TGCGCGATGCCGCCCTGGGCCGGAAGGTCGAAATCGGCCAGGACGTGCTGGTGGTGGGAGGGGGCAACGTGGCCGTGGACGTGGCGCTGACGGCCAAGCGGATGTGGGCGAAAAACGGCACCTTGGTCTGCCTGGTGCGGCGCGAGGAGATGCCCGCCTGGGCGCACGAGGTCCAGGAGGCGCTCGAGAGCGACATCACGATCGTCAACAGCTTCGGGCCCAAGGCCTTTTTCATCGACAAGAGCAAGCGCGTGTCGGGCATCGACTTCAAGACCTGCACGGCGGTCTTCGACGAGAGCAAGCGCTTCAACCCGCAGTACGACGAGAGCGCCTGCACGCCGATGTTTGCCGACACGGTAATCGTGGCCATCGGCCAGAGCACCGACCGCAGCCATTTAGAAGGCGAGGGGATTGCCTTCTCCCGGCCGGGGGGGCTTGCGGCCGACCCGTTGACGCTCCAGACCCCGCTCGAATGGGTGTTTGCCGGCGGGGACGCCTTTCACGGGCCCAAGTCGGTGGTGGAGGCGGTGGCGAGCGGCAAGGAGGCCGCGGAGAGCATCCACCGCTACATCAACGGGCTGGACCTGCGGGCGGGCCGCGAGAGGCAGTGGGACTGCGTCAAGCCGGAGACGGCGGGCGAGGCCAAGCACGCCCGCGTGACGGTGCGCTGCCTGGACCCGGCGGCGCGCGAGTGCAACTTTCTGGAGGTCTCCTATGGCTACGACGAGACCGAGGCGCGCACCGAGGCCCAGCGCTGTCTGCGCTGCGGCATCTGCTCGGAGTGCTACCAGTGCGTGAAAGCCTGTCTGGCCGGGGCGGTCGACCACACCCAGTTCTCCGAGGTGCTCGAGATCCCGGTCGGCTCGGTGATCCTCTGCCCGGGTTCGGACCCCTACGATCCGTCCCATCTGGAAAACGTCTACCACTACCGGACCAGCCCCAACGTGATGACCAGCCTCGAGTTCGAGCGGCTTCTCAGTGCGACCGGCCCGACCATGGGACACCTGACGCGCTTGTCGGACGATCAGGAGCCCAAAAGGATCGCTTGGCTGCAGTGCGTGGGCTCGCGCGACAACAACCAGTGCGGCAACAGCTACTGCTCATCGGTCTGCTGCATGTACGCCATGAAGGATGCCATGATCGCGAAGGAGCACGCCCACGGCGGGCTCGACTGCACGATTTTCAACATGGACATCCGCAGCTTCGGCAAGGACTACGAAAAATACTACAACCGGGCCATCCGCGACGGGATCCGCTTCGTGCGCTCGCGGGTGCACTCGGTGGATGTGCTGCCCGAGAGCGGCAACCTGTCGATCCGTTATATGGACGAGGCCGGCGAGCTCAAGGTCGAGGAATTCGACATGCTCGTGCTCTCGGTGGGACTTCAGATCGCCCCCGAGACCCTCGATCTGGCCAAGCGCCTGGGGGTCGGGCTCAACAAGGCCGGGTTTGCCGACTGCCAGCCCTTCGCGCCGGTGGAGACCACCCGGCCTGGGGTTTATGCCTGCGGCGTGTTCCAGGGGCCCAAGGACATCCCCAGCTCGGTGACCGAGGCCGGCGCCGCGGCCGCCAAGGCCGCCGCCAACCTGGCCGAAGCGCGCGGCCGCGACATCCAGAAGCTGCGGCTGCCCGAGGAGATCGACGTCTCGGCCGAGGAGCCGCGGATCGGGGTTTTCGTCTGCAACTGCGGGATCAACATCGGCGGGGTGGTGGATGTCCCCGGCGTGCGCGCTTACGCCGAGATGCTGCCCGGTGTGGTTTTCGCCGACGAGAACCTCTTCACCTGCAGCCAGGACACCCAGGACAAGATCAAGGATAAGATCAAGGAGTACAAACTCAACCGCGTGGTGGTGGCCTCCTGCAGCCCCAAGACCCACGCCCCGATGTTCATGGAGACCCTGGAGGCTTGCGGCCTGAACCCCTACCTGTTCGAGATGGCCAATATCAGGAACCAGGACTCCTGGGTGCACGCGGGCGACCACGATGCGGCCACCGTCAAGGCCCGGGACCTGGTGCGCATGTCCGTGGCCCGTGCCGCGGCACTGAAAACCCTGCACAGCAAAGTCGTCCCGATCAACAAGCAGGCCCTGGTCATCGGGGGGGGGGTTGCCGGGATGAACGCCGCCCTGGGCTTGGCGCGTCAGGGGTTCGCGTCGGTGATCGTCGAAAAGGACACTGAGCTGGGTGGCTTCGCGCGTCGTCTGCACCAAACGATCGAGGGGGCCGACATCCGGGCCTACGTGCAGCAGCTGATCGGGGAGGTGGCCGGGCACCCGCAGATCCGGGTGCTGACCGGGGCGCGCATCACCGCCTTCGAGGGGTTCAAGGGCAACTTTATCACCACGGTCGCCGCGGGCGGCAACGGTAGTTCCGAAAAGATCGAGCACGGGGCCATCATCGTGGCGACGGGCGCCTCGGAATATCATCCCTCGGAGTACCTTTACGGCCAGGACCAACGGGTTATGACCCAGGTCGAATTCGGTGATCTCCTCGAAGGGCCCGGTGCGGTCGAGCTGCAGAGCGTCGTTATGATCCAGTGCGTCGGCTCGCGCAACGAGCAGAACGAGAACTGCTCGCGCATCTGCTGCCAGAGCGCGGTCAAGAATGCCCTGCACCTCAAGCGGCTCAACCCCGGGGCCCAGGTCTACGTCCTCTATCGGGACATGCGCACCTACGGGCTGCTGGAGGACTACTACACCGAAGCGCGCAAGCAGGGGGTCATTTTCATCCGCTTCGAGCCCCAGGCCGCGCCGCAGGTCTCCGCGAACGGCGAGGGGGTCGCGGTGCGGGTGAAGGACCACGTGCTGCAGCGGGAGATCGAGATCCAGGCGGACCGCCTGGTGCTGAGCGCCGGCGTGGCCGCGGCGGACACGGCCGAGGTCAGCGGGATTATGAAGCTCAACCGCAACCCGGAGGGGTTCTTCATCGAGGCCCATGTCAAGCTGCGCCCGGTGGACATGCCGAGCGAGGGGGTGTTCCTGTGCGGCACGGCCCACGGCCCGAAGCTGATCTCGGAAAGCATCGCTCAGGCCCAGGCGGCGGCCGCGCGCGCGGCCACGCTGTTGTCCAAGGACGAGGTCAAGCTCTCCCCGATCACGGCCAAGGTCGACACCGAGCACTGTGTGAAGTGCCTGACCTGCGTGCGCTCCTGCCCCTTCGGCGTGCCGCAGTTCAACGACCGGGAGAAGGTCATCGAGATCAACGAGGCGATCTGCCACGGCTGCGGGGTGTGCA
>JAWOHH010000041.1:0-35896 GCA_046496215.1 Desulfobacterales bacterium
TGATCTCCACCAGGTTGGCCACGGTGGCATCGACGGCCGCGTTGTTCATCGTGACCAGTTTTTCGCTTTTCTTGCCGAAGAGTTTCTGGATCTCTTTTTTAAGGTGACCGATGGCCTCCTCCACGGGCAGCACGTTGGCCAGTTTGAAGAAGGCGGTCTGCATGATCATGTTGATCCGGCCGCCGAGCCCGACCTCCTGGGCGATCTTTACAGCATCGATATTGTAGAAGCGGATTTTTTTCTGCGCGATGGTCCGGCGCATGGTGGCCGGCAGCTTCTCCTCCATTTCGGCGAGCGTCCAGGGAGAGTTGAGCACGAAGGTCCCCTCCTCCTTGATCCCCTCAAGAATGTCGTAGAGCTCCACATAGTTGTCCTTGTGGCAGGCGACGTAGTCCGCCGCGTCGATCAGGTAGGTGGACTGGATGGGCTTCTGGCCGAAGCGCAGGTGCGAGATCGTGATGCCGCCGGACTTCTTGGAGTCGTAGGCGAAATAGGCCTGGGCGAACATCGGGGTGTTGTCGCCGATGATTTTGATGGCGCTCTTGTTGGCGCCCACGGTCCCGTCGGCGCCGAGCCCCCAGAACTTGCACTGCACGGTGCCCTTGGGGGCGACGTCCAGGGTGGGGCCGACATCGAGCGAGGTGTGGGTGACGTCGTCGATGATCCCGACCGTAAAGTGGTTCTTGGGGGCGGCGGCCTGCATGTTGTCGAAGACGGCCTTGGCCATGGCCGGGTTGAACTCCTTGGAGCCCAGGCCGTAGCGTCCGCTGAGCAGCTTCATCGCCCGGCCCTGCTCCATGAGCGCGGTGCACACATCCAGATAGAGCGGTTCGCCCGGCGCCCCCGGCTCCTTGGTGCGGTCGAGGACCGTCGCGATTTTTACCGAGGCCGGGATCGCGGCGAGCAAATGCTCCGCCGAGAACGGGCGGTATAAGCGCACCTTAACCAGGCCGACCTTCTCGCCCCGGCCGTTCAGGTACCCGACGACCTCCTCGACGGTTTCGCAGCCGGAACCCATGGCGATGACGATCCGCTCCGCTTGGGGTTCGCCCACGTAGTCGAAGAGCCGGTAAGGTCGGCCGGTGAGTTCGCCGACCCTGCGCATCGCATCGGCCACGATGCCCGGCACTTTGAGGTAGTAGGGGTTTGAGGCCTCGCGGCCCTGGAAGTAAATGTCCGGGTTCTGCGCCGTCCCGCGCAGCTCCGGCCGCTCGGGGTTGGCGCCCCGCGCCCGGAACTTGGCCACCGCCTCGTGGCTGACGAGCTTCGCCATGTCTTCGTAGTCGATAAGGGCGATCTTCTGGATCTCGTGCGAGGTGCGAAACCCGTCGAAGAAGTGCACGAAGGGCAGGCTCGATTCGATGGCCGCCAGGTGCGCCATCAGGCCCAGGTCCATGACCTCCTGCACCGAGGCGGAGGCGAGCAGGCAACATCCGGTCTGCCGCACCGCCATGACGTCCTGGTGGTCGCCGAAGATCGACAGGGCGTGGGCTGCAATCGCCCGGGCCGTCACGTGAAACACCCCGGGCAGCAACTCGCCTGCGATCTTGTACATGTTGGGCACCATGAGCAAGAGGCCCTGAGAGGCCGTGAAGGTGCTGGTCAGTGCGCCGGCCGCCAGAGAGCCGTGCATGGAGCCGGCCGCACCGGCCTCGGACTGAAGCTGGCGCACGGTCATGGTCTGTCCGAAGACGTTCTTGCGGCCGCCGGCCGCCCACTCGTCGGCGATCTCCGCCATGGGGGAGGAGGGGGTTATTGGGTAGATGGTCGCCACATCGCTCATGGCATAGGCCACGTGGGCGGCGGCGGTGTTGCCATCCATGGTTTTCATTTTCTGCTTGGCCATAATGCTCTCCCTTGCAAAAGGTATTTAGTGCGGTATCGAATCTCGGTATCAATAAAAAACATTTAATCGTCAGTGAGGTTGTCGGACGGTCCTGGGTTTTTCGCTCGAACCCTCGGCCCCCTGGAACTCTGCCCCTTATTTTAAAATCGTTTCGAAAAAATCGTTGCCCTTGTCGTCGACGATGATAAAAGCCGGGAAATCCTTGACGCGGATGCGGTAGACCGCCTCCATGCCCAGTTCCGGGAATTCGATCAACTCCATGGCGGTGATGCACTCCTTGCCGAATAGGGCCGCCACCCCCCCGATCGATCCCAGATAAAACCCGCCGTGCTGCCTGCAGGCGTCGGTCACGATTTTGCCGCGGTTGCCCTTGGCCAGCATGACGAGCGACGCCCCTTGGGCCTGAAAGATTGGGACATAGGCGTCCATCCGGCCGGCGGTGGTGGGGCCGAAGGCGCCGGCCGCGTGGCCGGGAGGGGTCTTGGCTGGGCCGGCATAGTAGATGATGTGGTTCTTGAAATAGTCCGGCAGCCCCTCCCCGCGGTCGAGGCGTTCCTTGAGCCGGGCGTGGGCGATGTCCCGGGCGACGATGATATCGCCGGTCAAAAGCAGGGGCGTGGCGACCGGGTAGCGGCTGAGCTGAGCGCGGATTTCGGCCATCGGCCGGTTCAAATCCACCGCCACCGCGGAGGCCCCCTCCAGTTCGACCTCGGGGAGGTAGCGGGCCGGGTCCGTCTCCAGCGCTTCCAAAAAAATCCCGTCCCGGGTGATCTTGGCCTTGATGTTGCGGTCGGCGCTGCAGCTCACCCCCAGCCCGACCGGGCAGGAGGCGCCGTGGCGCGGGAGCCGGATGACCCGGGTGTCCAGGCAGAACCACTTGCCGCCGAACTGGGCCCCCAGGCCGATGTCGCGCGACATGCGCAGCGCCTCGGCCTCGAGCTCCACATCCCGAAAGGCGTGGCCCCCGGGTCCGCCGTGTGTGGGCAGCCCGTCGAGGTAACCGGCGCTGGCGAGCTTGACGGTCTTGAGGGTCAGCTCCGCCGAGGTCCCGCCGATGACGAAGGCCAGGTGGTAGGGCGGGCAGGCGGCGGTGCCGAGCGTCTTCATCTTGCTCTGCATGAAGTCGAGAAGGCTTTTCGGGTTGAGGACGGCCTTGGTCTCCTGAAAAAGGAAGGTCTTGTTGGCCGACCCCCCGCCCTTGGCCATGAAGAGAAACCGGTACTCGTCGCCGCCGACGGCATAGAGCTCGATCTGGGCCGGGAGATTGCACCCCGAGTTCTTCTCCTCGTACATGCCCAGGGGCACGTTCTGGGAATAGCGCAGGTTGCCCCGGGTGTAGGCGTTGAACACCCCCCGGGAGAGGGCCTCCTCGTCGCCGTCGCCGCTGAAGACCCGCTGGCCCTTCTTGCCGATGACGATGGCCGTGCCGGTGTCCTGGCACATGGGAAACACCCGCTCGGCTGCGATGACCGCGTTTTTGAGCAGCTCGAGGGCCACATATCGGTCGTTGGCGGAGCTTTCCGGGTCCTTGAAGACCTCGGTCAGCCGCTTCAGGTGCGTGGGCCGCAGCAGGTGGGCCACGTCCCCGAAGGCCTGCTCGGCAACCAGCGTCAGGGCTTCCGGCGCGACCCTGAGGACCTCCGCGCCGTCGAACCTGGCGGTGTCGATGTGATCCCGGCTGAGAGGCCGATAGCCGGTGAGATCTTCCGTGACCGGGAACATCTGCTGAAAGCTGAAATCGACCATCCCCCGTCTCCATTTTTTATAAATACTAAAAGAGGTTATGCTTAGCAGCGCTACTTTGCCCTGTCAAGCAAATTTGGGCCTCTGACGGGTTCCACCAACAGCCGTGCGGTTCTGTTTGCCTGAAACAGAAAAGGCGCTCGAGGGTGTTGAATGCCTGACCCGGGTCGAGCAGGGTCAGGCGCTTTGCCGTCACCTACTTCATGCGATAGAGGCAGGGCTGGTGTCGACGATGACCCCTATTCGACGATCAGGACGATCAACTCCTTCGGCCCGTGCACGCCGAAGGCCAGGGTCAGCTCGATGTCGGCTGTCTTTGAGGGACCTGAGACAAGTAACAGGTTGGTTGGCATGTCGGCCGTCCAGTGCCCCGCCTGCATGGCATCCTCCAGCGTGGGGAAAATGCTCTGCGCCTGCAGCACCGCGATGTGCACCGGCGGAACGAGCGACATCAGCCGGGGTTCGCGGCCGTCCGGCTGCAGGATCAGCGCACCCGTGTCGGCCACCGCCCCTGCCGTCGATGTGATCGCGGCATCCACCGTGAAGAGCCTCTCTTTGAAAGACTCTATCGGGTCGGCATAAGCCACTATGGCCGGCAGGCCGGCGGCGTCCTGCGCCCAGGCGCTTTCAATGGCTGCACCGAGCGGCGTCTCCGGCGCAAAGAGCAACGTGGACCATGCCCGCTCCCGAAGCAGGCTCTTCAGGGAGTTGATCCAGAGCGCTGCGGGCACGCGGTGCACGTCGGCCCGCACCCCTTCCATCCGGGCCTTGAGGCGTTCGATGCGTACGCCAAGCTCGGGCACGGCGTCGGGCGCCGGTGCCGGCGGGCGCGGTGCCTCATCGCGCGGGGCGCTGCGCAGCCGGTCCAGAATGCGGTCGCGGGCGGTCTCAGTCATGTCTGATCCGGGTCTCCTTGATCCGGCGGTGCAGCGGGGCGCGGTCGAAATGCGGCTCTTTTCTGAAACGGGTCCAGCGCTCCAGGAGCCCCGCCGGGGGCAGCTCGTTGCCGACGAAGCCCAACACCGTGTTCATCAGGCGGTTGATCCGCGGGTGGGTGTTGATAAACCGCCACCCCGCCCAGGCCAGCCGCTCCGCCAGGTTTCGGCGGCAGCCGTGGCCGGGCACGGCGCTCGTGGCCGCCGGCGACACGGCCTCGTTGCGCAGGCGCCGCAGCAGGCCGGTGATGGGAATCTTGACCGGGCAGACCTCCTCGCAGGCGCCGCAGAGGCTTGAGGCCGTGGTGAGCGCGCCGGCCTGGTCCAGCCCCGCAACCTGAGGGTTGAGGATCTTGCCGATCGGCCCCGGGTAGACAAAGCCGTAGGCGTGGCCCCCGATCCGGGTGTAGACCGGGCAGTGGTTGAGGCAGGTGCCGCAGCGCACGCACTGCAGGGTCTGGCGCAGCTCCGGGTCCGCGTAGATCCGCGAGCGCCCGTTGTCCAGGATGACCAGGTGCACCTCGGTGGGGCCGTCTTTTTCCCCGGGCTTGCGGGGGGAGCTGATCAGGTTGACATAGGTGGTGATGAACTGGCCGGTGGCCGAGCCGGTCAGAAGCCGCAGCAGGGGGGGCAGGTCCACGAGTTTTTCGAGCACCTTCTCCAGCCCCATGACCGCGATGTGGACCGGCGGGAGTGTGGTGCACATGCGGCCGTTGCCCTCGTTCTCCACCAGGCACAGCGTGCCGGTCTCGGCGACGGCGAAGTTGACCCCGCTGATGCCCACGGCCGCCTCGGCGAACTTCCGGCGCAAGGTGCGGCGGGCGATGGCGTTCAGCTCCGCAACGTCCTCGGTGTAGGGGGCGCCAGGGACCTTTTCGTGAAAGATCCGGGCGATTTGCTGCTTGTTTTTGTGGATGGCCGGGACAATGATGTGGGAGGGCGTCTCCCCGTTCAGCTGGATGATGAACTCGCCCAGGTCGGTCTCCACCACCTCGACGCCGTGCTTCTCCAGGAAGGCGTTCAGGTGCATCTCTTCGGAGACCATGGACTTGCCCTTGACCACTCGCGTGGCCGCGTGGCGCTCGATGATGTCCAGGACGAGGCGGTTGGCCACGGCCGGGGTCTCGGCCCAGTGCACCTGGATCCCGTTGCGGGTGCAGTTGACCTCCAGCTCCTCCAGCAGTTCGGGCAGCCGGCTCAGCACGCGGCGTTTGAGCGCCTGGCCCCGGGAGCGCAGCCGTTCGGTTTCGTCCGGGTCGCTGAAGACGGTCTGGCGCCTGGCGATGAAGCTGCCCATGGCAAACGCGAAATTGCGGCGCAGCTGCGCGTCGGCCAGGGCGATCTCCACGTTGCGGTTGAATTCTTCAGGCCCCATGGGTTCGCTCCCAGATGAACTCCGCCAGGTGCTGGCCCCGGATGGGAAGACCCCGGTGGGCGATTGCGCCGGTGATGTTGAGCAGGCAGCCGCAGTCCCCGGCGATGACCCGCTCGGCACCGGTTGCCAGGATGTCGTCGACCTTGTCGTTGACCATGGCCCCGGAAATGGCGGGGTGTTTGACGGCAAAGGTGCCCCCGAAACCGCAGCACTCGCGCTCGCGGGCGAGCTCGACGAGCTCGACGCGGGAAAGCTGACGGATGAGCCCCTTGGAGTGCGCGATCACGCGCATCTCCCGCATGGCATGGCAGGAGCTGTGCCAGGTGACTTTGAGCGGGCCGCCGCGGTCCTCGAGCACGACGCCCAGGCGCCCGGCCATGAATTCGGACCATTCGACTACCCTCTCGGCGAAACGCTCGGCCCGGGCCTGGTCCGGCTCGCCCGCAAAGAGCCCCGGATAGTGGTGCTTCATCATGCCGGCACAGGAGCCGGAGGGCACCACGATGGCGGTGTCGTCATCCGGGAAGGCGCGGATCTGCTGGCGGGCCACCGCCCGGGCCTCTTCGGGGTAGCCCGAGTTGTAGGCCGGCTGCCCGCAGCAGGACTGCCCGGCCGGAAAGTCGACCCGCACGCCTTCGCGCTCGACGAGCCGGATGGCGGCCACCCCGGCCTGGGGAAAGAAAGATTCGATCAGGCAGGTCCCGAAAAAATAGATTGTGTGCGGTTTCAACGAGTTCTGGTCCTTGCGGGTACACACGGCCCGGCGCCGGCAGCGGAAACGGTGCCCTGCCGCCTGCTTGTCAATTTCTGCCGTTTATGGTACCCACCCATACCATATCCCTATAGTGAAATAAAGCGCTACTCAACTCTGTGAGGCGATCCCACCCCATGAACAAAAAAGTTCTCGTAGCGGTGGACAGCTCCCCGCATTCGCGCAGCGCCGTCGACTATGCCGCCCAGATGAATCAACTCATCCCGGAACTCGGCTTTACCCTGTTTCACGTCCAGCCGCCGATCTCCCAGTTTCTGCTCGACGAGGCCAGGCGCGACGCCCAGGCGCGGATCGAACTGAAGAAGATTGCGGCCAGAAACGCGGAGGCCTCCGAAGGCCTGCTGGGAGGCCTGAAGGCGGTGATGCTGCGCGCGGGCGTTCCGGAAGGCTCGATCGAACTCATGGCCCAGCCGCGCCTGCAGGGCGTGGCCAAAGACATTCTGGACGTCGCCCAAAACAGCCTGTTTGATGCCGTCCTGGTCGGGCGGCGGGGCATCGGCGGCCTGCAGAGGCTTTTCATGGGCAGCGTCTCCGCCCACCTGTCCGAAAACTCCCCGCTCATCCCTGTCTGGATGGTGGACGGCAAGGTCTTCTCTACGCGTATCATGGCGGCCGTCGATGGCTCCGAGAGCGCCCTGCGGGCCGTGGACCATCTGGCCTTCATCCTTTCGGGGGTCCCCGAGGCCCGGGTGTGCTTCTTCCACGTGACGCCCCGGCTCAAGGAGTTCTGCGAGATCGATTTCAGCCGGGACCAGGGCGCCGACCTGGAAAAGTTGATCACCCGGGGCGACCAACGCTGCATGGATGATTTTTTTTCTTCGGCTCTGGCCAAGCTGCGTGCGGCGGGGTTCGCGGAATCCCAGATCGAGACCCGGACCACCGCGACCCTGATCGGCATCGGCGAGACGATCCTCAGTGCCGCCCGCGAGGGCGGATTCGGGACCCTGGTCATGGGCCGGCGCGGGGTCAACAAGTCCTTCTTCGGCGGAAAGGTCTCCTACCTCGTCAGCCGGGGCATCAGCGACGCCGCCTTGTGGATGGTGCCATGAAGCGCACACGGGAATACCTGCGCCGGTTCACGCGCGGGATCATCCTCGCGCTCATCGTCATGATGATGTTCACGGTGCTGGTCTCGACCGTCGAACTGCTGGTCATCCTGGTCCAAGAGCTGATCGAGCCGCCGGCCTATCTGCTCGGCATCGACAATTTGTTTGCGATCTTCGGGTTCTTCATGATGATCCTGATCGCGCTTGAACTCCTGGAGTCCATTCGCGCCTACCTGACCGACGATGCCCTGCATGTCGAGGTCGTTTTTTTGGTGGCCATGATCGCCATTGCGCGCAAGGTGATCATCCTCGAGGTTGGGGACCTGGAGCCCATGCGGCTGGTCGGGATCGCAAGCATCATTGTTGCCCTTGCCGCGGGGTATTATTTCGTCAAATTGGCCATGCGCAAGACGCCGCCATCCCACTCGATGCACCCTCCCGAATAAATGAAAACGCACCACCGACGGGTCTAACCCTCTCACGGAAAGGAGAACCTCGGACCATGATCCCTGAAATCAAAAAGATCCTTTTCACCACGGACCTCTCCAAACAAGCCCGCCACGCCTTCAGCTATGCCCTGAGCCTGGCCAACCAGTATGGGGCCAGCCTGACCATCCTCTACGTCATGGAGGACCCCTCGCCCACCCAGAGCGCCTACCTGCAGGCCTTCATCGGCGATGAGCGCTGGGAGGAACTGCGCCACTCCCACGAACAGGAGGTCCGACAGATCCTGATCGGCAAGCAGCGGGAAGGCGCCATGATCCGCGAGGCCTTGGGGGAGATGTTCACCGAGACGCAGAAGCAGTTCAAGGCCCCCGGTGTGAAAGCGGAGGAGATCGTGGTGACACAGGGCGAAGCCGTCGAATGCATCCTGCAGGAGGCCGAGGCGAGGGGCAGCGATCTGATCGTGATGGGGTATCATCCCCGCGGGCGTCTGGAGGCGGCCGTCATCGGCAGCGTCAGCCGGAGAATCCTGCGTCGTGCCAAGGTGCCCGTGCTGCTGGTTCGGCTGCCGGAAGCGGAGGAGGCGTAACGCGGGCGGCCGCTGCGCCTTTCATTCGCGCCGGCCCGCACGGCCGGCAAAATGGCAGGCGGCCCAGTGGCGGCCGCGGGTCTCGAAGAGCCCCGGCTCGCGTTCGGCGCACACCCCCTGGGCGTAGTTGCAGCGGGGGTGGAACCGGCACCCCGAAGGTGGGTCGATCGGGCTGGGGACGTCGCCCTTCAGGATGATCCGGCCGGGCCGCTCCAGGGAGGGGTCCGGGATCGGGACGGCCGAGAGCAGGGCCTGGGTGTAGGGGTGCAGCGGATCCAGGTAAAGCTCTTTGCTGGGGGCGATCTCGACGATCTTGCCCAAATACATCACGGCCACGCGGTCGCTGACGTGTTCCACGACGCTCAGGTCGTGGGATATAAAAAGATAGGTCAACCCGAAATCATGCTGCAGGTCCTTGAGCAGGTTGATGACCTGAGCCTGGATCGAGACGTCCAGTGCCGAAACCGCCTCGTCGCACACCACCAGCTTGGGCTTGAGCGCCAGGGCCCGGGCAACCCCGATCCGCTGGCGCTGCCCGCCGGAGAACTGGTGCGGGTAGCGGCGCATGTGCTCCCGGCGCAACCCGACCACCTCCAACAGCTCGAGGACCCGGCGGTCCCTTTCCTGCCGGCTTTTGACGCCGTGCACGAGCAGCGGCTCGCCGATGATCTGGCCCACGGTCTTGCGGGGGTTGAGGGAGGAGAAGGGGTCCTGGAAGATGATCTGCATCTCCCGCCGCAGGGCCTGCATCTGGTTTCTGGATAATCCCATGATGCTCCTGCCCTGAAAGAAAATCTCCCCCGAGGTCGGCTCTTCCAGCCGCAGGATGGTGCGGCCGAAGGTGGTCTTCCCGCAGCCGGACTCCCCCACCAGGCCGACGGTCTCCCCGTAGCCGATGGTCAGGCTGACCCCGTCCACCGCCTTCACCGCCCCGGTCTGCCGCAACCACACGCCCCCCAGGATCGGGTAGTGCTTGACGATGTTGCGGGCATCGACGAGCGGTGCAGAAAGCGAGGCGGTCTCAGGCATACTTCAGGCACCTCACCCAGTGGTTCTCCCCGGCCGGCACCATCGCGGGGACCACCCGGCGGCAGTCGTCGAACGCCTCTGGGCAGCGGTCGCTGAAAAGGCAACCCTCCGGCAGCTGCAGCAGGGAGGGCACGACTCCCGGGATGGTCTGCAGCCTTCCGCCCACGCTGTCCCGGCCCAACACCGGGATCGAGCCCAGCAGGCCCACCGTATAGGGGTTTTGGGGGCTGCGGTAGAGGGTCCGCGCATCGGCATACTCCATCATGCGCCCGGCGTACATGACGGCGACGTGCTGGGACATCTCGGCGATCACCCCGAGGTCGTGGGTGATGAAGAGGATGGCTGCCCCGGTCTCCTCCTTGAGCTTGTTCATGAGGTCCAGGATCTGGGCCTGGATCGTGACGTCGAGCGCCGTCGTGGGCTCATCGGCGATCATCAGCTGCGGGGAGCAGGCGAGCGCCATGGCGATCATCACGCGCTGGCGCATGCCGCCGCTCATCTGGTGCGGGTACTCGTCGATGCGCTTCTCGGGCGCCGAGATGCCGACCAGCTTGAACATCGCGATCGACCGTTCGCGCGCCGCTGAACGCGACAGCTTCTCGTGCAGGCGGATGACCTCGCCCACCTGGTCCCCCACGGGGTAGGTCGGGTTGAGGGAGGTCATGGGCTCCTGAAAGATCATGGAGATGCGGTTGCCGCGGATGCGCCGCATCTGGGCCTCGGAGGCCTTGACCAGATCGCGGCCCTCGAAGAGGATCTCGCCCCCCGCGATACGCCCCGGAGGCGAGGGGATCAGGCGCATGATGGAGTGGGCGGTGACGCTCTTGCCGCAGCCGGACTCGCCCACCAGGCCCAGGGTCCGGCCGGGCAGAATGGAAAGGCTCACATCGTCGACCGCCTTGGCGGTGTACCCGCGCACCGAAAAGTAAGTCCGCAGGTTTTTGATCTCGAGCAGCGGGGCCGGGGCCATCGCGTCAGTCCCTCAGCCGCGGGTCGAGCGCATCCCGCAGCCCGTCTCCCAGGAGGTTGAAGCCCAGCACCGCGCCTAAAATGGCCAGCCCCGGGAAGGTCATCACCCAGGAGGCGCGCAGGATCAGGGCGCGGCTGCGGGCGATGTCGGCCCCCCACTCGGGAGTCGGCGGCTGGGCGCCCAGGCCCAAAAAGCTCAGCGCCGCGGCATCCAGGATGGCCGAGGCGAAGCTCAGCGTCGTCTGCACGATCAGGGGGCCCATGCAGTTGGGCAGGATGGTGATGAAGATGATCCTCAGTCCCCGCGCCCCGATGGCGCGGGCGGCCATGACATAGTCCTTTTCGCTCTCCTCGAGCACGCTCGCGCGCACGATGCGAGCAAAGCGCGGCACGTAGGTGATGGCGATGGCGAGCATGGCGTTCTGCAGGCTCGGCCCCAGGTAGGCCACCACCACGATGGCCAGCAGGATGTAGGGGAAGGAGAGAATGATGTCGATGCCGCGCATGACGATGTTGTCGAGCCGGCCCTTGTAATAGCCCGAAACGCTGCCGATGAGGGTCCCGAAGCAGAAGGCCAGCCCCACGCTCACCACCGCCACCAGGAGCGACACGCGTGCGCCGTAGATGATGCGCGAGAGAATGTCCCGGCCCAGATCGTCGGTGCCGAGGAGGTTCTTCGTGGAGCCGCCCTCACTCCAGGCCGGCGGTTTGAGCTGGTCGTAGAGCGCCGTCTCGATCGGGTCATGGGGGCTGATCAGCGGGGCGCAAATCCCGCTCAGCGTGAAGAGCGTGATCACGATCAAACCGGCCACGGCGGTCTTGTTGCGCCACAGCTGCGCGAGCTGGTCGAGCATCGGGTGGCGGTCTTCGGGGTGCTTTGGGCTCATGGAGTTTCGTGTTTCGTGTTGTACGCCACCTGCGGCGGCGTTTCGTCAGCGAGTAAGTTCAGATTTTGTGGGAGCGGCTTCCAGCCGCGATTCGATCGCGGCAAGATGCCGCTCCCACAGTAAAAAGACTAACTAACTTGAAAGTGCCTGGTGCTCGATGCTGGAAAGGAAGCACCTGCTCTCCGGTTTATTCTTTTCCAAACACCAAAAACCAAACACTCATCCTTTATTTTACACTTATTCTCGGGTTGATCACCGCATACAGCACATCCACCGCCAGGTTGATGACCACGAACAGCCCGGCGATGAAGAGGGTTCCATTCTGGATCACCATGTAGTCGCGCTGCATGACGGCGTCGTACATCCACTTGCCCACCCCGGGCCAGGCGAAGATGGTCTCGGTCAGGATGGCGCCGCCCAGAAGCACCCCGAACTGCAGGCCGATGGTGGTGACCACCGGGATCAGGGCGTTCCGCAGGGCGTGCTTGAAGATCACCTTGAACTGGGACAGCCCCTTGGCCTTGGCCGTTTTGATGTAGTCCTGGCGCAGCACCTCCAGCATCGAGGATCGGGTCATACGGGCCACGATGGCGGTGGGGATGGTGGAGAGCGTGAAGGCCGGCATGATCAAATGCCAGGCCGCGTTGCGCAGCGCCTCCCAGTTGCGGGTCAGGACGGAATCCAGCAGGTAGAAATTGGTGATCACCTCCAGGTTGACCCCGATGCTCAGCCGGCCGGAGATGGGCAGCCACCCCAGCCAAACGGAGAAAATGAGCATGAACACCAGCCCCAGCCAGAATATGGGCATGCTGACGCCCGCCAGGGCCCCTAGCATGCTCAGGTAGTCAAAAACGGAGTATTGCTTGGTGGCGGAGATGATGCCGAAGATCATGCCCAGCGTGCAGCTGATGAGCAGCGCGGCGACGGACAGCTCGATGGTGGCCGGAAAGCGCTGCCGGATCTCGATCCAGACTTTCTGGCGGGTCCAGATGGTTTCCCCCAAGTCCAAGGTGATCAGCCGTTTGAGGAACAAGCCGTACTGGACGTAGAGCGGTTTGTTGAGCCCCAAGTGCTCTCTAAGGTTATGCAGGGCCTCGTCCGAGGCGCGCTCGCCTAATAGCAGCTCGGCCGGGTCGCCGGGGGTCAGGTGCAGCATGAAAAAAACGATGATCGACACTCCCAGGAGCGTCGGGATGAGGATGAGAACTCTGCGGAGGATATAGGATGCCATCGGTCCCCGTTTATGACGTGGATCCGGTTCCTATAGCAAAACAGCCTTGGGCCTGCAAATAAAATAAAAACAAAAAAGGGAGAGGCTGGGAACCTCTCCCTTTTCACTGCTGTTTGGAGTTACTCCGGGCTCGTGTCTCAGTTCACCCGGCAGACTCTCCCTTTTTTATTTTTCCAGCCACACGTTCTTCAGTCGGATCGAGGCCGTGGGGTGGAGCTTGAAGTCCATCACGTTTTTGAGCATCGGCCAGGTCTGGGTGCTGTGCGCCACCGGGATCACCGGCATCTCGTCGTACATGAGCTGCTGGGCCTTCTTGTAGATCTCGGCGCGCTTGGACTGGTCGAAGGTCTGCCGGCCCTGCTCCATCAAGCTGTGGTACTCGGCGTTGTGCCACTGGGTGCGCACGGCCGGGGAGGCCAGCCCGTCGTAGAGCACCGCCAGGAAGTTGTCGGGGTCGCCGTTGTCACCGGTCCAGCCGAGCTGGAAGAGGTCCATGTCCGGCGGTTGCTCGCGCTGCCGCTTCAGGTAGGTGCCCCACTCGTAGCTGACGATCCGGGCGCGGATGCCGATCTTGGCAAGGTCCGCCACCATGGCCACGCCCACTTTCAACCCCTCCGGGTTGTAGGGCCGGGCCACCGGCATGCACCACAGGGTGATTTCATCCAGCCCCTTGCCCTCGGGGAAACCGGCCTCGGCCAATAGCCCCTTGGCCTTGTCGACGCTGAACTCGATCTGCGGGACCTCGTCGTTGTAGCCCCACATGATGGGCGGGATGTGGTTCTTGGCCAGCTGGCCCTGCCCCTGGTAGATATTGTCCACAATGGCCTTGCGGTTGATGGCGTGGGCGATGGCCTTGCGCAGTTTGACGTTGCTCTTCCAGGGCTCCTTGGTGTGGTTGAAGCTGAGGTAGCCGATGTTCATGCCCGGCTGGGAGACCAGCTTCATTTTGGGGTCCTTCTGGGCCAGCGGGATGTCGGCGGCGTTCGGGAATTGGCAGATGTGGATGTTGCCGGTTTTGAGTTCGAGAAATCGCACCGAGTTTTCGGGGATGGCGCGGAACACAACCTTGTCAAGGTACGGCCCGCCCTTTTTGTTCCAGTAGTCCTTGTTTTTTTCCAGAACGATCCGGTCGTCCTTGACCCACTGCACGAACTTGAAGGGGCCGGTGCCGACCGGGTTGCGCACGAACTCCTTGGGGTTCTTCAAGAATGCGTCGGGGCTGATGATGTCCGCAAAGTCCATGCCCAGGTTGGCCAGAAAGGGTGCTTCCACCCGCTTCAGCTTGAAGACCACGGTGTGCTCGCTGGTCGCCTCGATGGAGTCGACCGTCTTGTCCATCTCCATTGAAACCCAGTACTCCGGCGGCCGCTCCTGGGGCGGGATCTCCCAGCCCTTTCCGGCGAACTTGACCTTGCGCTCCTTCATCTGCCGCCCCAGCGAGAAGACGACCGCATCCGCGTTGAAGGGGGTGCCGTCGTGGAACTTCACGCCTTTGCGCAGGTTGAAGGTGTAGGTCAGGCCGTCCGGTGAGATGGTCCAGGACTCCGCCAGCAGCGGTTCGAGCGCTGTGGACTCGTCCTTGTATTCCACCAGGGCCTCGAGGACGTTGTCGCAGATCATGAACGAGTTGCCGTCCGTTTCGTAGGCCGGATCGAGACCGACGCTGTCCCCGCCCCGGCCGAAGATCAGGGTTCCCCCGGGCTTGGGGGCCGCCAGGGCCGCCCCGGCGCTTGCAAAAGCCAATACGGTCAGAACCAATAGAATCTTCTTCAGCATGTCTCCTCCTTCGTCTTATGGGGTTGGGTTTGGGGATGACCTTTCCGCCGGTTGGTTGCGGGAGAGCCGCCCTTGCGGTGGGTGCGGCATTTTGCCACGGAGCCGTTGCAAACAGATGAGCCCCTAATTACTTATACCTGTGCGGGTTGTCAAAGCCCGCCGGTTAAAAACTCGTCCAGAATGGTGTGCAGTGCCAGCAGAGTGTCGATGTTCACGTGCTCCTGGGGCGAGTGGGCGCTGTTGTCGCCGTCGGGGCCCCAGACGATTCCCGGGATGCCGAACTCGGAGAGAAAGCGCGCATCGCTGGCCCCGTGCTCGCAGCCGACTTCAGGGCTGCCCGCGATGGCTATCAGCCGCGCGAGGTGCGGGGTGTCTCCCCCCTGAAACAGGGGCTCGCGTTCGACGATTTCGAGCTGACCCCGGATGCTGGAACGGATGGCGGCCACCACGGCGTCCATGTCGTCGTTTTCGGTGTAGCGGATGTCGAACAGGGCCTCGGCGTAGTCCGGCACCTGGTTGGCAGCCTTGCCGGCCTGGATGCGGCTGAAATTGAGGGTGCGGTGCCAGTGGTTCGGCGCGGTGACCTCGAAATGCGCTTTCAGCTTGAAGAAGTCGGCGATGAGATTTTCGATCGCGTTCTCCCCCAGCCATGGCCTGGCCCCGTGGGCGTTTTTGCCGTGGGCCACGAGCTTCAGCCTCAGGATACCTTTCTCCTTGACGACGATTTTCTTGAGGTTCCCCCCGTCCAGGGCGATGGCGAAATCCGTTTTGAGCTGCGATAGGGCGGTCCGGGCGCCGTTCTTGCCCCCGATCTCCTCGTCGCCGGAAATGAGGAGCCCGAACGGCAGGTCGGCTTGGCTCTTGCCGGCCGCCCTCAGCCGCTCGAGGTGCTCTCGCACAAGGACCACGGATAGGGCCGCTGCGTATTTGTCGTCGATGCTGCCGCGGCCGAAGAGCTTGCCGTTTTCGACGCGCGGCTCGAAGAGTTCGTCGGGGGCGTCCACCACGTCGATGTGGGACATGAGCAGCACCGGTGCGGTGCCGTCCGGGCGCAGCACCAGGATGGTCGGGACCCCGTTCTGCTCGATGCGCCGGTAGCCGACGCCGTGGCGCGTGAGATAGGCTTCGATGAAGGATGCGCAGCTCAGGATCTCATCCGGCCGGGAGTGCACGGATTTGTAGCGGATGAGATCCTGGGTGAGGGTGACCAACTCGTGCATGCGCTGCACCTGATCGGCGCCGACGGCGCTTTCCGGAAGGGTTTCTGCCGGGACGATCGCCTCGCGATCGGCGTCGTGCCGAAAGCGGTGTCGATCCCTATTTCTTGAAAAAATTCTGGAGAAACTCCGCCTCGATCGGCGATAGGTCGAACTTGATGCAGGCCTCGTGAATCAGGCTTGCGATTTTCTTGGCCGGTTCCGACTGCCGTGTTTCGTCGATCCACTTGACGGCTTTGCGGATGCTTTCGCCTTCGGGCATGATGGTCGCCATTTTGTCTCCTTACGCATGCTCGAGTCGTGCAGACGCTGATCAGCGGGTCCTCTTGGTGAACGGGAAGATGTCCGTGTAACCGAGAATGTCGGTGATCAGCAGAATGATGAATACGAGCAAGAGGCTAAAAACGACGATCCCAATCGCGCTGCCGCCGGCCGGGAGACTCTCCATGACATTGGCCAGGCGGACGGCTTCCGCATCCGAAAGCCCCTCGGCTCGGGCCTGGGCTTCCGCCGGGTCGATCCCCTGGCGAACGAGTGCGGACTGGATATCTTCCCGCGCCATTAAGCAGCGGACCACCTCCCGCGCATTTTGCACCTGAGCGGCATCAATGATGGATTCCGTTCCCACCAGGGCGGCGCCGGCCTGAAAAGGGCCCGAAATCAAAAAGACCCACGCGGCCAGAACGATGCTTAACGGTCTTACGATGCGGTAGAATTTTTTCATGGCCTCTCCTCCTGCTTTCTTTAGGGGTTGATCAGTGTGCCAATCGGGGTTTCCTCGGTAATCGGCTGGAATATTTTATTCGGTACCTTAAAGCATTGTCGCAGAAGAGTCAACGCCAACACGGGAAGAGGGGAGTATTGTCTTGCCATGCCGGTCTGCCTCTGCTACACGCAGCCGGTAAGATATTGCCGCTGTTTCGACGCTCAACAGGCCCGTAGATTGCAGAACTCCGCCTCAATGCCTCTTGCGACTAAAAACCTGGGTCTTTTCAACCTGTTTCCCTCCGCTCGGATTTTTGTCGACACCGATGGCGACGGCTACCCGGACCGGCTTGCCTTTTTCATCGGAGTTCACCCCCGGCTCGATGACCGGGGCGTTTGGGCCGGGATCCTGAACCTCTGCGCCCGGCTGGCGGCCGAGGTGGTGGGCCTGGTTCGGCCGATCGCCGGCCCCCTGGCGGCAGCCCCAGCGGCGGGCCCGTGCCTATTAGTTTACAGACCATCGAAAAGGCACCCATCGGCGGTTGAGATGGCCCGGCTTGCGGCGGATCGTATAGCACTGCGCGGGCATTCGCCGGCAGCGATCGCGGCGCTGCTCAACACCCTGGCGGTTGCGGCCCCTCAGGGCACATCGCCGTTTCCCGGTTGGGCGTTCATGCAATCCGACCTTCGCCGGCCGGGCCGGATTCGGGTGCTGAATCGGCAGGGGGAGTGCCTGGGCGAGCTGCGCCTTGCGCCGCCGGGTGCATCGATCCTGCGGCAGAGTGCGGAGCTGGCGGATTGCAGCCTGCTGGACATGGGTCGCATGTTCTATCACCCGGCGAAGGACGCTTCGATGTCGAAACCCTTGCGTCTGTGGGTGGACCTTGCGGCGGAACGAGTTGCCCCTCGGCTCGGCCTGGGCCTGGCCGAGGTCGTCGCCCGCACCGCTCTGGAGGCATCTGAGGTAGAGCTCCCGGTGGCCGGCGTCGGGCCGTCTCCGGCGGGTGGCGTCACTCTGCGCCTGTCGGGCAACGCGAGCATCGCACCCCGCGTCGTGCGCACGGATGGTTCCGGATCCGGGGTTGTTTTTCAGGTGGAAGGGACCCCGGCGGCCGCGGCCGGCCTGCTGCGGCGCTGGATCAAAATTGGTTTCCCCGACGGGTCTTCGGGCGCACCGGCCGAACGGATTCAGGCGGCGGTCGCCGCAGCTGTCGAGTGCATTTGCCGCGGGGTCGGGACGGCGCGCGGCCGCCGGCCGCGGTGTGCCGGCGGACCGGCCGAATCCGGCCTGCGGTTTCGCCACGGCTGGGTGTCGGAAACCCGTCGAATCGTAACGTGCCTGCGCCGGCTTCCCCGGGGGGAGGGAAGGGTGGAAGGGATCGTTCTGGTCAGCAAGCCCAAAGCGCAGCGCCGGGCCCTGGCTTCGGAAGCCCGGGCGATTCTGCGTGCCAAAGGCTACCGGCCCCGGCTCGCCGTTCTCAATGCCTACAAACCCGGCCTTTCGTGGCTGCTCGAGGTGGTCCTGCCGCAAATCAAACGAATTGCACCGCCGGCCCGGCTGGAGGTGGCCTACCGGCCCTTCGCTCCGGGGAACGGCGCGCTCGAGATGAAGAGCCGCTGGCTTCAGGAGATCTTCCCCGGGCCGGACCTTCTGGCCGCCGCTCTGGGCGTTGAGGCTGAAACTGTCCGTTTGGTGAAACGCGACAACCTCTCCGATGCCTACCGGGTGCGGGCCTGGAGCCGGCACCGCCGGATCATTTTTGAGTCCGCGTTCACTCCGCGCTTTACGAGGTTTCCCTACCTTTCGGGGCGACCGGCCATGGGGGTGGTTCACCCGACCTGCGGCGGCATCCGGCTGGCAGTCGGCGGAAAGGTCATCCTCGACCGGGAGATCCCCACCGATCGCGAGATTTTCTGGCGGCATTTTCAGACGGTCTGGTTGCCGGCGATGGAGGCCGCCATGCTCGAGCGGCTGCAGTCCGGGCGGGAGACGCAATCCCCGGCCTTCTGGGAGGAAGCCCGCTTCGATGTGGCGATCGACGAGACCGACATGCGCCTCGGTTTAGGCGAGGAGCGCGTGGCTCCGATGGAGGCCCTGCACGAAGACATCTATTTTGTGCTGCTCGACTTTTTCAAGGCCTTTTCGCAGGAGCACGGGTTGCCCGCTTCGATTTCGTTCGGCCGCATTTTCCCTAAAGTGTCGGCGGTTGCCGCCCGCGGCCGTCCGTCCGCGCGGTTCCGGGCACATCCCCTGGCGGCGGTGGCGAGCGAGACTCCGGGTCCGATCACGTGCCGCCCCCGGGTTTCCTCGCTCTCATGGGCGGACGGGCGGCTGCTGGTCGGCATCGATTCACGTGGGCTGCCGTTTCGGGGCGCCTCTATCAGGGAAGTTCTTGAGGATGCCCGTGCCCGCGGCCACGATCTGCGGTGCGACCCGGACGGAGATACCTTTGTGCTGCGGCTGCCCATACCGCACCCACCGACGGGAGTTGCCGGCCGAAAAAAAGCTGTCTCGGCGCCGCCCATGGACCGATTGCTGAAGTCCTCCGAAGTGGGCGGCTGGGTCCGCCGATTGGGGGAGTTGGAGCCTGTGCGCCGCTGGCCCGCCGGGACATCCTGGCGGGGGCGCCCCATTTGGGCGGTGGAGGTGGCGCATGCCGGCAGCGGCATTGCGTCCGTCGCGCGGCTGCGCCTGCTCAAACCGACCCTGCTCATGAACGCCCGTCATCACGCGAATGAAATCTCGAGCACGAACGCGGCGCTCCGCCTGGTTTGGGAGCTCGCGACAACCGGCTGGGGCCGCCGGGTGCTCCGGCGGGTGAACGTGGCCGTGGTTCCGATCGAAAATGCCGATGGGGTGGCGACGCTCGAGGCCCTGCTGCCGGGCGCTCGAGGCCACAAGCTCCATGCCGCCCGCTACAATGCCCTGGGGGTGGAGTGGTATGCAGACTATTTCGACCCGGCCCCGCGCTTTCCGGAAGCCCGGGTCAAGCCCCGTCTCTGGCGGCGCTGGCTGCCGCTGATCGTTCTGGATGCCCACGGGGTCCCCAGCCACGAGTGGGAGCAGCCCTTCTCCGGGTACGCCCCCGTCCGCTTCCGCCAATACTGGATCCCGCGCTCCTTCATTTATGCCGTGGTCCCGTTCCTGGATCAGGCCGGCCACCCGGGCTTCCGCCCGGCGCACCGCCTGGTGCGGGTGATGGCGAAGGCTTTGCGGGCCGATGCCGCAATTACCGCCCTCAACCGGGAACTGGGATGCCGCTACCGCCGCTACGCCCGCGGCCCCGAGCCGGACACATTTCCCCCAGGTGCCGCCAAGACCCTGGTGGCGCTGCCTCCGGAAAAGCGCATTGCCGGCCTCAATTTCGCCGTGCAGCGCTTTCCTGCCACACTCTCTGAAATCATCACCGAGGTGCCCGACGAAGTGGTCTCCGGCAGGCTCTTGGACCTTTGCGCCCGCGGGCACCTCCTGGTTGCCAAGGCGCTGATCGATTTCCTGTGCCGGCAGCCTTCGGGACGCTTGATGCGAAAGCCGTTGCGAGGAGGCGGGCTGAACCTGTCCTGGCAAAGCGGTCGGCCAAGGGGGGGCCGAGAAGAGCTATTAATGGTCTCGTAAGTATCAAGACGCTCTCCGAAAATACCTCGATCCACCCTCTTTGGCAAAGAGGGGCAGGGGAGATTTTACAGAACGTGTCAGTTCAATTTCGAGACCGTTAATAAACGGGCGCAAGCGCCGTGCATTCGGATTAGCGTTGCAGCGCCCGGGGATTTGGGCTACTAGTCGCGGTCAGCGCGCAGGGTCGTTTTTTGACGACATCTCAACCGGTGATGGGTTCATAAAAAGTCCTTGATCCAGACGACTTTGTAAAAAGCCCAAGGTCAAGGCGCGCGAATTCCGTGTCGCGAGGCGTACTTCCAGTACGCCGCAGCGACCGCGGGATGACGCGCAACGCAGAGATTGGGTTTTTTACAAAGTCGTCAACCGGTAACCATCAAATTAAACAAGGAGGGGGTATGCGCAAACTCATTTTCGGATTGACTCTTGCTCTGTTTCTGTTGCCCGTGCTCGGCTGGTCTGCTGAAAAGGCGGCAACCGGCGGGACCCTCATCTGGGGCCGCGGCGGCGACTCGGTGTCGCTCGACTTGGCCCAAGCCACCGATGGGGAGTCCATCAAGGCCGGAATCCAGGTGCTCGAGAACCTGGTCATCTTCGGCAAAGACTCCATGGATGTCGAACCCCAACTGGCCGAGTCCTGGAAGGTGTCCGAGGACGGGCTCACCTGGACCTTCAAGCTGCGCAAGGGGGTCAAGTTCCACGACGGCCACCCCTTCAATGCCCAGGCGGTCTACGATTCGTTTGCTCGGGTCATTTTCAAGGAGCACCCGTTCAGCAGCTACGGCCAGTGGAAATACGTCAGCATGTCGCTCGGGCCGGTGAAGGACATCAAAGTCGTCGACGAGTACACGATCGCCCTGGTCACCGAGAAACCGTATGCGCCGCTCCTGAACAACCTGGCGCTCTGGCTCTGCCCGATCGTCTCCCCCAAGGCCATGGCCGACTACAAGGAGAAGATCGGCATGCACCCGGTCGGCACCGGCCCATTCAAGTTCAAGAGCTGGACCAAGGACGACCAAATCGTGCTCGAGCGCAACAACGAGTACTGGGGCGAGAAGGCCAAGGTGAGCCGGATCATCCTCAAGTCCATCCCGGAACCCTCGGCGCGTCTGATGGCGCTGCAGTCCGGCACGGTCGACATCGCCGACGACCTCGACCCGGACTCCATCGCCTTGGTCAAGAAGAACCCGAAGCTGGCGGTCATCGAGCGGCCGAGCGTCAACGTGGGGTATCTTGCCTTCAACACCGAAAAGCCGCGGCTGAAGGACCCGAAGGTGCGCCAGGCGCTGAGCCACGCCATCGACCGGGAGACTCTGATCAAAACCATCTTTGCGGGGCTGGCCCTTCCGGCCAAGAACCCGTTCCCGCCCTCCATCTGGTCCTACAACGACTCCCTCAAGCCTTACGACTACAACCCGGACAAGGCCAAGAAGATATTGGCCGAGGCCAAATTCGACTTCAACACCGAGATCGAGCTTTGGGCCATGCCGGTCTCCCGCGCCTATATGCCCGACCCGGTCAAAACGGCCGAGTTGATCCAGGCCTATTTCGCGGCGGTGGGCGTTAAAGCCAAGATCGTGCGCCACGAGTGGGGCGCCTATCTCAGCAAGACCTCCAACGCCGAGCACGACATGTGCATGCTCGGCTGGCTCGGCGGCAACGCCGACCCGGACAACTTCCTCTACGGGCTGCTCTCGGCCGACTCGGCCAAAACCCCCGGGGCCGCCAATGTGGCTATTTGGAAGAACGCCGAGTTCACGGAGCTTTGCCTGAAAGGCCAGAAGACCTTCAACAAGGCCGAACGCACCAAACTCTACCTGAAGGCGCAGGAGATCTTCAACGCGGAGGCGCCCTGGGCTCCGCTGGTGCACACCAAGATCGTACGCTGCTACAGCAAGAAGCTGCACGACGTGCCCCTGCGGCCGAACGGGCTGAACTCGTTCCAGATGGTCCGTAAAGACAAATGACGGCTTTCAGGAAAGCCGTCATTTGTCTGCGGGGGCGGCCTGCCGGCCGCCCCCAAAGTTTATAAAACGCCAATTCAGCTCTTTGGATATGGCATTCAACTTCTGACTCGGAACTCACAACTTTAAAATCTGCTTCCCCCCATGCCCCTCGGCTACATCAGCAAACGTCTTTTCCACCTGGCCCTGATCATGCTCGGGGTCTCGCTCTTGGTGTTTCTCATGCTGCGCATGATCCCGGGCGACCCGGCCCGGCTGCTGCTGGGCGAATTCGCCACGCAGGAGGAGTTGACGCGGCTGCGGACCCAGATGGGCCTTGATCGGTCCTATCCCATCCAGTACGGCATCTACCTCGCGAACATCCTCCAGGGCGACCTGGGCAACTCCCTGCGCAACGGGGCGCCGGTGGCCGCGGAGATCGGCGTGCGGCTGGTGGCGACCCTGGAGTTGGCGGTGGCGGCCATGCTGATTGCCTCCCTGGTGGGCATTGCGGCGGGCGTGATCTCCTCGGTGCGGCAGTATTCCCTTTTCGACTACGGCTCGATGTTCCTGGCCCTGATCGGAGTATCCATGCCGATTTTCTGGCTGGGCCTCATGTTGATGTACCTTTTAGCCGTCCTGTTCCCGGTCATGCCCATGATGGGCCGGATCGGCATGGGCAGCGAGCCGGAGGTAATCACCGGCCTGATGCTGGTGGACACCCTGCTGGCGGGGGAGATCGAGAGTTTTGGCGATGCGCTCCACCACTTGGTGCTGCCGGCGTTTACGCTTGCGACCATCCCGATGGCGATCGTCGCGCGCATCACGCGCTCCGCCATGCTCGAGGTGCTCAACAAGGACTACGTGCGCACGGCGCGCGCCAAGGGCATGGGCGAGACGGTGGTCATCCTGCGCCACGCCCTGCGCAACGCCTTCCTGCCGGTTGTGACCGTGTTGGGGCTGAACCTCGGGCTGCTGCTGGGCGGGGCCGTGTTGACGGAGACCATTTTCTCCTGGCCCGGCCTGGGCCGCTACGTCGTGGACTCGCTCATGGCGCGGGACTATGCCGCCGTCCAAGGCTGCATCCTCGTCTTCGCCGGCCTGATGGCCTTCATCAACCTGATCGTCGACCTGGTCTATGCGGTGCTTGACCCGAGGATCCGCGTCCATGCGTAAGTGGGAGACCTTTCAGGACCTGTGGCGCAGCCGCAGCGCCGCGTTCGGCATGGGCCTGATCGCCCTGGTGCTACTGGTGGCCGTTATCGGTCCGACGCTCGCCCCCCACGACCCCCTCACGCCCGCCCCCCTGGATCGGTTGAAACGCCCGAGCGAAGAGCACCTCTTCGGCACCGACAGCCTGGGACGGGACATCTTCAGCCGCGTGATCTACGGCGCACGTATCTCGATCTTGATCGGGTTGATCTCGGTCTCGATCTCGCTTGTGCCGGGAACACTCCTGGGGCTGCTGGCCGGCTACTTCGGCGGCCGGGTCGACAGTCTCATCATGCGGCTGATGGACATGCTTCTGGCTTTTCCGGCGATTCTGCTTGCCATCTTCATCACGGCCATCCTCGGCCCGAGCCTGCCCAACACGATGGTGGCGGTGGGGATCGTCTACATCCCGCACTACGCCCGCATTGTGCGCGCGAGCGTGCTATCCCTCAAGGAGCAACTCTTCGTCCAGGCCATCTCCCACCTGGGGGGCGGGCACGCGCGCATCCTGGGGCGGCACATTCTGCCCAATGCCCTGCCGCCAATCATCGTTTACGCGACGCTCGGCATGGGCACCGCCGTCCTGCAGGCGGCGGCCCTGGGGTTTTTGGGGCTTGGCGCCCAGCCGCCCCAGCCGGAGTGGGGCGCGATGCTGAGCGAGGGGCGGCAGTACATCCAGATCGCTCCGCACGTGGCGGCCTTTCCCGGTGCGGCCATCCTGGTGTTGGTGCTTGGGTTCAACCTCTTCGGGGACGGGCTGCGTGACGTGCTGGACCCCTCGCTGAGGTCGCTGTGAGGGCGGCGGGTATGAGCGGCCCGGTGCTCCAGATCATCGGGCTCAAGACCCAGTTCCATACGCGGGGCGGGCTGGTGAAGGCCGTGGACGGACTCGACCTCGAGATCGATGCCGGGGAGACCTTTGGGCTCGTGGGGGAGAGCGGCTGCGGCAAGAGCGTCACGGCGCTTTCGGTCCTGCGGTTGCTGCCCAAGCCGGCTGGCCGCATCGCCGCGGGCCGGATCCTGTTCGACGGCAAGGACCTGGCGAAGGTGGGAGAGGCGGAGATCCGTCGGATCCGCGGCAACCGCATCTCCATGATCTTTCAGGAGCCCATGACCTCGCTCAACCCGGTCTACACCATCGGCTACCAGATCGAGGAGGTCCTGCGTCGGCATCGCTGCATGAACCGCGCCGAGGCCCGGGCCGAGGCGGCCCGCACGCTCGGCCTGGTGGGCATGCCCGAGCCCGAGGCCCGCCTCGACGACTACCCGCACCAGTTTTCAGGCGGCATGCGCCAGCGGGCGATGATCGCCATGGCGCTCGCCTGCCGGCCTGCGCTCATGATCGCCGACGAGCCGACCACCGCCCTGGATGTCACCATCCAGGCCCAGATCCTGGACCTGATCGCCCGCCTGAAGCAGGAGTTCGGCATGTCGGTGCTCCTGATCACGCACGACCTGGGGGTGGTGGCCGAGATCTGCCGCAAGGTGACGGTGATGTATGCCGGCAAAGCCGTCGAGAGCGCCGGGGTCGATGCGCTTTTCAACCGGCCGGCCCACCCATACACGGTCGGGCTTTTCAACTCACTGCCGCGGGTCGGCGGCCGCGCCGGGGTTCTCAAGCCCATCCCGGGCGCGGTGCCGAGCCTCGCGAACCTGCCGCCGGGCTGTGCCTTTCAGGACCGCTGTTTTCAGCGGCTCGAGGCCTGCCGCGAGGAGCCGCCGTGGCAGCAGATGGCCGTGGGCCACCGCGCCCGCTGCTGGAAGCCGCTGGGGTAGATCCATGGCGCAGCCGATCCTGGTCGCCGAGAACGTGGTCAAGCACTATGGGCTGAAGGCGGCGGGGTTTTCACGCCGCAAAGGGCTGGTGCGGGCGGTGCAGGATGTTTCTTTCAGCGTTGCCGCCGGCGAGGTCTTTGGCCTGGTGGGGGAGAGCGGCTGCGGCAAATCCACCTTGGGCCGGGTGTTGCTGCGCCTGGAAGAGCCCACCGCCGGGCGGGTTTTTTTCAACGGAGAAGACGTGTCCGGCTTTGATCGGCCCCGTCTGCGGCAGTTCCGGCGCGAAGCCCAGATTGTCTATCAGGACCCCTACTCGTCCCTCAACCCGCGCCGCCGGATCGGGGAACTGATCGGCGAGCCGCTCGACATCCACGGTGTCGGGTCTTATCAAGAGCGGCAGGATCGGGTCGCCTGGCTGCTTGCGGTGGTCGGCCTCCTGCCCGAGCACGCTCGTCGCTACCCCCACGAGTTCTCCGGCGGCCAGCGCCAGCGCATTGTCATTGCGCGGGCCCTGGCCCTCAACCCGAGGCTGCTCCTGGCCGATGAACCGGTTTCGGCCCTGGACGTCTCGATCCAGGCCCAGGTCATCAACCTCCTGCAAAAACTGCAGGCGGAATTCCAGTTGACCTACCTCTTCATCTCCCACGACTTGAGCCTGGTGGAGTACGTCGCCGACCGGGTGGCCGTCATGTACCTCGGCCGCCTGGTGGAGCTGGCGCCCAAGCGGGAGCTCTACCGCCGCCCGCTGCACCCTTATACGCAGGCGCTGCTTTCCGCCGCTCCGCTGCCGGATCCCAACGCCAAGAAGAACCGCATCCTTCTCTCGGGCGACGTGCCGAGCCCGATCAACCCGCCTGCAGGGTGCAGCTTCCACCCGCGCTGCCACGAGAAGCGCGGGATCTGCTCCGAACAACTACCCGAATTGCGCGAGCTGAACCCCGGCTGCTGGGTTGCTTGCCACAACCGATGAAATGAAAGTCGGAGTTCCGATTCTAAACGCGGCCGCCGCTCCAGCGCAGCTTGGACTTGAGCACGTCGAAGTAGGGCCGGCCGGGCACGTTGATCAGGTTCACGGGGTGTGCGCTCCGGCGCACCGTGATCACGTCGCGGTCGGTAAGGTCGAGCCCCTTTTGGCCGTCGAAGGTCAGGAGGATGTCCGATGAACCCTTCTCGAGGCGGATGGTGATTTCAACCCCGTCGGGGACGACCAGCGGGCGGATGGTGAGGGTGAACGGGCAGATGGGGGTGATGATGATGCCGGGAACGTCGGGGTGGACGACGGGCCCGCCGGCTGCAAGCGAGTAGGCCGTTGACCCGGTCGGAGTGGAGACGATCAGGCCGTCCGCCCGGAAGGTGGTCAGGAAGTGGCCGTCGATGTGGGTGTCGATGTTGGCGAGGCGGGCCAGGGCGCCCTTGTTGATCACGATGTCGTTCAACACCGTTTCGCGTGCGACGAGCTCCCTTCCGCGGGTTACGCGCACCTCCAGGCGCATGCGCTGCGTCAGCGTGAATTTCCGCGCCAGCACCTTTTCGGCCGCCTGGAAGAGGTTTTCGGCCGCGATCTCGGCCAGGAAGCCAACCTCCCCGAACTTGACTCCCAGCACCGGGACGTCCCGGTCCCCGATCCAGCGCACGGCGCTCAGGAAGGTGCCGTCGCCTCCCAGCACGAAGACGCAGGAGAGGTTGCGGGGCGCTGCGGCGTGGCGGCGCTCGAACCCCCGCGGGGCCGGCGCCGGGCTCTGCCGGCGCGCGACCTTGACCCCGCGCGACCGCAGCCAGGCCTCGAATTCATCCGCCCTGGCCGCCGCGTGCGGGTCTTTCTTGACATACACGCCGACCTGCCGCATCCCGGGGTCGGAATCCTCGTTGCCGCGCACACCGCTCACCGATATGCCCTCCCTTGGGGTTTGAAGCTCGCCCCGCGTCATTCATACAGGCTCGATCAGCCTTGGTCAACCTTGACGACTTCGTAAAAAGCCCAATCTCTGATGAACTCGCAAAAATTAACCGATGGCGATGACTTTATACAAAATTACCAGCCGTCGGGGAAGTCGGCAGCGCGAAACCCCAGGTTTCCGTGGCGGTGATAGTTGATGCTGAGGCTCTGCTGGCGATAGTAGTGCAGAAGCTCCAAACGGCCCTCCATCAGGACGGGGCTGCGCGCGATGAAAAAACCGGTTTCGGCCGCGGCGGCATGGAGGGCGGCCGGCACGCGTTGGGGCGCGGCATAGCGGATGCGATCGATGGCCGGGATCAGGGCGATCACCTCCGCGTCGGTCTCCTGGAGCACTGGGGCGCGCCCGGCCAGCCGCCGGCCCTCCCGGCCTTGGAGAAACCGGGCCGCCGGCGTGTCCGTGCCGGGCGGGAGGCTGACGCGCAGGCGGTTTCCCGTGGCCCGGACCGCCGCAACCCGGGCCAGGGTCTCGAACAGCGTGTCTTCCGGGTGCAGACGCACCAGGATCGTCCCCAGCGGCCGGTGGCGCAGGAAGTTGTCCTGGCCGCGCAAATGGACGTAATCGGCTGCACGGGAGAACTCCCCTTCGACGTGGGTGAGGTAGCTCAGAATGGCGGAGACCGTTTTGCGCAGATCGGTCGCATCCTGGCCGAACTCCCCCCACGCCAGCTTGAGCTGCCAGCGCTGGGCCAGGCGCAGCAGGGGGTGGGGGGCGGCGATCGGTTTCGTTGGCGGAGGCCCGGTCTCTTCGACCCTGAGAAATTGGACGACGTAGTGCGGGCCGCCCGCCTTCAGCCCCCCGCCCACGGAGGATTTGCCCATGCCGCCGAACGGCTGGCGCCGGACAATCGCCCCGGTGGTGCCGCGGTTGATGTATAGGTTCCCGGCCCGGATCCGCTCTGCCCAGAAGTTCTGTTCGCGCTCATCCAGGCTTTCGAGCCCCGCGGTGAGGCCGTAGCCGGTGCGGTGCACCCAATCGATCGCCTGTTCCAGGGTGTCGGCACACATCACGCCCAGCACCGGCCCGAAAAATTCGGTCAGGTGGGCCGCGCTGTCGGGCCGGACCCCCCACTTGATCCCCGGCGACCACAGGCGCGGGTTGCCGGCCAGCGGCCGCGGTTCGAGCGCCCAGGACTCTCCGGGATCGAGGCCGGCCAACGCCTCTCGCAGGGGGGAGCGCGGCGGGCGGATCAGCGGCCCGGTCTGGCTGGTGAAGTCCCAGGCCGAACCGGCCGTGAACGTGGCGGCGGCATCCGTCAGCTGGCGCCTGAACTTCCCGTCCTCGTAGACCTCCCGCTCGAGGATCAGCAGCGAGGAGGCGGAGCACTTCTGCCCGGAGTTGCCGAAAGCCGACCCCACGACGTTGCCGATGGCCTGCTCGCGGTCGGCGAGCGCCGATACGATGGTGGCGTTCTTGCCGCCGGTCTCAGCGGCTAGCAAAAGATCGGGGCGGTCCTTCAAGATCCGCAGCGCGGTCTCGGTGCCGCCGGTCAGGATGACGAAGTCCACATCGGGGTGGCCCGTCAGCCGGGAGCCGGCCGTCCCGCCCTCGCAGGGCAGAAATTGGAGGGTGTTGAACGACACCCCGGCCTGCCAAAAGCACCGGCAGAGTAGCCAGCCGACCAGGACCGCATCCGAGGAGGGTTTGAAGATCACGGTGTTGCCGGTGGCCAGTGCCGCTGCGATTCCGCCGCAGGGGATGGCGACGGGGAAGTTCCAAGGCGCGATCACCACCCCGACGCCCCGGCCCCGGCAGTTGAGGTTTTCCATCTGCGCATAGGTGCGGACGGCAAGCGGGTAGAACTCGGCGAAGTCGACGGCCTCGGAGATCTCCGGGTCGGCTTCGGTGAAGACCTTGCCCGTAATGGCGGCGGCCGCGCCGATCAGGTCGCCGCGGGCCTTGCGGATCTCGTTGGCGGCGGCGGAGAGAATCCGGTGGCGGTGATGGAAACCCAAATCTCGCCACCCGTCGGGGTCTTTCCGGGCCGTGGCGGCGGCGGCCTGCACATCCTCGGCGCCGGCCAGCGCGCAGCGCGCGACCGCCACCTCGAGCGGCAGTTGATTCGGGTCGAGGGCGGTGAGGCTCCTGCGGCCGGCAAACAGCTCCCGGCCGCCGACCACTGCCGGGACGTCGATGGGGGCCTCTTGCGGGCTTCTCATCCAGCGCCGGCGGATCTCTTCCGCCCAGGCGCGGTTGGCGGGCAGCGACCAGTCGGTGTTCGGTTCGTTGCGGAACTCGCCTGTGTGGAAGCACCCCTGCTGCCCGGTAAACTGTTCGTTGCGCCGGTCCTGGGTCCGGCGCGGCCGGCTGGCGCCGAGCGTCGCCATGCGCCGCACCGAGGCCCTGAACTGTTCGACCAGCATCTCCCAGGCCGGAGTCCCAGTTTTCAGGCTGTTCAGATGGCGCAGGAAATTGCGGGGCCCGGTGTTCTCATCCAGCCGCCGGATGAGGTAGGCGACGGCAGAGAGAAAATGGCGGTCTTCGGCCACCGGCGCATAGGCTAGAAAATCTTGCCCGGTTTCGAGCACCGCCCGCCGCAGATGGTTGGCCATGCCCTCGATCATTTCGAAGGTGAGAGCCTCCTCCACCCGGTTGCGCCGCGCCAGCAGCAGGGCGTAGGCCAGGTCGAAGAGGTTGTGGGAGGCGGCCCCCAGGCGCAGGGCCCGGGCGGAATCGGGTTCCAGCGCAAAAGCCACCATGCGCTTCCAGTTGGCGTCCACGTCGAGTTTACTGTCGTAAGGGGCCTGCGGCCAGCCCTGGAGCGCGGATTCGAGCTGTTCCATCTCAAGGTTGGCCCCCTTGACGATGCGGATCTTGACGGGGCTGCCCCCGGCGTCCACCCGCCGCTGGGCCCAGGCCGTGATCTCCCGGAGCACGGCCAGCGCGTCCGGCAGGTAGGCCTGCAGCGCCATCCCGGCGAACAGGTGGCGGAATTCCGGCCGGTCGAGCGTGCGCATGAAAGCGGTGGCCGTGAGGCCGAGGTCGCGGTAGGCCTCCATGTCGAGCGTGACGGATTTGGGGATGCGGGTGCCGCCCGGTTCCAGAAAAACCTGGGCGGCGGCCTCGCGGTAAAGCGTCGCGAGTCTGGCGCTGATCCGATCGACGGACTGCTCGAACGGCAGAGGGTGGATCTGGGCGCAGAGGGTCGAAATCTTGACGGCGATGCTCTCGACCCGTGGGTTGCGCAGATCGGCGAGATAGGTGGCCATGTGGGCCAGGGCCTCCTCGTCGCCGAGGACCTCCTCCCCTAAGTGGTTGACATTGACCCGAACGCCCTCGCTGCGCCGCTGGTCGAGGTAGGCGCCGAGCGGTGCCGGTTCGCCGGGGATGATCACATGGCGGCTGTCGGCGCGCATCTTGGCCGTGATCCGCGGCACCGTGATCCGCGGCAGGAAACGGCCGATGCGCATGAAGAGACGCACGAGAAACTGGTCCTGGAGCGAGAAGAACTGCGGCACCCCGCGGGTGGAGAAGACGTGGTGGACCCGGTCGGCGGTGCGGCCGGGGGCCTTGCTGCGGAAGCCCTGGTCGATCAGGGCGGTCAAGACGGCCTTGCCCTTCGGGTCCGCCACCAACCGCGCGAGCTGCCGGCTGCGGCGAGCTTCCACCCGGCTCATGCGGGCATTGGCCCGCTCTTGCCACTTCCCGGCAAGCGCGACAGCCTCCTCCACGATGGGGTCATCCGATTGAATCATGGCCCGTTCCTGCCGGGAGAGCCAGATCCGCCCCAGGTCTCCGGGTTCAGGGCTTCATATTCGCAACGATTGGTTTCTTGCTGTTTTTTCTGAACCCCTAACCCTGTACCCTGCGCCTATCAGCGTCTCTCCTCGGTCCTTTGCCTTTTCAGAACACAGCCTGCCAGACGGCGAAGAGGCCGAAAAATACCAAAATAAGGCCTGAGACCCGGTTGGCCCAGCGCAGGACCGCCGGGTTGAGCTTCTCCCGCACGAGGCCGACCCCGCCGCTCAGGATCAGCCACCAGGCGGCCGACCCGAGGAACACCCCCAGCACCAGCAGCGCGGCGGCGGAGAAGTCGCCGCCGGTGTTCACAACCCCGAGGGCAGCGAAAATACCGGCGAACGCCAGAATCGTCATCGGGTTGGTGAGCGTCAGGAAGAAGGTGGAGGCGTAGCTCGCCGCAAGTCCGCTGCCGGGGGCGGAGGCGGGGTTCTCCGCCGGCCTCGATTTCAGGATTCGGACTCCAAGCAGCAGCAGAAACAACCCGCCGATCAGCTGGATCCAGGCGCGCTGGTCAACCAGGAAACTCGAAATGACGGTCAGCCCGAAGCCGGCCACGCAGCCGTAGAGCGCATCGGCCGTGGCCGCCCCCAGCCCCGAGAGCAGGCCGGCCGTCCGCCCATCGGCCAGGGTGCGGCGGATGCACAGGATGCCGATGGGCCCGACCGGGGCCGCAATCGAGAACCCGATCACCAGCCCGCGCAGGAAGAGTCCGAGGTCCATTTTGAACCGGGTTTTAGTGTTCGCCGAGATAGGCCTTGCGCACCATCTCGTTGTCGGCCAGATTCGCGGCCGAGTCGCTGAAGATGATGGCGCCGGACTGCAGAACATAGCCCCGGCCGGCGACCTGCAGGGCCATGCGGGCGTTCTGTTCGACCAGGAGGATGGTGGTGCCGGCGGCGTGCAGCCGGCGAATGGTGTCGAAGATGCCGTCGACCAGGACCGGTGCCAGGCCCATTGAGGGCTCGTCGAGCAGCAGCACCCGGGGGTTGGCCATCAGGGCCCGGCCCATGGCGAGCATCTGCTGCTCGCCGCCCGAAAGGGTGCCGGAGACCTGCTTGCTGCGCTCCTTGAGGCGCGGAAACAAACTGAAGACCCGCTCCAGGTTGTCCGCGTTTTTTTTCTTGTCCAAGCTGGTGAAGGCGCCCATCTCCAGGTTTTCCATCACCGTGAGCCGGCCGAACACGCGCCGGCCTTCCGGCACTTGGATCACGCCTTTCGTCACGATTTCATGGGCTGCCAGGCGGGTGAGGTCCTCGCCGGCCAGGCGGATCGAGCCCGTGCGGGGTTTCAGCAGGCCGCTGGCGGTCTTGAGCATGGTGCTCTTGCCGGCGCCGTTGGCCCCGATAATGGTGACGACCTCGCCCTGCTCGACATGCAGGGAGACCTCCTTGAGCGCGTGGATGTTGCCGTAATAGGTGTTGATGCCCTCGACTTCCAGCATGGGCATGGCATGGTTCCTTTCTTCCGCGCGGTGTGTCAGCCGCCGTGCTGCGGCATGCCGCGCCTGGCATATCCTTCTTCAGGCGGCGCAGGGTTTGGCCGCACCCCCCTTGCCGAGGTAGGCCTCGATCACCTGGGGGTTGCACTGGACCTCGGAAGGCAGGCCCTCGGCGATCTTCTTGCCGTAGTCGAGCACGGTCACCTGCTCGGAGATGCCCATTACCACACGCATCTGGTGCTCGATCAGCAGGATGGTGATCTTGAGCTCATCGCGCAGGTGGCGGATGAAATCCATTAAATCCTGGGATTCCTTCGGGTTCATGCCGGCCGCGGGTTCGTCCAACAGCAACAACTTGGGCCGGGAGGCGAGGGCGCGTGCAATTTCAAGCCGCCGCTGATCGCCGTAAGGCAGGTTCTTGGCCAGAAAGTCGCCTTTGCCCGTCAGGTTGACGAAACGCAGCAGGTTCAACGCCTCTTCGTTCGCCTGTTTCTCTTCCCGGCGGGTGGCGCGGGAGCCAAAGACGATGCCGATGAAGTTGGCATGCAGATGGCTGTGCTGCCCGACCAGGATGTTCTCCAAAGCGGTTAGATTCGGGAACAACCGGATATTCTGATAGGTGCGGGCGATTCCGTGGCGCACGATCTGGTCCGGGTTCAACCCCACCAGGGGATAATCCTCAAGGAAAATCTGCCCGACTTCGGGCCGGTAGAACCCGGTGATACAGTTGAACAGGGTCGTCTTGCCGGCGCCGTTCGGGCCGATGACGCTGTGGATGCTCCTTTCCTTGACCGTGAGATCCAGGTTCTCGATGGCGACCAGGCCGCCGAACTGCTTGGTGATGTTCTGAATGGTGATGACCGCCATGGCCTGCTCCTTCTATCCCGGGCGGGCAGTTGCCGCACCCGCTGCGGGGGTAACCGTCGGTTCCGCCGAGTCGTGAAGTTCGCGCTGGTGGGTGGCTTCGGGCCATAGCCCCTCCGGCCGCAGAAGCATCATGGCGACCAGGGCGGCGCCGTAAACAAGCAGGCGGTACTCGGCGAACTCCCGCAGCAGCTCCGGCAGCCCGACCAGGGCAATGGCCCCGACCACCACGCCGGGCATGCTGCCCATGCCGCCGACGATGATCACGCACAGGATGTTGATGGAGATCATCACGTTGAAGCTGTGGGGGTAGACCGACCCGATTTTCGAGGCGAAGATGGCGCCGCTGAGTGCCGAAAACCCGGCCCCGGTGGCAAAGGCGAGGAGCTTCGTGGCCACGAGGTTGATGCCCATGGCCTGGGCCACGTCCTCGTCCTCGCGCATCGCCATCCAGGCCCGCCCCAGCCGCGAGTCGCGCAGTCGCCAGGAGATGAAGCCGACCAGGATGCAGCCTGCCAGCAGCAGGTAATAGACCTCCTGGGGGGATGCGAATTCGAACTCGCCGATCTGGGCTTTGGAGATCTTGCCAATCCCCTGGGCGCCGCCCAGCCAGGGGCGCAGGGCATCGGAGAGTACCAGGATGCGAATGATTTCGCCGAACCCGAGGGTGGCGATGGCCAGGTAATCGCCGCGCATCTTCAATACCGGGATGCCCAGCATCACACCGGCGATGATGCCTAACAGGACGGCGAAGGGCAGGGCCTGCCAGAAGGTCAGGCTGAAAAAGCCGATCTCCGGCGAGGTCAGTATCGCCACTGCGTAAGAGCCGATGGCAAAGAAGGCCACGTAGCCTAAGTCGAGCAGACCGGCGAAGCCGACCACGATGTTCAGGCCTAGGCCGAGCAACACGTAAAGGCCGACAATTGTCAGCACTTCGCTCAGAAAGAGCCCCAGAGCATGCGGCAGAATAAGGAGCACCCCAGCGGCGACCACGACCGCTCCCAGCTTCAAGTTGCGCTTGGGTCCGGGTTGCATGCGCTGAATGCTGCGGCTTACCGTCGGGCGGTTGGCCGACCAGATGGCAGTGGCGGCGGCAGCGACGAAAAACAGCCCCACTGCTCCGCCAACAGAGAGCCCATTGCCGGAGAAGAGCCAGTCACCCAGCACGGAGAGCGGCCCCCACGCGCCGATGATGGGGGCGATCAGGTCCTGGAGCATGCCGACGACGGCCAGGCTGCAAAGCCCCGTGATCAAGGAGCGCCGCCATAAGCCCGGCATGAGAAAGAGCAGCCCGGCCAGCAAACCGATGAGGGCGCCCGACAGGAGCATCAGGCCGATTCCGGCCCACAGATTTTCCTGGTGGAACAGGAGTAGGTCGAATAGAGCCGGGGAGGCGTTGATGAACACCTGGCGCATGTTGACCGTTTTCCCCAGCAGGATGAGCAGGGCGAGAATGGCGGCCATGACGATGCCGGCCGTTACCCCGGCGGACAGGACCGGTCCTGCGGTTCGCGACGGAACGCTTTTGACGGCCAGGTAGGCGATGAACGCCGAGGTGAAGACCAAGAGCGTCTGGCCCATAGAAATGACGCCGCTGACGATCTCGCGCTGGTTGAACGCGTACACCATGCCGATTAGCGAGAGCAGCACCAGGCAAACCCCGCCGATACCACCCAATCGAATTCCGGCGAACCTTTGAGTCGGAGTTGAAGTCATCTCACTCCCGTCCTAAGTTGATCAGGCCTTCTTGACCGCCAGCCGCTCGCCTAATATGCCGCTGGGCCTGAAAATCAGCACCAGGACCAGCATCGTGAAGGCGATGGCGTCCTTGAGTTGGTAGGGGGCGACGATTCCCAGCCCGTCCAGGAAAAGGCTGGGGCCGACCGACTCCACCAGTCCTAAAAAAATCCCCCCGAGCATCGCCCCCGGGATGTTGCCGATCCCCCCCAGGACCGCGGCCGTGAAGGCCTTGATCCCCGGAATGAACCCCATGAAGAAGTGAACCTGCTTGAACATGATGGCGTAGAGCACGCCGGCTGCACCGGCGGCGGCGCCCCCGATCATGAAGGTCATGGAAATCATCCGGTCGACATCGATACCCATCAGGGCGGAGGCCTCCTTGTCTTCAGAGACCGAGCGCAGGGCTTTGCCGAGGCGGGTGCGCTGCGTGAACTGGTATAGGGCCACCATCAGCAGCCCGGCCGCCACGATGACCAGCGCCTGGAACTTGAGCACGCGGATCGGCCCGAGGGCGAAATGGCCTTCGAGGGCGGTGACCACCGGATAGGCTTGGAACCCTGAGCCGTAGAGTCCGCGGAACACGTACTGCAGAAAAAAGGAGGCCCCGATGGCCGTGATCAGCGGCACCAGGCGCGGGGCGCCGCGCAGCGGGCGGTAGGCGATGCGCTCCAGTAGCACCGCGATTAGGGTGGAGGTTGCCATCGACACGATGAAGACGAGCACCAGGCTGATCACCGGGTGGGAATCGAGCAGGCCGCTGCGGTGGAAATAGGCTGCAAAAAAATAGGCGGTGTAGGGGCCGCTCATGAAAACCTCGCTGTGAGCGAAGTTGATCATGCGCAGCACGCCGTAGACCATGGTGTAGCCCATGGCGATGAGGGCGTAGACGCTGCCCTGGGCCAACCCGAAGATTACGAAGTCCACCCAGTGGCGGGCGCTGTAAGTCCCCTTTACGATCGTGGAGGCCGACCCCCACACGATCAGCACCAGCAGAACGCCGCCGATCGACCACATCACGATGTCGGTGGGGCTCATTCTCTCGCGGAG
>JAWOHH010000068.1:0-70693 GCA_046496215.1 Desulfobacterales bacterium
ACTTTGCCCGGCTGAGCTTCAACTGCAAATGCTTGGGGCCAGAAGCATCCGCTGTGATATACGGCAGGTTGATCTCCGTTTCCATCACGCTGGATAACTCAATCTTGGCCTTTTCGGCGGCTTCGCGCAAACGCTGCAAAGCCTGCCGGTCAGTACGCAGATCAATCCCCTGCTCGCGCTTGAACTCATCCGCGTCATAATTCACCAGCGCCTGATCCCAATCATCGCCGCCCAGGTGCGTATCGCCATTGGTAGCCTTGACCGACCCGGTTCAAGGCGCCGGCGGACCCCGGCGACCGGCTCTTTTACCAGCTGGAAAACCTCGACCATCTGCCGCATCCGGATTACGATGAGTACGCTGAAACGCTGTCCGCATTCGACCCTGCGAAACGCTTCTTCCCGACCCTGCCGGTGGAGCTCTCCCGCGGCTGCTGGTGGCAGGGCGTCCGGGGCGTAGGTGGCTGCGCGTTCTGCAATCTCAACCAACAGTGGCGGGGGTACCGCTCGAAGTCCGTGCCCCGGGCCGTGGCAGAGATCGATGCGCTGACCCGCAACTACAAGACCCTCAGCGTGGCGCTGATGGACAACGTGCTTCCCCGGGAAACCTCTGCGCAGACCTTCCGCGAATTGGCAGGCCTGGGCAAGGATTTGAATCTGTTTGGCGAAATCCGCGCAACCACCTCCCGGCAGCAGCTCGAAAAAATGCATGCTGCCGGCCTGCGCCGGGTCCAGATCGGCATCGAGGCATTGAGCACCCGCCTGCTGCGCAAGATGCGCAAGGGCACCCGCGCCATCCAAAATCTGGAGATCATGAAGCACTGCGAGCGGCTCGGGGTCACCAACCTCGCCAACCTCATCGCCCACTTCCCGGGGAGCGACGAGGAGGATGTCCGCGAGACGTTGCACACCCTGGAGTTCGCCCTCCCGTTTTACCCGCCGACGTGGGTCGAATTCTGGTTGGGTCTCGGCAGCCCGGTCTGGCGGCGGCCGGGTGATTACGACCTCCGGTCGGTGGCCCCGCACCCTCATTGGCGGCAGCTGTTTCCGGCCTCCGTGGCCCGCGGCTTCCCGTTCGTGGTCCAATCCGGCCGCGGTGGCGCCGGCCGCCAGCGCCGTCTGTGGCGGCCGGCGCGTGCGGCCCTGCGCGCCTGGTCCAAGCGCTACGAGCGCCTGCACCAGGGGCCTTTTCGCGATCCGATCCTGGGATATCGAGACGGCGGGGATTTTATGATCATCCGCGAGCGTCGGCTCGGGGGGGAGGTCGCCACCCATCGCCTGGAGGGCGTTTCCCGAAAAATCTACCTCTTCTGCGAAACGCACCGGCCGCTCAAACTCATTACCGAGCGCTTTCCGGAGGCCCCGGTCGACCGAATCGAAGAGTTTCTGGCGCGGTTGACCGACCAGAGGCTGGTATTCGAGGAAAGCGGTTGCTACCTGAGCCTGGCCGTGCCCGAACAACGGCGTTGAGGGTATCCCGCACGAACTCAAACACGGTGCGAAGGTGCGGCGAAGGCCGAAATGCGGAGTCGAACGGCGCTCAGGGTTTTTCAGGCGTCGCCGGCTTCGTTGGGTCCAGACGGATGCCGATCCCGTCGGACTGCGAGCGAACTATCTCCCCGGTGCGAACGACGAGCCGGCGGGTCTTTCGGATGGGGATCGCCAGCGATACCCGCTGGCCCACGGCCGGCGATCCTTGACATCGGATGAACACGCCGCCCGGACCCACGTTTTCAATAACCCCGCGGATGGGCTGCTCCCATCCCTGGATCAGGGTGGGCACGGAGCAGGGCTTGCGCGCGTGCCGGCGCGACTCGACGGCCGGCGTGCCCGGCCTCTCCGGCAGGGGAACCCTCTCCTGGATCATGAGCCCGTAGCCGAAGTCGAAGACGGAGTCATCGATAAATTTCCGCCATTTAATCTCGGCGCGGTAGATTTCGGGGATATCGATCGGCCCGGTGAAGGGCGAGTTCTGAATCCTGAGAGTGACGCGCGTGCCGGGCGCCAGATAGAGGTCCGACTCGATGCAGGCGCCCCGGTTGCTGTAATTGATCATGCGCGCGGGGTGCTCGCCTGCGCCCGCGTCCTTTTCAATCGCAATTTCCGTCTCGTGCCGCAGACGGGCATTCGCTCGCTTTTCGGAGTTCGTCTTGGTCATAGGGTGATTTCTGATGCCGGAGACATTCCCGGCGCAGCCGGGTGGGGAGCGCTCAGTTATCGTTGGACTGATACTTCCTCAGCAGGTCCTTGATGGCCTCCTCCAGCAGGTCGTTCTGGCGCTTCTCGAGCTGGGCGGCCAGAATCTTGATCTGGCGGATCAGGTCCGCATCCAAGGTAGTGTTGTACATCTTGCGCTTGTTCATGCCGTTGACGGTTTCCAATCCCATATCGAGTTGATCTCCCTCGCCCGCGCCGCGATTCCGGGCGAACGTCTCATCGGTCCGGGCAACGATACGCCGCCGCCGCTGCCGCAAACGGGTAATTCCCCAGCCAGACCACATGGGTGGCGGCCATCATCTCGGCCTGCCGCAGGACGCGGTGCTCAGCGTCGCAGCGGAATCTGGGATTGACCTGCGGGGCCCCCATGTCGGCGATCGCCGCCGCCGTTCCCAGATACTGGCAGCGGGCCGTTTGGGACTCGCTCACAGCCGCCACAGTATAGGGTGCATACCAGGAGCAGGCAGACAGCAACGCGATCAGGGCGGCGGCGGCCCCCACCCCCCATGCCGCCATGCCGGCCTCGGTACGCTTCGGTCCGGGCTGCGGTCCCGAGCAGACCAGATCCTTCGATTCTCTATCCAAGTCGGTCGAAGCCTCCTGCGCGCCATGCCACCGGCGTGATGTGCCGCGGCAGTTGTCTATCTATGTTGATTTTATTATAGATCGAAGTAATTGTCAAAATTCCGACAAGCGAAAATGATCGTTTTTAATTTGATTACAGTTGTTTATCTAAAGAATTTTTTGAAGGCGAGCAGAGGGGGGCAGCCTTCAGAGGCGGTCGAGAAAATCGCTGATCGCTCGATAGACCCGGCTGCAATCCTCGCCGAGCAGGATGCCATGGCGGTTGAAGTTGAAAAGCAGGTACTGCTTGTCCTGTGATCCGAGCCGGTCGAAAATTTTGCGCGAGCCGCGCGAGTCCACAACCGGGTCTTCATTGGCTTGGAGGATCAGCGCCGGGACGGCGACCTTCTCCAACCGGGGCTCGAGGTCGTCCATCAGCCGTTCGATTTCGCGCACCCCGGAGACCGGGTTCCTGAAATAGTTGATGTGGGGGTTCTCGGGGCGGTTTTCCACGAACTCCATCTTGGAACCGGGCCGGCTGGTTTTATCCATGATTTTGTTCCACAGGTCGACCGCCGAGGCGAAACGGGCCTTGAAATCGCGCAGCCGCATGGGGGTGGATACGGCAAAAACCCCTGCCAGGCCTCCCACCCGCGCCGCCAGGTGCAGCGCCAGCCCCGCCCCGGTGGAAAAGCCGCCCGCCACCACACGGTCGCAGAGGCTGCCGATGACTGCGTACCCGCGGTCGACCGAGCGGACCCAGTCCTCGTGGGTGCGGCCGGAGAGATCCACCGGTGAGGTGCCGTGGCCCCTCAGCCGCGGCACAAAAACCCAGTAGCCAAGCCGTCCGAGGTGTTCGGCCAGCCCCTTCATCTCCAGCGGCGCGGCCATGTAACCGTGGCAAAGCACGACCCCGATCCGACGCGACCGCCCCTTGACGAGATACGGCATGCCCACGGTCTTGGGCTTGGATTCGCCTTCGATGAAATGCGCCTGGTAGTCCTGAGAGAATTCCGCCAGCGCTTCACGTTCCAGTTGCACCCGCAGCCGGCGCCGCACCCAGAAGGCGGGCATCCAGGCAATCCGCCGCACGCAGCGTTGCAGGCCCTTTAACGGTTCGACGGCGTTGGCCATCACGTCGATGGGGTTGTCGATCCGGGCGCGGTGGAAACTGCCCGGAGTGGAGAATTTCTTGCGGTCCTTGGCCAGGCCGTCCTGCGTTCGCAGCAGATTGCCCTTTTCCAAGGCGATATCGATGAAATCCCGCGTGATGCCGTAGCGGTCGTCCGTCAGCAGGTGGGTCTGGTCCGCCGCCAGCCCGGTGTGCAGATGCAAACCGGGCAGGCCGCGAAGCTCGCAGGAGGCCAGGAACACCCTGCGGCACAGGTCGTCCGCCCGGAGCCGGGTCCGGGGCATTGCGCGCAGGATCGAGGCGAAGAGGTGGTCGTGGTTGACCGTGGTCATGCCGTAGATGTCGGCCATGTAGCGCCGCATCAACCTTAGCGCCTCGCGGCGCATCCGGTTGCGCGACGGCAGCACATCGTCGAACCCCAGCGGCTCGGGCCGGGCGATATCGCGCGCCACGGCGGCATTTTTCAGAGATGGGAGCACCGGGATCGGTTCTCCGAAGCGGATGTCGATGTCGACGCCGGAGAGAAACATCGACCCTTCGGTCATCAACTCCTCCAGGTGCCGCTCCGGGAGGTTGTCCACCAGCCGCCGGGCGATTTCGCTCAGGAGGTTCTCCCGCGCCCGGACCGGGTAGTAGGTGATGTTCACCGGCACGATGTGGGTGCTTCGCCCCAGGACCGTCTCGACGGAATCGAGCTGAAACATCTTTCGGAGGCGCTCGGCTTCTTCCGGTGCGGTGTGCACCAACTGCCGCAGCCGCTCGCGGTAGAATTCGGTGCGCAACGCCAGGGATGCGGCGCCCGTGTGCGGCGGCCGTTTGCCGCCGGCCCATGAGATCATGAAGCGCCCCTTGTCCATGATCTTCATGTTCTTGACCATCCCGCCCTCGGGATAGATGATCCAGTGCGCTTCGCCGGCGAGCAGGGTCTTCACGATCAACCGGTCGCGGTCCGGGCTGCGGGTCGACACGGTCCCCACCGAATCCAGAAAGTGGGCCAGGGCTCCACGGAAAAACTCGGCGTCGGCCAGCGACCACACCGGCTGACCGGTCGCGCGGTTGACGAGGTAAGGCATCAGAACGGTTTCGAGGCGGGTGAAGTGATTGACCACGAAGATGACCGACCCCGCGGGGATGGCGTTCTCCCCGTGCAGTCGGGTGCGGGCTTTGGACAGACTGGACAACGCCTTGATCGCCAGGCCTGTCGTTCGGTAGGCGAAACGGTTCATGCTCTCGGATCCTGCAGGCCGCTTTCGCGCCGGGGCGAAGGATAACGCCGCGCACCTATGGCACTGCGGTCGATCGTCTGAGATCATTATAGACGGAAAACCTTGTGAACTCAATCGCCTAAATGGACCCGGGGGATGTTTCGGCGCAACCGCTCCAGGGCGTGCTGCGTGTTGACAGGCGGATGAAATGCAGTTAGTTTGAAGCGAAAATTCAAAGCGTTATCAACGAGGCCCGACGTGTACTCCAAGATACTGATCCTGCGTTTCTCCCCCGATGTGGCCCAGAAACCGGTCGTCTGCCGCCTGACAAGGGAATACGACCTGGAGTTCAACATCCTCAACGCCGCCATCCTGCCGCGCAAGGAAGGCGTGATGGTGATGGAGCTCTCCGGCAGCAAGAAAAATTTCCGCGACGGCGTCAAGTTTCTGAAAAACCACGGCATCAAGGTCCAGAACGCCTCCCAGGAGGTCAAGCGCATTCAGTCCAGGTGCACCCACTGCGGCGCCTGCACGGCGGTGTGCCCGACCGGGGCGCTCTACGTCAAGCGACCCGAGATGGAAGTGGTTTTCGACCAGAAAAAGTGCAGCGTCTGCGAACTGTGCGTCCCAGCCTGCCCGCCCCGGGCCATGGAGGTCCGGCCGCTCGGTCAAACCTTCTTTGAATGAACTCCCCGGTGGCCGTTGCCGTCAGCGGCGGTATCGACTCCCTGGTCGCCGCCCACCTGCTGAAGCAGCAGGGCCTTGAAGTCTTTGCCGTCCACTTTTTGACGGGTTTCGAAAAGAGCTCCGGTCGCCCCGGGCCGGACTCGCAAGCTTCACCGGGTGCGCTGCACGACATGGCCGGCCGGCTGGGGATCGCGCTGCATGTCGTCGATCTGCAGCGCGACTTCCGGCGCGAGGTGGTGGACTACGTGGCCCGGACCTATCTGGCCGGGGAGACGCCCAACCCGTGCATGGTCTGCAACCCCCGCATCAAGTTCGGCGCTCTGCTTCAATGGGCCGAGCGGGCGGGTGCCGGCTTTTTGGCAACGGGCCACTACGCCCGCCTCCGACACGACGCGCACGGGCGCTGCCGGCTTCTCAAAGGCGTGGACTCTCGCAAAGACCAGTCCTACTTCCTGGCACGGCTCGACCAGTATCAACTGCAGCGGGCGCTCTTCCCGCTGGGCGGCCTGACCAAGGCGGATGTCCATGCCTGGGCGGCTCGGCACGAACTGGCGCCTGCCGCCGCGGTAGAGAGCCAGGACATGTGTTTCATCCGCGGGGGGCACTACACGGAGCTTCTCGGTCTGCCGGCCCGCCCCGGGCAGATCGTGGACGTCGAGGGGAACGTCATCGGCGGGCATCTGGGGCTACACCGCTTCACGGTCGGCCAGCGCCGCGGGATCAACCGGCCGGCGGCTCGCCCCTATTACGTGGTGCGCCTCGACCGGGAGGAAAACCGCCTGGTGGTCGGCGCCAGGGAAGACGTGTTCGCATCCGCCTGCCGGGTGGTGGGCATCAACTGGATCATCGTACCCCCCGAGGCTGCGCGGCGGGTTTCGACCCGGGTGCGCTACCGCAGCCGTGAAGCCCCTTCGACTCTGATACCGCGGGGCGACCAAAGCGCCGTGGTCGCCTTCGATGCGCCGCAGCCCGCCGTCACCCCCGGCCAGTCGGCGGTGTTCTACGACGGCGAGGAGGTGCTGGGCGCAGGGGTTATCGCGACGCCCTGAAATTGCGGACCCATGCAGAGATATCGCATCATCACCCTTGGCTGCAAAGTGAACCAGGCCGAGTCCGAGGCCCTGGGGCAGCAGCTGAAACGCCCCGGCTGGCAGCCGGCCTCCGGCCGGGATGCGGCCGACCTGTGCGTGGTCAACACCTGCGCCGTGACCCAGCGGGCCGCCATGCAGTCGCGACAGGCGCTGCGCCGGGCGATCCACGAAAACCCGGGGGCCTGCGTGGTGGCAACCGGCTGCTACGCTCAAACCGACCCGGATGCGCTCGCCGGGATCGTAGGGTTGGACCATATCGTCGGCCGGAACGGAAAGGCGCGGTTGGCTGAATGGGTTTGCAGCGGGAGCCTCGGAAAGTGCAGCAATCCCAATCGCCTGTCACCACCCGCGGCCGTCGACGGTGCGGGCCTTGAAGCGGCGCCCCCCGCACCGAGCGCAAACCGCACGCGCCCGTTCCTCAAAATCCAGGACGGCTGCAACGCCTTTTGCGCTTACTGCATCGTGCCATACGCCCGCGGTCCGAGCCGCAGCCTTCCCATCCGGGCCGTCCTGGACGGCATCCGGGCGCTGGCTTCAGCCGGGGTACACGAAGTGGTGCTCACCGGCATCCATTTGGGCTGCTACGGGCGGGACCTCGAATCGACGAACACTCTGCTCGGGCTGCTTCAGGCCGTCCGCGACCTGCCCGGCGCCATCCGTGTGCGCCTGAGCTCCATCGAGCCCCTCGAGCTGAGCGGGGAGATCCTGTCCTTGGTCGCCTCCTCGGAGCGCTTTTGCCGCCACTTTCACATCCCGCTCCAAAGCGGGGATACACCCACGCTCAGGCGGATGGGACGGCCTTACTCGGCCGAGATGTTTGCCGAGCTCGTGCAGGAGATCCGCCGCATCCTGCCGGATGCCGCCATCGGCACCGATCTTCTCGTCGGGTTTCCCGGCGAAACCCCAGCGGCCTTTGGTGCCACCTGCGGGCTGATCGAGCGGCTGCCGCTCTCCTACCTGCATGTCTTCCCTTTTTCCGCGCGTGCCGGGACCGCCGCCTTCGACCTTCCCGACCGCGTGCCGGCGCACGTGATCAAGGAGGGCTGCCGCCGGCTGCGGCAGATAGGCCGGGAAAAGCGAAGCCGCTTCTACCGGGCGTTCGTCGGGCAGCACCTGCCGGTGGTCGTCGAGGGCCGCCGCGACCCGGAGACCGGCCTGCTCAAGGGGGTGTCGTCGAACTACCTGCCCGTCCTCTTTGCGGGCCCCGAGGAGCTGAAAAACTCCGTGGCGGAGGTCATGATCGAACAAGAGCGGGACGGGCGCCTGCTGGGGGCCAGGGTCGGGACATGATTTTCGGCAACACCTTTTACGAGATCGCAGCCATACTGGGCCTCGCGGCGGCCATCGGGGCCCTCGGCCAGAAACTGCGGCAGCCGCTGATCATCATGTTTCTGGCGACCGGCATCCTGGCCGGCCCGGCCTGCCTGGGGATCATCGAGAGCCATGAACAGATAGAACTGTTGGCACAGATCGGTATCGCCCTGCTGCTGTTCATCGTGGGGCTGCGCCTCGATTTAGACCTGATTCGGACCACCGGCCCGGTGGCGCTGGCCACTGGTTTAGGACAGATCGTCTTTACGTCCTTCATCGGCTTTCTGATCGCGCTGGCAATGGGGATGACCCTGGTCAGCTCCGCCTACATCGCCGTCGCCCTCACCTTTTCGAGCACCATCATCATCGTCAAGCTGCTCTCGGACAAAAAAGAGATCGACTCCCTGCACGGGCGCATTGCCGTGGGATTTTTGATCGTCCAGGATATCGCGGCCATTTTGGCTTTAGTGGGATTGACCACAAGGAGGTCGGGGCGTTTCTGGCGGGGGTGTCGCTGGCCTCCACCGAGTACCGCGATGCGATCGGGGCGCGGTTGACAGGCTTACGCGATTTCCTGCTCCTGTTTTTCTTCATCGACCTCGGAGCCCGGCTGGATTGGAGCACCGTGGGGTCGCAGATCTGGCAATCGGCCCTGCTGTCCATTTTTGTGCTGATCGGCAACCCGCTCATCGTGCTGGTGATCATGGGTCTCATGGGCTACCGCCGCCGCACCGGTTTCATGGCCGGGCTCACGGTCGCCCAGATCAGCGAGTTCTCGCTGATCGTCGCCGCGCTGGGGATGAGCCTTGGCCACATCACCCCGGAGACCATGGATTTGATCACGCTGGTCGGGGTGGTGACCATTTTCGTGTCGACTTACATGATCCTCTATTCGGAGCCGCTCTACCGGTTGTTTTCAGGGCCGCTCAAGGTCTTCGAGAAAAAGAAGCCTTACCGCGAGGTCAGCCATGACGTGCTTCAGAGCGCCTCGATGGTTGATGTCGTCCTTGTCGGATTGGGAAATTACGGCAGCGGTCTGGCCGAGCATTTGCTTGCGCGTAAAAAAAGCGTCGTGGCCGTGGACTTCAACCCCCAGGCATTGAAGGCGTGGCGGTCCCGGGGCGTGACGGTCCTTTACGGGGACATGGGCGACCCGGAGATCCATGAGCAGCTGCCACTGGCCAGAACCCACTGGGTCGTCAGCACCGTGCGGAACAAGGAGTTGAACCTGGCGTTGTTGAAGCTTCTGAGACAGCGGAACTACGGCGGGAAGATCGCCCTCGCGGCCTCGTCCCTGGATGAGTCCGAGAATTATGAGACGGCCGGCGCGCATGTCGTGCTGCGGCCTTACATCGACGCCGCCGAACAGGCGGCGGATGCGCTGACCTATGCGATGGGGGTCTTCACGTCGGATATCGACTGGCCGATCGCCTTCCGGGAAATCCGTTTGAAAACAGACTCGGTGTTTTCAGGCCACCGGGTTCAGGAGATCCCATTGAGGAGCTCGACCGGCGCTTCACTGCTCGCCGTCAACCGGGGCGGTCATGTCTTTTACGACCCCGATCCCGGCTTCAAGATCTTTCCCGGGGATCGGCTGGTGGTGATGGGACCGCACTCGGAGCTGAAGCATGCCGAGGCGCTCTTGGATCGGCTCCAGGATACAGAACCGCCCCGCAGCCCCGAGCAGTTCGTGGTCGACGAGGTGCTCATCCCCTGCGATTCCGACGTTCTCGGGAAAACGCTGGCGGATCTGAAATTCCGCCAGCAATTCAACGTCACCGTGGTCGGCATTCGCCGCGGGCAGGAGCGCATCGTCTCCCCCGGGGCGCAAAAGCGTCTGATGCCTGAGGACCGACTGGTCGTTTTAGGGGAACGCGAGGCGGTGGAGCGGATGAAACGGGCCTGCCCCCTGCAGGCGGGGGAGCCGGGTTCAACCTGACGGCGAACCGCATCTCTGGTTACTGGCTCTTCAACGGCTCCGCCGCGGCCTTCATTTTTTCTTTTTCGGCCTTCCCTTTGTCTTTTCCCGTTTTTTCCTGAACCGCTTTTTCCTTCTGGGCCTTCTCCGCTTTTCCCGCCTTTCCCGTGGCGCCCTTTTCCTTCAGCTTGACAACACTTTTGTATGTTTGTATGTTTTCGAATCCTTATCGTGCCAAGATTCGAGTAACTGGGAGACGTAACGTTACGGATCCTGAATCGCTACGAACGACGGCCCGACTTTGTCCGGAAAGGCTAAAACCTCCGGATGTACAGGTAAGCATACTCCGCTTCTCCCCGGATGGCCGGGTCGCCACTGCATGCGGCGACTCGGCTTTTTTATTATATGCCCACCCGTGCTGCGAAAACCGCGATACCAACTTTAACGAAGGGAGGGAAAGACTATGGGGTCTCTGGCAATCATGGTTTTGTCTTTCGTGGGCTTCATTCTCATGTACAAGCTTTACGGCCAATACATCGGCCGCCGGATCTTCAAGCTCTCTGGGGCGTGCAAGACGCCGGCCTGCGAGTACGAGGACGGGATCGATTTCGTTCCGACTAAAAAGGAGGTGATCTTCGGCCATCATTTCACCTCGATTGCCGGCACCGGCCCCATCGTAGGGCCTGCGATTGCCATCATCTGGGGGTGGGTCCCCGCCCTGTTGTGGGTTTTCATCGGCAGTGTGGTCATGGGCGCCGTGCACGATTTCGGCGCGCTGATCATCTCGATGCGCAACCAGGGAAAATCCATCTCCGAGTACACCTCCAAGTACGTCAACAACCGCACCAAGTTTTTTTTCTTCCTGATCGTCTTTCTGGAACTCTGGATCGTGATCGCCGTCTTCGGCCTGGTCATCGCCATTGTCTTCAACATTTACCCTCAGGCGGTATTGGCGGTATGGGTCGAAGTGCCCATCGCCATCTGGCTGGGCCATCAGATCTACAAAAAGGGCAAGGACCCCATGGTTCTGTCCATCTATGCCGTGGCCTTGATGTACTTCTTTGTGGTCATCGGCCCTTGGACGCAGTTCAATATGCCGGCCATCGCCGGGATCCCGGCCACCGGGGTGTGGACGATCATCCTGCTGATCTATGCCTTTTTCGCCTCCACCCTGCCGGTGGGCACCCTGCTGCAGCCGCGTGATTTCATCAACTCCCACCAGTTGATTATCGCCATGGCGCTGCTGGTGGTCGGGGTCGTGGTGTCGGCGTTCGGCGGCCGGCTGGAGATCGTCGCCCCCGCCGTACAGATGGCCCCCGCCAAAGCGCCGCCCATGTGGCCGTTCCTGTTCATCACCATTGCCTGCGGCGCCATCTCCGGGTTTCACTCTCTGGTCTCCTCCGGCACTTCGGCCAAACAGGTGCGGGATGAAACCGAGTCTTTGTTTGTCGGGTACGGTTCCATGCTCATGGAGGGCGCGCTGGCCACGCTGGTGATCATCGCCGTCGCAGCCGGCATCGGGATGGGTTACACGCCCAAGGGCGGACAAACCCTGACAGGGGTGGCCGCCTGGACGACCCACTACGCCTCCTGGGCCTCCGCCTCGGGGCTGGGTGCGATGATCACCGCCTTCGTTGACGGTGCCGCCAACATGATGGGCTCTTTTGGCATCCCGAAAATCATCACCCTGGCCATCATGGGCGTTTTTGTGGCTTCATTTGCCGCCACTACCCTGGACACCGCCACCCGGATTCAACGCTACGTGGTTGCCGAGCTGGCCGGAGACCTCAAGCTGAACTTCCTGACCGGCCGCTATCCCGCCACCTTTATTGCGGTCGGCAGCGCCCTGCTCCTGGCCTTCGCGGCCGGCCCCGGCGGCAACGGCGCCCTGAAACTCTGGCCGCTCTTCGGCGCCGTCAACCAGACACTGGCCGCCCTGGCCCTGATCATCATCACGCTCTACCTCCAGAGACTCGGCGGGTTGAAGTGGATCATCGCCGGGCTGCCGGCCATCTTCATGGCCGTGATGACCATCTGGGCCGTCATCCTAAACCAGGTTAACTTTCTGGGTGCCAACAACATGTTGCTCTCGGTCATCAACATTTGCATACTTTTCGTCGCCATCTGGATCGTGATCGAGGGCGTCGTCAAGTTTTTCGCCTCGATGGGCAAACCACCCGTCGAACCGGTGCCGGCGACAGCTGGATAAACCCGAGAGCAAAAAGGCGAGGGAGCGCATCGACAGGCTTCGCACCGGCGTTTTCAATTTTCCCTGACGGGGGATTGGCTTGGCTTGTTGGAGCAGGTCCCCCGCCAGGCCCGTTCTGCAGGAGATATACGTTGCCTGTGATCATGGCGCCCATCCCTCCAGACGGCATTGGCCGTGACGGGCCGGTTCCAACTGGCCGGGTGTTCAGCAGTTGCAATAAAATGCCGGGCCGATCGTGTTTGCTGCATGGTTGCTGAGCTTAAAAAAATTTATTGGATGCTCCTGGCGCCGGCGATCGTACTCCTGGTCCTCGCCTATGGCGCCAGACAACTCGGCTGGGTCCCTCATCCACGCTCCGGGGGCCTGCCGGCGTTCATCGCACCGAGCGTGTTCGTTGCGTCCGTAGCGCTGTCCGTCGCCCTGCCCGTTTTTCTGCGCTCACTGTTTGCGCACCGCATGCGCAATAAAAAAAGCGTCCCAGAGCCGGATCTGTTCAGGTTTGAGAGAAAACTGCTCTTCGCTGCCCTTTCGACCCCTTATTTAGTTCCGCCGGCTTATCTCGTAGGGTTCCCCCACTTCTATTTCAGCGCGATCGTCATGACGGCGCTTTACGCGGTGTATTATTTTTTTCCTTCGGCAAAACGAATTCAGTACGAAAGGCGACTGTTCAGGACCAAGTAAACCGAACACTTTCCTGCCATCGCGGCGGTCCTCGAGGTGCTCACATGGCCAACATTTTGACGCTCATTCGGAACACGATGGTGCGGTTTTCCCAAACTTCGAGCGCCGTGTTTCGCGGCCAGGCAGTCGAAGCCATCCAATGTGAACTCGAAGAGCTGGAAAACATCTTCGGCGTCCTGGTGCTGGGCTCGTTTATCGGCATGCCCTCCCCGCCCATGCAGATCTCGCTGGACTTGATGCCTTTCATGGAAAAAGAGCTGATCCTGATGATGGAGAAAGTCGATACCGCGCACCAACCCATCTCACAGTTGTTCTCCGTTCTCAAAATGAGCTGATTATGAAAGAGGCCACCAACCTGTTCTTCCTGGGCAAAGGGGGGGTCGGAAAATCGACCTCGGCCGCGCTCACGGCCCTCTTTCTATCACAGAGAGGTTCTCGGGTCTTGATGGTGTCGCTGGACCCGGCGCACAACCAGTCCGATATTTTCGAACGGGCGCTGGCGGACAAACCGGTGGAGATCGCGCCCCGGCTGACGGCCATCGAGATCGACCAGGAATCCTGGATCCGCACCTACCTGCGAGAGGTGCACCGGCAAATCAACAGGACCTATTCCTATCTGACCGCGTTCAACCTGGAAAAATATTTCGGGGTCATCAAGCACTCCCCGGGATTGGAGGAGTATGCCTTGATCCTGGCGTTTGAAAAAATCCGCAGGGATTTCATCCACTGGGATTACCTCATTTTTGACATGCCGCCCACCGCGCTGGCGCTCAAATTCTTCAGCCTGCCCTCTCTTTCCCTGGTCTGGGTCGATCACCTCCTGGCGCTTCGGAGGGAGATCATCGAGAAAAGGGAGTTGATCACCAAAATCACCGTGTTTGCCAAGGAGTTCGAACGAGACAAGGTGTTGAACAAAATAGAGGAGCAGCGCCGACAGTATCAATCGCTTAAGGAGGTTTTCCAAAACACCGCAAAGACCCAGGCCTTTCTGGTGTTGAACCCCGACAAACTCTCGCACGCCGAATCCCTGCGGATCTTCAACGCGCTCAAGGAGATTGACATCCACCTTTACCGCACTATCTACAACAAGCGGCCCCTGAACAAGTCCTGCGCGGAGATCGCTCCGGTCTTCGCCGAAATCCCCATGCTCAATTTCCCCTACTCGGAAACTCCGCTCATCGGAATGAGCAGCCTCAAGCAGTTTCTGGCTGCAAACGCGGATGTATTGGAAACGCAGCTGAACGTGTGCGAGGCGAACGATGGATAAGCCCTCGATAGAGATCACCGACTCCGCACGAAAATTCATGGATGCGGGAGGCATCGATACGGTGACCTTCAGGCTGTTCGAAGACCGGGTGGGCTGCTGTGTCGGGGTTGTAAAGGAAATCGAGGCCGTCCATGAAGCACCGCAGGATGCCGCTGACTATCTCTGCCACTGCGCAGAGGACCGGCAGATCTTCATTTCACGCCGCATCCGAATCATCGGCCCCTTGAAACTGGCCACGGAAGGGCTGTGGAGGAAGCGCCTGAGCCTCTCCGGTGCCAGCGTCCCGCTCATTAAAGACTGGTGACAACCCGCCCCGTGCTCCGTGAGCGCCTTCTCGACGCTTCGCGCGGTCAACCCGGGCATGCATTCTGCTCTCGTTTTGCCAACGAGTCGGCCGCGATCAACTCGCGGCCCGCAACTTGACCGTGACCGATGTGGAGAACGCCCTGCGCGCGGCGTCGGCTGGCGGACCTGACCGGTGTGCGGGCATTCCCGGTCATGCGCCAGGGCCTGGGCGGCGGGGTGCGCAAGCCGGTCCAGTTCGTGATCGGGGGGCCGAACTATGAGGAAATCGCCCGGTGGCGCGACCGGTTGCCGGCCAAGGCGGCCGAAAACTCCAACCTGATCGACCTCGACCACGATTACAAGGAGTCCAAGCCTCAGCTCCAAGTGGTCATCGACCGCGACCGGGCCGGGGATTTCGGCGTGTCGATTGCGACCATCGGCCGCACCCTCGAGAGCAAGCTCGGCTCCCGCCGGGTGACCACCTTTATCGAGAACGGCGAGGAGTACGATGTCCTGGTGGAAGGCGAGGATGAGACCTACCGCAGCTCCGCGGATCTCGCCAACATCCCGGTGCGCTCCGAGCGCACCGGGCAACTCGTCCCCCTGGTCAACTTGATCCGCGTGGAGGAGTTCGCGGACTCCGCCGCGCTCAACCGCACCAACCGCATCCGCAGCATCACCATCGAGGCCGGCCTGGGTGAAGGCTACTCCCTGGGAGAGGCGGTGAGCTATCTTCAGGAGTTGGAAGAGGCGATTTGGGAGGCGTCGAGCAAGCGGCTGCGCCCGATCCTGATGACGGGGGTCACGACGGTCGTGGGGGCCCTGCCCCTGGTTCTCTCCTCAGGGGCCGGCACCGAAGCGCGCACGGTGATCAGCATCGTGGTGATCGCCGGCGTGACCGTCGCCACGACGTTGACGGTGGTCGTCATCCCCTGCGCCTACCGCGTCCTGGCGCGGTGTACCACCCCGCCCCAGGCGACGGCCCGCGAGCTCGAGCGGCAGCTGAAGCTGGGGTCGGGGGCGATCTGAACCGAACGGCGGCGCCGCGCGCAGGGCCGATCAGTACATGGCCTCGATCAGGTCTTTGAAGGCCTCGTTCACGAACTTGCGCTTGACCTTCATAGTGGGCGTCACCTCGCCATCCTCCACGTAGAGCTTCTTGGGAAGGATGGTGAACTTCTTGACCTGCTCGACCCGCGAAAGGGTTTCGTTCACCGCGTCCATCTCGCGTTGGATCAATTTCTGGATTTCGGGGTTTTGCGTGAGGTCGCCGTAGGTCGAGAACTGGATTTTGTGGTCCTGGGCGTACTTGACCACGTTGTCCTCGTCGATCATGATCAAGGCCGAGAGGAACTTGCGCCGGTCCCCGATCACGACCGCGTCGTTGACGTAGATGCTCGCCTTGAGCTTGTTTTCGATGTACTGAGGGGTGATGTTCTTGCCGCCGGCCGTGACGATGATATCCTTCTTGCGGTCGGTGATCCGCAGGAACCCGTCCGGGTCGATCTCGCCCACGTCGCCCGAAAAAAGCCAGCCGTCCTTGACGGTCTCGGCCGTGGCGTCCGGGTTCTTGAAATAGCCCTTGAAGACGCCGGGGGACCTGACGAGGATCTCCCCGTCCGCTGCTATCCGGACCTCCGCGCCGGTCAGGGGCTTGCCCACCGCCCCGAATTTCACCTGCCCGACCCGTGAAACCGTGGTCACCCCCGTCCCCTCGGTCTGGCCGTAGCCCTCCACCAGGTTGACGCCGATGGAGTTGAAAAAGTGCAGGATGTCCGGGGCGATCGGGGCCGCGCCCGAGTAGGCGATCCGCATCCGGTCGAGGCCCAGACGCTCCTTCAGTTTGCGGAAAACCGCGAAATGCGCCAGCCGGTAGAGCAGCTCCAGGTGCGGGGGGACCGGCTTGAGGCTCATCTTGAAGTCGGCTCGGCGCTTGCCGATTTTGAACGCCATGAAGAAACACGCCTTCTTGACCCAGGTGGCTTCCGACATGCGGATCATGACGGCCGAATAGTACTTTTCCCAGATGCGCGGCACCGCGTGCCCCACCGTCGGCGAGACTTCCACCATGTTTTCGGTGACGGTGTCGGGGCGTTCGATGAAGTTCACGACGTGGCCGACCGTGATGTGCCCCAGAACGGTGAAGAGCTGCTCGAAGATGTGGCAGAGCGGCAAAAAGGAGAGGATTTCGTCCACGTCGCGCATCGGGTTCTCGCGGGTGATCGCCTCCCCCATCCACAGGCAGTTGCGGTGGGTGAGCATGGCCCCCTTGGGCGGCCCGGTCGTCCCGGAGGTGTAGATCAAGACCGAGACATCGTCGGGCCGGATGGCGGCGATGCGCTCCTTGAAGAGCCCCGGACGCTCCGCCGCAGCCCGCGTCCCCATCTCCAGCAACTCCTCGAAGGTCATCACCATCGGGTCCTTGAACCGGCGCAGCCCCTCCGTGTCCCAGACGATGACCTTGACCAGGGACGGGGCCCGGTCTCTGAAGTTCAGCCACTTGTCCAGCTGCTCTTCGTTTTCGACGAAGAGGAACTTCGCCTCCGAGTGCGCCACCACGTATTCCACCTGCTGCCAGGCGTTGGTGGAGTAAATCCCGGTCGCGGCCGCCCCGCAGCACTGGATGCCGAGGTCCGCCCAGACCCATTCGGGGCTGTTGTCCCCGATGATGGCCGCCCGGTCGCCGTGCGCCAGCCCCATGGACATGAGGGCGCAGGCGACGTTGCGGACGTTTTTCAGGTATTCGTCCCACGTGATGTCGCGCCACAGGCCGAATTCTTTTTTGCGCATGGCCACGCGGCCGCCCCAGCCGGCGGCGGCCGTCAGCAGCCGGCCGGGCACCGTTTCGTTGGGAACAAGCGTCTTCTCCAACCCGGACCTCCAGCCTTGATGATTCGTTGCGATCCCTCAGCGCCAGGTTTTTTTGCGCTTCCAGCGCTGGAACCCCTTGACCGACTCCTCCGAGCGCACGCCCATGTAGAATTCCTTCACGTCCTTGTCCTGCAGCAGGTCGCAGGCCTTGCCTTTCATCACGAACCGCCCGTTCTCCAGGATCAGGCCCGTGTGGGAGATGCCAAGGGCCATGCGGGCGTTCTGCTCGACGAGCAGAATCGTGACCCCCTCCTCGTTCAGCGTCTTGATGATCCGGAATATCTCCTTGACGAGCAGGGGGGAAAGCCCCAGCGAGGGTTCGTCCATCAGCAGCAGCTTGGGACGGCTCATGAGGGCCCGGCCCATGGCGAGCATCTGCTGCTCGCCGCCGGAAAGGGTCCCCGCCCACTGGTTCACCCGCATTTTCAGGATCGGGAAATGCTGGTAGACCCTCTCGAAATCCCGGGCGATGCCCTTTTTGTCGCTGCGCGTGTAGGCGCCCATCAGCAGGTTTTCCCGCACGCTGAGCTCTTTGAACACCTCCCGCCCCTCGGGGACCAGCGTGATGCCGAGGTTCACGATCTCCTCGGTGTCCCGGCCGTCGATGCGCCGCCCCTCGAACTCGATAGACCCCTTTTCGGGCTGGTCCTCGATCAGCCCCATGACGGACTTGAGGATGGTGGACTTGCCGGCCCCGTTGCTGCCCAGGATGGCGGTGATCGTGCCCTCCTCAACCGCACAGGAGGCCCCCCGGATGGCGTACACCAGGTCGTAGTAGGTTTCGATGTTCTTTATTTCAAGCAGCGCACTCACCGTCGTCCTCCCCCAAGTAGGCCTTGAGCACCTCCGGGTGCCGCTGCACTTCCGCCGGCGTCCCCTCTGTGACGGGGCTGCCGAAATTGAGGACCAGTACACGGCTGGAAATGTCCATCACCATGTTCATGTCGTGCTCGATCAGCAGGATCGTCACCCCCAGATCGTCCTGGATATCCTTGATCCAGAAGATCATGTCCTGGCGCTCTTCCGAGTTCATGCCGGCGCAGGGCTCGTCCAGCAGAAGCAGGTCGGGCTGGAGCGCGAGCGCCCGGGCAAGCTCGATCTGCTTCTGGGTGCCGTAGGGCAGCCCCCCCACCATCTTGTTCCGGACCGATTGAAGCCCCAAAAAGTCGATGAGCTCCTCGACCTTGCGACGGTGCGCCGTCTCCTCCCGACCGGCAAAGGACCTGCGGCCCCAAAGAAAGGCCCCGCGAAAGAGCCCTGTCTTCATGAACAGGTGCCGGCCGAGCATGATGTTTTCCATCGTGTTCAGGTTCTTGAACAACTCTATGTTCTGGAAGGTGCGGGCGATCCCCAACCGGGCGACGGCATCCGGCTTTTTGCCGCGAATATCCTTGCCCTGGAAAAGGATCTGGCCGGAGTCCGGGTGGTAGATCCCGTTGATGCAGTTGAAAAGCGTCGTCTTGCCGGCCCCGTTCGGGCCGATGATGGCGTAGATCTCTCCCTGTCGGACCTCGAAGACGATTCCATTCAGGGCCCTGAGCCCGCCGAAGGCGATCGAAAGGTCGTCCACTTTAAAAAAGGCCATCCCTCCCCCTGAACCGTTCATGCAGGAGCAAAAATCGCCCTGCCACGGAGGCAGCCGACTGCACAACCCCAGTGACAGGGCGCAAGCAGCAAAGGCGATGCAAACCTATGGGTGGGTCGGGCTGAACCAGTCGGTCAGCAACTTGGCCTCACCGTTGTCCAGGCATTCGACCAGCAGCGTTTCCTTCATCCCCTGGCGGGTTTCATACCCCTTGGCGGGGTCGAAGGGCGCATAGGAGATCCGGCCGCCGATGCCCCTGAAATCCTTGAGGCCCTCGAGCTCCTTCACGAGCCGCTCGCGGGTGAGATCTTTCCCGGCACGCTTGATGCCTTCCACCAAGGGTTCGGCAAACAGGATGCCGGCGGTGTAGAAGACCCCCCAGCGTTCATCTTTGGCAGCGAATTTGTCGAAAGCGTCCTTCTTGTATTTCAGCATGAGCGGGTTGGTCGATTGCGGCAGTTCGCCGAAGGTGGCTGCGACAACTCCCTTCCACAGCCCCTTGCTGATGTGCATCATGAACGGGAAATCGGAGCAGGTGCTGGTGCTGAGCCACTTGGGGGTCAGCTTCATGGCCTGGGCGGTGCCGACGATCTTGATGGCCTGGACCGGGGTCACCCACAGCAGCACCGCATCGGGCTCGGCCTGGCGGAGCTTCATGACATGCGGTCCCAAATCCGTGTCCTTCACTTCGACCGGGACCTCGGCCGCCAGCTTCAGGCCGAAACCGGCAAGCTCCTTTTGCGCCCCCAGAACGCCGTTCTTGCCGTAATCGTCGTTCTGATAGGCGATGGCGATTTTTTTAAGCCCCAGGTTCGCGACGGCGTAACGCACCAGGGCCTTGGCTTCGGTGTAGTAAAGGGGGTAAACGCCAAAAAGGTACTTGTTGGGCGGGTCGATCCAGTTGATCGAGCCGGCGGACGGGCCCACCCAGGGGATCTTGCGTTCCATCAGGTAGTCTCGGACCGCGAGCCCCGGGGCCGTACCCACCCCTGAAACCCAGGCGAACATCCCCTTGCCCTCCTGGAGCTCCTTCACGCCGGCCTTGGTTTTGGCTGGGTTGTACTGATCGTCGAACATGTGGTGGATCAGCTTGCGGCCGTGGATGCCGCCTTCCGCATTGATCATCTTAAAATAGGCGTCCGTTCCCCGGGCGACGTTACCCCAGGCGGCGGCCGGCCCGGTCTGGGGGCTCCATTGGCCGATGTGGATCTCGGTGTCGGTCACCCCCTCTTCGGCCATGGCCGCAAATGGAAAACCGAACGCCGACAGGGCAATGAATGCAAAAATCAGACTTGTTCTCCGCATGGTCGCCTCCTCGTTGGTTGTTGGGGTTGGTTGTTGGGTATCGTGCAACCCGCCGGGTCACACCTTTTTCACGTAATGCCGGGCGAACAAACCGCTCGGCCGGACGCAGAGCACCAGCACGATCACGGCGAAGGCCACCGAGGACTTGAACTCGATGGAGACGTAGCCGCCGAACAGGTTCTCGACGATGCCCAGGATGTAAGCGCCGAAAACGGCCCCCGGCAGCGAGGTCATGCCCCCCATGACGGCCGCCGCGAACCCTTTGAGCATGGGGTCCCACATCATGAACGGGGTCATGCTGACCGGAGATATCATCAGGCCCGCCGTGGACCCCACGAGGGAGGAGATGCCCCAGGTCTTCATCATGATGCGTTTGGTCCGGATTCCCATGATTCGGGCCGCGACGTGGTTTTGCTGGGTGGCCTTCATCGCCACTCCCAGTTTGGAGTAGCGCAGGAAAAAAAACAGGACGACCATCACCAGCAGGGCGACGATGGTGGTCAGCAGATCGAGGCTCTTGATCAAGACTGTGCCGAACTGGAGGCTCTCCCAGGGCGAGATGGGGAAGGACATCGTCTGGGCGTCTGCCCCGAACTTCCAGGACACCAAACCCAGCAGCACCATCTCGATGCCGATCGTTACGACGATCATCCCCAGGATGTTCGGGTTCTTGGCGCGCCGCAGAATCGCAAATTCAAGGAAAAATCCGAGCAGCACGGAGGAAGCGAGGGCGCCGAAAAATGCCGTTGCATATGAAAGCCCCATCTGATCGAGCATCATGAAGGCGATGTAGGAGGAGACCAGGGCGATCTCTCCCTGGGCAAAGTTCGGCACCTCGGAGGTCTTGTAGATGATCACCATGGCAAGCCCCATGAGGGCGTAGGTGCTGCCCACGGCGATCCCGCTGATGATCATCTGGAAAAAGTCAGTCATGCGCACCCGCCTCGAGAAGGTTGTCGCGAATCGCCTGTCGCCCGCCTGCGGCTTTTCGGCATCGGGCGGTGAAGGGCCTCAGAAGGGCCAGGTTTTCCAATACTTTTTCGTCCGGATCCACACCCCGAAAAGTCCCAGCGGCTCGAAAAGCATGATGCCGATCAGGATCGACCCGAAGACGATGTACTGGATGTTGGAGACCCCCGTGATCGAGAAAAAACTGTGCGACAGCTGATGCAAAAACTCCCCCACGTAGGGGATATTGAGGATGTTCCGCAGCTGCAGATCCAGCCAGCTGATCAGGCAGGCCCCGGCGATGGACCCCATGATCGAGCCGAGACCGCCGACCACCACCATGGATAGGAACATGATCGACATGAGCAGCGTGAAAATCTCGGGCTCGATGAAGCGCAGGACGAATGCGTAGAGGCCGCCGGCGGCACCGGCATAAAATGCGCTCACGGCAAAGGCGAGCGTTTTGTAAACGGTCAGGTTCACGCCGATCGACTCGGCGGCGATATCGGCGTCACGAATGGCGATGAATGCCCGCCCGACACGTGTTCTGATGATATTGCGGGCCGCTATCGTCAGCAAAACTGTGATCGTCAGCAAAAGGTAGTAAAAATCTCGGTCGGTGGTCAGGTGCCAGGGGCCGATGACCAGCTCCGGTGTGTGAAGACCCTGCCGGCCTCCGAAAAACTCGATCCGGCCGATCACCTGGGTGATGGTCAACCCGAAACCCAGGGTTGCAATCGAAAGGTAGGGCCCCTCCAGTCGCAAGGCCGGGAGGCCCAGCAGGAAGCCGAAAAACGCCGCGATCAGAGCGGCCGCCAGCAAAGCCGCGAGAAATGGGAAGTGTGCCTCGGCCATCAGGGTGATGGTGCCGTAGGCGCCGATGGCAAAGAAGCCCGCGTGGCCAAGGGAGATCTGCCCGGTGTAGCCGACCAGGATGTTCAACCCCACCGCAACAATGATGTTGATGGCCATGTAATTGGCCACGTATACGTAATAGTTTTTAACCAGAAAGGGAAAAGCGGCCAGAAAAATCAGTAACGCGGCGAACCAGAAGACGACCACCCCGGATGTGAAGAATTGAACGTCTTCATAATAGTCGCGCTTCATATCCATGTGCAGACGTCTCCCCGGGCCAGATCAGGTTGGTGTCGTAGGCTGACAAAGAAGTGAACGCGACTGCGGCGGTACGCGTGCGGCAGTCATCAAAGCGCGCCCAAAATTTCAAGAAAGCACGAAAAAGTCAACAGGAATTATCTTCTATTCGGGCAAACCAAGGCCTGCCGCCGCTTGACTGCGGCAGAATACTTCAGCAGATTAGCACGGATGGGGAAAAATGCAAATTGCCTCCGGCGCAATGGTCCCGAATCGGCGCTTGACCTCCTCTGCGATCAGTGGCATGTTTTCGTGCAGTTGCTTAGGCCTGCGGATCGGGAGGGGTTTCGGGGGATGGTGTCGTTTGTCTGGTTCGATATCGGCTACACATTGGTCTACATGCAGCGGGAGACCACCTATCAACGGGCGCTGCGCTGGTTCGGCCAAGATCTGCCGCTCGAGGAGATCCACCTGGCGTTTCATCTGACGGACAAGATCTTCATGCGCGAATACCCCGGGGCCTTCCTGAAACCCCGGGGGGTCTACATGCCCTGGTATCTCGGACAGATGAACCACCGGCTCGGGATAGCCATCGATGTCTGCGCCCTGGATACCCGCTGGAGGCAAATCCAGAAAGGGGTCCACCCCTACTGGCTGCCATACGAGAAGACCCACGATGTCCTCGAAACCCTGAAGCGGAACTCCCTCGGCCTGGGCGTCATATCCAACTGGGACCAGAGCGCCCGCGACGTCCTGCGGGACTCCAATCTGATTGATTACTTCGACCCGATCATCATCTCCTGCGAGGTGGGCTGCAGCAAACCCGATCCGGCGATTTTCAGGGCGGCTGTGGCGCAGGCCGGCGTTGAGCCGGAGGCCTGTCTTTACATCGGCGACAACTATTACGACGATGCCCTCGGCAGCCGGCGGGTCGGGATGGAGGCCCTGATCATCAACCGCTACGGGAAGCTCGGCGTGGAGGAGATCACGGACTGCCCCATCATCTCCGACCTGACCCAGTCCATCCCCCACATCGCCCGGCGCAACGGAAAGCGCCTGCCCGCCTGAGGACCTAAAGCATGCCCGAAACAAAGCGCGTTGTCATCGGTGTGGACCGCGGCGCGTCCTTCACGGATTTCGGCGTCGTCGCCGACGGAAAGCTGTTGGCCGTCGAAAGCCATGCGGGCCGGGGCTGGGAGGAGATCGGCCGGGTGTGCGACCGCCTGCAGACGGCCCATCGGACCGATCGAATCGTCTTCACCGGCGCGACGGCCGGGATGCCGGAGGGCATCCGCGAACGCGCCGTCGTCGTCGCCGAAATCGATGCCATCGGCTTCGGCGGGGCCGCGTTGGCCGGGCTGCGGGAGTGCATCGTGGTCAGCGCCGGCACCGGGACCGCCGTTGTGCATTTCCGTGAGGGCGTGGCGCGGCATGTGGGCGGCACCGGGGTCGGCGGGGGCACCATCACCGGCCTCGGGGAGTTGATCTGCGGCATCGCCGATCCCTGCCGGCTCGAAGAGCATGCGCTCGCCGGCGACGCCGCCGCGGTGAATCTGACCCTGGCGGATCTCGGCTACGAGGGGTTGAGTTTCCTCGCCGGAGACGTGACCGCCAGCAACTTCGCCGCACCGAAATCGCGGCGGGTGGAGGATCTCAGCGCCGCCATTCTGCGGCTGGTGGCCGAGACCGTCGGCATCGTCGCATCGCTCTGCGCCCGGGAGCAGAACTGCCGGGAGCACATCGTCATGGCCGGCAAGGTGTCGCAGAACCGATACATCCGCCGGGTGGTCGAGATGGTCGGCAAACTCTATCAGACCTCTTTTTTCTTTCCGGACAACCCCGGGTATGCAACGGTGTTTGGCGCCGTGGTCAACTCCGGACAGCACCCGATGCCCTCCGGTGCGCGCCGGTGCCCGACCTGAAGGAGTGCTCCATTCTCACCTTTGCCATACAGCGGCTGGGGCGACTCATTCTGACGGTGCTGCTGATTGCGAGCATCGTCTTTTTAGTGATCCGCGTGATACCGGGGGACCCCGCGCTGGTGATCGCCGGTGTGGACGCCAGCGCGCAGGATATCGAGGCCATCCGTACCGCGCTCGGCACGAATAAACCCATCCCGGCCCAGTACGGGGAATGGCTCTGGAACATCGCGCACCTGGATTTCGGCAACTCCATGATCAGCGGACAGCCGGTCACGGCCTTGATCCTGGAGCGCTTCCCCCTGACTCTTTCGCTCGCCCTGCTCGGCATCCTCATCTCGCTTGTCATCGCCATCCCGCTCGGGATCGTCTCCGCGGTGCGGCGCTGGTCGTTCTGGGATTACTTCGGCATGGCCGTGTCGCAGTTGGGCATGGCGGTCCCCGGTTTCTGGCTGGGTATCCTGCTGCTGCTGGTGTTTTCGGTCAAAATCAAACTCTTCCCGCTCTTTGGCTCCGGGACCTTGAGCCACCTGGTGCTGCCCGCCATCTCGCTCGGCTTCGCGCGTGCGGCCATATTGCTGCGCATGACCCGGGCGGCAATGGTGGAAGAGTTGAGCAAGGAATACGTGGTCACGGCCCGGGCGAAAGGCCTGACGGAACCGATGGTCCACTACAAGCATGCCCTCAAGAATGCCATGCTGCCGGTGGTGACGATCGCCGGGATCCAGCTGGGCTACATGCTCGGCGGCGCCATCATCATCGAGCAGGTCTTTTCGCTGCCGGGGCTCGGCAGGCTTTTCCTCTCCGGCGTGTACCAGCGCGATTTCCCGCTGATCCAGGGCGGGGTGGTCTTCGTGGCGCTTGTATTTTCCCTCATCAATTTCGTCGTAGACATGGTCCACAGTGCGCTCAACCCGAAAATCAGGATCCGATAGATGCCCCGGCCGCTCCTCGACGTGAGCGATCTCGACGTGAGCTTCCACCGGGCCGGGGGCGACGCCCATTCTCTGCGGGGCATCGACCTCACCCTGGCGGCGGGTGAGACCCTGGCGCTGGTGGGGGAGTCCGGGTCCGGCAAAACCGTGACCGCCATGACCGTGATGGGGCTGCTGCCGGCGCCCCGGACCCGGGTCAATCGCGGCCGGGCCCTGTTTCGCGGCCGGGACCTGCTGGTTCTCGCCGAGACCGAACGCCGAAAGGTGCGCGGCAGAGAGATCGGCATGGTGTTTCAGGAGCCGGGTAAATATCTCAACCCGGCCTACACGATCGGCGAGCAGATCGTCGAGACTCTGGTCCTGCATTTGGCGCTGGACCGGAAAACCGCGGCCGACCGAGCGGTCGACCTGCTGGGGCGGGTCGGCCTGGAGCGGTCCCGGCGCACGATGAAAAGCTTCCCGCACGAACTCTCGGGCGGGATGAAGCAGCGCGCCATGATCGCGATGGCCGTCTGCTGCCACCCGGGGCTTCTGATCGCCGACGAGCCCACGACCGCACTCGACGTCACTCTGCAGATGCAAATTCTCGACCTGCTCCGGGAGCTGCAGGCGGAATTCTCGATGGGCATTCTTTTCATATCCCATGACCTGAACGTCGTCGGGGAAATCGCCGATCGCGTATCGGTGATCTACGCCGGGAAGATCGTCGAGACGGCGCCCAGGGAAACGCTTTTCCGGAACCCGCTGCACCCTTACACCCGGCTGCTGCTGCTTTCCATACCGGATGCCGCCCGGCGCGGCACCCGGCTGCGCGCGATACCGGGCGTGGTGCCGGATGCCGAGCAAGTCCCGCCGGGGTGCAGTTTTCACCCACGCTGCCCGCTCGCGGAGGAGATCTGTCGCACGGCGATCCCGCCGACCGTTGCTTACGGCAGCCGCCAAAAGGCCGCCTGCCTCTTCATCGGAAGGAAATGCATCGATTTGTCGACATAATCGACCTCACCAAGGTCTATCCGGGCAGGGGCTGGATCGGTGCTGCCGCGCGCAGGCTGACGGCCGTGGACCGGTTGAGCTTTGCCATCGACCGCAACACCGTCTTCGGCCTGGTGGGGGAATCGGGTTGCGGCAAGACGACGCTGGTGCGCGCGCTCCTGCATCTCGACCCGCCCACGAGCGGCGAGGTCTGGTTCGACGGGACCCGTCTTGAACTCCTCTCGGCCGCCCGGCTGAGGCCTTTCCGCCGGCGGATGCAGATCGTCTTCCAGGACCCCAACAGCGCCCTGAACCCGAAGATGCGGGTCGCCGACAGCATCGCCGAGGGTCTGGTCAACCGCGGGCTCCCGAAAACCGAACGCGGCGATCGCATCGCCGGTCTCCTGGACCTCGTGGGCATTCCGGCGGCGCACGGGCGGCGCTACCCCCACGAGTTTTCGGGCGGGCAGAAACAGCGGGTCGTGATCGCCCGCGCGCTCGCCATGGAACCGGAGTTCCTGGCCCTGGACGAGCCGGTGTCCAACCTTGACGTCTCCATTCAGGCCCAGATCATCAACCTGTTGATCGACCTCAAGGTCAAGCTGGCCCTGACCTATCTGTTCATCTCCCATGACCTCAACCTGGTCGCCTACCTGAGCGATCGGATCGGCGTCATGTACCGTGGCCGGCTCGTGGAGATCGGCGCCGCCGAGGATATCCTCGCCGCACCGGGCCACCCCTACACGATCAAGCTGTTTTCATCGACCCCCGGCAGGCGGCCGTTCCGCGATCGCCCCGGCGCTTTTTGGGCGGCGGGCGCCTCCAGCGACCGCCTTGCCGCCGCGCCGTCCGGCTGTCCGTATTCCCCGCTCTGCCACAGGGCCGGTGGAGATTGCCTGCGGGAATTCCCCGCGTGGCGGGAGATCCGTCCGGGGCATCGCGTGGCGTGCACCCCGCCCTGAGGGAAGGGGTCCGAGCGAAAATCTAACCGCTTCGACACCGGAGAACCTTAATCGAAAAAGGAGGGTTTTATGCGAGGCAGCGGAAGATGGTTGGCAGTTCTGGCGATGGCCGTAAGCTTGGCCGGGCTCGGCTTCTCGGCCCAGGCCAAGACCTTGAACTTCGGGCTCTCCGGCAACCCGGACACGCTCGATCCCCACAAGACCGCGGGGACCCTCACCTTTCAAACCGTCAAGAGCATCTATGACACCCTGGTGGAGCCGGACCCGAACGGCAAGATCGTCCCGGCGCTGGCTGAGAAATGGGAGGTTTCGAGCGACGAGCTCGTCTGGACCTTTCAGCTCAGAAAGGGGGTTGTTTTTCACAACGGCGACAAATTGAGCGGCCAGGACGTCACGGCCTCGTTCGCGCGGGTGATGGACAAGGAGACCGCGGCCCCCAAGGCCGCCGAGTTCAAGACCATCCTCTCTGTCGAGGCACCGGCCGAGCACACCGTGGTCATTCGCCTCAAGGAGCCGTCGGCGCCTTTTCTGGCCACGCTGGCCTCGGGTTGGGCCTCCATCATGCCCCAAGGGCTCATCGCCTCCGGCCACGATTTCGCCACCAAACCGGTCGGGACCGGCCCGTTCCGGCTGAAAGAGTGGGTCCGCGACAACCGCATCGTGCTCGTGAAAAACCCGAACTATTGGATGAAGGGCCTGCCCAAACTCGACCAGGTGGCGATCCACATCATCCCGGAGCGCTCCGTCAAGGTGCAGGGGATTGTTTCCGGGCAGCTGCACGTGAGCGATATCGTCGACAAGGACGATGTGCCCCTACTGGAGAGTAGCAGGGACGTGACCGTCACGAAGAACCTGACCTCGCAGATCCTGGTCATGGCCATGAATTGCAGCCACCCCGTGCTAAAGGACCTGCGTGTGCGGCAGGCGATCAACCACGCCATCGACAAGCAGAAGGTGCTCGATGTCGCTTACGGCGGCGGCCGGCCCGTGGGGACCTTCATGGACTACGGCAACCCCTTTTACAAGGACTTCACTGCGCTGTACCCCTACGACCCGGGCAAGGCCAAAAAACTGCTGGCCGACACCGGAGTCAAGACCGACACGGTCCTCGAGATCTCCATTCCCCAGAATTACGAGCTGCACGTGAAGGCCGGCGAAATGTACCAGGACATGCTCTCCAAGGCGGGGTTGAACGTCAGGATCAAGCTGATGGACTGGTCGACCTGGCTGAGCGAGGTCTACAAGGCGAACCGTTACGACCTGACCGTGATCGGCCACACCGGCAAACTTGACCCGGACGGAATATTGGACAAATACGGCACCGAGGCCCGCTACGTGAGGTGGATCCACCCCCGGGCGGCCGAACTGATCGACAAGGCCAGGAAAGTCTCCAGCTTCGAAAGCCGCAAGGCGCTCTATGACGAAGTCCTGGCGCTGATGGCCCAGGAGGTGCCCTTCGTCCACCTCGGGACCTCGTATCGCTATGTGGCTTTCCGCAAGAACGTCGAGGAGTTTCGGATGACGCCGAATCTGGACACGTTCGACTTCCGTTGGACGGACGTCAAGTGATATGCGTCAGAGAAAGACCCTATTCATCATAGCCTTGGGCTACTTGGCAATTTTGGGGGCCGCCGCGCTGGCGGCCCCCATCATCGCACCCTACTCCCCGACGGAGCAAAACCTGGAGCAGCGCTTCACGCCCTCCGGCGCAAAGCACCTCTTGGGCACCGACAACTTCGGGCGGGACATCTTCACCCGCATCGTCTTCGGGTCGCGCTCGGCTTTGCTCGTGGGCCTGGTGTCGGTCTCCATCGCGGCCGTCATCGGCTCCCTGGTCGGTCTGACCGCCGCCTTGTCGGGCCGGCGCATGGACAACGCGCTGATGCTGTTGATGGACAGTCTGCTCTCGTTCCCGACCATCCTGCTCGCCATCACGGTGGTCTCGGTCCTGGGCTACGGGCTGGTTCAGGTGATGATTGCGATCGGCATCGTCTTCAGCCCTACTTTTGCTCGCCTGGTGCGCGCGGAAGCCCTGGCCATCAGGTCCGAGACCTATGTCGAGGCTTCCCGTGCGCTGGGAAGCCCTGTCCCAAAAATCATCTGCAAGCACATCATCCCCAATCTTCTCGGCAAGGTCGTGGTGCAGGGCTCGATCACCTTCGCCATGAGCGTCGTGATCGAGGCGTCGCTCTCCTACCTGGGGCTCGGGACCCAGCCGCCCGAGCCGAGCTGGGGGCTGATGCTCAAGGACGCGCGCAACTACCTCGCCCAGGCGCCCTGGATGGCGATCTACCCCGGGGTCGCCCTGGCATTGACGGTGCTGTGCTTCAACATCCTGGGCGACACCCTCGCGGAGATCATCAACCCCAAGCTTTCATGACCGCGCGGCCATGAATCCTCCCGCGGGCGCATTGAAATGCACGGGACGCAGGCGCGCAAATCCGCCGGCCCCGTTCAGTCGAAGAAGAAATGCAGCCCGATGCCGAGCGATTCGATGTCGCGTTCATAGAACTGGCCGTTGGGAGACTTGCCGTTGTAGTACTCGATCAGAAGCTGCATCTTGCGGCTGAAAAAATCGGCGTCCTGGAACTGCAGGCCGGCCCGGAGCGAAACGTCGGTGCCCCAGCCGCTCTCCTGCCAGAACTGAAAATCCGCCGCCGCCAGCGGCCGCACGGCTCCGTTCAGCAGACTCCAGGGGCTGTAGAACTCAACGCCGCCCTGGACCGACCATGGATCCAGTTGGGAGGGTTCACGGCGAAAGATGAAGCCGCCTCCGCCGTAGGCCCGCAAGCCCAGCGGAAGGTGATAGGAGAGCACACTCGAAACCGCCTCGTAGCTCAGGTTGATACGTTTGTCGGCCCGCCCGCGCAGCAGAAACTCATCTCCCAGGTGCGAACTCTGGTGGAAGATGGTGGTGGTGTTGGAAAGATTGCCTTTTCTCAGGCTCAGGGGGATCCCGGCCAGGTAGTCCGCATTGATCAAATCCGACGATTCGGCGTCCAGGTCGAAAAAGGCGAACACGCCGGCCTTGATTCCGAACTCCATCAGCGTGCCCCACGGACCTCCGAATCGCACCAGGCTGAACGTCTCCCCGAAGCTGACGGCCGATACGTTGCGCAGCTGCTCGTCGTCGAGGTAGCGCTGGTAGGCCGCGGAAAAATGCGGCCAGCGCGGGTCGGCGATGAGAGGCTTGAACAGGTTGTCCCTGGCCAGAATGATCAGGCCGGTCTGCCCCTGCGGCGGGGCGGCGGCCGATGGCCGATCCCCTTCGGGGGGTTCGACCCGGGCATCGAGAAACTCCAGGCGGACAAAACCCGGCGCCCCCGCAAGGATCCCGGCCAGTCGGTCCGCCTCCGGCTGAGACAACCCGGTGCCGCTCAGGGTCACCACCCCTTCACTAACGGCGATTTCAGTGTCGGCCGCCGGGAACTGCATAGAGATGACGGCGGAGACATACCCCCGCAGAAACGCGTCCGCCTCCGGCTCCGCTTGAGCCGCCGCAGCCGTCAGAGCCAGCAGCGTCAGGACGACTCCCCTTGCCGCCCACGCGCGCACCATGATCCACCTCTCAGTCGTTGAACAGTTCGGACGTGACTTCAACCGTGAGCCCATCGGGGTTCTGCAGCCGCCGGGCGAGGCCCAACGTCTTCGGGAGCTCGTAGCCGAAATAATAGCTCAGGGCGGCCAGTTTGCCCCGGTAGAAGTTTTCATCCGCCTTTTTGGCGCCCCCGGCGAGCGCCTTCTGAACCGCGATCCCCTGCTGCAGCCACTGCCAGGCGATGGTGACGATGCCGAACATCTCGAGGTAGAGCGTCGCGTCGGCCAGGAAAAAATCCGGGCCTTTCTGACGGGCGAGGGCGAGCAGCGACTGCGTGACGGCCGTCAGGGACTCCAGCGCGGTCGACAAGGCCTGGGCGTGCGGCTGCAGGGACGAATGGCGCCCGGCCGAATCGATCGTTTCCCTCATCTCATCCTGGAGCAGCGCGAAGGCCTTTCCGTTCTGCATGACCACCTTGCGACCCAGCAGGTCCATGGCCTGGATCCCGGTCGTCCCCTCGTGGATGGGGTGGATGCGGCTGTCGCGGAAATACTGCTCCAGGGGGTAGTCTTCGCAGTAGCCGGACCCCCCTAAGCACTGCAACCCCTGGCTGATGGAGTGGACTCCCATTTCGGACGGGTAGCTCTTGGCGACCGGCGTCAGGATCTCGAGCAACAGGTTGTATTTTTCGTTTTCGGCCTTCTCCGAGGACTTGTGCAGGTCCACGTAGCGGCTGCACTGGGCCAGAAGGCTCAGGGCCCCCTCGTTGACGGCGCGCTGGAAAAGCAGCATGCGTTTGACGTCCGCGTGTTCGATGATCGGCACCGGGGGCTGGGTGGGGTCCTTCTGGGAGACCGGCCGTCCCTGGCGCCGGCTGCGGGCGTATTCGAGCGCGGCATAGTAGGCGGCCGTGGCCATGCCGGCAGCCCCGATACCGACTCCGATGCGCGCTTCGTTCATCATCTGAAACATGTAGCGCAGACCCTGGTGCGGCTCGCCCACGAGAAAACCGCGGCAGTCGTTCCGGTCCCCCATGCTGAGCTGGACGATCGGGCACCCGCGGTAGCCCAGCTTGTGGTAAATACCGGCATTGGCGACATCGTTGGACACGAGCCCGCCGTTCCCGCCGATCCGCTTCTTCGGCACCACAAAGAGGGAGATGCCCTTGACGCCGGCAGGCGCGCCGGCGATCTTGGCGAGCATCAAGTGCACGACATTTTCGACGCCGTCGTGGTCGCCGGCCGATATGAAGATCTTCTGCCCCTTGATGGAGTACCAGCCCTCTGCGGTCGGCTCCGCCTCCGTGGTGATGTCCGACAGGGAGGAGCCCGCTTCCGCCTCCGTCAGGGCCATGGTGCCCTGCCAGCGGCCGGAGCGCATCTTCGGCACATAGGTGTCGTAGAGCTCCCGGCTCCCGAAAGACTCGATCAGGTGCGAGGCGCCATAGGCCAGGGCCGGGTAGGCAAATGCCGAGTAGTTGGCGGCCGCGAAGATGAAGTCGCAGGCATCGGCGACCAGGTGCGGGATCTGTTCACCGCCCGTTGCAAGCGGGACCCGGGTCGTCAGCCAGCCGCCCTCACCGAATTCCTGCATGATCTTGCGCACCCCGGGGTGCACCTTGACCTGGCCGTCGACCAATTCCGGCTGCTTGCGGTCCATCTCTTCGAAAATGGGGAACATCAGGTCCTTGGCCAGCTTGACGGCAGCCTTCAGGACCATGTCGAACATTTTGCGGTTGTGGCTCCGGTAATAGGGCAAACGCGTCAGCGATTCGACGTCGAAGACCTCGTAGAGCAGAAATGCGATGTTGCGCTCGCTGACAAATCTGGCGGCCATGTTCACCTCCCGTTTAGCATGATGTGCGTTCGGTCGTTTCAGTCGATGAGGGCGACAGCGTTCGTCAGGACAACTGACCTCCGGGTGCGCGCCTCCACGATGCAGCGCCCGTGATCCAGCCAGCCCTCAACGGTCAGGGTGTCCCCCGGGAAAACGGGGCCCGAAAAGCGGGTGTTGAATTCCCTCAGCCGCTCGTGCTGTCCATCCAGCAACCCCTGGATGATAGCGCGCGTGGCAAACCCATAGGTGCAGAGCCCGTGCAGGATCGGGCGGTCGAAGCCTGCCAGGCAAGCGGCCGCGGGGTCGATGTGCAGCGGGTTCACGTCGCCGTTCAGGCGATAGAGCGCGGCCTGGTTTTCGGCGACGGGGAAGTCCACGCTGAAGTCAGGGGCAACACCCTCCGGCGGGGCGATCGGCTCGGTCTTCGGCCCATGGGGGCCGCCGAACCCGCCGCCGCCGAGATAAAACAGCGACCACTCCGCTTCGAACAGCGCCTCCCCTGCGGGCAGCTTTCCGCTGACACGGACCCGTATCAAGGCGCCCTTGCCCTTGTCGTAAATGTCGACGACTTCTCCGGCCTGGACGATCCGGCCGGAAGCGGGCAGAGGACGATGCCAGCGGGTGCGCTGCTCTCCGTGCAGAGCGTAGGGCCACTGGAAGTCAGCGCCCATGTCAGGCCAGGCATAGATGGCCGGCACCACGCAGAAGCTCGGCAGCACCTTCAGCCCGGCGGGAGCGGATTCGTAGACCCAGTCGAGCTCCTGCGCCGTTGCGCCCACCCCTAGCGCATAGAGCACCACGTCCTTCCAGGTGTAGTCGAACGTCTTCGGCTCGCTCTTCCGCCCGATGAGGTTCAGATCGATTTTGGGCATGCTCGCTTCTCCTTTTTGTCAGAAAAACCGGCGTCGCGCCCTGTGGCTGCCGACACCCCGGATGAACGGATGCGCCGGGGTTCGCCGTCTGCAGCGCGTGGACCCCCCGACCCTTTCAAGAATCCCCGCCTCGAATGGCTGCGAGGAACGCATCGCCGAACCGTTCGAGTTTTTTTTCGCCGACCCCGGTGATGCCGAGAAGCTGCTCGCGGGTGGCGGGTTTTACGGCGGCCATTTCCTGCAGGGTCTTGTCGTGGAAGACGCAGTAGGAGGGAAGGCCGTTGTCGAGCGCGAGGCGTCGTCGAACCTCGCGCAGCCGTTCGAGGAGCCGGTGGCCGGGGTCGTCGTCGTGCGGTTCTGAACGGGGTCGGGTCTTGGCCGCGGGCCTGGGGAGGTCGTTCCGCAGGGGGTCTCTGCGGAAGCGGACCGCCTGCTCGCCTTTCAGGATGGGCCGGCTGTTTTCATTGAGTTTGAACCCGCCCATTTCGGCCATGTCGACCGCCAGGTATCCGCCGGAGACCAGCTGCCGGAACACCGAACGCCACTCGCCGGGCGCGAGCTCCCTGCCGACCCCGAAGGTCTTGATCGTGTCGTGTCCGAGTCTTCGGATGCGCTCGCTCCGGTTGCCTGTCAGGACATCGATGAGATGGCCCGCGCCGAAACGCTGCCCGGTGCGATAAACGCAGGAGAGCGCCTTCTGGGCTGCGAGCGTCGCATCCCAGGTTTCGGCGGTGTCGTGGCAGCTGTCGCAATTCCGGCAGGGACCCGGGGTCTCCTCGTCGAAATAGCGCAGCAGGGCCGTCCGCCGACATTCGACCGTTTCGCAGAACCCCAGCAGGGCGTTGAGCTTGCGGCCCTGGATGCGCTTGAAGGCCTCATCGCCGTCCGAGCCTTCCTGGAGTTTGCGCATGGCGACGACGTCGGCGAGCGAGTAGACCATCCAGGCGTCCGCCGGCTTTCCGTCTCGTCCGGCCCGGCCGGTCTCCTGGTAGTAGGACTCGATGCTCGCCGGCAGGTCCAGGTGCGCGACGTAGCGCACATCCGGTTTGTCGATCCCCATCCCGAAGGCGATGGTCGCCACGACGACCAGGCGCCCGGAGTCGAGAAAACGCCGCTGGTTCTCCAGCCGCTCCCGCTGGGGCAGGCCGGCGTGATAGGAGAGGGCGTCGACCCCCTTCTGCCGCAGCCACTCCGCCGTTTCGTCGGCCCGGCGGCGGGTTCTCACGTAGACGATCCCGGACTCGCCCGGGTGCTCGCCGCGGATGAATCGCAGCAGTTGGTTCCTGCCGTTTCTCTTTATCCGCACGCGGTAGGTGATGTTGGGCCGGTCGAAGCTCGAAACGAAGCGCGCCGCACCCCGCAGATTCAGCTTTTCGAGAATGTCCGCCCGCGTGTGGGCGTCGGCGGTGGCCGTGAGTGCAATCCGCGGCACGCCCGCGAACGCCCCGGTCACATGGGCGATCTGCAGGTACTCGGGCCGGAAGTCGTGCCCCCACTGGGACACGCAGTGCGCCTCGTCGATGGCGAACAAGGCGATCGGAACACGCTTCAAGAGGTTTTGAAAGCCCTCGGTCGCGAGGCGCTCGGGAGCCAGGTAGAGGATGTCCGTCTGCCCGCTGGACACCCTCCGCGCAACGGCGGCCGCCTCGTCCCCGGACAGACTCGAGTTGAGAACGTCGGCCCGGAGGCCGTTCTGCCGCAAGCCGTAGACCTGGTCCTGCATCAGGGCAATCAGGGGGGAGACGACGATGCCGACTCCTCTTCGCAGGATCGAGGGGATCTGGTAGCAGACCGATTTCCCGCTGCCGGTCGGCATGAGTGCAAACACGTCGCGGCCCTCCAGCAGGCACTGGATAATCTCGGCCTGATGGGTGCGGAACTCCTTGAACCCGAAATTGCGGCGCAGGATGCTGCGCGGGTCGGGCGCAGGCGTGCTCGCGGCTGGGGTTGGCTTCATGCGGGGCGGCGCCGGCCGGCATCAGCCGGCAGGTTTGGCTGCGCTCGTTTTCAGGCCGGCAACAAGCTCCCCGATGTCTCTCGGTGGCGCGGGGAAGCCCGGTTTGGCATTCATGCGGATGGCCCCTTCGGGGCAGCCGCTGGCGCAGACCGCGCAGCCGAAACAGCGGTCCAGGTCGGCCTGGGGCAGGTTGCCGTCGCTCATGGCGAGCGCGGCCGCCGGGCAGCGCTCGATGCAGGTCCAACAGGCCGTGCACCGCCCCGGGTCGAATTCCGGCAAAAACCCCGAGTTGAACACCAGGGCGGGTTTGGGCTGTTTCAGCACCCCGCTGATCACCTCGCAGTGCCAGCGGTCGCAGTTGCAGATGAAGTCGATGTCCTCGGTGGTGTTGCGGCTCATGTGCACCAGACCTGCTTTTTCGGCGGCGTTCAAAAGGTCGATCGCCTCCGTCTTGGAGAGCCGCCGACCGCCGAGCCGTTCGATGGCATACTCCGCGCCCCTGCCGAACCACATGCAGACCTCCATCGGCATCCCGTGGGTGTCCTCCCCCCGCAGACCGGCGGCATGCCGGCAGTAGCAGGTCCCCACCCCGATAGAGTCGTACTTGGCGATGTAGCTCGCCATCTGGTCATAGGTGTGGATGGTGTTGCCGGCCGCGATGGTACGGTCCACGGGGATCACCCGGGTAATCGGATAGAAGACCCGGGGCTCGCCCTGGACGGCGTTGTAGGCTTCTTTGTAGGCGTGGATCAGCCGGGCGAGGGTCGCTTCGCGGGCGCCCTTCCGCCCGGAAAGAAATTGATACTCGAATATGCCCGGCATGAACGGCACCCCCTGGTAGACCCGCGCACCCTGCACGAGAAAAGTGGCGCAGAGTCCCTTGTCGGCGAGTCCGTCGAGCAACAGGGCAATCTGCGCCTCGTCGCGGCCCAGCGTTCGGGCCAGATCGGCCGCGGTGACCGGCGTCCGCGGCAGAGCGTTGTTGAGCTCGGCCTCTTCCGGTGTGAACAGGGCTTCCACCATTGCGTAGAACTCGGGGATGTCCATGCCGGCATAAGGCCCCCGGCGGCCCTTCATGACATTCAGCAACTCCCGGTAGATTATACCTGGCATGGGATGGCCCCCCTTTTTTGCGTGCAGCGTGTTGATTTCAAATGCTTTTTTGCTTTCCTAATGAAAATCAATCGGATGGTTTGTTGGGTCCCGTTCAACTCACTTGCTGCGGCTGATCGGGGCCGTGTTCGCCCAAAAACTTTCTGGATTTCATCTTCAGGCCTTTTCCGGGCATGACCATCAACGTCGAAGTCCCGTGGGCGACGATGTCGCGGCTGGCATTCAAGACATGGGCCTCGGCATAGCAGATCCTGTTGCCCGATCGGATCGCACGACCCTCGGCGGTCAACATCCCGCTTTCGAAGGGTTTCAGATAATTGAGTTTCAGATCGACGTTGACCATGCCGGCATCTTCGGGGATGCGCATGAAAGCAGCCCAGAAGGTGGCGGTATCGATCAGGGTCGCCAACACCCCGCCGTGAACGATGCCGTAAAGCTGCAGGTGGTGGTTTCCGGTTTCCAGCTCGATCACGGCCGTGTCATATTCGATCGAGGCCAACCGCATCGACATGTGCCTCGGAAACGGGCTGTCGTTGACGGTCTTGACCAATTCGAGAATGTATTCCGGGTTGGGTCGCGGCACGGGTTGCCCTTCAGTTGTCATGGGTTGGGTCTTCATGCTCTCGCCGGACGGTCCTCCGGGTTCGCCGTCCCCGCCCCCTGCTCGATGGCGCATTAGGTCCAAATATCAATTGGCATCGCATGTCAAGCGAAAAGGGGAACCTTTCCCCCGGGGCGAACCGACGCACGTTGTTGATCGATCTTGACGCCGGGATCAGAAACTTGCTGCCCCCACCCGATTTCCCGCCAGCCCGGCTCGGGCCAGCCGGTTCACAAAAAACCAGTTGAAGGGGCGAATCAGCAGAAAATAGAGGCGCCCGGTCCAGTGCTTGTAGTGGACGATCGTGACGAAGTGGAAGCGTTTGCGCGCCGCTTGCAGCGGTTCGACCACCACGCCCATGAAGGCTGTCAGGTGCGACTCCTCCGGGCAGCATCCGACCCAGTAGCGCTCTTCGCGCGCCAGGGAAACGGAGAAAAACCAGATGTTCCCGCAGGAAAGCATGGGGACCTCCCCGGGGATCCACTCATCCAACTCCGGGAGCGGCTGCTGACGGATGCCGAGCAACCGGACCAGGCCGGACCTCACCTGGTACAAAAACCGGATGAGGCCGGGCCGGTAGGCGAACATTCCCGCCAGGAACTGTTTGAGCGTAACCTCGCCTTCGACGGTCTTGACGCCCACGTAGTCGGCGTCTTTCAGGAGCGCCTGGAGTTCTTCAACCCGGTCGATGTAGCGCATGCTTTTCAAGAGCCGCTCGGGCGATTTCCGATCTTCTTCCCGGCTCCGGCTTCGTCTTATTGCGGCCGATCGTCTTTCCCCCGCGGTTTCAGTCGGCCGTGAACGCCTTCCGGTCGTTCAAAAACTCTCGGTACACCTTGAAATAGTCGGTCTCCTCGTAGGTGCACCGCTGGATCGGCGCGCGGTCGAAGGAATAGATCGTTGCGCCCGGGCAGGCGAGGAGCAGGGGCGAATGCGTTGCGACGATGAACTGCGCGTGCCCTCTTCTGCCCATGTCGCGCAAGATGGAGAGCAGTTCGATGCACCGCCGCGGCGAGAGAGCGGTTTCGGGTTCGTCGAGCAGATAGAGCCCCTTGATCGCATACCGCGACCTGAAAAAGGACATGAGGGACTCTCCGTGCGATTGGGTGAGCAGGGAGGCGCCCCCGAAATACTCCAGCACACCCGGGTCCATGGAGGCCCATTCGTCGAGGTTCTGGGCAAAGTTCCTGAAAATATCGGCGGAGAAAAAAGAGCCCGGCACGCTGCCGGCGGTCCAACGGACGCTGATGTACCGGTAGAGATCCTCCTCGTGGGGGTTGTACCGGTGGCGCGCCCGCTCCGGCCCGCCCCAGATGTGCATGTTGCAGCGCCTGGCAATGGCCTGCAGCAGGGTCGACTTCCCTGAACCGTTCTCGCCCATGAAGAAGGTGACCGGGGAATCGATCGGGATTTCTCTCGTTTCGGCCAAGGCAGGAACGGAGAAGGGGTACTCCTCACGCAGCGGGAACCGATCCGGATGGATGCTTACGGTGTCGATGTGCATGGTGCTGCCTAAAGTCCTCAAGAATTTCCATGATGCCATCCGTCTGGGGGGCCGCCGCAATCCAATCGCGCTTGGCCCAATATCACGTTTCCCCGGCCACTGACAACCGACAATTCGGTTCACCGGCGCGACCGCTCTCGAGGGTGCGCCGGTTGCATCGATGGCGTCACGGTGCATCCTTGACTTGTGTCGGCAAAGCCTTGAAAATGGGTTCCCGGGTCCACTTCCGGTTTGGCAGGAAAAGCTGCCCCCGGGCCCTCGGTGCGCCGAGTGGATGGTGAACAACTTCTTGCAAAGGACACGGAGTCGACTTGCCCCAAATCCCTGCCTCAGGCTCTGCCGGCGAACGCTTCTCGCCTTTCTGGTCGCTGGCGGCCCCCGCGATCTTCATTCTGCTGTGGTCGGGCGGTTTTACCGCGCTGAGGGCCGGCCTGGCATACGCGGAGCCGATCACCTACCTGGCGCTGCGCTACGGGGTGGTGCTGGTGGTGCTGGTGCCGCTGTTTCTGGTCATGCAGCCGCCGCTGCCCCGCAGCCCGGTGGAATGGGGGCACCAGGCGGTCATCGGCATCCTGGTTCAAATCATCTATTTCGGCCTGGCATACGTCGCCATGCGGCTCGGTGTTTCAGCCGGCCTGCAGGCGCTGATCGTCTCCCTGCAGCCGATCCTGGTGGGGGTGCTGGCCCCCGGTCTGGTGCACGAACGGGTGGGGCTGCTTCAATGGCTGGGGCTTGGGCTCGGCGTCCTGGGTGCGGCCCTCGTCATCACGACGCGCTCGGCGGTGGATGCCACATCAGCGGCCGGCATCCTGTGTTCGTTCGGGGCCCTCTTGGGGATGACCGCCGCGACTCTGTATGAAAAGCGATTCGGGGTCGCGCAGCATCCGGTGACGTCGAATTTGATCCAATATGCCGTCGGCTTTGCCGCCGTGCTGCCCCTGGCATGGGCATTGGAGGATTTGCGCGTCTCCTGGACCGGCCACATGATCTTGGCCCTGTTCTACCTTGCCATCGGCAACTCCCTGATTGCGGTCACGCTGCTGCTTGCCATGATCCGCCGGGGGGAAGCCTCGCGCGTGTCGGCCCTCTTCTTCCTCATCCCGCCGATTGCCGCCGTGATCGCCTGGTTTTTGATCGGCGAGGCCATGCCGCCGCTCGCCTGGCTGGGCATGGCGCTTGCGGCAGCCGGCGTGGCCATCGCCAGCCGAGCCCCTGTTCGCACGCGTTAGCTCCGACGGTGCGCGAGGAGGCAATGGACTCGTCCGTTTCCGGTCCGCCGTGAGATGTGCCCGTCGGCAGCCCGCTTCCAATCACGCCAAATCCTCAACCGCTTTTTTCAGGACCTTGCCTATTTGAATCTTTTGGGGACAACATTTTTCAGCCAGGGTGAAGTCGGTTTTGAAAACATTCGACGCGACATCCGTCGGCAGCGTTTTGAACAAACTTTTTGCCAAATCCCGGCATCCGTAGCTGTAATAGTACATCGAACCGCGCAGGAGATCGCTGATCGGGATGGGCCGGTCGACCGTTGATTCGCAAATCGTTGCGCACCCGGCACAGTAGCCGGAAGCGGTTTCGTGCGCATATCGCCGCAATCGCTGTCCGTCAGCCTTGGACAGGGGTGTTCTGTTCAAGGCGGCCTCAATGTTGGCCTGAAGGATAGTCATATTCGGCATAGCCGAACAAATGCTGGCAATATTGGGGTTTTGCCACACCACCTTGAGCTTGGCCTGCTCGGTGGTGTATCCATTTTTCAAAAAATTTTCTGTCATTTTCAGGGCATCATCGGTTTCGGAGCCAATCGAGGCATAGAAGTTGGCCGAGAAAGCCGCCTGGGTCTTCATGGCCGTCAACCCTATCCCCACCCTGGCACAGGCATCGACTGCTCTTTTCATTTCGTCTTTCACCATCAACCTGTAATTGTAGCTCATCATGATCCCGTCGATCCATCCCAGTTTAGCCGCCGCGAGCATACTGTTTTCCATATTTTTGTGGCTGCTGAACCCAAAAAACCGAATCTTTCCTTTCGATTTTGCGTTTTCGGCCCAAGCCTTGACCTCGTTGGTCAACTCCGTTTTGGCGTCACTGATGTAATGGATAAGATACAGATCGATGAAGGATGTATTCATTCTCTGAAGCGAGGTGTTCAATTTGTCGGAGAGCTCTTTAGCAGATGAAGCGCTTGATTTGGTTGCCAGAAACACGCTGGCCCTGTCGCTGGGGAACTTTGCAAAATAGCTGCCAATCGCCTTTTCGTTGTTTCCCCATCCATATGAGTCGGCCGTATCCCAGTAGGTCACCCCCGATTTAAAAGCCTGCCTGAATATCAGTTGGTCGGTGGCGTTCAATACGCCACCCAACGAGAGAATGGGTACGCTTACACCGGATTTCCCAAATGGCCGCAGCGGCACCGCGATCTGTTCCGGCGCCTTCGCCGGTGTGCTGCCGTGTGAAAAACTCGATGGGCCTAAGGGTATGAGTGTGGCCCCTATCCCGGCGGCACCGGCCGCTTTGATGAAATCTCTCCTGGACAAATTGCCTTTTTCCCCGGACATGCTCGGTGCCTCCATTTTTATGGGGATTCGTCACGTCGTGAGGCCGGCGCTCACCGCCGCCGGGGTCCAGCAGACGCTGCCGCTGAATGCTGCTCACCTCGCCAGTTTGAGAAACATGAAGATGAAGCGCCCGTCATTGACGTCAATGGTCAAATCGGCGCCCCGGGCCTCGGCGTAGACCACCCATGCGGGCCGGCCGCTGCAGCCGCACTCGACCGTCGGGAAATATTCGCCTGTTTCGGCGTTGCTCCAGGAGAGCAGCATCGCCTCGGCGCAGATCTCCCGTGCCTTGCACTTGGCCAAATCCGTGGCTGTTTCAAAATCAAGGCCTGCCTCCGCGACCCGCAGGGAGACCCGTTCCTTCGTGCCGCCATCGATTCCGGCTCGAATCTGCGCCATCGAGCGTCCTCCTTTTGTAATTCCCCCTCCCGATGCCGGTTCACCCCGACCCGGCACTCACCGTGAACCGCCTTGTGTCCGGCCTGAAACCTTGCGGCCGGCGCCTATCACCGCATCCCCCACCCGCAGCTTCGGCATAACACCCTCCCGTTTCCCCCCTGCCTCTCATCAAGAAGCCCCCAAAACGATTGCCGCATCCACGGCCACCGGCTTCCCGGAGTCGATGATCAGGGGGTTGATGTCGATCTCGCGGATCCGGGGAAATTCGACGCCGAGCCGTCCGAGCACCGCCAGGATTCCGGCGAGAGCCTTGCGGTCCACCGGCGGCGAACCGCGCCAGCCGTCGAGAAGCCGCTGCGCCTTGAGGCGCACGATCAAGGCGAGAGCCTCTTCAGGCGAGATCGGCGCGAGGGCAAAAGCCCTGTCGGAGAGGACCTCTGTGAGGATGCCGCCAAATCCGACCATAACGCAGGGCCCGAACCGAGGATCGCGCAGGAAACCTGCAATGAGCTCCAGACCGGAAGGCACCTGGCGCTGCAACAAGACTTCGCTTCCTGGAGGCATGCGCTTGCAAAGATCAGCAAAAACCTTCGCAGCCTCCCTTTCCGAAGCAATCCCCATGCACACCCGCCCGCGCTCGCTCTTGTGCAGCTCTCCGGGGACGATCCCTTTCATGACGAGCGGGAAGCCGAGCCTTTCGGCTGCGCCCCGCACCTCCCTGCTCGAAGAGATCATCCTCTCCGCCACCGTCGGCAACCCGGCGGCGGAGAGGATCTGCTTGGAGCGGTGCTCGTCTAAAACCCCATCGGGTGCATCCAGCAGGCGGCCGACCTCCGGGGGAAGCTGCACCAGCCGGGGTTCGGCATGCGGCGGCGTTGCCCTGGCCAGGTGGCCGCCGCGCCGGTCAAGGGCCGCCATGCATTCGACAGCGCGGCCGATTTCCCGGAAAGCGGGCACCCGGGCTTCGCGTGCCGAGAGCTCGAAGCGCCGTGCATCCTCGTATTTTCCGAGAAACCAGCACAAAAAGGGTTTGCCGGACGTGCGGCAGGCCTGCGTGATACCATCGAAATCGAAATCGCCCCAACTGCCGCCGACAAAGAGGTGCAGAAACACGATGTCGACCTCGGGGTCCTCCGCGACCGCTGCGAGCGCGGTTTCATAGACCCGCTTCGGGCCGTTGCGCTCGATAGCCGGCCAGAGATCGACAGGGCTCCCAACCGGCATCCACTTCGGGAAAACCGTTGCGATGGCGGCCTGCGTGGCCGGTGAGAGCTCCGCTACCCGCAGACCGTGGCGCTCGATGTGGTCGGCGGCCACGATGCCGGCCGCGCCGCTGAAGGTGATCACCCCGACCCGCGCCGGCGTGCGACCGGCGCCGGCAGGGTGGCGCGCCAGCGCCTGGGCCAGATCCATCATCTGGCTGAAATCGCTCGCCTCGATGACGCCGGCCTGGACGAACGCCCCGGACATCACTGCTCCGTCCCCCGCGAGGCTTGCGGTGTGGCTGAGCGCCGCCCGGGCCCCCGATTGGCTGCGGCCGCCCTTCAACACCACAATCGGTTTGTCGGAGCGGCGGCATAGCTCGAGGAAGCGTCGGCCGTCCGCGATGGACTCCAGGTAAAGGGCGACGGCGCCGGTGTCGTTGTCCGCGATCAGGTGATCGAGCATGTCGCACTCGTCCACATCCATCTTGTTGCCGATGGAGCAGGCCTTGGCGATGCCCATGCGGCCGGCGGTCATGAGATCGACCAGAAAACCCGCGGCGAGCAGGCCGCTCTGGACCACGAGCGATACCCGGCCGGGCACCAGGCCGGTCTCCCAGATCGCAGGCAGCACGAAGGAGAACACATACCGCCGCCGGGTGTCCACCAGCCCCATGCAGTTTGGGCCCCATATCCGGATCCCGGTCCGCCGGCGGATTTCGACCAGGCGATCCTGGAGCCGCCGGCCGCGTTCGCCGGTTTCTGCAAAACCCGCGGACTGGATCATGACCCCCGGGATCCCGCGCCGGGCGCACTCTTCGACAACCGGCGGCACGGCCTCCGCCGGAACGAAGATGATGGCCGTATCCACCGGGTCCGGAACGTCGGCCACGCTGGGAAAGCATTTGAGCCCCAGGATCTCGGGGTAGCGGGGGTTCACCGGGTATATCGCCCCGTCGAAACCCCGGATCAGGTTGTGCAGGATGCTGTGGCCGCCTTTGGCTTGCGAGGACGTGGCCCCGATGACGGCAACCCCCCGGGGGGTGAAGAAGAAATCCATGCGTCACATCCCCCCGAAGGCAGCTTCGGAAATCTCGACGGCCGCACCGTTGCCTTTCAGCACGGCGCTCATCCGGCCCATCGTCTCGGGTAGGATGCCGTGGATGAAAAATTCGGCCGACTTGACTTGGCCTTCGTAGAACGCCGCGTCTCTGGCCTTTGCCCCTGTGCCGAGCGCCTGGGTGGCAGCGGCCGCGCGCCAAAGCAGCATCCAGGCCAGGATCACATCGCCCATGACCTCCAGGAACGGGAAGGCGAAGGCGAAGGCGGTCTTGTATTGCGCCGAGAGTGCGACCTTGCCCAGCTGCATGGCGGTCTCGGCCAGCCGGTTCACGGCCGCATCGACCGCCGCGGCAAGCTCATCTAATCCGCCGGCCTGGCGGGCGAACGCCAGCGTTTTCTGGATCTCAGCCAGAAAGCTCATGAACACCCTGCCCTTTTCCATGCCGAGTTTTCGCCCCAGGAGATCCATGGCCTGGATCCCGTCGGTGCCCTCGTAGATCGAGGTGATCTTGCAGTCGCGCACAAGCTGCTCCATGGGGTACTCGCGGATGTAGCCGTAGCCGCCGTAGACCTGCACGCCTTCCACGCAGACGTCGAAGCTGCGCTGAGCGCAGTAGGCCTTGACGAGCGGGGTGAGCAGGTCGAGCAGTCCCTGAAAGCGGGCGCGTGTTTCTGCGTCCGGATGGGTGTGGATGTTTTCGATGCACCGGCCGACGTAGTAAATGAAGCTGCGCATCCCCTCCACTCGGCTTTTCATCCCCAGGAGCATACGTCGGACGTCGGGGTGCCGGATGATCGCTGTCGGGGGCGCCTCGGGGTCCTTGGCATGAGCCAGGTCGCGGCCTTGAACCCGTTCGCGCGCGTAATTGACGGCGTAGAGGTAGGCCGCCGAGGCATAAGCGAAGGCCTGAAACCCCACCCCCAGGCGCGCCTCGTTCATCATAAAGAACATGACCCTCATGCCTTCGCGCTCCCTGCCCAAAAGCAGCCCCCGGCACCTGCCTTTTCCGCCCAGCACCATGCTGCAGGTGGCGCTGGCGTGGATGCCCATCTTCTCTTCGATGCCGGTACAGACGATGTCGTTCACCTCGCCGAGCGATCCGTCGGGGTTGACCCAGATCTTGGGGACGAGGAAGATCGAAATGCCCTTGGTCCCGGCAGGGTCGCCCTCGATGCGCGCGAGCACCGGGTGGACGATGTTTTCCACCAGGTCGTGCTCGCCGTTGGTGATGAAGATTTTGTTGCCGCTCAGCAGAAAGGTGCCGTCCGGCTGGCGCACCGCGGTCGTCGTGATGGCGCCGACGTCGGATCCGGCCTGGGCCTCGGTCAACAGCATCGTACCGCCCCACTTGGCCGTGTAGAGGTTCTTCAGGAACAGATTTTTTTGCTCATCGGTCCCGAAAATCTCGATCATCTTGCCCGTGCCGTGGCCCATGCCGGCATAGTTGGCGATGGCCCAGTTGCCGCCGTAGAGGTATTCGTTGGCCGCCTGCGCGACATTGACCGGAAGACCCTGGCCGCCCCAGTCCGGATCTTCGACGAGCGCGGTCAGCTCTCCCTGCCGGAATAGATCATAGGCGCGCTGGAACCCCGCGGGTGTCGTCACCCTGCCGCCATCGAAGCGCACCCCCTGGCGGTCGCCCTCGGCGTTCAGCGGGACCAGTTCCTTCAGACCGTAGTTGCGGGCTTCGGTGACGACCATATCGAAGGCCTTGCGGCTGAACCCCCGGTAGCGCTCGCGCTGGAGCAGTTCTTCGATCTTGAGCTGTTCGTAGAGCACAAAGTCGATGTCGCGCCGATCGGAAATCACCTGGACCATGTTTCAACGTCTCCTTGATAATTTATGGATGTTTTTTATAAAGTATCGTATATTAACTATAGGCTATCATACAAATAAATATCAAAATTGGTTCCGGCAGATCCACTGATTTCCGAACCGCACTGCCGGCCTCTTCCCGCCATTAAATCTTTAGTAATTGGCCAAACTCCCTCCGTCCACGTAAATGGTCTCGCCCGTGATATAGCCGGCCCCGTCCGAGCACAGGAAAAGCACGGCCGGGACGATGTCCGCCACCTCGCCCAACCGTCCCTTGGGGATGCGCGAGGCGACCATCTTCTCCACCTCCGGGTTTTCCCAGAGCGGTCGGCTGAAGTCGGTCTTGGTGAGGCCGGGGCCGACGCAGTTGACGTTGATGTTCAACGCCGCCCATTCCACTGCCATGCACTTGGAGAGCATGCTGACCGCGGCCTTGCTGGCATGGTAGGCCGCCATCCCGGCCCCCCCGCGCACGGCGCCGATCGTAGTGATGTTCACGATCCGGCCCCCGCCCTTCGCGGCCATCTGCTTCGCGGCGGCGCGGCTGAGCAGCCACAGGGCTTTCACGTTGGTGCCGAAGATCTTGTCCCAGCCGTCCTCACGCAGGTCCATGAGCGGCCGCAGGTAGCTGCGCGCGGCGTTGTTGACCAAAATGTCGATATGGCCGTAGGCCTTGACCGCAGCTTCCACCAGGGCATCGATCTGTGCGCCGACCATCAGGTCGGTCGGGGCTGCCAGGGCATCGCCGCCCCTGGACTTGATTTCGGTGGCCGTGTCGGCCAGGTCCTTCTCGCTCCTGGCCGCCAGGACCACTTTGGCGCCTCTCTCCGCCAACCCGAGCGCAACGGCCCGGCCGATGCCTCTGCCGCCGCCGGTGACGACGGCCACCTTCCCCTTGAGATTCGTATCGGTCATTTTAAACCTCCCCGTGTTATTGATTGAAGTCTCTCCCTCTCTGGGCAAGTTCGGCCGACGGCAGCCGGCCGGCGCTCCCGGAGCGCGATTTCCGGCCTCTTCTATTCAGGCGTGGCTGTCGCGGTTGATTTTTTCAAGCAGTCACCGCCTCCGCTTGACCCCTGCATCCTTCCTGCCCAAATCCGCCATCCCCCTCAACAGTCGGATCTCTTCGGCCCACCGGGTTTCGTCGGGGGTCTCCAGGATCATGGGAATGCCGTCGAACCGGGGGTCGGCCATAATGAGCCGGAATGCCTCCAGGCCCAAAGTCCCCTCCCCGATTTTTTCGTGGCGATCTACTCGGCTGCCCATGGGTTTCTTGCCGTCGTTGAGGTGCACCCCCTTGAGAAAGGAAAACCCCACCACGGCATCGAAACGATTTAATGTGGCGGCGTAGCCGGTGGCGGTCTTCAGGTCGTAGCCCGCGGAGAAGCTGTGGCAGGTGTCCAGGCAGACCCCTACGCGCGAGCGGTCGTGGACGCCGTCGATGATGGCGGCCAGGTGCTCGAAGCGGTGGCCCAGGTTGGTGCCCTGGCCGGCGGTGTTTTCGATGACGGCGGTGACCCCGAGGGTCTGCTCTAAAGCGATATTGACCGATTCGGCGATGCGGGCCAGACAGGCCTCTTCGGACATCCGGTCGAGATGACTACCCGGGTGAAAATTCAGATACATGAGCCCCAGTTGCTCGCAGCGGCGCATCTCGTCGATGAAGGCCTCCCGCGATTTTTTGAGCCCTTCGGGGTCCGGGTGGCCCAGGTTGATCAGGTAGCTGTCGTGGGGCAGGATCTGTTTGGGCGCGTACCCGGCCTCGCGGCAGTTGGCCTTGAAGCGCAGGATCTCATCCCCGCTCAGCGGCTTTGCCGCCCACTGGCGCTGGTTCTTGGTGAAGAGGGCAAAGGCGGTGGCCCCGATCCGCCCGGCGTTGAGCGGGGCGTTGTGCACGCCGCCGGCGGCACTGACGTGGGCCCCGATGTATTTCACCCCTCCCCTGCCCGCTGTGGTTGAACCGGCCATCGCCATGAGTCACCCCGACAGATTGAGCCTGACCGCCAGAGGTGCGCCGTTCGCACCCGGTCGCTGCACGCGCCGTTTTCAGCCGGCCTCTTGAAAACCATAGCATGATCGGGACAGCAGTTCAAAAAGGGGGCACAGTTTCAGGACGCCGGAACCGTCAACGGAGGCCTTGCTCTTGACCGCAGCCCGTTTTTTGAGGATAACCCGGCCATGTCGGAAACGAACGTGTCGTTCTCATGCGGCGGGCTGCACCTGATCGTCACCGGCAGCCGCGACGACATCGCCCCGCCGGCCATGATCGAGCGCGCCCGAAGCGCCTGGAACCCAGCGGCCGCCTTCGAGGTGATTCACGGCGCCGACCACTTCTACTCCGGGTACATCAACCAACTCGAAGAGACCATCGCAGCCGGCATTTGACGCCGGCGTTGAGACTTCCGAAAATGGACCTTCAGCGGGACGGAGGCTGCCATGAGGCCCTGGGTCAAGCGCACCCTCGTCGTTTTTCTGATCATCCTGACCGCGGCGTTGGTCGCGGCAGGATGGCTTTTTTCCAGCGCCATGCCGGTCGGTACCGGCTATGTGGCCAAATACATCTGCTCCGCCGTGTTCCTGTCCGGCCGCGACGAGCACACCGTGTTCGCGGAGGATGTGAAGCCGGTCAACCCTCTGGCCCACCTGGTTTCCTATCGGGTCGACCGCCAGGGAAAGGCTGTGGTTGCAGATGCCTTCGGCGGGTTTGAGTCAAAGGCCGTCTATCGCGAGGGGTGCGGTTGCACACTCCTTGTCGGCGCATCCGAGGCCGAGCTGCGAAAGCAGCCGATCGCCGCTCGGACCATCCGCGAGAGCACGCTCGACGACCTGCCCTGGCCGGCGGCCTCGACGGAAAGCGCCGCCCCTCTGCCGGCCGGAATAGACGCCGTGAAACTCCGGAAAGCCCTGGATGGGGCCTTTTCCGAGGAGGGCCCGGAAACACGGAGAAGGACGCGGGCCGTGGTGGTGGTCTACGACGGCCGCATCGTGGCCGAACGCTACGCCCCCGGGTTCGACGCAAAGATGCCGCTCCTCGGCTGGTCCATGGCCAAGAGCGTGACCAACGCCCTGGTGGGGGTTCTCGTCCGGCAGGGGAAACTCGACCTCGAGCGCCCTGCGCCGGTCGACGAATGGCAGGCACCGGGGGACCCGCGCCACGCCATCACTTTGGACCAGCTGATGCGCATGAGCAGCGGCCTCGAGTTCGACGAGGTCTACCTGCCGCTCTACGACGCGACCCGCATGCTTTACGGCAGCGCGGACTTCGCCGCTTACGCCGCCGCCAAGCCCCCGGCGGGACAGCCGGATTCGATCTGGAACTACTCCAGCGGCACCGCCAACATCATCGCCCGCATCGTGCGCCGGGCGGCCGAAACGGAGTACCCGAACTATTACGATTTTCTGCGCCGGGAGCTCTTCGACAAAATCGGCATGAGCAGCGCCCTCATCGAGCCCGACCCCTCCGGGACGTTCGTGGGCTCCTCCTACGCGTTCGCCACACCCCGCGATTGGGCGCGCTTCGGCCTGCTCTATCTCCAGGACGGGGTCTGGCGCGGAGAGCGGCTGCTGCCCGAGGGCTGGGTACGCTACACCGCGGCCTCCACCGCCAAGGCCCCCAAGGGCGAGTATGGGGCCATGTTCTGGCTGAACTCCGGCGCCGCCGCCGACCCGTCTTTGCGCCTGTGGCCGTCCGCTCCGCGCGACGCCTTCGCCGCCCAGGGGTTCCAGGAGCAGAAGGTGGTCGTGATCCCCTCGCGCAAACTGGTGCTGGTGCGCTTCGGTGCGACCTCCGAGCGCAAGGCCTGGAACACGGACCGCTTCATCGCCGATGTCTTAGCCGCGCTGCCGCAAAACTGAGATGGATTCCGCACCGGCCCTCTCTTGTTCCTGGACGAGGTCGTAGGTGATGAATAAGATTTAAGATTGAAGACTTGTTAACTCCACAAACCCTTTTAAAAAGGAGGCCCTATGAAAGTTCTCATCGTCTATTACTCGATGTATGGCCACATCAACCGTATGGCCGAGGCTGTGGCCGAGGGTGCCAGGAGTGTGAAGGGGGCGGAAGTTGCCCTGCGCCGGGTCCCCGAAACACTGCCGAAAGAGGTGCTGGAGAAAATGGGGGCCATCGAGGCTCAGAAAAAATTCGAAACCGTTCCGGTCGCCACCGTTGATGAGCTTGAATCAGCGGATGCGATCATCTTTGGCACCCCCACCCGCTTCGGCAACATGTGCGGTCAGATGCGGCAATACCTGGATGCGACCGGCGGGCTGTGGGCCAAGGGCGCACTGGTCGGGAAGGTGGGCAGCGTCTTCACCAGCACCGCAACGCAGCACGGGGGGCAGGAATCGACCCTGCTCAGTTTTCACATCACCTTGCTGCACCACGGTTTTGTGGTGGTCGGGCTGCCCTACAGCTTTCAGGGGCAAATGCGAAACGATGAAATTACCGGCGGCTCGCCCTATGGCGCCTCAACGATTGCCGGGACCGGCGGGGAGAGAACGCCCTCTGCAAACGATTTGGAGGCCGCTCGCTTTCAGGGCGCCCATGTGGCGGCAATTGCATTGAAGCTCTCCAAATGAGAGCTCGGATCGGCGCGCGGGCGGACAGGGGACGTTCGAGATGAAGCTGACGATACGCTTTTACGGAATGACAGCGGCTCTCCTGATCGCCTTTTGTGCCGGATCGGCGTTCGCCTGGGATTCTCGCTGGCAGCTCAAACAACATCATTTCTCGAACAGCGACGGCGCAGCCACCCGGTACATCGAGATGCGCAAAAGATTCGATCACGACGCGATGAACGCCTATAAAGGCACGATTGACGGCAGCAACGGCTACACAATTCTGCGAAACTCAGACGGCGGGATCATGCGCGGTTATATCGATAAAGACGGCTCTGGGCTTCTGCGCGATCAGGCCGGAAACTATCATCGGGTCGATACAAGAAAATAAGGGCAGGGGAAAACCATGCCCCCTGCCCTCTCTTATTTGCCGATTGGTTCCATTTTCGTTCGGTGGTCCTCGACGCATCAAGTCGGCAAAGAATTTTCCTGCCGACCGATCGAAAACATGAAGGCGGGGCGGCCGTCACGCATTGGAGCCTCCGTCCACGTTGATCGTCGCGCCGGTGATGTAGGTCGCGTCGGGTCCGGCCAGAAATGCCACCGCGCCGGCCACCTCCTCCGGGCGCCCGTAGCGGCCGAGCGCAGTGCGGGCCTTCTGGTGTTTGGCGCCCTCCCCGTTCGCCGGGTTGAGCTCGGTGTCGATCGGCCCCGGCTGCACCGCATTGACCAGAATGCCCCTGGCGCCCAAATCCTTGGCCCAGCTCCGGCTGAACCCGGTCACGGCGAACTTCGACGCATTGTAGACGCTCATGCCCGGCGCCGTGGCGCGCTCGCCCAGCATGCTGCTGATGTTGATGATGCGGCCGCCGGCCTGCATCTTCTTAACCGCCGCGTTGGTGAGCTCGAAGACCGCCTCCACGTTGATCCGCATCAGCCGCTCGTAGTCGGCGACCCTGATATCGCCGATGTTGCCCCCGTAGAACACCCCTGCGTTGTTCACCAGGATGTCCAGCCGGCCGAACTGCTTGACGACTTTGGCAACCAGGCTCGGCATCGATTTGGGCGCGGCGGCGTCGGCGACATAGGCTTTGACCGCAACCCCCAGCCCGGAGACCTCCTTAACCAGCGCCTTGGCCGCTTTGGCGGAGGCGCTGTAGCTGAAGGCGACGTCGGCGCCCTCCTGCGCCAGTCGCCGCACAATGGCAGCCCCGATCCCGCGCGAGCCCCCTGTCACTAAGGCAACCTTCCCGTTCAATGTTTTGCTCATGGCACCTCCTTCGTGACGCGTGAACAAAAACGATGGACGATTGCGTTGTTTTGCCCGCAAACATATGAGCGATGCGGCGAAGGTCAAGACGGATCGAGGCTTCCTTCCAAGGCGCAGCCGATTTCACATCACGGCCCCCATCTGCCAGGGCACGAACTCGTCGTTGCCGATGCCCAGCGACTCGCTCTTGGTCCGGCGGCCGGAGGCGACGTCCAGCATGCGTCGAAAGATGACGCGCCCGAGCTCTGCGACCGAAGCCTCGCCGCGAAATCGGTCTGCGACCAGTCTTACGACCGAGGCTGAACAATTGACCGTGCTGATCAACCCGATGTAATTGCGGGTTGCAATGCCGCCGTCCGGCTGATTTGGGTTTGACTCAAGGTGAGAACTTCTTATTGAAAAACGGCCTCGAGGCCACGATTGTGTCAACTCTTGATGCGCATGTTGAGGAAGGCGATGATATTCTATTGGAATAGCTGAAAATTTTCAGTGAAGTCCTGCAAGATCTGGTAGACCGCATCTTTATCCAGGTCCCAATAAACATGGACCAGCCGATTTCTAAAATTGGCCATATCAACCAAAAGCGCTCAGAAGCAGCCTGCCGCTGATCGCAGCTGAAACAGGCGCACCAACTGAATCCGTTTCGGAAATCAAAACCTGCACCGGTATTCGGCCACCTTGACTTCGTCGACGGCAACCCCGATCCCAATGGACTCCGGCAGGATCCCAAAGCCATCCACCACCTCGATCGGCCGCTCTACCACGTCGTCCACGTAGAATGGCGGGCCGAGGATCTCGGCGGCCGAAGTCACGGCATCCGTCGCCGCGTAAAAGTGCATGGCTGCGGCCATCCCGGGGGAGGTTTCGAGGCAACCGCCCAGAAAGCAGGGTGTGCCCACTGCACGGCACGCTTCGGCGATGGCCCGGCAGCGGAAAATTCCGCCGCACTTGGGCACCTTGATGTTGATCACATCCGCAGCACCCATGGCGATGAGGCGCCGGGCGTCGTGCTCCGTGTAGAGGCTCTCATCCGCGGCCACCGGCGTTTCGAGCCGCTGCGCCAGAAACGCCATGCCCTCTAGTTCCCAGGCCGGCAAGGGCTGCTCGACCCACTCGAGGCGGTAGTCCTCTATGCGGGAGAAGACCCTCAGGGCGGTGTCCCGGTCGTAGCCGCAATTGCCGTCGACTCTGAGGCGCACATCGCCCCCGACGGCATTCCGGACCGCTTCCACCCGCCGGATATCGGCAGCCGCATCGAGACCGATCTTGACTTTGATGGTTTTAAATCCCAAACGAACCTGCCGGGCGGCCGATGCCGCCGCCTCTTCCGGCGCAACGATGTCGACCGCCCCGATCAAGGGCACCCGGTTCGAACGCCGGCCGCCCATCAGAGCATCCAGCGGCGCCCCCGCCGCCCGGGCCGCCAGGTCGTGCACGGCAAGGTCGATGCCGGCCTTGGCCATCAGGTTAAACGGCACGATCCGGTCCATGCGCCGGTGGATCTCCCCGAGATCGGCCGCATCCATGCCGATGACCCCGGGAATCAGGTAATCGGTCAGTACGCGATAAAGCGCGCGCTGGTCGTAGCCGTAGACTTCAAGAAAGGTGGTAGCCTCCCCCCAGCCGATCCTTCCGTCCTCATCCTCCAGGCGCACCAGCACGTGGTTCGAATGGGTGAGGGTGCCCGCCGCGATCTTGAAAGGCTTTTTGAAAGCGATGCGGATGGGGATGGCCTCCCCGCATGCAATTTTCATCCGGTAGTACCTTGCCTGAGGCGCAGATTCGGCCGGCGGGTGGCCGACCCCATTTTCTTGCGGTAGAGACCTTCGAGCTGACCCAGGCGTTTTCCCATGTGCTGCAGATGGTCGTTCATCGCCAGGGCGGCGGCATCCGGGTCGTGGTCCTTTATGGCGCGCAGAATACCGGCATGCTCCTCCGTGCGGTGGATCACTTTTTTGACCGGCTTTACCTCCAGGATCACCTCGCCGGTCAACCGGAAGAGGGAGCTGGCGATGGCCTGCAGCAGGCGATTGCCACTCATTGCGGCGAGGTGATGGTGAAACCTCAGCCGGTTCGAGACAAAGTCGGCATGGGAGCCGCTCGCGGTCTGCTCGGCGTCGATGGCGGCCTGCAGGAGCCGGAGGGATTCGGCGTCGCAGTGCACGGCGGCCAGCCGCGCGATCTCACACTCGATCAGGAGCCGGGCCTGGATCAGCTCCGCCACCGACACCTTGGTGTAGAGGAACAGGTCCAAAAAGGCGCTCTCCAGGTGATCCGCGGACAGATCGGTCACGTAGGCCCCGCCGCTCGGCCCTTGCAGGATCTTCACCAGCCCCGTGATCTCGAGCTCCCGCAGGGCCTCGCGCACCACCACCCGGCTCACCTGAAACTGCCCGGTCAGCTCGCGCTCCGTGGGCAGCCGCTCCCCGGGCGTGTACCGGCCGGAGAGGATGGCGGCCTTGAGCTGGCTGACGATCGCATCGGCGATGCGGTTCTGCTTGACCGGGATGAAGGGCATAGCGTTTGAACCGTTGATGCTTCGTGGAAGAATGGGCTTGACACGACTCTATGTATATGTATAACGTTAGTCCAAAAAAGAGTCAAGCCCTTCATCCAAACATTCAAAGGAGGTGCCGTTATGCGTAGATGCTGCGTGTGGGCGCTCGTCGCGGTCGTGGCGATCCTGTTTGCGGTTGGACCCCTCTTCGCCCAGGAGATCAAAGGCCCCATCAAGATCGTCGTGCCCTACCCGGCCGGCGGAGGCTCGGACGTCGTGGCCCGGCTGATTGCAGACAAACTCAAGGATTCCCTGAGTCAGACCGTCATCGTGGAAAACAAGCCCGGCGCCGGCGGCCGCATCGGCACGGAGTATGCCAAAGTCCAGCCCGCGGACGGCACCACCCTGCTAGTGGTCAACCCGGCCCTGTTCATCGTTTCTCCGGTGGTCTTCTCGAAACTCAATTACGATCCGGATGCCGACTTCGCGCCAGTCTCCCTCATCCAGAATTATCAGTTCTGCGCTTCGGTGCCGCCGGTCTCGCCGATCAAAGACGTCAAGGGCCTGATCGATTGGATCAAAAAGAACCCGAACCAGGCCAACTACGGCTCTCCGGCCGCCGGCAGCCTGCCCCACTTCTTCGGGCTCATGATCGGCAAAGCCGCCGGTGTCGACATGGTGCACTCCTCTTACAACGGGTCGGGCCCCTTGGTGACGGCCCTCATCGGCAACCAGATCCCGATCGGCGTGGACGCCTACGACGCCCAGTCGGCCTACCACCCGGACAAGATCCGCATCCTCGCAACGGCCGGGACCACTCGCAAGAAGCCGGATATCCCGACCTTCAAGGAGCAGGGCTTCCCGGATATCGAAGGGGTGGGCTGGAACGCCATCGTCGTCCCGGCCAAGACCCCCAAACCCATCGTTGACAAGCTAAGCGCCGCGATCGTCAAGGCCGTCAAGTCGCCGGATGTGGCCGAAAAGATTCAGGGACTGGGCAGCGATCCGGTCGGAACCACGCCTGAGGAATGCGCCGCTGTTTTCAAGAAGGACCGCGAGCGCTGGGTCCCGATCATCAAGGCCTCCGGCTTTAAAGCGGATTAGCCGGCCGCTGGCCTTCGCCCGCAAGGCACAGACTGCCGGGGCAACGCCGCGTGGTTGCCCCGGTGCCTTTGCGCCGGAAGCCTGCTGCCCTGGCGGTCGATCCCATGCAGCTCACGGGGCCTTTATGCGCATTCGGCAGCCCAAGGATTTCCTGACCGGCGTGATGTTCGTTTTCTGCGGCACGGCCGCCATGGCCATGTCCGTGGGCCTTCACATCGGCACGGCTGCGAAAATGGGGCCTGGTTATTTCCCATTTGCCCTCGGTGCCCTTCTGGTTTCACTGGGCACCGTGGTACTGTTGCGAGGGGTTGCCGGAACAAAAGGCTCGCGCGAATGGCCCACCCTGCAGTTCAAACCCCTGGCCGCCGTGCTGCTCTCGGTGGTTCTTTTCAGCCAAGCTTTAGTGCCGCTAGGCCTCCTGCTGTCGACGGTTCTGCTCGTGGTCCTCGCGAGCACGGCAAGCCACGAGTTCCGCTGGAAAGAATCGCTGATCAATGCCGCCGTGCTGGTTGTCATCATCCTGGTGGTGTTCGTTTACTTTCTCGAGTTTCAGATTCCGGTCTGGCCGGTGTTTTTTGCAGGCCGGAGCTGAGGGTCTCTCATGGAGTTGCTGGCCAATCTCGCCCTCGGTTTTCAAACCGCCGCTTCCCCCATGAATCTGCTGTATTGCCTGGTGGGAGCTCTCATCGGCACCCTCATCGGGGTCCTGCCGGGCATTGGGCCGGTTCAGACCATCGCCATCCTCCTGCCGACCACCTTTGCCCTGCCGCCGGTCTCGGCCCTGATCATGCTGGCGGGGATCTACTACGGAGCGCAATATGGCGGTTCCACGACATCCATCCTGGTCAATGTGCCGGGTGAAGCCTCATCCGTTGTAACCTGCCTGGACGGCCACCAGATGGCGCGCCAGGGACGAGCCGGCGCCGCTCTGACCATCGCCGCCCTGGGCTCTTTCGTGGCGGGTTGCTTCGCCACGCTGGTTTTGGCCGTTCTGGCGGTGCCGCTCTCCGAAATCGCGTTCAAATTCGGGCCGGCCGAATATTTTTCGCTCATGGTCTTCGGCCTGATCGGTTCGGTGGTACTGGCATCCTCATCGCTGATAAAAGCCGTGGGCATGATCGTGCTGGGGTTGCTCCTGGGCATGATCGGCACCGACGTCACCAGCGGCGCCCATCGCTTCACTTTCGGCATCCTCGAGTTGTCGGACGGGATCGGGTTCGTCTCTCTTGCCATGGGTCTTTTTGGCATTTGCGATATCATCAACAGCCTCGAAAAGCGCGAGAAACGAGATATCCTCAAAACCAAGCTCACGGGCCTGTGGTTAAATATGGCGGATCTCAAGGCCTCCGCCCCGGCCGTGGTGCGCGGGACCCTGCTCGGTTCGCTGCTCGGGATTCTGCCGGGTGGCGGCGCGATCATCTCCTCCTTTACCGCCTACATGATCGAAAAAAAAAGCTCGCGCCACCCGGAAACCTTCGGCAAGGGAAACATCTGCGGGGTTGCCGGGCCGGAATCGGCCAACAACGCAGCCTCCCAGACCTCCTTTGTACCGCTGCTCACACTCGGCATCCCGCCCAACGTCGTCCTGGCCATGATGGCCGGTGCCATGATGATCCACGGCATTCAGCCGGGCCCGCGGGTCATAACGAGCAACCCTGCCCTTTTCTGGGGCGTGATCGTTTCGATGTGGCTTGGCAACGTCATCCTGGTGCTTCTCAACCTGCCGCTGGTCGGGATCTGGGTGCGGCTGCTTTCAGTCCCCTACCGCTTGCTGTTTCCCGCGATCCTGCTCTTCTGCTGCATCGGCCTCTACAGCGTGAACAACAACACCTTCGACATCGGCCTGACCGCCCTGTGCGGGCTTCTGGGCTACGTTTTTCACAAGCTCGAGTGCGAGCCGGCTCCGTTGATCCTGGGCTTTGTCCTGGGGCCTATGATGGAGGAGAACCTGCGCCGATGTATGCTGCTCTCCCGCGGGGACCCCACGGTCTTTTTTACCCGTCCCCTATCGCTGGCGTTTTTAGTGTTGGCGACATCCATGTTGATCGTGGTGGCGCTGCCGAACATTCGCCGCAGCCGTGAAAAGGCTTTCAAGGAGTGATTTCCACAGGAGGTGTTCGAGATGACCTATCCCAGTGTCCACCCCACCGGCACCACCATCTACGACCCGTCCCGGTGCTGGAACGGATACACCGTGTTTCAGGCCAAAGAGGTGGGAGCGCTGCTGATCGACATGAATGGCGGCGAAGTGCAGCTCTGGAAGGAGCTGCACGGCATGCCCAACCGCATCCTCCCGGGAGGATTCCTCATCGGCAGCACCGGAGAGCGCAGCACGGCCTTCGGGAGCCAGGACGGGATCGACCTGATCCAGGTGGACTGGGACGGCAACGTCGTGTGGCGCTTCAATCAGTACGAATTCATCGAGGACCCGGGCGAGGAGCCGCAATGGATGGCCCGCCAGCACCATGACTACCAGCGGGAAGGCAATCCCGTGGGCTATTTCGCCCCGGGGCTTGAACCCCTGACAGACCGGGGCAACACCCTAATTCTCTCCCACAAGAATGTCGTGAACCCATCCATCAGCGACAAGCCGCTCTTGGACGACAGCATCATCGAAGTCACCTGGGGGGGCGATATCGTCTGGGAATGGGTGTGCAACGAGCATTTCGAGGAATTGGGTTTTCGCGAGGACGCCAGGAACCTGCTCTTCCGCAACCCAAACTGGCTCAAGTCGGGGGGCGGCGTCGGCGACTGGATGCACATCAACGCCATGTCCTTGTTGGGGCCAAACCGTTGGTTCGACGCCGGAGACAGTCGTTTTCACCCCGACAACATCATCTGGTGCGCCCGCGAGTCCAACATCACGGCCATCATCGACAAGAAAACCGGCTGTATCATGTGGCGGCTGGGACCGAACTTCGACGAGACGGCCGCGCTGCGGCGGCTGGGGTGGATCATCGGCCAGCACCACGCCCACATGATCCCGCGCGGGCTGCCCGGAGAAGGCAACATTCTGGTCTTCGACAACGGCGGCTGGGCCGGCTATGGGAGCCCCAACCCCGGCTCACCCACCGGATTCCGAAATGCGTTGCGCGACTATTCCCGTGTGCTCGAAATCGATCCGGTGACACTGGGGGTCGTCTGGCAGTACACACCAGTCGAGGCCGGGCTGCCGTTCCCCGTGGACGCGAACCGGTTCTACAGCCCATTTATCAGCTCCGCTCAGCGCCTGCCGAACGGCAACACCCTGATCACCGAAGGCTCGGGTGGCCGTCTGATCGAAGTCACGGCCGGCCATGAGATTGTCTGGGAGTACGTCAGCCCCTACCGGGGCAAAATGATGAACATCAACATGATCTACCGCGCCTATCGCCTCCCCTACGACTGGGTGCCTCAAGTCGAAACGCCCCGGGAATGTGAGATCGAACGGCTCAACGTGAGTCGTTTCCGAGTGCCGGGCGCTTCGCCGGCCGGCGCGAAACGGGTGGTCCATGTGGCCGGGGTGCTGCCCTATCGGCCGGATGCCGCCCTGTGCGTGCGCACCGACTTCGGCGAAACCACTTGATCCCAATGCCGTTTGGTGTTCCTGCGCCATCGCCCAACGACGTCAGCGTGCGATGACGCATTTCCGACCTTCTCTGCGGAGATTACCTGATGAACCCGACCTTGTTCACGGCGACCGGCTGCGCACGGTGCAACATCGCCAAGAAATTCATGCAGGAGAAGCGCATCGCTTATATCGAACACGATGCCCTGGTTGAGGGGAAAGAGCGCTTCGGGCAATTCTACCGCAGCCACCGCAACGCCGTCGTTCGCGGCAAGGAAGGCATTGAGTTCCCGGTACTGGTTCATGGCGGGGTGATCCGGCAGGGCATGGCTGCAGCCCTCGCCTATCTTCAGGCGGGGTCTGCTCTCGACGGATTCATTGGGCAGAGTGACCCTGCCAAGGGCTGGGTCGGCGGCATCCACCTTTCGGCCGGTGATTCGGCCGCTGCAAGCGAGCTGGAGGCTATCCTCGAATTCTTGAAGAATCAGGGCCTGAGGATCAGGCTCGATACCGATGGGCGGAACGCCGATCTCCTGGAGCATCTCCGCGCGCGAGGTATCGGCAACCGCGTGGTTATGGAAATCAGAGGACCGCAAGAGCTCTACGGCATCCTCATGGGCTGTGTGGTCGACCCGGCCGAGATAGGCCGTTCCATGGAAGCCTCGGCCAAGTTCGCTGATCGCCGTTTCGAGACGCGGGTTGCTCCGTTCGCCGATTCGGCGGGCCACCTGCGCTACCTGACGCCCGAGGAAATTGCAGAAACCGCTTGCTGGCTCAAGGAGGTCTCCGGGAGCAGCAAACAGCCGTATTTTCTGAAGTGGTTCGATCCGGCCGCCTGCAGCAATAGGACCCTCAAGGCTTTAGAAACGCTGCCCCGGGAAGCCCTTTTCCGTTATCGCACGGCAGCTCGCCGGCACCAGGTTTTTACTGAAATTACAAACGATTCCTGATGCCTTCGGATTCGCCAATCCACACCGGGGACTGCGAAAAGCGCAAACGGCGGCATGGGCTCAAAGCTGCCGTTTCCGGATGGGCACGGCTAACCATCGTCCTCTAAAGGGGTCTCCCGGTCCCGGCAGCTCTGGCAAAACTTCCGCGGCGCCCCTCTTCCGATCCAATTCATCTTCATGACATGCATCTTCCCACAACCGGGGCAGATGCATTCGATCTTGGATTTGCTGAATCTACCGTCTTCCTGCGCGTCGTCGAACTCATGATCGGAATCTTCCAATCTGACTTTTGTCCGCCTGTTGGAGATCTCCGGCTCGCGTGTCTTCATGTTGGACCTCCTTGGCAACATTTTAATTTCAATAATAAATCTTCTTTTAAAGAAGGCAACCATGCCCCGGGTCATCATCCTGAGGCGGCCTGCCGGCAGTGGGTCTCCGCAAGGGCCGCCCCCTGATGGAAATCGCAAGGCGTGGTATGGCGCCGAGCGGTGTAACCTGGTATGAAGCAGTGTCGCTCAGGTTTCATCAGGAAAATGACCGTCCAACGGGCGTGACAGAGAAAACCATGATGCATTCACCGCAGCACATAGCCGCCGTCAGTGCCGAACTGGGCATCCAATGCCGGCAGGCGGAGGCCGTGGCCGAGCTGCTTCACCAGGAGGCCACCGTTCCCTTCATCGCCCGCTACCGCAAGGAGGCCACGGCCGGCCTGGACGAGGTCCAGGTTGCATCGATCCGCGACCGGCTCGGCCAACTGGCGGAACTGGACCGCCGGCGCGAGGCCATCCTTGCCAGCCTGGAAAAGCACGGGCATCTCACCGCAGATCTCCGCACGAGGGTTCAGGCGGCCGAAAGCCTGGCAGCGATGGAAGACATCTACCTGCCGTTTAAGCCCAAACGCCGCACCAAGGCCGACCTGGCGCGGGAAAAGGGGCTCGAGCCGCTGGCCCTTGCCATCATGGCCCAAAACGGCACGGACCCGCTGCCGGCAGCCTTCCGCTATGTGGATGCCGAAAGGGGCGTGGCGACGCCGGAGGAGGCCCTAAAAGGCGCCGGCCACATCCTGGCTGAAATGATCAACGAGGACCAGAGCGCCCGCAGCCGGCTGCGGGTCCTTTTCGTGGAGAAGGCCGTAATCCGAAGCAACGTGGCAACCGGCAAAGAGGCCGAGGGGGTCAAGTTCCGGGACTATTTCGATTGGCAGGAGCCGGCGGCCTCGGCGCCCTCCCACCGGGTGCTGGCCATGCGGCGGGGGGAGCGCGAGGAGATGCTTTCGCTGACCATCCTGCCTCCCGCGGAGGAAGCCCTGGCCCTCCTGGAGGGGCTCTTCATCCGGGGCACGGGCGCGGACAGCGATCTGGTGCGGCAGGCCGCGGCGGACAGCTACAAACGCCTCCTTTCCAGGGCCCTGGAGACCGAGCTGCGCCTGAGCCTCAAGCAACGCGCTGACACCGAGGCCATCCGGGTTTTTGCCGCCAACCTACGCGAACTGCTGATGGCCCCGCCGCTCGGTGCACGGCGGGTGATGGGCATCGACCCGGGCTTTCGCACGGGGTGCAAGGTGGTCTGCCTGGATCGCCAGGGCAAGCTGCTGCATCACGACACGGTCTACCCGCACACCGGAGCGGGGGGCGCCGAAAAGGCGCGTGAGACCCTGCGGCATATGTGCGAACGGTTCCGAATCGAGGCCGTCGCCGTCGGCAACGGCACCGCCGGGCGTGAAACCGAGGCCGTTGTGCGCGGCCTGGGCCTGCCCGAGGGCATCGTCATCGTAATGGTCAACGAGAGCGGCGCATCGGTCTATTCGGCCTCCGAGGCGGCCCGGGAGGAGTTCCCCGACCACGACCTCACCGTGCGCGGCGCGGTGTCCATCGGGCGGCGTCTGATGGACCCGCTGGCCGAGCTGGTCAAGATCGATCCCAAATCGATCGGTGTCGGCCAGTACCAGCACGATGTGGACCAGGAGGGCCTGAAGGCGGCGTTGAGCGATGTGGTGGTCAGCTGCGTCAACTCCGTGGGGGTGGACGTCAACCGGGCCAGCGCGCAGCTGCTCGCCTATGTCTCGGGCCTGGGGCCGCAGCTGGCCCGCAACATCGTGGCCCTGCGCGACGAGAAAGGCCCGTTTGCAACGCGCCTCGAACTAAAGGGGGTGCCGCGTCTCGGCCCCAGGGCCTTCGAGCAGGCGGCCGGGTTCCTACGCATCACAGGCGGCCCCAGCCCGCTCGACACCAGCGCTGTGCACCCTGAAAGCTACCCCATCGTGGACGCCATGGCCGCCGACATAGGCTGCACGGTCCAGGACCTGATGCGCGATGTCGCCCTGCGCGCCCGCATCGACATTCGGCGCTATGTCACCGAAAGGGTCGGCCTGCCGACGTTGACCGACATCATGGCCGAGCTGGCCAGGCCCGGCCGCGACCCGCGCGCGGTCTTCGAGGCCTTTGCGTTTGCCGGAAATGTCTCCGCTGTGGAGGATCTGCGGCCGGGCATGCAGCTGCCGGGCATCGTCACCAACGTGACGCGCTTCGGCGCCTTCGTGGATGTGGGCGTCCACCAAGACGGGCTGGTGCATGTCAGCGAGCTGGCGGACCGCTTCGTCCGGGACCCGGCCGAGGTGGTCAAGCCGCAGCAGAAGGTCCTCGTCACGGTGCTGGGGGTGGACCTGGCCCGCAGGCGCATCGGCCTCTCCATGCGCAGCGGCTCTAAACGGGCCCAACCCTCCCCCCCGGGCCCGGAGGCCGCACCGGATCGCAATGGAGGACAACCGGTGCCATCCAGCCGGCAGAAACCGACCGCACAGGTGCGGCAGCCTTTTCACAACCCCCTGGCCGACGCCCTGGGCCGCTTGAAACGCTAAAACCGGCTATTCCGCGCAGCCGGTTAAACCGTCACAGAGGTCATCGAGTTGGCCACGCCGACAAACATCCTCGTTCAGTGCAGCACACTCGGCAAGTCTTACACCATCACCCCCCTGTTCACGGCCCTCACCCTTGGCTTTTACGAGGGCGAGCGCATGGGCATGATCGGCCCCAACGGAGCGGGGAAGTCCACTCTTCTCAGGATCCTGGCCGGGCTCGAGACGCCCGACACCGGCGAGATCTCCCGCAAGCGGGGCCTTCGGCTCGTCTACCTGCCTCAAGCGGACGAGCTCGACCCGGAGCTGACTATCGCGCAGACCCTGCTTGCGACCGCAGAGAACCGTGCGGAGGGGCTGCAGCGCATGCGGGAGACTTCACAGCGGATGGGTTTTAAAGGGCTGGAGCGACCCGTCGGCACCCTCTCGGGCGGTTGGCGCAAACGCCTGGCGGTGGCTCGCGCGTTGATTTGCGAGCCCGACCTCCTGCTAATGGACGAGCCCACCAACCACCTGGACCTGGAAGGCATCCTGTGGTTGGAGGGGCTGCTGAAGAAGGCGCCCTTCGCCTTTGTGCTTGTCAGCCACGACCGGGTGTTTCTCGAAAACGCGGCTAACCGCATCCTCGAGCTGAACCGGCTCTATCCGGAGGGGTACCTGCGCGTGGAAGGCAGCTACTCCGCCTTTCTCGAAAAGCGCGCCGCCTTCATCCAGGCCCAGAACCGACGGGAGGCCACGCTGTCGAACAAACTCCGGCGGGAGATCGAGTGGTTGCGCCGCGGCCCCAAGGCCCGTACGACCAAGGCCAAGCATCGCGTCGACAGCGCCCATCAACTCCAGGAAGAGCTGAGCGCGGTCCGGGCGCGCACTTCCCTCGAACGGCAGGTCCGGATCGAATTCGAGGGCACCGGACGCAGGTCCCGCAAGCTGCTCCAGGCCACGGGGATCACGCTCACCCGAGACGGCCGCAGACTCTTCGCGGAAATCGACCTCACACTCTCCCCCGGCAGCCGCCTCGGCGTGCTGGGGCCGAACGGTTCGGGCAAGTCCAGCCTGCTTCAGCTCCTGAGCGGCGAACTCGACCCCGACACCGGTTCGATTTTTCGTGCGGAGGAAGTTCAAATCGTGGTTTTCGACCAGAAGCGCGAACAGCTCGACCCCGACCGGACGCTGAAGGAGACTCTCTGCCCGTCCGGGGACGCGGTGGTCTTCCAGGGCCGCCAGCTGCATGTGGTCTCCTGGGCCAAGCGTTTCCGCTTCGACCCAGGGCAGCTGCCGCTGCCCGTGGGCCGGCTCTCCGGCGGAGAGAAGTCCCGCCTGCTCATCGCCAGGCTGATGCTGCGGCCGGCGGATATCCTGCTGCTCGACGAGCCGACCAACGACATCGACATTCCCACGCTCGACATGCTCGAGGAGAGCCTGATGGAGTTCCGCGGGGCCATCGTGCTCATCACCCACGACCGGCTAATGCTCGACAACCTCAGCGACCGGCTGCTGTGCCTGGACGGCCGGGGCGGGGCCCGGTTTTTCGCGGACCACGACCAGTGGCTCGCGGCCGAAACCGAACGGGAGCGCCTGGGCGGACCCGAGGGCAGGCCCCCGAAGCCTGCCAAATCCAAGCCCTTCCGCCTGCCCTACAAGGAGCAGACCGAGCTCAACCGGATGGAGGGCGCGATCGAAAAGGCCGAGGCGGCTGCGGCGGCCCTGCGTCTGCAGCTGGAGGACCCGGCGATCGCAAGCGATGCGGCACGGCTGGGGGAGATTTACGCACAGCTCGAGCAAGCCCGGGCGAGCATCGCAAGGCTATACGAGCGCTGGGCGGAGCTGGAGGCACTGCACGCGCAGCCGGGCAAGCAGGAGGTGTGACGCACCGGCCGCGCGGGAGGCCTTGGCCGACAGCGGCCGCGGTCCCTTGAGGCGTCAGTCGTTCATCCGGTACTCGCCGTTCAGGGGCAGCACCCGCTCTTTCCAGATCCGGTCGACCTGCTCGGGGGCCGGCACGGCCTTGATGAGCATGATCTCGCGGCAGAACGTCCGCTGGTCGTCCCGGGCGACGTGCATGCCGTAGATCTGCAGCGCGAAATGCGCGAAGTCGCGCACCATGAAGTCGAAAACCTGATTGACGATGTCGGGTTCGATGCGGTCCAGCCCCGCCTGCTCCAGGATCAGCTGCCCGTAGACCACGATCGCGAACATCTCCCCCAGCGGCAGGGAAAACGAGGGGTCCATGTCCTGCGCCTTGTCCGGACCGGCCTGGGCGAGCAGCTCCTTAAAAAGCGCGATCTGGCGGCTGAAGGCCGCCACGTTGGGCAGTTGGGCGCTGCCCGCAAAGGCGGGGGCATAGTCGTGGAACCGGATCGCCCCCAGGCCCTTGGCCGGCCCCTGGCGGAAGAGAAATTCGTCGTCCGCGGGGCCTGTCGCCGGCGCCACCGGGGGGTAGACGGCCGGCTGGAAGAAATAGTTCTGCATGAACTTACGGATAAGCTGGATGTTGACGTGCACCGTGCCCTCGAGCTTTGAGGGGCCGCGGATGTCGGTCGCCCCCATCGAAAAATAGGTGTCCTTCTCGAAGCCCTTGGCCGCGATCACGTCCCAGAGCAGGTTGATCACCTCCTCGGCCTGCAGGGTGACCTTCATCTTGCTTGTCGGGTTGTAGAGCAGGTAGCGCCGGTCCGCCGGCGAAGCGACGCGGAAGTAGTCGGTGGCCCGGCGCTGGTAGAGCTTCATGCCCACCAGGCGCAGCCAGGCGTCCATGAAGTTCCGGCGCACGTGGGGCATGTCGGTCACGTGCATCCCGTACAGGACGCGGTTGGCCGCGTGGGTGATCGCCTCGTAGAAGCAGTGCTCGGCCACCCCGATCGAGGCCGGGCCGATGTTGAACTTGCCGATGTTGACCGTGTTCAGCGCCGCGTCCCAGGCAGCGGGCCCCCGGGAGAGCAGGTCCTCTGCAGCAACGGGGTAGTCGTGCAGGGCGAAATTGGCCACATACTCCTGGTGGGAGATGACGTTGCGCTTCAGTTCGTAGGCCTTGTGACGGTAGTTGGTTGCGAAAAAAGCGTAGTCGTCGCTGCCGTCCCGGATCCGGCCCAAGGTCGACACCATCTCGGCCTCGTTGCCGTTTCCGATGTAGTACTTCTCGCCGTTGGCTTTCCAGGCCCCCTCGCCCGCGGGGGTAAGGCTGGTTTCGGTCGCGTAGATGTCGGCCCCGTGCGCCCGCTCGGAGAGCCCGAAGGCGAAGATGGCCCCTTGACGCAACAGCTCCGCCGCCCTGCGTTTGGCCGCTTCGTTGGCGCTCATCCAGATCGGCCCCAGTCCCAGGATGGTCACCTGAAAGCAGTACCAGTAGCCCAGCCCGTAAAAAGCCAAAAGTTCGCTGTACTCGCTGTTGCGCGCCGTGTCCCAGCGGCAGTCCGGATCGCTGCCGGCGTAGGCTCTGGGGGTGAGCAGCTTGGCGAAAACCCGCTCCGCAGCGATGAAGTCGACAAACTCCCGGTACCACACCTTCCGATTGAAGTCCTCGGTCAGTCGGGTTTTACCCATGGCCTCGAAAAAGGCGACCGTCTTTTCCATAATGGCCCGCGAACCGGCATCGGTTACAAGGGGTTTCAGCTTCTTCGGCTGCAGCAGTGAATTCATCGCGTGCTCCTTTCGTGTTGCGCAAATGATGCCCTTCAAAACGCCGCTTCGCTATAAAATTCAGCCCCTTGGCGCTCATCACGACGGCTCTTTCCTGGTTCAACACTTCGAGCAATGATTCAAGGGCTGGTATTCCTCCCGCTTATTGGGTAGATTCCCCACTCCATTTGAAGCCGGTGGGCGGAAAGAAATTTTTTCGGGCCCATGTTTGTCCATACTGCCGACCCATACCGATGTCAACCGGGGAGGGGATCGCCGAGAGCAGCACCGGTCATAGCACGGAGCGAGCCGGGCCGCTCCGCTCCTCACGACCACTCGGCTGAAAGCTGATGTGAACAGGAAAACCATGCCGGCTCTCCTTCCCAAACAACTCTCCTATGCCCATCTCATCACCGCCATCTGTTTCAGCATCCAGGCCCTCGGGGTGGGGACTTACATCGCATTCGGCGTTTTCTTCAACCCGCTGATGGAGGAGTTCGGCTGGTCCCGGGCCGCCATCGCCGGGGCTTCGTCCACCGCTTTTCTCATCATGGGGGTTTTCGGAGTGGTGATCGGCCGTTTGAACGATAGCTTCGGGCCGCGCCGGCTCATGTCGGCCGCGGCGCTGCTGTTGGGCCTGGGCTGCATCCTGACGGGCCGGCTCAACACGCTCTGGGAGCTCTATCTCTATTACGGCATCATCTTCGGCATGGGGCTCAGCGCCATCGATGTGATCGCTCTGACCACGATTGCACGCTGGTTCTCCCACCGCCGGGGCTTCATGACCGGCATCGTCAAGGTGGGGACCGGCGCCGGCCAATTCGCCGTGCCGCTTGCCGCCGGCGGCCTCATCCTGCTTTACGGGTGGCGCTGGACGATTGCGGTCATAGGTACGGTCGTGGCCCTTATCCTATTATTCATGGCCCAATTTTTGCGCCGCGACCCGGGTGCGCTGGGGTCAGCGAACAAGGGGACAGCCGCCGGCCGCAGTGTCGCGGCGCCGGAAACGCCCCCCGGCCTCCCTTTGTCGCGCGTGTTCGGCACGCTCCAGTTCTGGACCATCTGCCTGGCCAATTTTTTCCTCGTCTCCTGCCTGATGGTCATCATGCTGCACATCGTCCCCCACGCCCGCGACACAGGCATCCCTCCCATTCAGGCCGCCGGCGTCCTCTCCACCATCGGCGCGGTGAGCATGCTGGGGCGCTTCGCCAGCGGGCTGGTCGTCGACCATCGGGGCAGCAAAACGGTGATGCACGCCTGCTTCGTGTTGCTGCTGGCCGATCTCGTGTGGCTGCAGTTTGCCGATCGGCTCTGGATGATCTATGCCTTCGGCGCCGTTTACGGCCTGGCCCACGGGGGGTTCTTCACCGCCATCTCCCCCCTGGTGGCCGAATGGTTCGGAATCGATCACCACGGCACCCTCTTCGGCATCGTGGTCTGCTTCGGGACCACCGGCGGCTCCTTGGGCCCTCTGCTCGCCGGGCACCTGTTCGACGTCAGCGGCAGCTACCAGTCGACCTTTCTGATCCTGACCGCCCTCTCCATGGTCGCCTGGGCCCTGCTCTTCTCGCTGCGGCCCATGAAAAAACATGATTTATGACCGAGCTGATTACATCGTCCTCGAGGAGCACCCCGTTGCCGGGCGAGGCAATATTAGCTCTGATGAGACGATCTTATTCGCCGCACCGCTACGCGGTATTGGACAGCAATGGCCTGTCACCCCAAATCCTCCCTTCATCGTTCAGCTCCTCTGGTGGTTGTCGGGGAATCCAACCCGAGAATTTTCCTGGCGCGCGCTGCGCCCTTTCGGTTGAATCCCAGCGTGAAGGGATCCTGTCCGTGGTCCCTCTCGGCATCCGTCAAGAGCGCCGCGACGGCTTCGCGCCCGTCATCGGTTTTAACGGCCTCACGCGGGGTTTTCCCTCCCAGGGCCGGGATTTTTTGATCCACCCAGCTCTCCCAGTGCCGGGCCATCAATTCCGCCACCTGCTCCCGCACTTCGGGCTGCTGCATCAACCCTTCCTGCTCAAGGGATATCTTCGTCTCAGCCGCCCGGCTGTTTCGTTCGTTCATCAACGCATCCAGGTTCTGAATCTCATCAACCTTGAATCTGCCGGCGCCGCCAAGCCGGGCATCGATCTCGCGGCGCAGGGCCGCCGCGCGCTCTGCCGAATTGACCTCCGCAGCCAGGCGACGGCCGTCGATCGTGATGCGGCCCAAGATGGTATTGGGCAGCTCCGAAACCTTCTTGTGCCCCCGACGGCCCCACGGGATTTCAACCCGCACCATCCGGCCGGCATCATCCCGTTCGGCGTCGGCGGAAAGTTCTTTCGGCGTCATGGTGGCGCACAGGTCACAGAGTTTTTCAAACGCCTCTTCGGTGTTTCTCACCTCATAAATCAGCCGGTGGAATTCCAACGCATGCCCGTCCGTGTTTTGCATCTGCGGCGCGGCATGCAGGGAGCGGTCTAATTCGAAATAGACCTGCCGGATTTCCGTGTCATACTCACTAAGGGTGTTGTCGGTGATGACTTTATTCCGACGGTGCAATTGTTTTCTCAATTCGATGATGTCCGTTTTGCGGCCCGGGGGGATGATGGTCGGGCTGAGTCCGATCAGCATCCCCACGCCGTCGACCGTGACCGCCCGGCCGAAGAGCAGATCGCCGGGATGAACGTATTCCGACCCCGATCGCTCCTGGATCTCGATCTGGGTGCCGGTGAGAATATCCAGCAGCGCCATTCCCTTTCCCTTTTCGACGCGAAGCACCTCCCAGAAGCTGTACGGTTTGCGGTTGATGTTATCTATCAAACGATTTTCCAGCGAATCCAGTCTGACACCGCGCTCCTGGGAGTACAGCTCGGCCACCGTGCGGCCCTTTGGACCTGCGAGCGCCGCAGCGGCATCTTCGGGTTGGTATTCCCAGTTGAAGAGGTACCACGGCCAGAACAGGGAGCCGGCGCGATCGAGCGTGTCTTCACTGAGGTCCTCTTCGGCTTTGGGCCACAGCAAAAACTCATGCATGGCCGCATGAACGGCCTGTTCTCCGAAGATCCGGTCGGCGCATGCCATCAAATGCTTCACCAGCCCGTCGTGGGCCTCTGACAGGCGCCGGTAGTAAAAGCCCAAGGAGGGCGCCGCCGCCTCATTCAGACAGCATTTCTTGTATTTCTTTCCGCTGCCGCAGGGACAGGGCTGGTTGCGTCCGATGGCCATCGCTCGGTTCATCCTTTCTTCCGGTTTAAAAAGAGTGAACGGAATTCCACTTCAACATTTTTGGTTTCATGCCGTGCAATATACCCCCTTGTCCCTCGGAGTCAAAGAGGGGTCTCCCCTCCCTTTCGTTCTGAGCCCTCTTCGCCCCCTTCTGTCCCCTCTCCCTTTTGTCAATTTGTTGGCCACACTTCAACGCCTTACCGCCATCTTTCGATATCCAGCCCAGCTATAACGTCGCTGCCACGCAAGAAATCCCCGTAATCATCCAACTCGATAACGCCAGACACATAAAAAAACGGCGTTGGGGGCTGGTGCCTTTCTGGGCCAAGGATATTTCCATCGGCTCGCGGATGATCAACGCCAGGGTGGAGACTTTATCTTCCAAGCCTGCCTTCACAGCTGCCTTGAAGCACCGTCGGTGCTTGATCCCGGCCAACGGGTTTTTCGAGTGGTCCGGAAAAGCAGAAGGAACCCGCCGAAATTGAGGAGCTGTTGAAAACCGCGTACGTAAAGGAACTGAAACGCTATCCGGTTTCCAAGCTGGTCAATCAGGTCGGAAGCAACCAGAAGAAATGCATCGAGCCGATAAAAGACAGTGGTGATTAGGCCAAGAGCTTTGGGAGGAAAATTTGCCGCTGGCTGGTGTTTTGGTTCTTGACCGCCATCGCCAGTGCCTTGCGTATTCCAACAAAGACAGCGAGGTTTTTAGCTCTCGTCAGGGCGGTGTAAATGAGGTTCCGGAAGAGCATCTTGAAATGCTGGGTCAGAACCGGGATGATAACCGCTCCGAACTCACTGCCTTGCGACTTGTGGATGGTTATCGCGTAAGCCAGGTCCAACTCGGGGATGTCATCGCGTTGGTAGATGATCTGGATTTCCGTCTCGCTGCCAAGGTATTTCGGGATCCAGTCCAGATAGAGCTTATGGATTTGATTCCGGTTCAGCCTCTGCAGGTGGACAATGACCGTCTCCTGCTGGCTGGGGCTGTTAAACGGAAACACCCGCAACACCGACCAGCCGCTGTCCGGGTTGTGGTAGGTGACTCGATCCACGATGCCACGGATCGTCTCGCCGATGGTTCCGGTGGGTGGGCCGAATGGGGATGGCATTGTGATGACGAGGGCTCTCTTAACCGTTGAGAGGCGGTTGTTTAACGGACAAGGCCCACAAGTACCAAGAAGCAATTGAACCGCACGGGGAATACCTTTTGCGGAAGCGGTCAAATTGCTTTTTTAGTAAGATCCTCTCCTAACCCTCTGGGACATCAATCGAGCCGACGGAGGAACAGCATGATATTCAGGAAACCGGTTCGCTCGATTGGGGCGACCTGCATAAAATGAAGTTCACCCCCTTCGCACTCATGGCAACCTTCCGGTCTTGGTCCAACACTTCGAAAAGAGAGACGACAATTCCGCGATCCGGTTTTGAACGCGATCGGGTTGCTTCCAAAACGGTCATCCTAACAGTCAACCTAT
>JAWOHH010000077.1:0-6170 GCA_046496215.1 Desulfobacterales bacterium
ATCGCCATCAGCATGGACGGTCGCGGCCGATGCCAGGACAACATCTTCGTTGAACGGCTTTGGTGGACCATCAAACACCACTACCTTTACCTGCATTCGTTCAGCACCGGCTCCGAGCTGCGTCAGGGCCTGGAGGACTGGATAGGCTTTTACAACCACGAACGCGGCCACTCCTCTCTTGACGACCGCACTCCGGATGAGGTTTATTACGGCCTGCCTCATCCGTTCGCGGAGGCAGCCTGATGCTTCCCATAAAAACTACAAAAAACCAAAAACCGATTCAGAGCTTAGCCCACCCATCAGGCTGTCCAAACAACGGGGTCCACCGCCCCCCTCCAAAGAACTCAAAGCCACGCATGTGGGCATCAAAGACCATCTCCTGGGTCTCGCGCGGGTAGGCCACTACCAAAAAGTGCCGACTGTGGCACAAGCGCAGGTGCGCTACCTTCACCTTCACCGGCATCCCGGCCATCTCCACCCACTCGTGGCTCCAGTCGAACTGAAACGCCTCCCCGGGATCGAACACCAACGGGATAAAAACCTCAGCGGCCAAGCTGCTTTGCCGAATGCGCCAATACCGTACGTGCCGCCGAACGCTGTCATAACTGCCCGCGTAGCCCTCGGCCTGCAGCTGCTCAAAGAGCACGATGCCGCTGCGACGTTGACGGCTGGGAAGCTTCTTGTCCTCTGCCAAGGCCTCCTCTAAACGCTCTACAAATGCCCCCAAGACTGGCCGAGGCTGAGAGCTTCGTCGATAGCTGAAAGCCGTCTGCTGACTGCGCACCGCCTTGCGCACCGTGTTGCGGGAAACGCGAAGCTCTTTGGTTGTCTTGCGGATCGACTTGCCGTCCCGGTGAATCCATAACCGGATCTTACGAATGGTCTCCACGATAAGCATCTCCCCTCAGCCCTCCTTCTGCCCGATTGCTGGCAGATTAGAGAGCCACAGGAGGGTGGGTCAATTTTGAATGCCGATTTGGCCTAAAAGTGGGTCATTATTGCATGCCGATTCACAGCTTGGGCTCTGATGGCGTAAAATCACCTGGATGGCACCGAGTTCATAACCGCGCCTGGACTGAATGGATGCAGTCAGGTGGCGAATTTATGTATTTCATGCCCCAGTTCCAGGCCGCAACGAGGTTCTTTTGGCCTGTAACAGACCGTGGAGGTCTTCACTTGAAAGCTATATCGATAGAGCTATTCATAATTAAAACAAAAATACATTTGTTGAATAAAATTAATCCGATTTATATTGCTGAACAATCTGAACTAAATACTTGACAACTTCGATGGGAATGAGTTAGGACTCCTTGCAAGAGAAAGAGCCACCCCTCTTCCGGACCGGGATCTTCGCATACTCTTCCTTCCGCTCTTTCTTTCGAATCCGCCCAGGCTCCTGATTCGCAGCGCCGAGCATCACCATGCCAAATCAATTCTTGCACGACTTTCTCTATGTCGGCGTCTTTCTCCTGATCGGAGTGCTCTTCGCGGTAGCCCCCATCATCATTTCGTGGCTCATCGGCGGGCGCAGCGAAGGCGAAAAACGCTCTGAGACGTATGAAAGCGGGATGCCCACCATCGGCAGCGCCTGGATCCAGTTCAGCGTCTCCTACTATATATTCGCCCTTATTTTTCTCGCCTTCGACGTGGATGTGCTCTACCTCTTTCCGGTCGCGCTGGCCTACAATCAAGGGTTTGTCATCCGCGATTTTGTCGCGATCGTGATCTTCATAGCCATCCTCTCGCTGGCCATCGTCTATGCCTGGCGCAAAGGGGTGTTCCTGTGGGAGAAAAAAAGATAGCGCCCGGGCCGGTCGTCCGACTGGCACTTTTGGAAGAGGTCCTCAATCAATTTCGGGCCAACTCGCTGTGGCCGATGACCTTCGGCCTGGCCTGCTGCGCCATCGAGATGATGGCGGCCGGAGCGAGCCGCTTCGACCTGGACCGCTTCGGCAGCGGAGCCTTCCGGGCCTCGCCCCGGCAGTCCGACCTCATGATCGTGGCCGGGACCATCTCACGCAAAATGGCGCCCACCCTAATCACGCTCTGGGAGCAGATCCCGGCGCCGAAATGGTGCATCGCCATGGGCAACTGCGCAATTTCCGGGGGGCCGTTCGAGTACGAGGGGCAGTACGCCATCGTGCCCGGCGCCAATCTCATCGTCCCGGTCGATGTCTATGTGCCGGGCTGCCCCCCACGGCCGGAGGCCCTGATCCAGGGCATTCTGCTGCTGCAGGACAAGATCACGCGCGGAGAAAAGCGCAATGTCTTTCGAAGGTTTCAAAGAAGAGCTGCGGCGCCACCTGCCTGAACCTGACAAGGTCCGGGAGCTGAACCCCGCCGTGAACGGCTGCCGCCTGGAGGTCCGGTCCGGACCGCAGCAGGTAGAGGCCATCGCGCAGGCGGCGCGCGCGGCCGGACTGTTTCTCGAGGCCGTCACCGCAATCGACTTCAAGGACGGCATGCACGCGATTTACCTCTATAATGCCTGCGAGGTCCCTTCGCGGGTGCGGGTCCGGGTGGTGATGAAGCCGGACGAGCCGCTGCCCACCATCAGCCGCATCTACAACGCCGCCCTCTGGTACGAGCGGGAGGTCTTCGACCTCTTCGGCATCCGCTTTGACGGCCACCCCGACCTGCGGCGCCTGCTCTTGCCGGAAGAGGCCGACTTCCACCCCTTGGCCAAGCACTTCGGAAAGGTGCATGCCTACCGAAACGCGCAGGAGATCTATGGCGACCCCGCTGCCTGAATCGGTCATAGAGCAGACCTATTATCTTAATATGGGGCCGCAGCACCCCAGCACCCACGGGGTGCTCCGGCTTTTTCTCAAGTTGGACGGCGAATTCATCCTGGAAGCCGACCCCGTCATCGGCTACGGCCACCGCGGGCACGAGAAGATGGCCGAGAGCCACTTCTACGAGCAGTTTCTACCCAACACCTCGCGCATAGACTACCTCTCGGGCCTGATTTACAACCACGGCTATGTTGCGGCCCTCGAAAAAATGGCCGGCATCGCGGTGCCGCAGCGGGCCGAGTTCATTCGAGTCATCTGCGCCGAGCTGAACCGGGTCTGCAGCCATCTCTTATGGTTCGGCACCTATCTCCTCGACCTTGGGGGCATCACGCCGTTTCTCTATGCCTTCGACGATCGCGAGCAGATCATGGACATCCTAGACCGGATCACCGGATCCCGCCTCACCTACTGTTACTGCCGCGTTGGAGGGGTGGCCAAGGATGTGGACGCCGAATTCGCCCGCGCCGTCCGGGCCTTCATTCAGCGGCTGCGAAGCCGCTTCGACGATTATCACACCCTGGTCACGAAGAACGTGATTTTCATACACCGCACCCGAGGGGTGGGGGTTATCGACCGTGATACCGCCCTGCGCTTCGGCTGCACCGGCCCGGTGCTGCGGGCAAGCGGAGTGCCCTACGACATTCGCCGGGCCGAGCCCTATTCGGTCTATCCCCGCTTCGAGTTTGATATCCCCACCGGCACCACCGGGGATGTGCTGGAGCGCTACACGGTTCGCCTTCAGGAGATGGAGCAGAGCCTGCGGATCGTCGAGCAGGCCCTGGACGGCCTGCCGGAAGGCCACTTCAAAGGGCGGGCACCGCGCAAGGTCATGCCGCCGGCAGGCGATTATTATTTCGCCGTTGAGTCGGCCCGCGGGGCACTGGGCTATTACATCGTAAGCGACGGCACTTGCTTCCCCTACCGTCTCAAAGTGCGGGTGCCCTCCTTCGGCAACCTGCAGGTGCTGACCGAGGTGCTGCCGGGAACCCTGGTAGCCGACACGGTCGCCATCCTGGGCAGCGTCGACATCGTGGTGCCGGAAGTGGACCGGTAAAAGGGCATGCGAGATGTGGCAAACCGCCGTTGACATTCTGGGCCCGGACCTCGCCGCAATCGTGGCCGGCGCGATCGGGCTGGTGGCGCTGGTGCAGATCAACACCCTCTTCCTCGTCTGGCTGGAGCGCAAAGTCTCCGCCCACATCCAGCTGCGCCTGGGGCCGATGGAGGTAGGGCCGCACGGCATTCTCCAGTCCCTCGTCGACGGCGTGAAGCTCCTCGGCAAGGAGCTCATCACCCCGCGCCACGTCGACCGCAAGCTCTACGTGCTGGCGCCCATCGTGGTCTTCACGGGGGTGCTGGCCTGCCTGGTCGTGATCCCCTTCGACGAAAAGCTCCAGCTCAGGGACCTGAACGTGGGCGTGCTCCTCATTTTCGCTTTTTCGGCCTTCAACGTGCTGGCCATCCTGATGGGCGGCTGGTCGGCCAACAACAAGTACTCCCTGCTCGGGGCCATCCGGTCGGTGGCCCAGAACGTGGCTTACGAGATCCCGTTGCTGCTCGTGGTGCTAAACGTGCTGCTGTGGACCAACAGCATGCAGATGTCCACCATCGTGGCGGCGCAGTCCACCCTCTGGAACGTGTTCTGGATGCCGGTTGCGGCCGTCATCTACCTGATCTGCGCGACAGCCGAGACCAACCGGGCGCCCTTCGATATCCCGGAGGCCGAGTCCGAGCTGGTGGCCGGCTTTCATACCGAATACAGCGGCATGCGCTTTGCCATGTTCTTTCTCGCCGAGTACTCCAATATGTTCATCGTGACGGCGGTTGCGACCACGCTCTTCTTCGGCGGCTGGAAGAGTCCCCCTCTGCTCGGGTTTCTGCCCGTGCCGGGGGTCGTTTGGTTTTTTCTCAAGGTCTATGCCTTGATTTTCGTGATCATCTGGGTGCGCTGGACCTTCCCACGCCTGCGCTTCGATCAGTTGATGAATTTTTCCTGGAAGGTCATGATCCCGGTCTCCCTGGTTCATCTCGTCGTCTACGCCGGGATCATCAAGATCATCCGCTGAGGCCGGAGCTTCCGACAGGGGGCGGCCCAACGGCCGCCGCCGGGGATGCAGAGACGGGAGCAGGGATAAGCGATGGGACTTTTTCGCGAAATTATTCTCGGCAGTTGGAGCCTCATCACCGGCATGGGGGTCACCATCCGGCGCTGCGCCCGGCGCAGCGTGACCATTCAGTACCCGCGCCGGCGCCTGGAGATGAGCCCCGGCTACCGCGGCCATATCGAATTGGTGCGCTTCGAGGAGAGCGGCAGCCACGACTGCGTCGCCTGCGGCACCTGCGTGCGCTTCTGCCCGACCCACGTGATCAAGGTCCAGGGCGAGAAACCGCAGGCGCGCGCCTCCAAGCGTGCCACGCTGTACCTCATCGATTTTTCCCATTGCAGCCTCTGCGGGCTGTGCGTGGCCAACTGTCCCACCCGCACCCTGAAATTTTCAACCGAGTACGAAATGGCCCATACCTGCCGCTGGGAAGGGGTGGTCAACCTGATGCAACGGCTGGAGGAATCCGCATGACGCCGCTCCAGGAGCTCGTCGACCCCGGCCTGCTCGCACAAGCAGCATTTGCCGTGCTGGTGGTTTTCACCTTCACGGGTGCCCTGATAGCAGTCCTGCCGCGCAACATCCTCTATAACGTGCTGGGCTTGATCCTCTGCCTGACCGGCGTCGCGGGACTTTTCCTCTACCTCGGCAGCCCCTTCATCGCCCTGATGGAGCTGCTCATCTATGTGGGGGCGATCTGCATCTCGATCGTCTTCGCCATCATGCTCTCGCGTCCCCTGCACCTGAGCCTTCCCAAGCGGCACCTGCCGAAGGTGCTCGGGGCGGGCGCCGTCGCGCTCGCGGTCTTCGGGGTGCTGGCGATCATCATTTTCCGCACGCCCTGGCACCCGGCCTTCGTGCGCGGCAACGACTGGTCGATTTCCTCGATCGGGGCCTACATGCTCACCCGCTACAGCCTGGTCTTCGAGGTGATGTCCGTCGTGCTGCTGGTGGCGATCCTGGGCGCCATCCTTATCACCAGCACCGGCGGCCGGAGGGCGCCATGAACAGTCTTGGGACCTACCTCTTCATCGCAGCGGCGCTCTTTGTCATCGGCGTATTCGGCTTGCTGCAACGCCGCTCACTGATCGGCATGCTGATCGCCATCGAACTCATGCTCAATGCCGCCAGCCTGAATTTTATGGCCTTCAACCGCTTCCTGGGGCCGGACCCGGTCATCGGCCAGGTCTACACCCTTTTCATCATGGGGTTCGCCGCGGCCGAGACCGCCATCGCCCTCAGCATCATCATTGCCTTCTTCCGCCGAATCCGC
>JAWOHH010000097.1:0-4241 GCA_046496215.1 Desulfobacterales bacterium
CGGCGTCGGCCACCGAGCGGCCGAACGGCCCGATCTGGTCCAGCGAGGAGGCGTAGGCGATCAGCCCGTAGCGCGACACCCGGCCGTAGGTGGGTTTGACGCCGACGACCCCGCAGTGGGAGGCGGGCTGGCGCACCGAACCGCCCGTGTCCGAGCCCAGGGCCCCCAGGCACATGCCGGCCGCCACGGCCTGCATCCCGGGCGGGTCGAGCGGCGGCTCGGCTGCGGCCGTGGCGGCCGGCATGTGCCTTGGCGCCCTGGGTTCGGACACGGGCGGATCCGTCCGTCAACCGGCCTCCCACTGCGGGGTCGTCGGCGTCAAACCCACCTATGGCCGGGTCTCCCGCTTCGGGCTGATCGCCTACGCCTCCTCGCTGGACCAGATCGGGCCCTTCGGCCGCTCGGTTGCCGACGCCGCCCTCCTGCTGCAGGCGATCGCCGGCCACGACCCCGCCGACTCCACCTGCGTGCCCGTGCCCGTGCCCGACTACTCCGCGGCCCTCTCCGGGGATTTAAAGGGCCTGCGGGTCGGCATGCCGCGCGAGTACCGCGCCTCCGAGGGTCTGGACCCCGAAGTGGGCGCGGCCGTGGAGGCCGCCGTAAAGAGGCTGGAGGCCCTGGGTGCTGCGCGCGTGGAGATCTCGCTGCCCCACACGCGCTACGCGGTGGCCGTCTACTACGTCATCGCCCCCTGCGAGGCCAGCTCCAACCTTGCGCGCTTCGACGGGGTGAAATACGGCCTGCGCAGCGCGGCGCCCGGCGACCTTCTGCAGATGTACCGGCGCACCCGCTCGCAGGGGTTCGGGGCCGAGGTGCGGCGGCGGATCATCATCGGCACCTACTGCCTCTCGGCCGGCTACTACGATGCCTACTACGGCAAGGCCTCCCAGGTGCGCACCCTGATCGTTGAGGACTTCCGGAAGGCCTTCGACGCCTGCGACGTCATCGCCTGCCCGACCGCCCCCACCCCCGCCTTCCGGATCGGGGAGAAGCTCGCGGACCCGCTCACCATGTACCTCTCCGACATCTTCACCATCTCCGCCAACATGGCGGGCATCCCCGCCCTTTCGGTCCCTTGCGGCTTCTCCGCCGGCGGGCTGCCCATCGGCCTGCAGCTGATGGGGGCCCATTTCAACGAGGAGATGCTATTCCGGGCGGCGCATGCCTTCGAGCAGGCGAACGAGTTCCACAAGCGGCGGCCGGCATTGTGAAAATTCCCGGCTGAAAGCCGGGAATTTTTCTGTGCCTTGCAAAAAGTCGGTTGACTTGGATCATCAGTAAGTCTATTATACAAGGTATACATTGTCTGCATAAGGAGCAAAAAATGAAAACAGCAAGCGTTTCCGCCCGCCTGAACCCCGAAACGGCTCAGAAAATGGACCTGCTGGCCAAAGCACTGAACCGTTCCAAATCCTATCTTGCGGCCGAGGCGATCGAGGCTTATGTCAGCGAGCAACAGTGGCAGATCGAGGCCATTCTGCAGGGGATCAAGGAGGCGGATGAGGGCAAGTTCGCGACGTCGAAACAGATGAGGAAGAGCATGGCCAAGTGGGGTTTAAATGAAGATTGAGTGGGTCCGGCTTGCCTGGATCGATCTCGAGGATGCAATCGATTTTATCGCGCGCGACAAACCCGAAGCCGCCCGGAAAACCGTTAAACGGATACTTAAGGCCGTCCAGTTGCTTGCCGAGCACCCCGGCGCCGGGCGAGTGGGAAGGGTTCCCGGCACGCGCGAGCTTGTCGTCGGCGGCACCCCCTTTATCCTGCCCTACCGTGTCAAGGGCAATGCCGTTCAAATCCTGCGCGTGCTGCACTCGTCACGGCAGTGGCCCACAACTTTTTAACTCGCCATCCATAGGAGGCGCCACGCCATGGCCCGCGTGCGGATCCTGCCTGAGATCCTGTCGAACAAAATCGCCGCCGGCGAGGTGGTGGAGCGGCCGGCCTCGGCCGTGAAGGAGCTGGTGGAGAACGCCCTCGACGCCGGGGCCGGACGCATCCTGATCGACGTCGAGCAGGGCGGCCGGGGCCTGCTGCGTGTGGCCGACGACGGGGCGGGCATGAGCCGGAACGACGCCCTGCTGGCGGTCGAGCGCTACGCCACGAGCAAGCTTGCCGCCGACGAGGACCTCTTCAACATCCGCACCCTGGGCTTCCGCGGCGAGGCCCTGCCCAGCATCGCCGCGGTCTCGCGCTTTTCGCTCGTGACCCGCGAGGCGGGCGCGGACTCCGGCACCGAGCTCGTGGTCGAGGGGGGCAAACTCCTCGGCGTGTCCGAAACCGGCGCCGCGCCGGGCACCATGGTCACGGTGCGCGATCTCTTCTTCAACACCCCGGCCAGGCTCAAGTTCCTCAAGTCCGTCGGCACCGAGATGGCCCACATCGCCGACACCGTAGCCGGCATGGCGCTCGCCTGGCCTCGGGTCCAGTTTCGCCTCTCCCACAACGGGCGGGTCGTCAAGGACCTGCCCGCCGCCGACCCCTTCGACCGGGCCGCCGGGGTGCTCGGCTCCGGCCTGCGGGGCGAGCTGCACCCCGTCGGGTTGAGCCTGGACGGGGTCGCGGTCTCCGGGTGGGTCTCGAGCCCGCGGGCGCACCGCCGCTCGCCCGCGGCGGTCTACATCTTCGTCAACAACCGGCTCGTCCGCGACCGGCTGGTCCAGCACGCCCTGTTCCAGGGCTACACCCAGCGCCTGGTCAAGGGGCAGTTCCCGCTCGCGGTGCTCTTCATTGGCCTGCCCTTCGACCAGGTGGACGTCAACGTGCACCCGGCCAAGACCGAGGTGCGCTTCGCCCGCTCGAGCGGCGTGCACGAGGCCGTGCGCCGCGCCGTGGCCCAGACCCTCTACGACGTGGAGCGGCCCGGTTTCCGGCAAGGGACGCCGGAAACCAATCGGGTGAGGGATGGAAACGAAACCTATGGCGCGCAGCGGGTTGAGGCGGGGAAGGTCGGCCCCGGCAATCGAGTCGAAGCGGCCTCCGAACATCGCGGCTGGAAGCCGCTCCCACAGGAAATGAAGGATGCGGGGGGTGGGGGCGGTGCCGATGGCGCAGACGAGGTTGGCCATGTGGACCGCGGCCCGGCCATGGCGGGGCTCCCACAAAAAAATGAGTTTTCCGGCCTCCGGCCTCCAGCCTCAAGCATCGCTCCTCCGGCCTCCAGCCTTCCGCCTTCGGCCTTCCGCCTCCAGGCCGAGATCTGGGAGAAGCGCGGTTTTGCCGGGATGCGCGTGATCGGCCAGCTGAAAAACGCCTACATCCTCTGCGAGGCCGAGGACGGGCTGGTCCTGATCGACCAGCACGCGGCCCACGAGCGGATCCTCTACGAGCAGCTCGGCCGCCGGGCCGGGGCGGAGGCCCAGGCCCTGCTCGTGCCCGAGACCGTGGAGCTCAGCTTCCGGGAGGCGCGGGCGCTCGAGGCGGCCATGCCCGCCCTGGCCGAGATTGGCCTCGTGATCGAGCCCTTCGGCGCGGCCACGGTTGTGGTCAAGGCGGTCCCGGCCCTGCTCGCCGGCCGCGAGGCGGGCCCGCTCGTGCTCGAGCTGGCCGCAGCGGCGGCCGCGGCCGCGGGCGCGCCGGAGGCGCCCGATCTCATGGAGCGCCTGCGCCACATCGCGGCCTGCCACGCGGCCATCCGCGCCGGCCAGGCCCTCAACTTGCCGCAGATGCAGGCCCTGCTCGCGCAGATGGACGCCTGCGCCAACCCCTCCAGTTGCCCCCACGGCCGGCCGACCTGGGTGCGCTACGATTTGGGGGTGATCGAGCGGGCATTCAAAAGGACATAGGAATGGCAGCCCCGCCATAGAGGGCTCCCACAGGAAACCTATATTCGAGGTGAATTGCGAGAGAGGGCACTTCCACGGAAACCCCTGTTGCAGGTTGAATCGCGGCTGGAAGCCGCTCCCACAGGGGATGGACCAGGGTTTCATTTCTCACAGGGGATAGACCAGGGTTTCATTTTTCTTTGTGGGAGCGGCTTCCAGCCGCGATCTGCAAGGCCAACAGCCGTTCTCCCAAATAAAGTTTGTGCAGTTTTTTAGAGTGGTTGGCCCCTATCCCCCCTTTTTTCAAATTGTCCTTGACTTCAAAAGTACCCCCTACTAAAATCCCCTCTAATGTGCGGACGGCGGGACATGTTCTTAGGCTTGCATGCCCCGGCGTCCAAAAACCTCCCTGATCGAAAGGAGGTGTAAGGGAGAATCGGGCACAAGGCGTTAAAAATTATTAGGCTTGGCAAAAAC
>JAWOHH010000106.1:0-46125 GCA_046496215.1 Desulfobacterales bacterium
ACACTGACTTGACCCCCTGCACCGGGCAGAACCGGGCCTTGAACCGTTGTTTCATCGCTGAGAACGATCTTAATCGGTTCTTCTGTTTTAAGGTTCACGACTTCTTCCCATTTGATAGAGATATCTCCCGCATAGGCTGTGCTGAAGGCCAGATCGTCGTCGCTGCAGCCCCGGCGCATCGGACCCTTGAGGTCCTCCTGGCAGTCGGACATGAGACACGGCCGCAGATGGCCGCTGGCCGTGAGGCGCAGCCGGTTGCAGCGGTCGCAGAAATGGCGGCTGATGGCCGAGATGAAGCCGATCTCGCCGCGGGCGCCCTCGATGCGGTAGCGGCGGGCCGGGCCGTCGTGCTCGGAGCGCGGCACCGGGACGAGCCTGCCGAGCGCCGCGATGCGCTGCATGATCTCGGGGACGAGCAGGGTCGGTTTGCCGGCAAACTGAGAGCGGCCGATCGGCATGAACTCGATGAAGCGCACGTGGAAGGGATGCTCGAAGCAGAGCCGCGCGAGATCGATCAGTTCGTCGTCGTTGACGCCCTGCAGCGCCACGGCATTGAGCTTGATGGGATGAAAGCCGAGGGATTCCGCGGCGAGGATCCCGTCCCAGACCTGGCCGAAAAAATCCATGCCGGTGATGGAACGGTAGCGGTCGGGCTTGAGCGTGTCGAGGCTGATGTTCACGCGCGAGATGCCGGCCTTACGGATCTGCTCGATGTTTTTCCTGAGCAGGACCCCGTTGGTGGTCACTGAGAGGTCGCGCAGACCGGGCACCGCGGCCAGTTGGGTCAGGAATTCGCAGACCCCCTTGCGGACGAGGGGTTCGCCGCCCGTCACCCGGACCTTGGTGATCCCCAGGCGCACCGCCACCCGGACGACGCGCAGGATCTCCTCGTAGCGCAGGATATCGGCGTGGGCCAGCCGTGGGACCGAGTCCTCCGGCAGGCAGTAGGCGCAGGCGAGGTTGCAGCGGTCCGTGATGGACACGCGCAGGTAGTTCAGGTGCCGGTTGCAGGGATCGATCAGGTGGTTGGGTGGGCGCTGGTTCATGCACATCACGCGATAGGGCTGTCAAAACTGCCGCAGGCCGGCGTCCACCGTGTCGGTGATCGGGATGATCGAAGAAAAATTGCTCACGTCGAATATTTCCCGGACATAGGGGGTGAGGGCGCTCAAAACCACCTTGCCGTTACTCGCTTGCAGACCCTTGACGGCCAGCAGGATGACCCGCAGACCGGCGCTGCTGATGTAATCCAGTCCGCCGAGATCGAAGAGCAGGCGAAATTTGCCCTGCTGCATCAGCCCCCTGAGCGTCGTTTCGGCCAGCGGCGCCGAGTCCGCGTCCAGTCGCCCGGAGAGCTTGAGGCAGACAACCCCGTTGATTTCTTCCTGCGCGATCTCCATGTACTCCCTCCCCCTGCGTGCCGCGGCCGCCGCGATGCGACCGGTCTATACCAGTTGCGGCCTCTTTTCAATAGGCGTCGACGTCCCCCGCCCGCTTGCCGGCAGTGCGGAAATGATCGAGAATGGCGGCGCAGAGCCCCGGGATGGTGTGCTCCGGGGCCACGATGCCCACCGCGAACCCGAGCTGCCGGGCGGTGTCGGCCGTGACCGGCCCGATGCAGGCGGCGGTCAGGCCGGCGGATAGCGCGGCGGCCCGGTCGGGGGGCAGCAGCGCCTTGAAATTCCGGACGGTCGAAGAGCTCGTGAACGTCACCAGGTCGATGCGGCGGCGCACCAGCTGATCGATCAGTGCGTCGGTGTCGGCGGAGGCCTGGCGGGTTTTGTAGGCGGCCACTTCCCGGACGATGGCCCCCATTTCACTCAGCGACGCGGGCAGGACGGGGCGCGCTTCCTGGGCGCGCGGCAGCAGGATGCGTTTGCCGCGGATGTCGTGCGCCCGGAACGCAACGATGACCGACTCGGCCACGTAGGTTTCGGGGATGAGGTCGCTCGAAAGCCCGAAGGACTTGAGCCGGTCGGCGGTGGCCGGCCCGATGGCCGCGGTGCGGATGCGACCCAGCGCACGCACATCCCGGCCCAGCTGAAAGAGACGGTCGAAAAAGAAACCCACCCCGTTGACGCTGGTGAACACGATCCAGTCGAAGAGCGCCAGCTCCGCGATGGCCGCATCCAGCGGGCCGGTGTCGTCGGCGGGGACGGTCTCGATCGTGGGGCATTCCAGGCATTCGGCGCCCAGCTCCGACAGCGCCCGCACCAGGTCGCTCGCCTGCTCGCGCGAGCGGGTGACGACGATGCGTCGGCCCAGCAGCGGCCGGCGTTCGAACCACTTGAGCTTGTCGCGCAGGCCGACGACCTCCCCGACGACGATGACGGCGGGCGCCGTGAGGCCGGCCTTTTCGACCCTGGAGACGATGTCGGCCAGCGTGCCGCTCACCGTCACCTGGGCGGGGGTTGTCCCCCAGCGCACCAGAGCCGCGGGTGTCTGCGGCGGGCGGCCGTTGGAGGTCAGTTCGCGCACGATGTGCGGCAGGTTCTTCACCCCCATGAAGAAGACCAGCGTTCCGATGCCGCGGGCCAGAGCGGGCCAGTCGATGTTCGACGCCTGCTTGGTCGGGTCCTCGTGGCCGGTGACAAAGGCAATGGTCGCCGTGAGCCGGCGGTGGCTGAGGGGGATGCCGGCGTAAGCCGGGGCCGCCACGGCCGAGGTGACGCCGGGGACGACCTCGAACGGGATGCCGGCGTCGACCAACACCTCCGCCTCCTCGCCGCCGCGGCCAAACACGAAGGGGTCTCCTCCTTTGAGGCGGGCGACCACCTTGACCTCGCGCGCCTTGCGCACGATCAGGGCGTTGATCTCCTCCTGGGGCAGGGTGTGGTCGCCGCCCTTCTTGCCCACGTAAATCAGCTCCGCGCCGGGGGCGGCGTGCTTGAGGAGCGCGGGCGAGGCCAGGTAATCGTATATCACGACGTCGGCCTTCGCCAGGCACTCGCGGCCTTTGATCGTCATGAGCCCGGGGTCCCCCGGGCCGGCTCCAACCAGATAGACGATGGGTGGCTTCATGTCACACGGATGTGGCTGCGAGTTTGGCCAACAGGGCGTCCGCCCCGCTGCTCAGGAGCACTTCGGCGAGCTCGGCGCCCAGCCGGGCCGCCGAGCGCGCGGGTCCGGAAAGCGCGTGCCGGATCAGGGCGCTGCCGTCCACCTCGGCGACCAGGCCGGTCAGCCGCAGCGTCTCCCCGTCCACCGTTGCGTGGCCGGCAATCGGCACCTGGCATCCGCCCTCTAGACGGCGCAGAAACGAGCGCTCCGCGCTGACCGCCGCGCGGGTGGCGGGGTGGTCGAGGGGGGCGACCATGGGGCCGATGTGCGGGTCCCCCCGCCGGATCTCAATGCACAGGGCGCCCTGGCCGACGGCCGGCAGCATAAGCCCGGGGTCCAGGTGTTCGCTGATTCGTTTTGCCAGCCCGAGCCGGCGCACGCCGGCAGCGGCCAGCACCACGGCCGCCAGGCCCTCCGTTTCCAGCTTGCGCAGCCGGGTGTCCAGGTTGCCGCGCAGGGGTACCACCCGGAGGTCCGGGCGTCGATGGCGCAGCTGCGCCGCCCGGCGCAGGCTGGAGGTGCCGACGAGGCTGTCGGGCGCCAAATCGATCAGGCCGCAGCCGTCGCGGGAGATCAGGACGTCCAGGGGGCTCTCCCGTTCCGGTACGGCGCCGATGGCAAGCCCCTGCGGGAGGTCCGCCGGCATGTCCTTCATGCTGTGGACCGCGATGTCCACATGCCCGGCCAGCAGCGCCTCTTCGATCTCTTTGACGAACAGACCCTTGCCGCCGACCTTGGCAAGCGGCACGTTCAGGATCTTGTCGCCCTGGGTCTTGATGGTGTTCAGCTCGACGACCGTCCCGGGGAAGCGCTCCTGAAGCGCTGCGCGGACCCACTGCGCCTGCCACCGGGCGAGCGGACTGCCCCGGGTCCCGATGACGACCGGTTGGGGCATCAGTGTCTGCACCCGGCGCAGCTGGAAGCGCTGCAGCCGCCGCAGGATGAGGCGCCTGCGGCCTGCTTGACGGTTTGGCCGCCGCCGCCCTTGCTGACGAACCCGCAGGCGGACATGAGGCGGCGCACCCTCTTGCTGCTGCAGGCCGTGCACTCGGGTTTGTCGCTGCCGATCACCAAACACTCGAACTCGTTACCGCATGTTTCGCACTGAAATTCGTAAATGGGCATGCTGCAACCCTCTCTTGTGGGGGCTCGAAACCCAAGCTGGAACGCCCCCGTTGCGCGATACCGATGTTTCTTACACAAAATAGATGCTTAAAGGCAAAATACAACAGTTTGTCAATAGCTCTTCGGGCGGGCGGCGCGAGTCTGCCGGAATTCGGGGGGGGTGGGCGGTTCGTTTGCCCCGGGCCCTCAGCCGAAAGCCTCCGGGAGCGCTTCGATCACGCCTGCGGCGATGAGCGGCAGCATGATCTCGTGGTGGCCCACCAGGCTGATGCCGGTGCCGCCGCGGGCCGTGGGGCGGGAGACCACGTTCACCATCGGGCGGTAGTGCCTGACGAAGTCCAGATTTACCGTGGTGAAGGCGTCTGCGCGATAGCCCAGGTTGCGCGCCACGTTGAGCGCCTTTAAGAACACCTCGGGCAGGATCACGGCCGAGCCGGCATGGATGAAGACGCCCCCCTCCAAGCGGGCGACCTGCGCGGCCAGCAGCCGGAAATCCGCATGCGAGGCGGAGCCGGTCCGGGCGGGGTCGAAGCCGGGGTGCATGTGCAGGACGTCGGTGCCGATGGCCACGTGCACGGTGACGGGCAGGCCCAGGCGCGCGCCGGCGGCCAGAATGCTGATGCCCTTGCCGGGAAAGCCGGCCGCCAGGATGGCCTCGCCGACCGCTCGGCCCAGCCCCGCGCCCGGATGCGGCGCGGCGGCCAGCGCCTCGTTCAGAAAAGCGGGTGTCTCCGCGGTCATTCCGAAGGTGCCCTCGTTCAGGGCCGGGCCGACATCCTCCGAGGTCCGCCCGCTCATGGCCATCTCCACATCGTGGATGATCCCCGCACCGTTCATGGCGACCCCGGTGATCACCCGGCGTTCCATCAGGTCGATCACGATCGGGGCGAGCCCGACCTTGATGACATGGGCGCCCATGGCAAAAATGACCGGTCGGCCTTTGCGGGCGGCCCTCGCGACGGCGGCGACGACCGCCTTGAGGTCCGCTGCGGCCAGAAGGCCGGGCAGCCGTTCCAGGAACCCGGCGAAGGGGCCGCCGCGCCCCCAGGGGCGGGCGGCGTCGACCGCCTTTACCTTTCGGGGGCGCCGGGCCATGGGCACGGTTTTCACGGCCCCCAAATCCAGAGGCTCCAGTTCAGGCTTCATGGGCAAAGCCTTCCGGAAACAGGATGCGCTCGACCAGTTCGCACAGGATGTGGCCCATGGTGATGTGGGTTTCCTGGATGCGGGCGGTGACGTCCGAATCCACGGTGAGGACGAGATCGGCCGCTGCGGCCAGCCCGCCGCCGCGGCCCGTCATGCCGATGGTGGCCAGCCCGCGGCGTCCTGCGGCCCGGACGGCCTCGACGACGTTGGGCGAATTGCCGCTCGTGCTGATGCCCCAGGCCAGGTCGCCCGCCGCGCCGAGGGCGTTGATCTGCTTGGTGAAAACCTCCTCGAAGCGGTGGTCGTTGCCGATGGCGGTGAGGATGGAGCTGTCCGTGGTCAGGGCGATGGCCGCCAGCGGGGGGCGTTCGAGTCGGAAGCGGTTCACGAACTCCGCGGCCATGTGCTGGGAGTCCGCAGCGCTGCCCCCGTTGCCGAAAATCAGGACCTTCCGGCCGGCAGAGAGGCAGGCGGCGAGCATTTCGGCGCCGCGCTGCAGGCGCTCCCGGTTGCTCAGGACGGAGGCGCGTTTGACTGTCAGGCTCTCTTCCAAGATGTCGGTGATGATTCGGGCGGGGTCGGTCATGCGGTGCTCCCTTCCTTGAAACCGATGGAGTCGAAGGCGGCATGGGCCGCCGGCCGGAGGGTCGGGGGCATCGGCCCGAAAAAAGGCCCGCGCTGCGCGGGGCCGTGTGCCATGCTCAGCTCCGCTCCTGCATCCGCTCGCGCACGCGGCGGATCTCTTCGGAGGCGTCGAAGCCGAGGCCGGCGGCGGCTTCGAACTGGCGCAAGGCATCCTCAAGCCGGTTCTGTTTGAGGTGCAGCATCCCCAGCCGGTGGCGGAACAGGGGGTTTTCCGGGGCCAGCGCGACGCTTTCGCGGCAGAACACGAGCGAGATTTCAGGGTTTTCCCCCCGGCGGTCGAACAGGCCGCCCAGGGCGAAGAGGGCGTGCGGGTCGCTGGGCTTGAACTGCAACGCTTTCTTGTAGGCGGCGATCGCCTTGTCCGGCAGGTTCAGGGCATCATAGCAGTCGCCCAGGTAGCGATAGACACCCCCGGACTTCGCACGCAGGCGCGCGGCGCGCTCGAGGTGCTCGCGGGCGGCCTGCGGCCGGCCCAATTCGAGCTGCAGGTTGCCGGCCTGGAAGAGGATCTCGAAAACATCGGCGCGCAGGGCCGCGGCCTTCTCCAGGCTCTCCAGGGCCGTTTCGCTGCGGCCGAGCAGGTGGTGCACCATGCCGATGTTGTAGGCGGCCATGTAGTCCCGCCCGTCGAGTGCGGCCGCCGCCGAAAAGCGGCTCAGCGCCTGCTCGTATTCGCCGCGCACGGCGTGGCAGACCCCCAGGCTGTTGTGCACGTTGAGGTTGGCGGGATCCAGTTCCAAGGCACGTTGGAACTCGTAAATGGCGGCCTCGGTCTCCCCGCCCTCGAAGTGCCGATCGCCGCTGATGTTCAGGCTGACCGCGTCGAAGGCGACGCGGGCGCCCGGGCCGAAAAAGACCGCGTGATCGACGGCCTTGCGGGCGTTGTCCGCGATCTCGTGCACGGCGTAGTCCAGGGTGGGGTGAACGGCAATGCCGGCCGTGAGCGTCCGGCCGGTGCGGCTGCGGACCTTCTCCTGCAGGGAGCGGGCGGCGGCGAGCCCCTCCTCGGCCGTGCCGAGCGGGAGGAAACCCGCCAGCAGCCCCCGATCCTCGACCCCCCAGAAGCCGCCGGCCTTGCGGCAGATGCGCTCCAGCCCGTGGGCGGCCTCCAGCACGGCCCGCGGGTCCACTCCGGCGGGTTCTGCCTCCGGGCCCGCGTCCGGCCGCAGGGCGATGGCGGCGAAGCGCTCGACGCTTTTCAACTGCCGGGTGCAGGCACCCCGCAGCCCGGTGCCCCAGAGCAGGCCCGGGAAATGAGGGGTCAACAGGTCGCGGATCTCCTCGGGGTCGATGCCCGGCCCCTCGTCGAAGCGCCGGGCGTCGGCCTGGGAGAGCAGAAAATGATCGCGCGCGCCTTCCTTGCGGGCGATTTTACGTCTGCGGCGGGTCATCGCTCAGGCCGTGCCCAAAACCGAAGCGATTGCCGACACGATGATCGGCAATTCGTCATCCTGGATCGTGCGCAGGTCCATGACGAATGCGTCGTCCTCGATGCGGCCGATAACGGGTGGTTCGTTTCGGCGCAGTTTCGACTCCAGTGCATTGGATGACACCCCGGCAATGCGCAGCGTCAGGCAGCGGCTGGGCAGCTCGAGCAGGGGCAGCGAGCCGCCGCCGGCTTTCGAAAAGAGGCGGACGGTGCCGACCGCCAGCCGGGGGTCGGCGAACGATTCCAGCCGGCGGGTGAGCTCCCGGGCGCGGGCGGCGAGGGACTCCTCTTTTTCGGTGAGCATGCGCAGCGTGGGAATGGCTCTAACGGCGCGCGGCTCGTCGCGGTAAAGGCGCAGGGTGCCCTCGAGGGCCGCCAGCGTGAGCTTGTCGATGCGCAGGGCGCGGTTGATGGGGTTCTTGCGAATGGCTTCGATCACGGACGTGCGGCCGACGATGACCCCGGCCTGCGGGCCGCCCAGAAGCTTGTCCCCGCTGAAGGTGACCACGTCCGCCCCGCTGGCGACCGACTCTTGGACGGTCGGCTCCTTCAACAGGCCGTATTTGGAAAAATCGACGAATGTGCCGCTGCCCAAGTCCTCCATGACGGGCACGCCGCGCCGGGCCCCCAATGCGACCAGCTCGCTGAGCGGCACTTGGGCCGTGAAGCCGATGATGCTGTAGTTGCTCCAGTGCACTTTTAGGAGCAGCGCGGTCTGATCGTCAACGGCGCCCTCGTAGTCCCGCAGGTGGGTGCGGTTGGTCGTGCCGACCTCCTTCAGGCTCGCGCCGCTCTTGGCCATCACGTCCGGTATCCGGAACGACCCCCCGATTTCGACCAAATCCCCGCGCGACACGACCACGCGGCGGCCCTTGGCGAGGGTCTCCAGGCTGATGAGCACCGCCCCGGCGTTGTTGTTGACCACCATGGCGTCCTCGGCTCCGGTGATCTCGCACAGGAGGTCCCGCACGGCCGTGTAGCGCGAACCGCGCCGGCCGGCCGCGAGGTCGTACTCCAGGTTGGAGTAGCGCCCGGCCACGGCCAACATGCGTTCCACCGCCTCGTCGGCCAAAAGGGAGCGCCCGAGGTTGGTGTGGATCACAATGCCCGTCGCGTTGACCACCCGCCGCAGGTTGGGCGTCATCGCGGCCCGGACCGCCTGTTTGACCCGTTCGATGAGCAGCGCGTCGGCAGGCCCCTCCGGGCGCGCGCCGTCCGCCGCCTCCAGGATCCGGCGGCGCTCGGCCTCGATCACGGCGCGGATCGAACCGGCCAGAAGCGATGGGGGCACCAGTTCGAAGGCCGGGTCGGCCTTGGCGGCGGAGATGACATGGTCGACGGCCGGAAGTTCGCGCAGGAGCCGTTTCTGGCGGTCGCTGGGGGCCACGGGGGTTGGCTTCAAACCTGAATCGCCCTTTCGGGAAAGGTGTTGAACACCTGCATCGGGATCATGTCCACCAACTGCTCCAGCTGACCGCCGGACAAGCCGATGGCTTCCAGCCGGGGCGCCAGTAAGGTCGCGTTTAATTTGTCGATCTGCAGCCCGGCGCGGAAGCTGGACATGAGAAAATTTGCCAGGAACACGATATGGGCCAGCGCCGGTTGCTGCAGGGCCCGCTCCGGGACGTGGTGGTGGCGGATGGTCTCCGCGAGCGATGCCGGAAACGACCACTTTTCGGCCAGGCGCCATCCGATTTCGGTGTGGTCGACGCCGAACACCTCGCGTTCGGCCTGGGTGAAATCCAGGGCCTGGTCCTCGGAGAGGCGGCGGTAGAACAGCGGGGCGGCGCTGCCGAGGTGCTGATCCAGCGCCACCTTGCCGATGTCGTGCAGCAGGCCGGCCGTGTAGGCCAGAGCCGGCTTGGCGCGGCCGGTCAGCAGGGCCAGCTTCTCCGCCACCACGGCCGTGCCCACGGCGTGGTGGTAGAGCCCGCCCTTGCACAGGGAGTAGCCCGCCGGCGGCCGGTCGAAGAACCCGTCGACGGCCGCGGCGATCACGTATCGCATCAGAAGGTTCACCCCCAGATACATGAGGGCATAGTCCAGGGACTCGATACGGTTTCGGCTGGCGAACATCACCGAGTTGGCCAGCTGCAGCGTCCGGGCGCTGATGACCTGGTCCTTTCGGATCTCGGCCGTGAGGACGCGGACGTCGTACTCCTGCTCTTCGTCGATGAGCTGCATGATTTTCAATGCGACCTGGGGGACCGGTTGGAGCCGCTCCAGGCCCAGGTCGATGTCCGCGAGGTGGGGCGGGGCGGCGGGGGGCCGGCCCTGCAGGTGGCCCGGATCGCTCGGTGCGATGCGGCAGCTCAGGGAGTGCATGTCCAGGCTCAGGCAGCAGGCAAAGACGCCGCCGGTCTCGGCTTTGACGAGGGGGATGCCCTCTTCGCGGAGGATCGCCTCAGCGGTCTCCGCAATGCGGCCGCCGATGTTGAGGCTGATGTCCATCTCGCCGACGGGGCCGATCAGGGCGCCCCCGGCGATGGTGGCCGTGAGGCGGTCGCGCTGCGCGCCGGCTTCGGCGAGAGCCTTCAAGAAAAGCGGCAGGCCGGTGGAGGCGTACTTTTCGGGCTGAAAGGCCCCGGTGAGGCTTACCGGCTCGGGCAGCAGGAAATGGGCCAGGCCGCCGACCCCGTGCGCTTCATCCACCAGGGCGATGCCGACACAGGTGGCGAGATAGGCCTCCAGGACCAGCGGCTGCCTGGGGCCGACGAAAAAACTACCCGCGTTGACGTGGCGATGTTCCATGAGGAAGGCCGGCGGCCAAATTATGATCCTGTAAACATTAACAAAATTAAATAGCACGGCGATCCGGACGATTCAACGGTTTTCTCGGAAAATTCTTTCTGCGGGGGCTGATTTGCGGTATGCTGATAAACCGGGTGCGGAATGCGCGCCCCGCAGGTGTCAAGGGGCCGCGTGGGGCCCGAACCGTTTGCTTGCCGCAGAGATAGGATGGCCGATGACCGACTGGAACCGCAGGCAGCCCGGAGCGCGCATCATATTCCCATTGGACGTCGCCTCGGAGAGCGCCGCGAAGCGCTGGGTGGAGCTGCTGACCGGCACGGTGGGCATGTTCAAGGTGGGGCTCGAACTGTTCATCCGCTGCGGGCCCGAAATCGTCCGGTTCATCCAGTCCGGCGGGTCGGCCGGGGTTTTCCTGGACCTGAAGCTGCATGACATCCCCGCCACGGTCTCGCGGGCCATGGCCGGGGTGGCGGAGCTCGGCGTCCGGATGGCCACGGTGCACTGCGGTGAAGCCCCGCGCATGCTCGAAGCCGCCGTCGCCGCGAGCGGCGGCCGGGTGGGGGTGCTGGGAATCACGGTGCTGACCAGCGTGACGGCGGCGGACCTCGCCACGGCCGGGCTGCGGCCGGAGCTGGCAGGTGACCTGAAAGGCCTGGTGCGACTGCGGGCGCAGATGGCAAAGAAGGCCGGCTGCGCCGGGGTCGTCTGCTCGGGGCTCGAGGCGGGGATGATCAAGGCCGAGTTCGGCCGGGATTTTATCACCGTGACCCCGGGGATCCGTCCGCTGTGGGCGGCCGGTACGGACGACCAGAGGCGGGTCGCCACCCCGGCCGAGGCGGTGTGCGCCGGATCGGACTATTTGGTCATCGGCCGGCCCATCCGGGATGCCAAGGACCCGCGGGGTGCCGCGCTCCGCATTGCCGAGGAGATCGCCTCCGCCGCGCAACACCCCGATCGCGCGCCGCTGGCCGGCGGTTCATGAGCAGGGAGGGCGCATGAAATTCATCCACATCAGCGATCTTCACTTCCACCGCAGCAAGAAAGACAACACGGCCGCCGTGAAGCTGCTCAAGTTCATCGCGCAGCGCTACCCGGCCCACAACCTGATCGTGACCGGCGACATCACCGACGACGGCCACGCCGAGCAGTACGACCGGGCGTTCGAGGCGCTTGCCGGCTTTGCCGGCCGCATGCTCATCTGCCCGGGCAACCACGATTTCGGTGCGGCGGGGTTCATGTACGAGCGGCAGCGGGCGCGGCTCTTCGACGAGAGGCTTGCCGGCCCGCTCGGCCAGAACGGGGCCTTTGCCGGCAGCACCCTGCCGGTCGTGAACCTCTTCAAGGACGCCGATGACCAGGTCCTGCTCATCGCCCTCGAAAGCAACATCGAAACGCAGAGCCTCTTCGATTTCGCCTGCGGGGAGATCGGCAAAAGCCAGCTGCGGGCGCTGGATGCGATTTTAGGCAACCCCGGCAACGCGGGCCTGACCCGATTTCTGTTCTTCCATCACCACCCCTTCATGCGCAACGACCCGTTCATGGAGCTGAAGGATGCGCCCAAGCTCTGGCCGGTCGTTTACGGGCGCCTGGACGTGATGCTCTTCGGCCACCGGCACGTCTCGGAGATGTGGGAGGGCAAGGGCGGGGTGCGGTTTGTCCTGGCGGCGGACAATGCGCCCGGCAAGGATTACGCACGGGAGGTCGCGGTCTCCAAAGGCGGCATCACGGTCCGGGACATCCCCATCGCCTGAGGCCGCCGGCACGTTCCGGCCCCGAGCGGGCCCGGGGCTTATGTTTTCCGCTACTCCTTCCAGCGGTCGACATCAATGATCCCGACCTTGGCGGCGTAGCGGATGAGCTCGAAGGTGCTGTGGACCCCCAGTTTGCGCATGATGCTGGTGCGGTGGTTCTCGACGGTCTTGGGGCTGATGAACAGCCGTTCGCCGATGGTTTTCAGGGTCTGGCCCTCTGCCAGCAGGGTCAGGATCTCCTGCTCGCGCGCGGTCAGGGCCTCGTAGCCGGGGTCCCGCAGCGACCGCTGATCGGCCGTCAGGCCCGCCAGTTTACGGACCACCTTCTGGGAGACCGCCGAGTCCATGAAATACTCCCCCTTCAAGACCACTTCGATGGCCTGGAGCAGCCGCTCGGGGGCCGACTCCTTGGTCACGAAGCCGGTGGCCCCGGCCTGGAAGGCGTTGACGATGTAGTCGACCTTGGAGTGCATCGTGACGATCATGACGAGGGTCTTCGGCAGGCTTTTGCGCAGCTGCAGGGTCAGTTCGATGCCGCTCTGGTCCGGCAGGGAGATGTCCACCGAGACGAGGTGCGGCCGCAGCGATTTGGCCAGCTGCAGGGCCTCGTCGCCCCGGCCGGCCTCCCCGACGACCTCGTAGGCCGGGTGGCGGCAGATGATGGCCTTCAGCCCCTCGCGAAACAACGCGTGATCGTCGACGATGAGGAGGGTCGTTTTTCCGGCCATGCGGTGTTACCCCCTGCGCGGCAACTTGATCAGGATCCGGGTGCCCCGGCCCGGAGTCGAGGCCACGATCATCGTGCCGCCGAGCAGCTCCGTTCGCTCCTGCAGGCTGCGCAGCCCCATGCGTTTCTCGGAATCGATCTCCCGCGTTCGCTTTTCGACCTCGAAGCCCCTGCCGTTGTCTTCGATCCGCAGGAGGATGCTGGGGTGCGCGGCCGTCAGCTTGACGACGGCCTCGGTCGCCTCGGCATGCTTGTAGATGTTGTTCAACCCCTCCTGGAGCATGCGGTAGAGATTGATCTGGGCGTCGACCCCGAGCCTGAGTTTTTCGATCCCGGCGGACCGGAAGTCCACACGGATCCCCGTCTTTTCGGAAAACTCATCGCACACCGCGGCCATGGCCGGCACGACCCCCATTTCATCGAGGCCCGGGGGCCGCAGGTCGTAGGCCAGGTCCCGGATGGCGCGGATGGCGCGGTCGAGCAGCCCCGACAGGGCGGTCACCTTCGAGCGGACCCCAGGCGCGGCGGCCGGGTGGCCGTCGAAGAGGGTCTCCAGGGAGATCCGGATTGTGGAGAGGTCCTGGCCGACCCGGTCGTGCAGCTCCCGGGAGATCATGCAGCGCTCGTCTTCCTGGGTCTGCATGAGCTTGCGGGTCAGCGTCCGGATCTGGGTTTCGGAGCGCCGGCGCTCGCGCAGGTGCCCCAGCCAGCTGTCGAGTTTCGCAGCCGCCGGGTCGGGGGCCGCGAACTCCCGGGGCGGCATGTGGTAGAAGTTGTCGTAGATTTCCGTGCCGATCGCGGCCAGCGGGTGGGCCTCCAGAACGCCCTGCAGCACCTGCGGGTCGAACCGGCGCCGGTCGTATTGGCAGAGGGCCAGGCACCCGCTGCCCGGGAAAAAGGCGTTGAGGGCCGACTCGGCCGCGATCAGCCGCTCGGACCCGCAAGGCCCTTTGAGCGCCCGGCTCATTTCGGCGGTGACCCTCAGGCCGCTGTAACCCTCCGCCTCGGCGCGCCCGGTCTCGGCCGTCAGCCGGGAAATCAACCCCTCCGGGTCGTCCTCCCCCTCGCACCCGCAGAAGGCATCGGCCCCCTGGATCCGGATCTGGCCGCCTTGCACGTAAGGGCCCACGGGGACCCCGTCCGCGCTCAGATAGGCCAAAATCTGCTCGGCCCTGCGGGCATCGGTCAGGTAGATCAGTTTTTCATGGCGCTCGATGCCGTGGCGCATGAAGGGGGCGAGCAAGGCCCGGTGCTCCTGCTCGGACTCGAAAAAGAAGCAGATGTGGGCCCCGGGTCGAAGCCCCCAGAGCCGCTGCTCCCATGCGGTCTCCTGCGGGTGTCCGTTCATCTCCCCTCCCCGACATCGCCGTGAAGGCTCCTCTGCCGCGACGGCGGCCGCGGCGATAGGCCTGACGCCGCCGGGGCCCCCGCCGGCAGAGCGGCTGCCGCTATGTGTTTGCCGGGGCGACGACCGTCGCGAGGATCTTCTCCACCGTTTCGGCGATGCGGCGCCCGAGCGCTTCGGTTTTCCCCCGGGAGATGGACGGGACCGTGGCGGAGAGCGCCCCGACCGTCTCCTCGGCGATCTCCGTCATTTTGTTGACCAGGAAGGCATCGATCTCGCCGTCTTCGAACTTCATCCCGCAGGCGCCGACCGCACCGAGAAACTCGCCGTTCAACCGGATCGGCACGACGAGTTTGATCATGCCGGCGTCGCACTCCTCGACCACCGGTTCGCCGGCGCGCATGGCCTGAGCCGCGATGTTCATGTGGGCCGGCGCGCAGATGAAGCTCTGGCCCTTGTCGGTCTCCTTGATGGCCGGGCAGAGGCGGTTGGCCCAGTTCTTGACCGGCGTGATGCGATAGCCGCGCGGGTCGAAGACATTGGCATCCATGCCGGTCAGGGTGTGGATCTCCTGTTCGAGTTCGACCCAGCGCTCCAGGGGCGCGATGTCCGTCAGCTTCATGTCCGATCCTCTCCTCCTGTTTTCAGCCAGGCTTCGAGCCGGCGCAGGCCCTCGGCCGTGGAAACGGCCGGTGCGTATCCCAGGTCGCGGCGGGCGGCGCCGATGTCGAACCAGTGGGCGCGGGCCAGGGCATCGGCCACAAATCGCGTCAGCGGCGGTTCGCCTGCCAGGCGCAGGCCGCTGTAAACCCTCTCGCAGGCCCACCCGAGGAGCCATGCGCCCCGGTGGGGGATGCGGCCCTTCACCGGGCCCCGGCCGGCCGCCTTGAGGATGGCGTCGATCATCTCCCAGGCCGGGATCGGCTCGCCCTGGCTGATGAAGTAGACCCGGCCGGAGAGGCCGGGGTTCTCCCGGAGGCGGTCGGCGGCGAGCAGGTGGGCTGCGGCGGCGTTGTCGATGTAGGTGGTGTCGACCCGGTTCTTCCCGTCGCCGATGCGCCGGAGGCGGTGGGCGCGCGCCAGGATGCGCGGCACGAAATGCGGGTCTTCCGGGCCCCAGATCTCATGGGGCCTCAGGACGACGGCCGGGAGCCCCTCGGCTGCGGCGCGCAGGACCTGCTGCTCGGCGGCGGCCTTGGTTTCGGCATAGGGCGAGTGCCAGCGCTCCGGGTAGGGGGCGGACTCGTCGACCCCCTCGAGGTCGCGGCCCTCGAAGACCACGCTGGGGGTGCTGGCGTGGATCAGCCGCTTCACCCCGCAATGGCGGCAAACCGCGATCACGTTGGCGGTGCCGGTGACGTTGGTGCGCCGGTAGTCGCCGGGTGCCCCCCAGGGCGGGGGCTTGGCGGCGGTGTGGTGGACCACCTCCACCCCCCGGCAGGCGCGCTCGAGGGCGTGCGCATCCGCGATGTCCCCCCGGAGGTGTTCGACGCCCAGGCGGGTCAGGCGCGGGTGCTCGCCGCGCGAGAAGCTGATCACCCGGTCGCCGCGGGCCGCCAGCCGGCGTGCGACGGCCGAGCCGAGGAAGCCGCCGCCGCCCGTCACGAGGACCGTTTCAGGGACGTGCAGCGGCCTCGGCATCGAGACGCTCCCTTTCCCGCAGGCGGCGGAGGTTGCCCGGGCCGACCTTTTTGCGGGCCCACGCGGCCAGCTGCTCGCGGAAGATTTTGGCGTTGTGGCGGATGTCCACCGGGAACGACCGGCGGAAGAGCACGACCCGGATGCCGCGCGTGAGCTCGTGACCTTGCGCCAGCTCCAGGAGTTCGGCCTTGAGCTTTCGGCGGCTGCGGCGGCGCTGGCCCGGCGCGGGCTCGATGCAGATCACCGGCACCTGGTGCGGCGGGAGGCCGACCCCGACCAGGGCGCTGCGGAAGACCGCGGGGTGGCGGTTGAAGATGCTTTCGCAGGGGATGGTGTAGAGGGTCCCGGCGGAGGTCGTCACCCGGTGGCTCTTGCGGCCGCAGAACCAGACGCGGCCCTTGCGGTCGATCCAGCCCAGGTCCCCCATGCGGTGCCAGACATCCTCGCCCTCCGGGATTTTCGCCAGGCGGTCGGCCGAGGCGTTTTCGAAGTACTGCCGGCTGACGAGACCGCCCCGGACGGCGATCTCGCCGATCTCCCCCTGGGGCAGCACCAAATCCTCCGACCAGCGCGCGACCGGCTCGTCGCTGACGGCGATGATGCGCACGGGGATCCCGTTGATCGGCCGGCCCACGCAGATGCCGAACCCCTGGTCGGTGAGCGGCCGGGTCTCCGCGAGGATCTCCTCGGCGGTGATCGAGGTGATGGGCACGGCCTCGGTTGCGCCGTAAGGGGTCTCGATCCGGGCCCCCTCCGGGAGCAGCCCGGAGAAGAGCTCCAGGGTGCGGGGCGGGACCGGTGCCCCGGCGCAGATGACGCGCTTGAGAGAAGGCAGGCGCAGCCCCTTGCCGCGGCCGTAGGCCCCGAGCCGCTGGAGCAGGGCGGGGGAGGCGAACATGTTGGTGATCCCCTGGTTCTCGAGGGCTTCGACGATACGCGCCGGGTTGGCCCGGGCGGGCCGGGTGGGGTCCATCTCCGGGATCACCGCCGTGACCCCCAGGGCGGGGTAGAAGAGCGCAAACAGCGGGAAGGTGGAGAGGTCGATTTCGTCGGCGTCGAAGTCGAGATGATCGCGGATCTGTTTGAGCTGTGCGTCGAAGTTGCCGTGGGTGTAGACGGCGCCCTTGGCCGGCCCGGTGCAACCGGTGGTGAACAGGATGGCGGCCGGCTCGTCGGGCCGGGTGCGGGCCGGCTCGAAGGGCGGCAGGGTGCGGGAGCGCAGCTGCCGCAGCGTGGGGCCGCCCCAGAACCACCGGCGCCCCACCGTGATCCGGGCGCGCACGGAGCGGAAGTGCTTGCCGAAAAGCACCCGCACCGCATGGGCCAGCGGAATGCCGATGAAGGCCTGGGGTCGGGTGGATCGATAGCAGGCGAGCAGGCGGCGGATCCCCATTCCCGGGTCGACGACGACCGGGACCGCGCCCAGCTTGAACAGGGCGAAGACGACCACGAAAAACTCGATGCTCGGGCGCACCATCAGGATCGTGCGCGTTCCCCGGTCGATGCCCGATTCCCTCAGCCCGTGGGCCACGACGTCGGACTCGCTATCCAGCTGCCCGAAGGTGAGGTGGGCGTAGGCGACCCGGCCGTAACGGTCGCGGCCGGCCGGGCACACCACGGCGCGCCGCAGGGGCCGTGTGCGGGCGGCGTGCGCCAGGTGGTCGGCCACGTTGATGGCATCGGTGCTCGGGCAGGTCGCGTCGTCCATGGGTGAGCGAAACCTACACCAATCCGCCGCCGTTTTCAATCAGGGCAGCGGGTGGCGCCCGAGGAAATCATGAACCAGCGGCGTGATCTTCTCCGCTACGTCCTCCAGCACGTAGTGGCCGGCGTCGGGAAAGAGGTGGGCTTCGGCCCGGGGGAAGCGGCGCCGCCATTCCCGGAAATAGTCGCGGTCGAAGACGAAGTCCTTTTCGCCCCAGCAGATCAGCATCGGCTTGTCGGCGAGCGCGTGCAGGCCCTCGTCCACGCGGCGCACGATGGGGAAGCTGGGGTCGCGCTCCGTGAGGGGGATGTCGAGCACGAATTTCAGGGTGGCCGTGCGGCCGGCGCGGGGGCGGGTCGGCGCCAGCAGCCCCCGGCGCACCGCGGGCGGCAGCGGTTTGGCCGGCGCCGCGAGGATCGCGCCGCGGGCAAACAGGTTGAAGCGCAGGATGGCGGGGCCGCTGAAAAAGGCGGTCTTGCGGATGAGGGCGAGCACCGGGGGCAGCGGCTTGCCGGCCGGCTTGCGGAAGGCGGCCGTGTTCAGGACCACGAGCCGCCCGATGCGTTCGGGGTGGCGCAAGGCATAGGCGGCGCCGATCATCCCGCCCCAGTCGTGCAGCACGAGGGTGATCCTCGCGGCGACGCCGATTCGCTCCAGGAGGCGGTCGAGGTCGTCGATGCGGTCGATCAGCCGGAAGGGGTAGTCGCCGGGGGCGGGCGTGTCGGACAAGCCGCAGCCGATGTGGTCCGGGGCGATGGCGCGGCGGTCGGCCGAGACCGATTTGATCAGTTCGCGAAAGTAGAACGACCAGGTGGGGTTGCCGTGCAGCATGACCACCGGCTCGCCGGCGCCCTCGTCCACGTAGTGCATGCGGCGGCCGTTGACCTCTTGGAACCGGGAGGCGAACGGGTAGAGATGGCGGAAGGGGGCAAGGTCGATCTTCACCATCGGACGCCCAGCATCAGGCAGTTCAGCCCGCTGCCGATGCCCAGCAGGCCCACCGAGTCCCCCGGCGCGAGGAAGCCGCGCTCCTCGGCGATGGCGGCCGTGATCGGCAGCGAGACCGTGCCGATATTGCCGAGGTGGCGGAAGGTGGTGAAATCGCGCTCCGCGGGCATCCCGATGGCCTCCAGGACGGTGCGCTGGTGGGTGGCGCCGACCTGGTGGCAGATGACCTTTTCGGGCTGCTCCGGCCCGAGCGCCAGGGCGCGGCGGAAGTCGCGGAAGGTCGCGATGCCCAACGCCACGCCGTGCTGCAGCACCCGGGCCGAGTCCGTCTCGGCCATGTGGCTCCTGCCGCCGGGGATCCCGGTGTCGGGGCCCCAGGTGCAGAGGCGGTGGTGCTCGGGCGCGCTGCGGGCCGCGCCGCCGATCAGCCGATGCCCCCGGGGCGCGAGGGCGGCGTTCGCCAGCAGAACGGCGACGGCCCCGGAGCCGCCGGTCAGGGTGGCGATCGTCCGGCGCAGGGTCTCCATGCTCTTTTCCCGCAGCAGCCGCTCGATCGTGAGGTCGACGATTTCCCGCGCCGACTCGCAGGCCACCACCAGCCCGGCCTCGATCTGCCCCAACTCGATGGCGTTGGCGACCTGCACCATCCCGTTCAGGACCCCCAGGCAGGCGTTGGAGACGTCGTAGACCTGGCATTCCGGCGGAAGCGCCAAGCTGTCGGCCACGGCGCAGGCCGTCGCCGGCTCGAGGTTTTCGCGGCAGACCGCCCCGTAAACCAGCAGTCCGACACGCTCGCGGGGGATCCCGCCGGCCTCGAGGGCCTTGCGGCCGGCGCGGGCCGCGCCCGCGTGCAGCAGCGCCCCGGGGTCCCAATATCGGCGCTCGCGGATGCCGGTGATCGCCTCCAACTGGCCCTTCTGAAGGCGCAGCGCGTCGTAGAGCGGCGCGAGCCTCTCCTCCAGATCCGCCGAGGTGACGACGTTCGGCGGCAGTTCGTAGCCGAAGGCGGCGATGGATACGCGTGAGTAGTTCATGGCGGCTGTCGACGGTTCATAGGCGGCGGGGACGGTCGTGTCAACGGTTATTGCACGGGCAATTGACATGCTCCGCATCGTTCCGATGGGGGCCTGTTTGGTTGCCGGTTTAGCCCTGCACGGGAACGAGCCGGATCCCGAAACCCTCCATGCGGTAGATGGGCAGCCCGTCCACGCTGAGGGTGCCCGATGCCTCCAGGGCCGGGTGCGGGGCCTCCGCCACGGCCGTGATCGCCGCTTCGACCGTGACCCTGCGGTTGGAGGGCAGGATCTGGCCGCGGTAGGTCCAGCGGTGGGGTTTTCCGGTCTGCAGCGCGAACCGGTGCGAGTCGACGAGCCCGGGCCAGCGCTCCCGCGCGGCGAACTTCAGCAGCTGAAGGAAGCCCTCGATGCCCAGCGAGCCCGGGCAGACCGGGTCCTCGTGGAAATGGGCCTTGAAAAACCACTCTTCCGGCGAAACCCCCTTGACGCCGCGCACGGCCCCCAGGCCGGCCGGGCCGCCGTGCGGCAGGTACAACTCGATGCCGTCGATCATGCGTAAGGCGCCGGCGGGCATTGCCAGGGTTGGGGCGTCGCTTGCGCCCGTGTCGTCGGGGGTGAGGGGCGCCTCGGCGGCAAAGCGGACCGCTGCGGCCGGCGCCGCCTGGGCCGGCGGCGCGAGGGCCTTGTCCGCCGCGTCGCGCAGGCCCTCCTGGCGCTCCAGCGCGGCGGGCGTGAAAAACCCGAAGTAGGTCGAACCCTCGTAGACGCGGCCCTGGGCGCTCGAGATCTCGAAGTCGAAATGCTCGATGATCATGTCCGGCAGCTCGGAGAGCCGGCTCATGCGCACGCGCATCCGCAGGGTCCCGCAATCGGGGCGCGGGGCGCAGTGCAGGACCGCCTGTCCGCCGAGGTTGCGGAAGTGCAGCGGCTTTTCGCTCTTGAGGGCCGATCCCATGTAGGCCGCCAGCCAGCCACAGGGCTGCAGGGCCGCCTCCAGCAGGACGCAGAAGGGGACCGATCGGGTGCGCTCGGCCCGGAGGTACCAGGCGTCGGGCGGCACATCGACTTCGGCCGTGACCCACCCGCCCGGCTTGAGCCCCCAGGCGGGGGGCTCGACCGCCGTGATGCGATCGATGAAGAGGTAGGGCGGGGCGGGCAGCCGGGCGATGAAGCGGCCCGCATCGAAGGGCCGATAGGGCTCGCCGAAGGCGCGGGAGGGCTTGCCGCGCGCAAACTCGAGGAGATGGCCGCGCGGGTAGAGCGCCGCTGCGGCCGGCGGTCTATGCGCGGCGGGCGCCGGCCGTCGCCGCCGCCAGAAGGCCTCGATCTGCTGCCGGGTGGCGCCGACCAGCTGCAAGGACATCCCGGTGAAGCGCACGATGTGGCGGCCGTCGGCCAGCATGTCGGCGTCGGCCACTGCATAGGGCTGCGGGCCGTAGCCGAGTTCCCTGACATCCACCTGGTAGACGACGCGGCGGGTGCGGGGGGTCACCGGCCCGCGGCACTTGAGGGCGGCGCGCCGGCCCGGCAGCGGCTCGTAGCGGGCGCCCGGGGCGTCGGTGACCCAGCCCAGGCGCTGCACGAAGACGCGCAGGGCGTGGGCGCAGCACTCGTACATCAGGGTGCCCGGCATCACCCGGTCGTCCACGAAGTGGCAGGTCAGAAACCAGGCGTCGGGCCGGATGTCCGCCTCGGCCCGGATCCGGCCGAGCCCGAAGCGGCCGCCGGCCGGGTCGAAGTCGAGGATGCGGTTGATCAGCTTCATGCGGCCGCCGGGAAGCCGGAGCGGATCGGGCAGGTGGACGCCTTCAAACGCCGGGCCGAAGCCGGCCGCGAGATCCCCGCCGCGCAGCGCCTCCAGGGCCTGGTCGTCGAAGGCGCCGAGAGCCAGGGGGACAGGGTCCGTCCAGTCCGGCGGCCTGCGGCCCGCGCGGGGCTGCATCTCCTCCCCGGTGAGCAGGATCCCGCCCGACTGCTCGACCTCCTCCGGGGTGAAGAACCCCGCGCACCCGTCGGTCATGGTGATGAGGGGCGCCCCCGCGATCGTCCCCCGGAAGTGGAAGAGAAAGAGATACGTGTCGCCCTGGCGCAGGAATTTTTCGATTTCGATGTCGTAGCGGATGGTCTCGTCGGGCCGCGGCAGGCTGCGGTGGAACTCCACCGTGGCGTCGAGCAGCCGATAGGTGCGGCGGCCGCGTACCCGCCGGTCGATGCCGAGATAGGCGCACAGGAAGAGATCGGCCTGGCCGGCTTCCACCGAAATGCACACCGGCGCCCGCCCGCCGTCGAGATACCAGGCGCCCGGCAGCACGTCGTGTTCGGTGACCACCCGTCCGGGGCCCAGATCGCCTTTTTCGCCGTGGACCTCGAGGATGCGGTCCACCAGCATCAACGGCTCGTCCGGCAGCCGCACCCGGGCCGCAAACCCGTCCACTTCGGCGAACTCCGACCCCAGCACCTTGGCCGCCGACCCGCGGGCGAACTCGAGGCACTGGCCGCGGTCGAATGCCGGCCGCGCGTTGGGGGGGGGCGCAAGGGCTGCGCCGCCCTCTTTGCGGCCCGCGGCGGCCAGAAGCCCGGCCTGGAGCTGCAGGGCCTCGGCGTAGCGGCGGGTCATCTCGCCGGAAAGCGTGAGGAAGCTGCGGTGGGCGCGGGCGGTGGCCTCCGTCGCTTGCGCCAGCCCTTCGAGAAGATTCGCCGCCGGGGCGTCCCCCGCGGCCGGCAAGGCGTCGGCCGCGCTGCCGGCGGGGGGTGCCGGCGCCGGCAGGGGCGGCACGACGAGCGGCGCTCCGGCCACAGGAATTCGGATCGATGCGGCGCGCTGCTGCGGCGGACGGTTTTCGGCGGGGCGGGCCTCTTCCAGAGGCGCACCCGGGGCGCCGCCGAAACTCTCCAGCACGGCGTGCATGCAGGTGCCCTCATCCGTGATGCAGGCAACCAACGCGCGCCGCGGGGCGGCGCCGGCGGGCGGGGCAAAGCGCCGGGGCTGCTGCGGCCCTTCGGCGGCGGCGCCCTCTGCCGGGGCCAGCGGCGGGATCACATCGTGGTAAACGCACAGGGTGGCCTTCACGACGGAAACCAGGCCCGCCGCAGAACCGGTGTGGCCGCAGACCGACGTGGCCGACCCCGGCCGGAACTCCCGGCCCTGCGCGGCGGCGAACCGGCCGAGCAGTTCGGACTCCAGGGCGTCTTCGGCCGGGATCCCGCTGCCGTGGGCCTCGAACAGGCCGATGCCGGCCGGGTCGACCCCGGCATCCGCCAGGGCCCGGTCAAGGGATCCGCGGTAGGCGTCGCGGCTGGGTGCTTCGAGATCGATGCCCCCGCCGCCGGCGGCACCGATCCCGCGCACCACGGCGTAGACGCGGTCCCCGTCGGCCAGCGCCCGGTCGAGGCGCTTGAGCACGAGGGCCACGGCGCCCTCGCCCGGCAGGGTGCCGTCGGCCGCGGGGTCGAAGGGTGCCAGCCGGCCGCTGGGTGAAAAGGGCCGCAGGGCCTGACGGAGTGCGACGGTGCGCAGGTCGCCGCACAGGTCCACCGCCCCCGCCAGCGCCCAGTCAAGCTCGCCGGCCTGCAGCGCGCGGAGCGCTTTCTCCAGCGCCCGCAGCCCGGAGGCCGCCCCGGCCGACACCGTGAAGCTGGGGCCGCCCAGGCGGAACTCGCGCGCAATGCGGCTCGCCACCATGCTGCCCAGTGCGCCCAGCACCCGGGTGGCGGTGAGCGGGGGGCTGCAGGCATCCAGGGCGCGGGCGAGCCACTCGAGGACGGGCGGGGCATCCAACGGCCGTCCGGAGGCACGGCGCAACTCCTCGAAGCGCTGCCGCAGCAGCCAGCGCAGGTGAAAACCGGTGGCCTCGAAATCGAAATCGATGCCGATCACCGCCCCCGCGCGCGGGCGCTCCCGGCGCAGCGCAAGCCCGGCGTCGAGCAGGGCGTCGGCGGCCACGTCGAGCATCAGGAGCTGCTGGGGCAGGATGTCGGGGATCTCCCGGGGCGGGATGCGGAAGCGGCCCGTGGCGAGGCCGAACTCCTCCATGAAGCCGCCTTTGAGCGGCGCGAGGGCCGGCAGCAGCCGGTCGCACTGTTTCCAGCGGCCGGCCGGCCGGGGGCCGATCAGGGGGGATGCCGCAAACACCGCCTCTCGAAATGCGGCGAGCGAGACGGCCCTGCCCAGGCAGGCCGCCATGCCCACGATGGCGATCGCGGGCGGGCCCGCACCGGGGGCGGCCGCGATCGCTTCGGGACGGGTCCGAGGCGGGCGGGCGGGTGTCGGTGCGCCCGGCGGGGCGGCTGCCGGGACTCGGCCCGCCGCGCGCACGCCCGACTTTGAGGAGAGGGCGCGCTCCGGGTCCCACTCCTCCAGCAGGAGATGGGCGTTGATCCCGCCGAAGCCGAAGGCGCTGACGGCCGCCCGGCGCGGGGTGCCCGGGGTGCGACGCGGCCAGGGTTCGGCCTCGCACAACACCCGGAACGGGCCGTCGTGCAGCGGGCTTTTGGGCGGCGCTTGCCGGAAGTGCAGGGTCGGGGGCAGCGTCGCATGCCGAAACGCCAGCAGCGTTTTGATTGCGGCCGCGGCGCCCGCCGCTGTCAGCAGGTGGCCGATCATCGACTTGACCGAGCTCAGCGCGCACTGCCCCGGCCCCCAACCGGCTTCGCTCCACAACCGCCTCAGGCTCTCCAGCTCCACGGCGTCGCCCACCGGGGTCCCGGCGCCGTGGCATTCGACCAGATCCACATCCGAGGGCAGCCACTCCGCGGCGGCATAGGCCGCGCGCATGGCGCGCAGCTGGCCCTCGCTGTCGGGGGCCAGCAGGTTGCCGCGCAGATCGTTGGAGAGGCCGATGCCGCGGATGAGACCGAGGATAGGGTCCTGCTCCGCCAGGGCGTCCGGCAGGCGCTTCAGTACGAGGAGCCCCGCTCCTTCGCCGACGACCAGGCCGTCCGCGCTGCGGTCGAACGGGGCGCAGCGCCCGCTGGGCGAGAGGGCCCTCAGCTGGCTGAAGCCGACCTGGGTGAAGAGACAGTCCGGCCGGGAGATCCCGCCGACCACCATCGCATCCGCCCGGCCGGCGCGCAGCTCGTCGCAGGCCAACTTGAGCGCGTAGAGGGAGGAGGCGCAGGCCGCGTCCAGGGTCAGGCTGCCGCCTTTCAGCCCTAAGGACTTGGCCAGGACCGCGGCGGGCAGGCCCGCTACCCGTGCGGCGAAGCCGCGTCCGCGCCGGGCGCCGGTCTCCGCCGCCGGCGTCTTCGGCGCCGGGGGGAGCGCGGCCTCCACCAGGCTGCCGAGCACATCGCGCGTGAAGGCCGACGAGGCCTCCGTGGGCAGGACCAGGGCGGCCAGGACGACGCCGGTCCTCTCCCGGTCGATCCGCGGGGCGCCCGGGCCCGAAACGATCTGCCGGCCGGCATGCAGCAGCACGTGGTAGAGCGGGTCCAGCCGACGCAGCAGGCCCGGGTCCAGCTCCAGTCCGTCGGGGTTGAAGGTGAACTCGGGCAGCAGGCAGCAGCGGGCGCAGAGGGCCTTGTCCGCCTCGGGGAGGGCGGCGACCATGTGCTCGGGCGCGGCGACCCAACGCGAGCGGGGCGCATCGGCCGCAGCGTCCCGCTTGGCGCAGATGTTGGACCAGAGCCGGTCGGTGTCGAGCGCCCCCGGAAAGAGCCCGGCCATGCCGACGACGGCGATGGGGGTGTCGGCCTTCATCGGCTGAACTCGCGGAAAAAATCCCCGCGCTTCCACAGGCGCGCCTGCGGCTCGAAGAAAATCTGGAGGCCGGCCCCGACCACCCACTCGCTCGCGTCGGAGCTGTTGTCGAGCCCGGCGAACCCGCCGGCGGCAATGTGGGGGGTCAGCAGCCGCATGCCCTGCAGTTTCAGGCTGAAGCCGAGCTTGTGATCGCTGTCCGCCGCATACGCTCCGTTGGCCTCGCTGGCGGCTGCGGGTGTGAAACCGGTCGTGTCGCCGTCGAAAAGGGGGTAGAAGGGGCTGCGGTCGAGCTTCTGGTAGAGCCAGCCGGTGGCTGCCTGGATGTCGAGCCAGCCGTCGCGGCACGCGGCGGTGCGGTAGCGCACGAACGGCCCCACCATGGTCATCAGCTCCGGGCTGTAGTAGCCGCCGTGGCCGAAGGTGTGAAAATCGCTGTTGTGGCGAAAATGCCGCGCGGTGGCGAAGAGGCCGGCACTGAGCTCGTCCTCGCCCCGCCACCAGGTCCGGCCGACGGCCGTATCGAGATGAACGGACTGGTTGTCCCAGACCCGCTCCCCCGTGTAGGCGTCGAAGCCGGCGGAGCCGCTGAGCCACCAGCGATCTCCCAAAGGCCCGGTCAAGCCGGCCTCGATGCCGTTGCGGGTCACCCGCCCCCACTCGTCCCGGCTGTAGGGGTCCCGCTGCCCGGCATAGGAAAGGATCGAGTCCTTCACGGGCAGCCGGTGCGCGTCCACGTACCAGTTCGCGCCGCTGAGCCGGGCGGCGAGGGTGGGTGTCGGCGCCACCGGTCCACTCAGGGGCGTTGCGCCGGCCTGAAGCTTCAGGCGCAGGCGGCCTTCCAACTCGACCCCGACTTGCGGTTGAACCACGAAAAGGTCGTCCGCCAGGTCGCGCTGCGGGGGCAGGCCGTTCAGGCTCTGGTAATAGCGCCCGGCGCGCGGCGTCGCCGGCCCCTTGTCGCCGGAGAGGAAGGTGGGGGTCAGAATCGCAAACCACGAGGTGCCGGAGCGCGTCGGCACCACCAGGGTCATGGGCAGCGCGGTCTCCTCCAGGTCGCTGTATCTTCCGCTGCTTTGTTTGCTGCGGTGGTAAAGAAAGGCCTCGGCCCGCGGCGAGTCGGCGTTGGTGTAGCACCGGCCCGGCCCGGGGTCCAGCCGGGCGGCCGTGACCGGCGCCCCGCGGTCGAAAAAAAAGCCGGCGGCGGAAGCCCGGAGCGCCGGGTCAGGGTCCCGGGCCAGGCGGGAGGCCAGGTCAAAGCCCGCCGCCTCGTCGCCGGCCGCGCTGTAAAGACCCAGCAGCCCGCCCGCCAGCCCCGCTTCGGGGCGGCGGCGGAAGGCCTGCTCCATCAGGGGCCGGGCTTCTCCGTGCCGGCCCTGCTCGTAGCGCGCCCAGGCCATCAGTTCGGCGGCCTGCGGATCTTCGGGGTCCAGATCCAGAAGTTTCTCCGCCATCGCGGCGGTGCGATCCCAGTCCTTCGCCTCGGCGGCGGCACCGGCCTGGCGGCGGTAGGCCAGCGTCCGGAGCGCTTGGGTATCCGCATCCTCTGGGATACCGCTTTGTTCGAGGGGCGCCAGGGCCGCTTCCAATCGGCCGGCGTTCAGGCGGGCATAGCCCTGGCCGAGCGCGAACTCCTTGTTGTCGGGCTCCTGGGCCAGCAGCTGCGCGAAGATTCGGTCGGCCTCGTCGAACGCGTTTCGGTTGAACGCATCCCAGGCCAGTGCGGTCAGTGCGTCGCGGTCGCCCGGGGAGTGCTTCAGGACGGACCGTGCGGCAGCGGCTTTTTCCGGGGAGTCCGCCGGCAGCGCCGCCAGCCGGCGCTTGAGGAGGTCGGCCTCGATTCGGCTGAGTGCGGCACGCTCGCCCGGGGGGCTGTCGTCGAACAACGGCGCCTGCCGCTGCACCAGCTCCATGGCCTCGCTCGGGGCCAATGCGGCGGCCACATCGCTTAGAATCCCCGCCCGCAGCGCCGGCGGCAGGTCGCAGCCGAGCAGGCGGCGCTGGAGCGCTCCGGCGAGAGCGCCTTCGCCTGCGGCGCGCAGCCTGAGACTGACCGCATGGAAGAGGTCCGGCCGCAGGCACCGGTTCAGGGCCTTTTCATGGGTTTCGATAAACGTTCGCAGCGTGGCCGCGTCGGCTCCGTCGGGCAGCGCGGCATGGTCCGCCGAGAGGTGTGCCTCAACTAGACGGCGTTGCCAGGCGCGGCGCCGATCGGGGGGAAGCGGTGCGATTTGACGGCGGGCCTCATCCCAGCGGCCGGAGCGGATCAACGCATCGACCAGGGCGGGCTGCGTCTCGGCCAGCCGGTAGCCGTTGCGAACGAGAACGGACAGGTGCGCGGCGGCCTGATCGGTTTTGCCCAGACGCGCCAGGCTGTAGGCGAGCCCCAGCCGGGCGTTCATGGCCTCTCCGGGGGTCTCTGAGGCGAGCAAGGTCGAGAAGAGGCCGGCGGCGGCGGCATGTCGGCTTGCGGTATAGAGGCTCCATGCCCGGGCGAGATCGGAAGGCGCCGCCGCGGCTGGAGCCCCTGCCGCCGGCATCGTTTTGGATTCGAGAACCCTGGCGTCCTCGGGGGTGGCGTACACCCAGGGCGGATCGGCGCGATCGACCCGGCTCTCGTCGGGCAGAGGGGTGAGCGTCTCCCCGGAGCGGCGCTGGATGACCGTTTGGTCATGGGCGGCCGAATCCTGCTCGACCGACAGGCTCTGGCCGGACGCGCCCGCAGGCGGGGTCAGACTGAGAATCAGAAAGCACAGTGGAAGAAGGCGCCGCCTCATGGTCCGTCCAACCGGAATCGGCATAACAGGAAGAGGGCATGCGAGAAGTAATCGTCCGGCTCGCGTCCGATTTTGGCGGATGCCGCCTGCTCGAGCGTGTGCGCCAGGGCCTCCATCCCGAGCCGCCGGGAGCACGCCGCCATGAGCGCGTAGAAGCCGGCGGGCGCCTCCTCCGACGAAACGAATCCGCCGATCAGATCGACCCGGCCCGGCAGGTAGCCGGCGCGCTCGACGAACTCCAGATACGGCGCATAGGCACTCAAGCGCCCCGTCTGGCCGCCCCAGAGCAGATAGAGCGGAACCCGGATCGCCTCGTACCCGAAATAGGGGCTCTTCTCGGTGTGCACGGAGGCCCGCCCACCCTGCAACAGGATCCAGTCCGCCGGCAGCCGGAAGCGGGAAAAGGCGCCCAGGTCGAGCAGCGTTGCGCTGTCCCCGGCCACGCGGTCCCAGAAGTCCCTGTCGTCCACCTGCGCGAACCGGGAGAAGGCCGGCAGCACCAGGTAGCCCGGGTTGACCACGAGTCCGGCGCCGGAGGCGAACCCGAAGTAGCCCGGTGAGATCAGGCGGAGTCCGTCCTGTGTGACCGCCAGCTGGGTGCGGATGTCGCCCACGATCCTGAGGGCGGATGCTTTGAACGGCGGGTGGTTCCAGCGCGACGCAGCTTCGAGCAGGGCCAGCGCGATCAGGATGTCGCCGTCGCTGGCGTTGTTGTAGTCGATGACCGCCCATTCGCCGTTGGGCCGCTTGCCCCAGGACCAGGCAAAAAGTGCGTCGCGCCGGACCTGCAGGTTCGCGGTCGTCCACCGCCACAACCGCTCGAACGCCGGCCGGTCCTCGTGGAACAGCGCCAGGAGCAGACCGTAGCCCTGCCCCTCGGAATGGCTGACGGAGTGGTTGAAGCGGTCGATGACCCGCCCGTCGCCCGAAACAAACGCCTGCTTGAAAGCAGGCCAATCCTGCGCGGCGGCCGGGCTCGCCCCGAGAAGCGCCAGCAGGCAGAGGAGGGCGGCCCAACCGCCCCCTTTAGGCGGTGATAAAGGAACCATGCTGAACGGCCCGCATCCTTCGGTGCGGCGGCATTGTGGCAGCGCATCACGCATGCGGTTGCTCGAGCCGGCGCCTGCGCCGATGCGTCACCATCTTGTAGATCACCAGGCCGAGCAGGAGCAGGAGCGCCAGCAGGCCGGCCAGCGAGAGCACCGGGTGCGTGTTGATGAAGTTCTGCACCCCCGGGACCCGGCCGGGGCTGCCCACGTACCAGCTGGGGCCGACCATGCTTGCGTTGGCCGTGGCCTCCGGCCGCTGCAGGTCGACGAGCACCAGGTCCCCGTCGCAGGCGGCCTGAACGGCCGGTTCCCAGAGCGCCCGGCTTCCGGCGAGAAGGTCCCCGGCGGAGTCGGCCGTCAGCACGAGCACGGTGCGATCGGAGGCCTCCGGGTGCCGGAACTGCATCAGCGCCGCCCGGCCCGGCCCCAGGTTCCCGGTGAAATCGCCTTGAACCGTGCTCGCCGCGCGCAGGTCGGACGGGTTGCGGGGCGTGTCCGGCGCCTCGCCGGACTGGGCCCAAAACCGGGTCGGGACGGACGGGCGCGGGCTGGGCCGGTCCAGTTGGGGCAGCGACAGCGCGAGGGGCGCGATGCCGGCGATGGGCGCCCGGCCGAGCAGCTCCTTCGGCAGGGTGGGCAGGCTGCCGGCCACGATGATGTCCTTGGGCGTTTTCGGGCTTTCCGCTCCCAGGAACCAGGAGAGCCCGAACGGGGGGTAGCCGATTTTCTGTGCGCCCAGTGCCACCAGGTTCAGGGCGGCGCCGGCGGCGGGATAGGTCGTTTCCGTCAAGCGGACGGCAGCCTCGCGCATGTCCGGCCAGCGGCCCATGGGGAAGGCGTCCTGGAAGAAAACCCCGATCTGCGGCATCTTGATCCAGTGCGGGGCATCCGGCAGCAGGAGCTGGGAGTCCGCAAAGAGGGTCAGCCGCAGGTTCTCGGTCTGGATCAGCGTGCACTTGTCGGTGTGCAGCGGGGTGAGGACCGCCTCGAAGCTCAGCTGGTTGCCCCCCGGCTTGAAGGCGGCCAGGGGGATGTCCACCCGGTAGTCGCGGAAATAATCGCCCCTGGGGTTGTCCAGCCGGACGCCCGCAAAGAACTTGCCGTTCAAGCGGATGTTCAGAACGGAGTCCGAGCGCATCATGGCGTCGTAGGCCATGTGCAGGACGACGCTCGCGAATTTGTTGGGTGAGAAATAGAGGTCGGATGCGAGCCGCAGGTCCAGGTTCAGGCGCGGGGCCGACATCCCCCTGAATTCGGTGGTGGCGGCCCCGAGGCTGGCGAAGCTGTAGGCGCGGCCGGGTAGAAGGCCGCGTTGAATCATGCGCTCCTGGATTTCCGGCAGCTTGAGGTTCGAGATGCGCGTCGCCGGGGAGCCGGGGAGGGGGTGGGAAAGGGCGGCGAAGGCCCGGGCCGCGGTGAGCAGTTCGGCTTCGTCCCCTCCGGTGACGATCACCAGGGCGTTGCCCGGATTCCGGCCCCACTCCACCTGCCCGGCGGGGCCGGCATTTTTCTCCGGCAGCGGCTGCACGGCGATCACGGGCCCGTCGTCGAGCTGCATCGGTTCGGGCCAAACGGCCGGGAGGTCCTGGCGCAGGGCGATCAGGATGTTGTCCACGCCGGGGCGGAGGGCATCGGCCAGCGTCAACTCGGGCACCCGGTACTCGTAGCGCAGGCCGACGCCCGCCGCGGCCAGGGCAGCAGCCTGCAGGTAATCCGGCCTCAAGGCGGGCAGCACGAGATGGACCCGCGTGTCGAAAATATTACGCGGGTCGAACAGGAAATCGTTGACGGCCGACACCCGGGCGGGTACGGGGACCGGCTCGACCTCGAAGCTGAAATAGGCGTCGTTCAGCTTGAGCCAGGTCCAGAGCTCCGGCGAGAAGGGGTCTTCGCACTCCTCGATCGTGTAGTGCTGCGAGACCCAAAAACTGCAGGGGTTGTAGCCGGCCTTGAAAAGCGAACCGGGGATGGGGACGACCACCTCGCCCTGGGGGGTGTCCGGGTTGAGCCGGATCTGGGCCAGCGGCTGATTGTTCACGGTGAACACCAGCCGCGAATTCAACGGGATGAGGGCCGATGAGTTCACATAGGCAAAGTACAGGCTCGCCTTTTTAACCTGCCAGCGCTCGGGGATCGGCAGGCTGAAGCTGTAGCTGTCCATCGAGCCGCGCAGGCGGTAGTCCTGCACGGGGGCCAGTTTACGCAGCGGAATCTGCAGGGTGGCCGCCAGCGCCGCGGCCTGAAACAGGGCCGTGAAAAGCACGATCAGGGATAACGCCTTCTTGACCAGCATGGTTAGATCCTCTTGCCGAACCATTTGATGGAGTTTGCAAAATTGAACCCGATGCCTGCAACGAGAGCCGCCAGCAGCCGCCCGATCCCGGCCAGGTTGCGCAGGGAGCCCCGCACGCCGATGCCCAGGATGATCAGGAACCCTTTAAGTGAGTTGACCGTCCGGCCCAGCTTCGCGTCGTGGAAGTACTTCCACCGGCCGCTGTCGCCGTAGACGAAATCGATGATTCGGCCGTATGTCTGCTCGTCCGGCTGATCGAACTCGCAGCCCAGAATCAGGCCGGAGGCCTGCCGCACCCGCCGTCGGACGCTGAGCGGCAGGGCGTGCGGGCGCCCCGCGCCGTCCCGGGCCTCCAGGATCAGGCGATCCCCGGTGATCTCAGCCTTCGGCTCGGCCACCACCCGCACCCCCGCGGTGGAGAGGTCGATCAGGGTGGCGGGCGTTGCACCCTCGGAGCCCGGCACGCGCAGGGCGACCGGCTCACGGGTTTCGTAGCGATGCGCGCGGCGGATCTGGCGTCGCTCCCAGACGACCCCCAGGCAGCAGAGGGTCAGCACCAGGTTGAAGGTGTTCCAGGCCAAGCAGACGAACACGGTGTCGGCCAGCAGCGGGTTGGAGACCAGCTTGCTGATGCCGACCGGGTAGGCGGCCGCCGACAGCAGCAGCATTATATAAAACGGCACCGAAAGAGGCGTCAAGGCGTCTTTGCGGGTCGAAATGGTTTTCGGTGTGACGTGGAACCTGGGGCGGCGCGGGTGCCTGAAGACCGAAAGCACGGCCGGGGCGAGAAAGATGCTCTGGATGGTCTCGTAGAGCTCGGAGAAGAACGGGTGTCGCAGCCGGCCGAAAAGGTAGTTCGTGACGTAGTAGGAGGCCAGCAGGTGCGGGACGGCGTAGATGGCGACCTGGGTCAGGGATGCGTTGTATATGCGCAGCCCGAAGAAGAGAAACAGCAGTGGGGAGATGAAGAAGATGATCCGGGCCAGCCCGAAGAGCCAGAAGAAACAAGAGTTGAAATAGCAGAGCCGCTGGCCCAGGCTCAGCCCTTTTTTGAACAAAGGGTTCTTCAAGACGAACATCTGCATCATCCCCTGCGCCCAGCGGCTGCGCTGGATGATGAAGTGATCGAAGGATTCGGGCGACAGCCCCATCACCATCGGCTTGTTGAGATAGACGCTGCGGTAGCCCCGGGCGTGGAGTTCGAGCGCGGTCTCGGCATCTTCGGTGATGGTTTCACCCGCGACCCCGCCGATCTCCTCGAGGCACCGGCGACGCAGCAGGGCTGCCGAGCCGCAGAAAAAGGAGGCGTTCCAGAAATCGAGACCCAAATGGATAGCGCCGTAAAACATCTCGTTTTCCGTCGGGCTGCGGCGCCGGGTGTCGAGGTTTTTTTCCACCGGCGTGGGGTTGATGAAGAAGTGGGGGGTTTGAACCAGGAAGAGGCGGCTGTCCTCCAGGAAAAACCCGACGGTGCTCTGCAGGAAGTCGCGCGTGGGGACATGGTCGCAGTCCAGGATCAGGACCAGCTCCCCGCTGCTGCGGTGAAACCCGTGGTTGACGCAGCCGGCCTTGCCCGAGATATCGACAATCTCCTCGCAGGCGCAGTTGAGCAGCCCGTCGTTGATGTTGCCGGCCTTGGCCCGGGTGTTGGCCTCCCGGGCGAGATAGCGGACGCCCATGCGCTCTGCCATCGCCCGCAGCGTTTGGGCCCGGCGGCGGGCCGCCGCGGCTTGAACCGGGTCCGGGTCGTTCAGTTTTTGGATGGTGCCGCCGTCGTCCAGCAGGTAGATGGCCAGCTTGTTTCGGGGGTAGTCCAGCTGCGTGCAGGCCGATAGAGTGACGCGCACCACCTCCACCGGTTCGTTGTAGGTGGGGATGAACACGTCCACCGTCGGGAGCCGGCGGTGATCGGCGGGCAGGGGGGGGACCCGGCGGGTCAGGGGCGAGACGTTCACGATCATCCCCATCGAGTGGATGAGGATCCCGTAGGTCTCCGCCAAATAGAGCAGCGTCATGAAGGTCAAGTCCCAGGCGCCCGGGTAGCTCAGCGTCTCGGTGGTCCGGAACACCCAGTAGCGCCACGAGAGAAAGGCCCCCAGCAGGATGACCATGATGCGGCTGATATCGGGGTTGAACCGTTTGGCCCACCCGGACAGGTACAAAGCCGCAATGACGGTCGTGCTCATCAGGATCTGGTTGTCGAAGGAGAGGTGAATGCCGGACCCCAGGGCGGCGATGCACGCAAGCAGGCCGAAGGCGAACCAGAGCATCTTGCCGGGCGTCCCTATGGCAGGTGGGGCCACGCTCATCCGTTTTTCTGTCTCTCCTTGTACCGCTGAAGTGCCTGAGCGCCTGACTCTGCGACGCAGGCGGATCCCACGGTCGGATTGGACGCCGCAGTCATGGTGGTGCGGGGGGCGGCAGGCCGGCAGGCTTGCGGGTCGACCATCGAGGCGTGTCGAGTCGGCGCTCGGCATTCAGCGATTTCTCCCATGCTACCGCAAATTGGTCATAAACTCCAGCAATTTATGCAATTTGCGTGTTTTTGGGTCGTCGGATGGGCTCGCCGGGCACTACCGGCCGCCGGCTGCGGCGCTCATCGGGGGCTTGACATGCGCCGATGCGGTGGTAGTTTCTCGCTCTTGCGAACGGCGGTCGTCGTTCGAATCGACAGCAGACTCAGGAGGAGCCGCCGATGGTTGAAATCATGGACCAGGTGCCCAAGACCCCGCAGCAGATGCAAGAGGATCAGGACCTCTCGCTCAAGAATTCGCTCGGGAAAATCAGGAACAAGATCATCGTGATGAGCGGCAAAGGCGGTGTGGGGAAAACCAGCACGGCGGTCAATCTTTCGATCGCCCTGGCGAGCAAGGGGTTCCAGGTGGGGATCATGGACGTGGACCTTCACGGCCCGGATGTGCCGCGGATGCTGGGATTGAACGGAATGCCGGATGTGAATTCGAATCGGAAGCTGATCCCGCTCAGGCACTCGGAGCGACTGGCGGTCATTTCGATGGAATCCTTTCTCCCCAAGAAGGACGATGCCGTCATCTGGCGCGGCCCTCTGAAATTCTCCGCCATCCGGCAGTTCATCGCCGACGTGGAGTGGGGGGACCTCGATTTCCTGGTGATCGACTCCCCGCCCGGCACCGGCGATGAACCGCTCACCGTCGCCCAGCAGATCCCCGACGCGCGCGCCATCATCGTCACCACGCCGCAGGAAGTTGCCCTGGCGGACGTGCGCAAGTCCATCAACTTCTGCCGCACCGTCCACCTGGACATTTTCGGCCTGGTCGAGAACATGAGCGGGCTCTCCTGCCCGCACTGCGGGGAGAAGATCGACCTGTTCGGTGCCGGCGGGGGGGAGCGGACGGCTTTGGAGATGGGGGTCCGCTTCCTCGGCAAGATCCCCATCGATGCGCGCATGGTCGCCTGCGGGGACTCGGGGCAGTGCTTTCAGGAAGTCCACGCCGGCGCGCCGGTGACGCTTGCCTTCAACTCGATTGCGGATGCTCTCGCCGAACTGGCCGCTCAGCCTTAGCCTGGTGTCCATCCATAAACGGGGTCTTTCGGCCCAGGCCGGCGTTCTCGCTCGTCGCAATCCTCGGCTTTTCTCGACCCCTGAGCCCTCGGACCCTCGACCCCTTTCAAGGACCCGCTTTAATCGGCTCCCCGTCTACGCGATCGCTGACGTCATGTGCTCGGCGGATCCGACCACGTAGGGGGAGAGGTCCCGCGGCACGGGGTTGCGCGGGTCGCTCCAGTCGTAGAACCCCTTGCCGGTCGCCGCGCCGAACTCGCCGTTTTTGACCATCCGCACCAAGAGCAGCGGCGGGTAGAGCCGCGGGTCGTTGGACGCCTGCAGCATCTCCAGGGCCACCCGCAACATGGTGGGCGTGCTGACGAAGTCGTGCAGTTTGAACACGCCCTGGGGATGGCCGAGGCTCGTGTTCAGACCGACATCGCCGTCCTCCACCCGGATCTTCCCCTGCTCGAGCAGCCGCACGGCGTCGAGCGCCATCGGAACCAGCAGGCGGTTGACCCAGAAGCCCGGGATGTTGGGCGCCAGGAAGGGAGCCTTTTTCATGGCCAGCAAGGCCTGCCGGGTGAACTCGACGGTCTCCGGGGAGGTTTTGGCGCCCGGCACCACTTCGACGCCCGGCATCATGGGCACCGGGTTGAACCCGTGCGTGATGATGGAGCGCTCGGGCCGGCCGCCGGCCTCGGCCAGCTTGTCGATGTCCAGGCTGCTGGTGTTGGACCAGAAAACGACCTTTTCCGGCAGCTGGGGCAAAAGCTCTCCCAGCACGCGGCGCTTGAGCTGCAGGTCCTCGAAAATGACCTCGAGAAACACCTCGCACCCGGCGGCGGCGGCGATGAACGCCGCCCGATCGGAATAGGGCCGGATGCGCTTGCCCGCGGCGGCGGCGAGACCCGGCTCGGTCAGCTTGAGGCGCCGGGCTGTTTTTTCGGCCAGCTCGACGCAGGCCTTGACGGTTCCGGCCAGAATGTCCGGGTTGGCGTCGGTGCAGTGGACCTCGTGGCCCGCCATGGCGCATTGCGTGATCCAGCCCCGCCCCATGACCCCCGTGCCGATTACGGCAATCTTCATAGTCGACCTCCTCGAATGGTTTGGGTTGCTCATCGTTTCTGTTTCTTCATCCGGCAACACAGCATGTTCGAATCGAGACCCGTCTGCGCAGGCCGCACCCGGCGGGCGTGCGGCATCCGCCGGCTGCAGGAGCGATGAGCTCGTCACCGTCCGGCCTGTGCGGCCGCGCGTGAAAACCCGCTGCGCGAATTCAGGATCGTCTGGTCCGGCACCGCAAAGGAGATGCGGAAATAGCCGGGGGCCCCGAAGGCGCGCCCGGGGCTGACCAGGATGCGTTCGGCTTTCAGGAGCTCGGTGAATCGCGCATCGTCGGGAATCGGGCTTTTAGGGAAGAGGTAGAAGGCGCCCTCGGGCCGGTTGAATTCGTAGCCCGCAGCGGCGAGGATCTCGCAGAGCAGGTCCCGCCGCCGGCGGTAAACGGAGACGTCCACCGCGGCCCCCAGAACGCGGGCGACCGCGTGCTGAAAAAGGCCGGGGGCGTTGACCACGTGCATGGAGTTGGCGACGCTGCCGGCCGCCACGATCGCCTCCGCGTCCTCGGCCTCCGGGTGCACGGCAAAGTAGCCGATCCGCTCGCCGGCCAGGCTGAGCTCCTTTGAAAAGGAGTTCACGACGACGGTGTGGGGGTAGGCCGCCATGACGGGCGGCACCTCGGCCCCGAAACTGATGCGGCGATAGGGCTCGTCGGAGACCAGGTAGATGCGCCGCCGGAATCGGGCGCTCGCGGCGTCCAGCACTCGGCTCAGGCCGCTGATCTCGGCGGCCGAATAGATGGCGCCCGTCGGGTTGTTGGGGGAGTTGATCAGCACCACGCGGGTCTGCGGGGTCAAGGCACGGTCGATGGCGTCGAGATCCAGATGAAAACGAGGATCGGTTGCGGCCGTTTTGAGATTCGCATCGACCAGGAAGGCGTAGTTCTCGTAGCCGAGAAAGTAGGGAGAGGGGGTCAGGATCTCCTCGCCGGGGTCGACCAGCGCCCGGAAGATGTCGTTGAGGGCGCCTGCCGCACCCACCGTCATGACGATCATCTCCGGCCGGACCGGCACCCCGTGCTCGCCGGAGAACCGCCGGGCCAGCGCCTCGCGCAGCGGCAGGTGGCCGGCGACCGGGGCGTAGCCGAAGGAGAGGGTGTCGGAGCGGGTCAGCTCCCGCAGCGCATTCCGCAGTTCGGCGGGAGGCGGGAGATCGGGGTTGCCCAGAGAAAAGTCGTAGACGTTCTCGGCCCCGTGCCGTTCCCTCAGCCGGCGGCCCTCCTCGAACATGTTTTTGATGACGGCGAACTGCGCCACCCGGCGGATCATTCGGTCTGCAATCGGCATGCTGCCCTCCCGGCGAGCGGTCGGCCTCGGCCCCGCTTCGAATATCGCCACGCGAGGCGCGACTATACGAGGTTCGGCTGAACCGGTCAAGGACCGCTGAAGCAGGCCGGTGGAGCGGACACGAAATTTTCGCTTTAATTCCACCCGGCTTGATTGTATCCTGCCCTCTAACATCTCCGCATCGACGCATGCGGGCACGGGAGGTGGGGTCATGCCCTTCGGATACACCGGAAAAATTCTGCACGTGGACTTGACGAACCGCAAGATCCAGAGCGAGGAGCCCGGCGAGGTCTTCTACCGCAGCACCCTGGGGGGCCGGGGCATCGGCTATCACTACCTGATGCGGGAGGTGCCCCCGCGCACGGATGCGCTGGCGGCTGAAAACATACTGGTTTTGGCCACCGGGGTGATGACCGGTTCGCCGATCGCCGCCGCGTGCCGGTTTGCCGCGGTCGGCAAGTCGCCGCTCACCGGCACCGCCGGCGAGTCGGAGGCCGCGGGCTTTTTCGGCCCCGAACTTAAAAGGGCCGGCTTCGACGCCGTCGTCTTCAAGGGGCGTTCGGAAACCCCGGTCTACCTCTGGGTGACCGACGGCCGGGCGGAGCTGCGGGATGCGGGCGCCTTCGCCCTGCAGGGTGCGCGCGAGGCCGAGGACGCCATCCGCGCGGAGCTGGGCAGCGACAAGATCCGGGTGGCCCAGACCGGAGCCGCCGGGATGAGACGGGTGCGCTTTGCCAACATCACCAACAACCTCGGCCACTTCAACGGCCGCGGCGGCTTCGGCGCCGTGATGGGCGCCAAGAACCTCAGGGCCGTGGCCGCGCTCGGCACCAACGGCATCACCTACAGCGACCCCGAGTTTCTGCGCAAGACCGCCGCCGAATATGCCAAGAGCTTCCGGCAGAACCCGGTGGGCGATGCGCTCTACGTCTACGGCACCACCGCGTTTCCGGAGCTGCTCTCGGCCGCCGGCGGGCTGCCGGTGAACAACTTTCGCGGCAGCGCCCTCGCGGATGCCTCGCCGCTGGGCGGCGAAACCTACAACGCGCTGCTTCTCAAGAAACGCAAGGGCTGCCATGCCTGCCCCATCATGTGCAAACGGGTCATCGCGCTGGAGGACCCGGTCTACGGCGTGGATTCGCGCTACGGCGGACCCGAGTACGAGACCATCGCCGCTCTGGGGTCGAACCTGAACATCACGGACCTGCGCGTGGTCGCCAAGGGCAACGAGATCTGCGACCGCTATTGCATGGACACCATTTCGGCGGGCATGACCATCGCCTTCGCCTGCGAGTGTTTCGAGAAAGGCCTCATCAGCGCGGCCGATACCGGCGGCATCGATCTGCGCTTCGGCGACCCCGACCTGCTGCTGCGGCTGCTGGAGATGACCGCCCACCGTGAGGGCTTCGGCGATGCGCTGGCAGAGGGCTCGGCCCGGCTCGCCCAGCGCTGGGGGCTTGCCGATGCGCCCTTCTGCATGTGCGTCAAGGGGCAGGAGCTGGCCCTGCACGACCCCCGCATCAAGGCCGGCGTGGGGTTGAGCTATGCCCTGAGCACCTACGGGGCGGATCACATGAACGCCCCGCACGACCCCTCCTTCGTGGACGAAACCTCTTTTTCCTTCAAATCGGTCGGCAGCCTGGGCATCTATCGGCCGATGCCCGCCACCAGCCTCTCCACCGACAAGGTGCGGGCCTTCGCCGCCCTGGAAAAATTCTGGCGGATGCTCGATTCGCTGGGGCTCTGCGTCTTCGGCTTCGCGCCCCGCGGCGTCATGCCGCTGGAGACCCTGGTGGATTGCATCCGGGCGGTCACCGGCTGGACCGCCGGCCTCTACGACCTCATGCAGGCCGCCGAGCGCTCCTCGATCCTGGCGCGCGCCTTCAACAGCCGCGAGGGGTTTTCGATCGGCGACGACCGCATCCCCGGCCGGCTCTTCGACCCCAAACCCGACGGCCCGCGGGCCGGGGAGCGCATCTTTTCGCGGGAGGAGTTTCAGCGGGCGGTCGAGACCTATTACGCCATCGTCGGCTGCGACCCGCAAACCGGCCGCCCCCTGTCCGGCAAGCTGAGGGAGCTCGACCTCGAGTGGGTGGATGCACTGCTGAGCCCAACCCCCAAGGCGTGATGCGCCGCAGGCATCGAGAAAGGTGTCTGCCCCTAACCCTGAACCCTGAACCCAAGACCCCACACCCATGGACCCCAACCCCATCAAACTCTTGACCCTCGGCGGCGGCAGCGGGCAGTTTGCGCTGCTCTCCGGCCTGCGGGACATGGAGCAGATCGACATCACGGCGGTCGTGTCGATGGTCGACAGCGGCGGCAGCACCGGCCGGCTGCGGGATGAGTTCGGCATTCTGCCGCCGGGGGACATCCTCAAATGCATCGTGGCCCTCTCCCCGCATCGCGAGATGGCCCGCGGCCTGCTGCTCAAGCGGTTCATGGAGGACCGGCGCCTGAAAGGCCACAACGCCGGCAACCTCCTGCTGACCATGCTCTCGCGCTATACCGAAAGCTTTCCGGCCGGGGTCCAGGCCCTGGCGGAGATCCTGGACGTCCGCGGCCGGATCCTGCCGGTGACGATCGACCAGGCCACCCTGGTGGCCGAGCTGACCGACGGGACGCGCATCTTCGGCGAAAAGGCCATCGACGTGCCGCGCGGCACCCAGCGGGAGAAGATCCGCGATGTTTTTCTGGTTCCCCACCACAATGAATCGATCTCGGTTTACCCCCCGGTGATCGACGCCGCCTGGTGGGCGGATTATATCGTCATCGGCCCGGGCGACCTGTTTACGAGCATCATCGCCGGCCTGATCGTCCCCGGGGTGAAGGAGGCTTTCCAGAAAAGCCGCGCCAAGCTGCTCTACGTGCTCAACATCATGACCAAGTTCGGCGAAACCCACAATTTCAGCGGGTGGGATTTCGTGGCACGCCTGGAGGGCTTTATGGGCCGGGAGGTCGACGCCGTTCTCTGCAACACGGCAGCGCCCGAGGCGCCTGTTCTGGCGAAATACGGCGCGCAGAAGGCCGAGCTGGTGCGGGTCGACCCGCGGGAGCCCTGCTGGGGGCGCCGCCGCATGTATGCCGCCGACCTGCTCGACACCTCGGGCGGGATCGTGCGGCACGACTCCAGAAAGCTCGCGCAGCTGCTGCGCCGCATCATCGACGACCCGGCGATGGGCCGGGGGTGAGAGGGGAGGGCGGGGATGAGCGTTGAGATCCGCACCAGGACCATCGTGACCCACTACGAGCTTTGCGGGGCTTCAACCCGGCCGGTGGTGATGCTGAGCCACTCTCTCGCGTCGGGGATCTCGATGTGGGACCCCCAGCTGACCGCCCTGCAGCCCGCTTTCCGCATCTTGCGTTACGACACCCGCGGTCACGGCGGCAGCGAGGTGCCCCCCCCGCCCTACCGGCTAGACGAACTGGTGGAGGACGCCGTCGCCCTGCTGGATGCGCTCGAGATCCCCAGGGCGCATTTCGTCGGCCTCTCCATGGGCGGGATGATCGGGCAGGGGCTTGCCCTGGGACATCCGCACCGCCTGCTGAGCCTGTGCCTTTGCAGCACCGCTGCGGTCATGCCGGAGATGGCCCAGCCGGCGATCCAGGAGCGCATCGACACGGCCCGGGCCGAGGGCATGCAGGCGCTGGTCGAGGGCACGCTGGCCCGCTGGTTCACACCGGGCTTCCTGCAAGAGCGCCCACCCGGTGCGGAGCGGATCCGGCGCCAGATCCTGGCAACCCCGGTGGCCGGATACGTGGGATGCACCGAGGCCATCCGCCAGCTGGATTACATCGACCGGCTGCGGCACATCAACCGGCCCACGCTGATCATGGTCGGGGCGGAGGATCCCGGCACCCCCGTCTCCGCCTCCCGGGCAATCCACGAGCGGATCCCCGACTCCCGCCTCGAGGTCATCCCGGCGGCCATGCACCTGGTCAACGTCGAGCGCGCCGGGCGCTTCAACCGCACGCTGGTCGATTTTTTAAACAGCGTCGAGCCCGCGGCGCCCTGACCCCCCTCAAGTTCGACGGCGGTTTTACCGATACCAACGTTCTGAAGGAGCCGCCGACCGAGCCGATCATGAGCAGCAGCTATCAGGCCGAACAGCTGGAAGCGCTTTGCCTCGTGCGCCTGCATCTGAAGTCCATGCCGCACGCCGAGCGGGACCGGCTGCGCGCGCAGATCACCGTCTACATGGACTTCCGCCGCCGAATGGATGCATTCCTGGAGCGCAATTTCGGCGACATCTGCAGCACCGCCTGCTACCGGAGCCGGCTCAGCGCCTGCTGCTCGCGGGAAGGGATCGTGACCTTCTTTGCCGACGTGGCCATCAACCTTCTGAACTCCGACGAGCACGAGGCCGATCTTCTCGTCAAGGCGCTGCGGACCGAGAACACCGGTCTGAAGTGCGTCTACCTCGGGCCGGAGGGCTGCCTGTGGCGGGTCAAACCGATCGTGTGCCAGATGTTCTTGTGCGACCCGGCCAAGGCAAGAGCTTTCGGCAACCGCCCCGACCTGCAAACCGAGTGGGCGGGTTTCGAGCAGGAGCGCAAGCTCTTCACGTGGCCGGACCGGCCGGTACTCTTCGATCTGCTTGAGGCCCATTTCATCTCCGCTGGCTGTTCCTCCTCCCTGATGTACCTGCACCAAAGCCCGGGTCTGCTGCGCATCAAACGCCGGGCGGGGCTTTATTAATCGTCTCGAAATTGAACTGACAGGGTTCGTAACATCTCCCCTTACCCCTCGCTACTGAAGAGGGGTGATCTCTCCCTTTGGCAAAGGAAGGTCAGGAGGGATTTTTAGGGAGTGCCCTGACAATTACGAGAATTTTAACAACCGCCTGTTTTTAGCACACCCCCGAATTTCATAGACTCCCCCCAACACCCGCGTTCGACATGCCGTGTGCTTGCCGACGAACTCGATAATGAAAACTTTTTTTAAAGAAAAATTAAAATAAAAAATTATTTATAAATTTTAATAAAAAAATATTGCAAATTATAATTCTTTAAATTAATATTTATGGCATGAAACACAAGAAGACCTTTTCCACGCGGATCGACGATTCGCTGCTCAAGGCGCTCAAGCACCTGGCGGTCGACACGGACAAGTCGTTGGGTGAACTTCTGGAGGAGGCCATCCGGGAGTTGCTTCGGAAGTATGCACAACCGAAACCATAGAGGGGAGGTTCAGCGATGCGGGCGAAAAAGTCGGGATTGCGTGTTGTGGCGGACTGCGACGAGGTGCCTTACCGGCCCGGTGAAGACGGCATCACCATGGAGTGCATGTGCCCCCGGTGCGGCTGCTCCCACCGCATGAAACTGCTCTGGGCGGGTCGGGGGACGCCCAAGAAGTTCTGCCAGCCCTGCAAGACCTACATCGCCACTTTGGAGACCTATGAGCTGCCCTGCATGCCCGCATCGGTCAGCCGGGCGGTGGGGTGAACCGACGCACGCCCCTCCGGCTCGTCGGTTTCTTGCCTAACCTTTGCGATGGACGGCGATCATGGCGATGTCGTCCGATTGAGGGGCGTGCGGGTGTGAACGGGCAGGCCGGCCTTGACCCGGTCGATCGGCTCCAGCGCAGATGATCGACACTGGATAGATCTTCGTCCATCGGGTCGAAGCGGTGGATGGGTAAGCTTCGGATTCTTTTGAGCCGGTTTTTGAAAAAATTAAAGCTTTTTGCTATATATTACCAACACGATGAAAATAATCTTATGCGGGCTTCAAAAATGATCGCGAAGGTCGTTACAAAAAGGCGATTGGATGATTCTGCCTCGATAAGATCGGATTATTCATATTGGATGACCAAAACCGCCGAGGAGCGAATTGAGTCGGTGGAGTTTCTGAGACGGCAATATCATGGAGATTCAGTCAGACTTCAGAGATCTGCTCGAGTCGTTCAACAAGCATAAAGTGGAATATCTGATCGTGGGCGGCTACGCGTTGGCATTCCATGGTGCACCGCGCTACACCGGCGACCTCGATATTTTCATCAACGCCAGTGCCGACAACGCCGATAGGATATTGAACGCCTTGAAAGAGTTCGGTTTTGGTTCGGCGGGACTCTCCGTCCAGGATTTTAGTGAGCCCAACAAGGTCATCCAGCTGGGCTATCCTCCGGTGCGCATAGACATCGTAACGTCCATTTCCGGCGTCAGCTGGGCGGAAGCGTTTCAAAACCGTGTTGGGGGTAAGTACGGAGAAACCCCCGTCTTTTTCATCGGGCGTGAGCAGTTTGTTGTCAACAAGCGCACAGTGGGCAGAAAGAGAGACCTTGCCGATCTGGAAGCGCTGGGCGAAGCGTAGCTCCACACGATCGATCCCCCGTCAGAGGTTGGCATCCGCGCCGATACCCACCCCGCGGGTGCCCGCGTCCGGATCCGAAAACAGCACCCTCTGGGATGCACACCCGGATGAGGGCCCGGTAGTCGGGCGGGCCGCAGGAAGCGTCTAAGGGGTGCCGTCCGGCTTGAACGCGTGGTTGAGGAGCGGGTCCATCACCGCCTCGCAGCCGCTCATGCGGGCCACGACCTCCCCCTTGGAATCCAGGAACGTGAAGTCCCCCCGCATTTTCTTTTCAGTGGCGGCGCGCACTTCGAGCACCACCGTGATCTGCTCGCTCGGAAATGCCGGCCGGTACTGGCGGTAGGATGCGGCGTGGCTGGGCAGCGACACGCACCCGTGCTGCTCGTAGCACCAGAGGCTTGCCATCTGGAAGGCGGCGTCGAGCACCAGCGGGTCCGCGAGCCAGCTGTTGCGCAGGGGGGAGGCCATCCACTGCGCCGGGGCCGGGGCGCCGGAGGCGTCGGCCACCATGCCGTCCGCGGTGCAGCAGCGGATCAGGCGCAGGCCCTGCAGGAGGCGGCCGTGGAAAAGGATCTTTTCGTAGATTTCCGCCGCCGAGCGTGGGTAGTGGTTGCAGGATAGCGCTGCGGGCATTTGAAAGGCCGGCGGCGCCGCATACCCCTCGGATAGGATCGCCCTGGCGCGGGAGTGCAGGATCTCCCTGCCCTCGCGCAGGCCGTTTCTCAGCTCGAGTTCCACCTCGAAGAGGCCGTTTTTGCGCAGGGCTTTTCCGGCGAGCAGGCGGATCCGCTTGGCGTTCGCGTCCAGCCGGATGCCGCTCAGGATGCGCATCTCCTCGATCCCGTGCAAAATCAACCCCGGGTTTTCGTGCAGCGCCGCCTGCCCGAACAGCTCGGCGATCAGCGCCATGGGCATGACCGGTTTGCCGTCGATGACGTGGGAGCCGAGCACCGGGTAGGAGGCCACGTCGATCTCGCGCTCGAATAGCAGAGCGAGATGCGGCGTCGGGGGTTCCGCGACGATCTCCATTCCGGCGGGGTTCAACGTTCCCCCGATCACCACCTCGACCGGGGCGTCGGCCGGCCGGCCCAGTTCGCGGATCAGCGACAGGGCCCCTTCGGAGGCAGGCAGCAGGGTGACCCCCTGGCGCTCGAATTCGCGCTTGATGGGGGCCGTCACCATGCCGCATTCCCAGGGCCCCCAGTTGATGGAGACGACGCGGCAGCCGGGCCGGCTTTGGGCTTCGGCCCGGGCCAGCTTGTTCAACGCCTCGTTGGCCATGGCGTAATCGGCCTGGCCCCGGTTGCCGATGCGGGCGGTGATCGACGAAAAGACGACGATGGCCTTGAGTTCGTCCGGTGCGCAGGCCTCGAGCAGCGATCGGAACCCGTTCAGCTTGGTCGCGAAGACCCGATCGAACTGCTCCAGGCTCTTTGCGGCGATCAGCCGGTCCTCCAGCACGCCGGCGCCGTGGATCAGGCCGCGAATCGGCCCGAAGTGCGAGCGGGCGTCCGCCAGGGCAGCCCGGACCTGCCCGGCGTCGCGCACATCGACGGCATAATACCGGACAAATGCGCCGGCCGAGGCGATCGCGGCCAGCGAGTGCGAGACCTCCCGGTTCGCCAGAAGCTGCCGGAGGCGCCGTTCGACATCGGCCGGCCGCACCGCTGCGCCGGAGAACTCGTGCCGGATCAGCGCCGTTTTGATCTCCGCCTCCGCTGACAGGCCGCGCATCCACTCCGGCTCGGGGAGCGGTTCGGGCGAGCGGCCGAGCAGGATAAGGCCGGGGCGCACCCTGCGGGCCAGCTCGAGGGCGCAGGCGGCGGTGATGCCGCGCGCGCCGCCGCTCACCACGACGGCATCGCCCGGCTGAATGGGGATCTCCCCCTCGGGGTAGTCCTCAGCCTCAAGCGCCGGTGTCCAACAGCCGTTTGAGGCGATGCCGGTTTCAACCGGCCCGCGCGTCATGGCGTAGGCGGCCACCGCTTGGGCGGCGGCGTGCAGGTCGGTCCAGGCCGGGTCGATGTCCAGCGCGCGGCAGATCACCTCCGGCCATTCGGCCGCGGCGGTTTTGGCCAGCCCTGCGAGAGCGCCCTGGACCGGGTTGGCAAAGGGCCGGCCGCTGAACCCGAAGGCGCCGTCCATGCGGGTCACGGTGGTGAAGAAGGCGCTCTCGTGCCGGCCGGACTCGGCGAGGTCGCCGGCAAGGGCCTTCGCCAGTTCGAAGCTGTTTCTCAGGTCCGCCTCCACGGCGGCCGAGGCCGGGTTCTGGACGATCACGAGGCCGGCCGCGGGCGGCAGCTCCCGTTTGTGCTTCAGGATGTCGGTCGACACCAGGACGGCGTTGATCCCCAACCGCCCGAACTCCGACAGGAGGGCCTGGGAGAGCCCGGCGCGGTCGTCGGTGACGAAGACCTTGCGGCCCTTGGCTATGGAGAGGGCCGCCGGGACGGCTGGCGGGGCATCCTGCAGGCGGATGACGCGGCGCTCGGCGAGCCGCCCGCTCGGGGATGCCGCGGCAACGATGCACGCGTCCGCCGGTTCCGTCGTCGGTGGCATTTGCCCGGCGGTCTGGGGCCGGGCGGCGGCCGGGGGGGGCGCGTCGCTCAAAAACGCGATGATCTGGCCCAGGGTTTTGAGGCGCCCGAGGTCCTCGGGGGCGACGGACCGCAGGCCGGGCCTGCGCTCCTCGAGGGTGGAGAGGATTTCAACGCGTTTGATGGAGTCGATGCCGAGGTCGGTTTCGATGTCCATGTCGAGCCCGAGCATCTCCGCG
>JAWOHH010000004.1:0-40747 GCA_046496215.1 Desulfobacterales bacterium
ACCGGCTTCCAAGCCATGTCGAAGCTCCCGGGCCACACCGCGTCGTCCACTACCACACGATAGGCGCTGCCGCTCTTGCCGATGGCGGCCACCCGCCGGCCGTCCGGGCTGAACACGAGCTCCGACATCAAATCCTTGAACTCGGTACGCCAGGGGCTGCCGTCGACCGCGATCGTCCAGCGGCCGTACGAAGGCGCCACGATGGCGGCAACGCGAGACCCGTCGGGGCTGAAACGGGGCTGCCACAGCTGCACGAAGGAGCGGTCCCAGAAGGCCGCCCCGTCCCGGACCAGCGCCCATTGGCCCTCTTGTCTCACCGGCGCGATCACGCTGCCGCCCATAGGGTCGAAGACCGGCTCCCAAACGCAGTTGAAGGTCTGCTCCCAGGGCGCCCCGTTGACGGCGATGGTGTAGTCGTAGAGCGTCAGCCGGACCTCTACCGCCAGCTTCGATCCGTCCGGGCTGAAGGCCATGTTCCAGACGTTGACGAAGGCCCGATCCCACGGAATGCCGCCTACGGCGGCGGTGAAGGCCCCCTTTTGAAAGGTGAAGATATCCGCCTCGCCGAATTTCACCACCTGGACCACTGCGGCGGTCCGCGAGCCGTCCGGGCTGATGGCGGCGTTGGTCATGTTGGCAAAGGTGGCCTCCCAGGGAGTGTCGTTGAGGGCCATCCCGTACTGCATGTCCCGCTGGAACTTGACGGCGACCGCCTTGCCGTCGGGGCTGAAGCGGGGTTCCCACACGAAGCCGAAGCGGTTTTCCCAGGGGACGCCGTCGATCGCAAGCGTCCACTCCCCGGAATCGGACACGACGGCCGTCAGGCGCCCGTCCGGTGAAAACCGCAGGTGCCAGATCTTCTCGAAGGGATTTTCCCAGGCGGCGCCGTTGACCACTACTTTAAACTCGCCTTCACCGCAGTTCGCGATCGCAGCCACGGACTCGCCATCCGGACTGGCCTGAGGTTCTTCGACCCATTCGTAGTGATCGTTCCAGGATGCAACCGGGATGGCCTTGCGGGAGGAGTCCCAATCCCATTGGTCCGGGTGGTTCATGCCGCCTCCTAATTGGATAAGGTGCGAGGGTCGTCTCTTTGCGCCAGTTGAGATCGGCACAGGCTCCGGCGGCTGAAATACCCTTGCCAAACGACCGGGTCGCCGGCGCACAGGCGATGGCATATTCTGTCTGCCTATACAGGAGTGTGCCACGAAATGCAACACTCTGCCTCGCCGGTTCCTATCAAAAAGCTTCCGTTTCGCCTTGAATTTTATTGAAAACTGCCGCATAAGTAAGATATCCAATTGCGGAAATTTAAGGACGAACCCGCATGAACATCGCGATCGTGGGCACCGGCGGCCGCTGCATCCAGGTTCTGGATTTTTTGACCTCCACCCGGTCCGGCGGTATCGGCATCAGCATCCTGGGAGTCGCCGATTCCCAGATGGACCCGAACTGCGTGATGGCCGCCGGGAAATCCGGAATACCGGTCTCCGCCGACTATCGGGGGTTTCTGAAGCGCGAAGACATCGATCTCATCATCGACCTTTCCGGCGACCCGGCCACCTTTCAAGAGATCCTGGCGAAGAAAAACCCGAACACCCGGCTCATGAACTACCCCACGGCCCGTCTGTTCCTCGACATGTGCCGGATCCACGAGCAGCAGCCCGGTGCCCCGGATTCCGTCCTGCGCGCCAGCACCATCTACAAGATCGTGATGAACGATTTCATCCACGAAGACGTGCTGGTCATCGCTCCCAACTTCCAGATCCTGGACGCCAACGATGCCCTGCTGAAACGGCTCGGGCACACGCGCGAGGAGGTGATCGGGCGCAGCTGTTTCGAGGTGACCCACCACTACAGCGCCCCCTGCGCGGTCGATAGCTGTCAATGCCCCTTGAAACAAACGTTGGACACGCTGAAGCCTTTTACCACGACCCACGTGCACCTGGACAAGGATGGGGGCGAGCACCACGTCGCCATTTCCTGCTACCCGCTCGTGGGCCCCGAAGGAGTGGTCGGTGCAATCGAAATATCCAAGGACATCACCCGGGACATCGTGATGCAGCGCTCCCTTCTGCAGCAGGAGAAACTGGCCTCCATCGGCCGGCTCTCGGCCGGCGTTGCCCACGAGATCAACAACCCCTTGACCACCGTGCTGACCACGGTCATGCTGCTCCAGGAGGACCTGGCGCCCGAAGACCCGCTCTACGCGGAGCTCGAGACCATCGCCAAGGAGACCCTGCGCTGCCGCAAGATCGTCTCAAGCCTGCTGGATTTTGCACGCCAGAGCAATTTGAAAAAAGAGACGACCTCCGTCAATCCGATCGTGGCGGAAAGCGTGGCGCTCGCACGCAAGCAGGCCGGCTTCAAAGGGATCCAGATCACCCCGGCGCTGGCAGATGGCCTGCCCGATGTGCTGGCCGATCGCAACCAGCTTCACCAGGCGTTCATCAACTTGCTCGTCAACGGCATCGAAGCCACCCCCGCAGGCGGGAGCATCAACGTTGCCACGTTCTGCGACCCCGAGCAAAAGGAGATCCGCGTCGTCATCTCCGACACCGGCAGCGGCATGCCCAAGGACGTCCTCGAAAAGATCTTCGAGCCCTTTTACACCACCAAACCGAGCGGCACCGGCTTGGGACTGGCCATCACGCACGGGATCATCGAGCAGCACGGGGGCCGGATCGACGTGGACAGCGCCCCCGGCCAGGGCACGACCTTCATGATCATCCTGCCCGCCACGGGCCGCACGCCATGAGCCCGACCGACGCCGCCCCACGTGTGCTCGTCGTCGACGACGAGGCCCCCATCTGCCGCAGCGTTGAAAAGATCCTCGCCAAGGAGGGAATCACCACCCGCTCCGCCCTGGACGGCACCGCGGCGTTACGGATCATGGAAGCCGAATCCTTCGATGTGGTCGTCACCGATCTCAAAATGGGCAGCCTGGGCGGATTGGAGGTCCTGCGCCGGGTTAGGGAGACGAATCCCGACGCAGTGGTGGTCGTGATGACCGGCTATGCCAGCGTCGCCTCCGCCGTCGAAGTCCTGAAATCCGGCGCCTTCGACTACCTCCCCAAACCCTTCACCCCGGCGGAGCTGCGCGCCGTCGTTAGCCAGGCGCTCCAGGAAAACACCCAGCGCCGGCGCCGAAGGGAGCTGCGGGACAGCCCGGCCGGACGCCCCCCCCTGAAACATCAGCTCATCGGCGACAGCCCCAAAATAAGGACTGTGATCTCCATGGTGGAGAAGGTGGCCGGCACGGACTCCACGGTCCTGATCTGCGGCGAGAGCGGCACCGGCAAGGAGCTGATCGCCCGGGCGGTCCATGCCAACAGCCCGCGCCGCGAAAGGGTGTTCTTCGCGGTGGACTGCGGCACCTTGTCGGGGAACCTGCTCGAAAGCGAGCTGTTCGGGTTTCAGAAAGGAGCCTTCACCGGGGCCGACCGCGACAAGGAGGGCATTTTCAGCCGGGCGGCCGGCGGCACCGTATTCCTCGACGAGATCAGCAACACCGGCCCCGAGGTCCAGGGCAAGCTCCTGCGTTTCCTGGAACAGCGGGAGTTTCTACCGATCGGTGCCGGCACCCCCCGCAAGGCCGATGTGCGGCTGATCTTCGCCACCAACCGCAATTTGGAGGAGATGGTGGCCGCCGGGACGCTGCGGCAGGATTTTTACTACCGCATCCAGGTCTACCCAATTCTTCTGCCGCCGCTGCGCGAACGGCGCGAGGACATCCTGCCGATCGCCCATCACTTTCTCAAGCTCTACAATGAGAGACTGCAAAAAAAGATCGCGGGCTTCGACGATGAGGTGGCCCGGCGGCTCAATGCCCACGACTGGCCCGGGAATGTCAGGCAGCTGCGCAACGTGGTCGAACGCGCCGTGATCCTGTGCGAAAAGGAGATTATCTCCATCAAGGAACTGCTCCTTTCAGGCGAGGGAGAGCCGGCCAATTCATGGCTCGAGCGCGTGCCCCAAACCAGCGATGAACTGAAGCTCTTCAAGAAAGAGATCCGCTCCAGCGCGACGGCGGCCGTCGAGAGGAGCTTTCTGCTGCAAGCGCTCGAAAAAAATGGATGGAACGTGAGCCGTGCAGCCCGCCAGGTGGGTTTGCAGCGCAGCAATTTTCAATCCCTGATGAAAAAACACGGCATCGTACGCAAGGCCTGAATCCCGAAACGCTCTCGCCCCTCACCGCCTTTTCCCGGTCAACGGTTGCCCGCCTCGGTTTGGCTGCTTCGCATCGCAGCGCGATCTGTTATTGCAGTGCAAAAATATACACTGCATATTATAAATAGGCACCAAGCGATTTTTTACACTTCCTCTGGAATCACCGAACATACGCCCCGCCCGATTCACGAAAAAAAGCATATTTAATTTATACACTCAGGCCCTGTTTAATTGATCCTTAAAAAAATAAATTCGTTTTATTTCAAATGGTTAATTTGAAATAAAACGTGTGGCACGGCTTGTGCTGATAACTTCGGCACTGACTATAGGACAAAAACATTCAACGAAGATCCGACAACCCTGCAAACGTGTCCAAGGAGGGTATCATGGCAGAAGGTCCGAAAATTCTGGTCGTGGACGACGAAACGCAGATCTGCAAGATTGTGGAGAAGATCCTCGCCAAGAGCAACTACCAGGTCACCCTTGCCAACAGCGCCCAGGAAGCCCTGGAAAAACTGGCAAAGGAATCCTATTCACTGCTGATTTCAGACATCGTCATGCCGGGCCAGAACGGCCTGGAGCTCCTGAAATTGGTCAAAAGGCAGTGGCCCCTCACCAAGGCCGTAATGATGACGGCCTTTGCCTCCACCGATACGGCGATGAAATCGATCCGCCTGGGCGCGTTGGACTACATCCCCAAGCCGTTCACTCCCAAGGAACTGAGAACCACCGTGGACAACGCGCTCAGCGGCAGGCTCGTTGAGGTTGCCGCCCCGGCGGAAGAGCGGGAGATGATCGACGTCATCGACATCGACTCGCCCTTCGAAGCCAGGGAGGTCATCGAACAGGTCGGGGAAAGCTACGCCAAGATGCTGGGCCGCTCCGACATGCCGGTGGTCGAAGTCAAGATCCAGCAGCCGGCGGAGCATTTCTGCGGGGTGGGTGCCATGGTCTGCGACATCTTCAAGAAGCTCGGCGCCACCTGCAAGGCGGGGACTAAATCCGGCGAGTGCCCGCAGAAAAAATCGAAAAAGACCAAACCCGCCCCAGCCGCCAAAGACAGGAGCAAGCTGGTGGGCATCGATGAACCCTTCGCCTACGAAGAGGTTCTTTCCGTAACGGGCCCGGAGTACGTCCGCCACCTGCAGCCGGACGGCTACAGCTTTCTGCCGTACGAGGAGCTGAAACGGAGTGCGGCGCAGCTGGCTGAAAAATATGCCAAAAAAATCGATGTGGACATGCCGTTCTCGCGCGACGAGGTGGCACGGCAAACCGGCGACGTCTACGCCGACCACCTGACGCGCAGCGACCGGCCGTTGGTCGAGGTTACCGTTTCCGAGACTCTGGAAAATTACTGCCAGATGGGCCACATGGTCTGTGACATCTTCAAGAAGCTGGGAGCCACCTGCAAGGCGGGGACCAAATCCGGCGAGTGCCCGCAGCTCAAGGCCAAAAAGGCCAAGGGGGCCGCGGCGCCCGCAACCGCCGACGCCCGTCGCTGGATCGGCGTCGACCAGCCCTTCGACTACGAGGAGGTCGCCGCCGTGGCCGGAGCCGATTACGTCCGCCATTTGCATCATGAAGGCCTGGCGATCACCCCCTACGAGGAGCTGAAGCGTAATATGGCAGCCATGCTCGGAAAACCGTCCAAAGTGCAGCCCCCCGCCAAGGCAGCTGCGCCCAAGGCGGCCGCGGTGCGCGTTTTGGTCATCGATGACGAGGTGGCGGTCAACAACAACATCCGTAAAATCCTTGCCAAACAGGGACACCGGGTCGACCAGGCCGCCAGCAGAGAGGAGGCCCTTGAGAAGATCGGCTCGGGTGGCAGCTACGGGGTGGTCCTGCTGGACCTGAGAATCCCGGGTGTCAAAGAGCTCGAGCTGCTGGCCGCCGTGAGGGACAATCAGCCTCAGGCCAAGGTCGTCATCGTCACCGGATACGCCAGTGTCGAGACGGCCGTCGAAGCCGCGCGCATGGGGGCGGTGGACTACCTGGCGAAACCCTTCACCCCCGCCGAAATTCGAAGCGCCACCGAAAACGCCCTCCGCATGGCTGCTTGAAATCGAGAAGCACCGGGGCCCGTTCCAGCCCGGGCCCCGGTGCCCCCCAACCCCACGCCACCGCCTCAACCTACTGTAAAAACGGTCATTGCGGCCGTTCCAGGATACGCCAAAATTCCTGCCCAAATCCTATTGACAAGCCTTCAGCCGCAAGGTATGGTCTTGCTCTTATTCAGAATTTTATGATTATTTTTATCGGATCAACCCCAGAACAAGGGAGTCGCGCGATGGCAAACAATGTCTTGGGTTCAGTGCTGGTGGTGGGGGCTGGAATCGCCGGCATGCAGTCGGCGCTCGACCTGGCCAACTCCGGCTACTACGTCTACCTTTTGGAACAATCCCCGTCGATCGGCGGGGTCATGTCTCAGTTGGACAAGACGTTCCCGACCAACGACTGTGCGATGTGAATTATCTCGCCCAAACTGGTCGAGGTCGGCCGGCACATGAACATCGAGTTGATCACCTACGCGGATCTGGAATCCGCCGAGGGTGAGCCCGGGAACTTCAAGGTAAAAGTGCGCAAGCGCGCCCGCACCATCATCGAAGACCGCTGCACGGGGTGTGGCGCCTGTGTCGAAAACTGCCCCGTCCGATTCGAAGCCAACCGCTGACCGATTGGCTTCGGTTTTTTGAATTCCGGCCGCGGGAAGCCGCGTCCAACCGGTGGAGGAGATCCATTCGATGGCAGAATCGCTGGAGATAGACTGGGGCAAGATCGACGAGATCATCGACTCGTATGACCGCGACAAGGAAGCCCTGCTGATGATCATGCAGGACATCAGCGACATATACAACTACGTCCCGCCGGAGGTCGTCCCCGTCTTGAGTGAAAAACTCGGTGTGCGGAAAAGCCTGATTTACAGCGTCGCCACCTTTTACAAGACCATCAGCCTGACCCCACGCGGCAAGTACATCGTTCATGTCTGCACCGGAACCGCCTGCCATGTGCGTGGCGCTGAAAAAATCATGGACGCCTTGAAGGAAAAACTCGGCGTGTCGGAAAGCGAAACGACCGAAGACCGCCGGTTCACCTTGGAGGCCGTGCGGTGCATCGGCTGTTGCGCGTCCGGACCGGTGATCACGGTGAACAAGGAAACCTATGGCGGCCTCGACCGCTCCAGCGTCAGCAAGATCGTTGACGACTACGCGCAGATGTGATCCCGAAGCCACGGCCACGAACACGGAGGACATCTTAGATCATGGGAAAACTGGATTCTCGCGAGGCCTTAGAGAAGCTCAGAAGTTCGCTTCAATCCCAAGGCAAAAAAGGCCCGAAAAAACTCGTATCTCTCTGCGCCGGTTCCGGGTGCGGGGCCTACGGCACGGCCAAGGTCCACGAAGCGCTTGGCCGCGAGTTGGCCGCCCACGGCCTTCAGGGCGAGGTCGAAGTCAAGCTGACAGGCTGCCATGGGTTCTGTGAGAAAGGCCCTGTCATGGTCATCCACCCCGAAGGCATCTTCTATCCGCAGGTCAAGCCCGACATGGTGCCGGAGATCGTCGCGAAGACCATCCGGGGCGGCGAGCTCGTCGAGAAGATGATCTTCAAGGACCCCACCACAAAGAAAAAAATCGTCCACGAGCACGAGATCCCGTTTTACAAGCTTCAAAAGCGCATCATTTTCGGCAACAACGGGTTGATCGACCCCACCAGCATCGAGGACTATGTCGCCGTCGGCGGCTATGCAGCTCTCGCCAAGGCGTTGTTCGACCTGACCCCTCAGGCAATCATCAGCGAGATCAAAAAATCGGGCCTGCGGGGCCGAGGGGGCGGCGGGTTCCCCACGGGCATCAAATGGGAAACCTGCCGGCGCCACCACGGCACCCGCTATGTCATCTGCAACGCGGACGAGGGCGACCCGGGTGCCTACATGGACCGCAGCATTTTAGAGGGGAACCCCCACAGCGTGCTTGAAGGCATGATCGTCGGCGCCATCGCGATCGGGTCCAACGAGGGGTATGTCTATGTACGCCACGAATATCCGCTCGCCGTCACCAACCTGACAATCGCCCTCCAAAAAGCGCGCGAGCTGGGCCTACTAGGCAAAAATATCCTCGGCAGCGGTTTCGACTTCGATGTGCGCATCAGCCGGGGGGGCGGCGCCTTCGTCTGCGGCGAGTCGACCGCTCTCATGGCCTCGCTGGAGGGAAAGCCCGGCAGACCCCGGGCCAAATACGTTCACACGGTCGAAAAGGGTTACCGTGAGGGGCCCTCCAACCTCAACAACGTCGAAACCTGGGCCAACGTGCCGGTGATCCTCAACAAAGGGTCCGCCTGGTATGCGGCCATCGGCACGGAGCGCAGCAAGGGCACCAAGATCTTCTCGCTGGTGGGCAAAGTCGCCAACACCGGCCTGGTGGAAGTTCCCATGGGCACCTCGCTGCGGACCATCATCTTCGACATCGGCGGCGGCATCCCCAAGAAGAAAAAATTCAAGGCCGTGCAGACCGGCGGCCCATCCGGCGGCTGCATCCCGGAGCAGTTCCTCGACCTACCGGTGGACTTCGACGAACTCACCAAGGTGGGCTCCATCATGGGATCCGGCGGCATGATCGTGATGGATCAGGATACCTGCATGGTGGACGTCGCTCGCTACTTCGTGGAGTTCCTGAAGGATGAGTCCTGCGGGCAGTGCAACCCCTGCCGCGAGGGCCTCAAGAACATGCTCGACATCCTTACGGACATCTGTCAAGGGCGGGGAAAAGAGGGCGATATTGAACTGCTCGAGGAGATCGGCGCCATGATGCAGAAACTCTCGCTCTGCGGCTTGGGCACCTCGGCGGCCAACCCCGTTCTGACCACCATCCTGTATTTCCGGCACGAGTACGAGGCCCACATCCGCGACCACAAGTGCCCTGCCGGCATCTGCAAACCCCTGTTCCACTATGAAATCGACCCCGATGCCTGCACGGGGTGCCAGGTGTGCTTCAAAAAATGCCCCCAGGACGCCGTGTCCGGTCAAAAGAAAAAACCCCACGAGATCAACCAGGAAAAATGCATCAAATGCGGCATCTGCTACGACGGCTGCAAGTTTGACGCGATTCGCATTTGCTGAACACGAGGTGACCTCAAATGATTACCTTCAAGCTCAACGGTCAGACAGTGCAGGGAGAAGAAGGCCAGTACATCCTTCAAGTGGCCGAAAAAATGGGAGTTCCCATCCCCACCCTCTGTAATCACAAAGCGCTGGACCCGGCCGGTATGTGTCGGATGTGCACGGTCGAGGTCTTCGACGGCCGCCGCACCCGCTTTGTCACCGCATGCAACTACCCCATCTGGGAAGGCATGGAGGTGAAAACCGACACCGACATCGTCCGAGAGGGCCGCAAGCTGATTGCCGAGATGCTTCTGGCCCGCTGCCCCGAGTCCACGACCATTCAAAAACTGGCCAAGGGCTACGGCATCGAAACGTCGCGCTTCAGGACCGGGGACGACACCTGCATTCTGTGCGGCCTGTGCACCCGGATGTGCGAGCGCATCGGGGCCAACGCCATCACGCTGACCCACCGCGGGCTGGACCTCAAGATCGACACCCCGTTCAGCATCAATACGGAAGCCTGCATTGCCTGCGGGGCGTGTGCGTTCGTCTGCCCCACCGGCCACATCACCTACGAAAAAATCAAGGCCCAGGTAACTCAGAAGCCGGGCAGTGAAATCCCGTCCGAATACGACATGGGGCTGAAGGGCCGCAAGCCCGTCTACGTCCCCTACGCCCAGGCGGTGCCCAACACCCCGGTCATCGACCGCGAGGTATGCATCCATTTTAAGACCGGCGGCTGCAAGGTGTGTGCCGAGTTCTGCGGGGTGGACGCCATCGACCACAGCATGCAGGACGAGACCGTAGAGCTGAACGTCGGGGCGATCATACTCGCGCCGGGCTTCGAGGCCTTCGACCCCAGCCGGTTCGACACCTACAACTACGCCCAGCACCCCAATGTCATCACCGCCCTGGAGATGGAGCGCATCCTCTCCGCGTCCGGCCCCACCCAGGGCCACCTCGCGCGTCTGTCGGACCACAAGGAGCCCAAGAAGATCGCCTGGTTCCAGTGCGTCGGCTCGCGGGACATGAACAAGTGCGACAACGCCCATTGCTCCTCGGTCTGCTGCATGTACGCCATCAAGGAGGCGGTCATCGCCAAGGAGCACGCCGGGGGAGAACTCGACTGCGCCGTCTTCTTCATGGACATGCGCACCCACGGCAAGGATTTCGAGCGCTTCTACGACACCGCGCGCGAGAAGCACGGCGTGCGCTTTATCCGCAGCCGGGTCCACACCATCAACCCGGTCGGGGACAGCGGCGATCTGGAACTGCGCTACATCACGGAGACGGGCGAGCTCAAGACGGAAATCTTCGACATGGTGGTGCTCTCGATCGGCATGCAGACCTCGAAGGCGGCCCTGGAGCTGGCTCAGAAACTCGGCATCGAGCTGACCTCCGGCAACTTCTGCAAGACCGACTCCTTCAACCCCGTCGCCACCTCACGGCCGGGGATCTTCGTCTGCGGGGCGTTCCAGGGGCCGAAGGACATCCCCCAGGCGGTCGTCGACTCCAGCGCGGCCGCATCGGCCGCCGGTGAGATCCTTGCCGGCGCCCGCGACACCCTCACCAAGACCAAGGAGCTCGTCCCGGAGACCAACGTCGTGAACGAGCGGCCGCGAATCGGCGTCTTTGTCTGCCGCTGCGGGATCAACATCGCCGGGGTGGTGGACGTGCCGGCCGTGCGCGACTATGCCGCCGGCCTGCCCTATGTCGAGTATGTCTCGGACAACCTCTACTCCTGCTCCCAGGACACGCAGGAGAACATGTCCCAGATCATCAAGCAGAGGAACCTGAACCGGGTGGTGGTGGCAGCCTGCACGCCCAAGACACACGAGCCGCTTTTTCAAGAGACCTGTGTCAATGCGGGCCTGAACAAATACCTCTTCGAGATGGCCAACATCCGCAACCAGGACTCCTGGGTGCACAAGAACAGCCCCCAGCTCGCCACGCGCAAGGCCATGGACCTGGTTCGCATGGCCGTGAACAAGGTGGCGCTGATGGCGCCGCTCAAGGAGGCCGAACTCGACATCATTCCGAAAGCCATGGTGGTCGGCGGCGGCATCGCCGGCATGGCGGCGGCACGCAGCCTGGCCCGGCAGGGCTACGAAACTCACATCGTCGAGAAAAGCGAGCGGCTGGGCGGCCAGGCCCTGAACCTGTTCCGCACCGCCGCCGGCGAGGATGTCCAGCAGAAGCTAACGGAGATGGCCGCGGAGGTGCAGCAGGACAAAAACATCCACGTCCATCTCAGCACCGCCATCGCCAGCGTCGACGGATTCGTCGGCAGCTTCAAGACCACGCTTTCCGCAAGCGGCAAGGAGGAGGTGCTCGAGCACGGAGTGGCGGTGGTGGCCACCGGCGGGTCCCCTTACCGGCCCACGGAGTACGCCTACGGCACCGACTCCCGCATCATCACCAGCCTGGAGCTCGACCGCAAGCTCATGGACGGCGACCCCGCGCTCAAGGCACTCAACAGCGCGGTTTTCATCCAGTGCGTGGGCTCGCGCGAACCCGAGCGGCCCTACTGCTCACGGGTGTGCTGCACGCACTCGGTGGACAACGCGGTTCACCTCAAAGAGATGAACCCCGGCATGAACGTCTTCATCCTGTACCGGGACATGCGCACCTACGGGGAGCGCGAGCTGCTTTACAAGAAAGCCCGTTCCCTGGGGGTCATTTTCATCCGGTTCGCCCGCGAGGACAAGCCGCGGGTGCGGGTCGAAAACGGCAAACTTCTGGTTTCGGTAACCGACCACATCCTGGGCCGGCCGCTCGAGTTGGAAGCCGACCTGCTGACCCTGGCCACCGCCATTCTACCCAATCGGGACGAGAAGCTCGCCAACTTCTTCAAGGTGCCGCTCAACGCCGACGGGTTCTTCGTGGAGCGGCACGCCAAGCTCGGCCCCTCGGAGTTCGCCACCGACGGCGTCTTCCTCTGCGGACTGGCCCACTACCCGAAGCCCATCGACGAGGCCATTGCCCAGGGACAAGCCGCCGCCTCCCGCGCCGTGACCCTGTTGTCCCGCAAGAAGATCTTCACGAGCGGCACCGTGGCCGAGGTCGACCAGCGCATGTGCAGCCAGTGCGGGGTGTGCGTGTCGATCTGCCCGTACTCGGCCCCGGCCTGGACCGAAAAGGGGCCGTTCGCCGGCAAAGCCCAGGTCAACCCCGTGCTCTGCAAGGGCTGCGGGCTGTGCGTGGCCTCCTGCCGCTCCGGGGCCATCCACCTGAAAGGCTTCGACAACGACCAGATCTTCGCACAAATCTTCAACCTGAGTGAAGCCGTATGAAGGAGACCGACATGAGTGACTGGGAACCGAAGATCGCCGCCTTCCTATGCAACTGGTGCAGCTACGGCGCCGCCGATCTCGCCGGCGTCAGCCGCATGGAGTACCCGCCCAACATCCGGGTGATCCGCATCCCCTGCACCGGCCGGATGGACCCCAAGTTCTTTCTGACCGCTTTGCGCGAGGGGGCCGACGGGGTCTGGGTCTCCGGGTGACATCCCGGCGAATGCCATTACCTGGAAGGTAATTACTACGCCCGTCGCAAATTCGCCCTGTTCAAAAACCTGATGGAGCACATGGGGATCGAGCCCGGCCGCCTGCAATTCTCCTGGATCTCCTCGGCGGAATCCACCAAGTTCGTCGAGGTGGTCACCCAGGTCACCAAGGCCATCAAGGAACTGGGGCCGAACTCCAACTTCACGAAGAAACTGGCTGAGGTGGCCTGACATGCTGAGCTACACCGAAACGATCAGGGAAATCGCCGGCCGGCTGCTCACCTCCGGCGCGGTGGAGATGGTGATCGGGTTCCGCAAAGGGACCGTGCTGATGATGAACGAGCCGCATTTCGCCAAGACCCCGGCGCAGGCCCAGGCCCTGGTCTGGGACAGCCACTGCGGGATCAACCTGGCCAACTATCTGACCGATCGCAAGGAGAAGATCGGCATCGTGGCCAAGGGCTGCGACTCGCGCAACATCGTCACCCACATCATCGAGAACAAGATCAAACGCGAACAGCTGGTGGTGATCGGCGTGCCCTGTCTCGGCATGGTGGACAAACGCAAGATCGCGATCAAATGCCCGGGCGAGATCACCGAGGTCATCGAAGACGAGACCAGCGTCACCGCCAAGGGCGACGGGTTTAGCCAGCGATTCGAAAAAAAGGACGTGCTCCAGCACAACTGCAGCCTGTGCATCCACCGCAACCCGGTGATCCACGACGAGATGGTGGCCGAACCGGTGGCCGAGCAGCAGGGCGTCGACCGCTACGCCGACGTGCGCAGCCTGGAGGCCATGGATCCCAAGCAGCGCTGGAAGTACGTCGAGGAGCTGCTCGCCCCCTGCGTGCGCTGCTACGCCTGCCGGAACGCCTGCCCGCTGTGCTATTGCCCGACCTGCTTCGTGGACGAGGCGCGGCCCCAGTGGGTGGGCAAGGGCCAGGACCCGCAGGACGTGCGCACGTTCCACTTCCTGCGGGCCTATCACTGCGCCGGCCGTTGTACGGACTGCGGCTCCTGCGAGCGCGCCTGCCCGGTCGGGATCAACATGCGCGTCTTCACCAAAAAACTGGAGAAGGACTGCCTGGATCTCTTCGGCTGGGAAGCGGGCCTGAGCCTTGAGGTCCGGCCGCCGCTCGACACCTACCGGCCCCAGGACCCGAACGATTTCATCAAGTAACGCGGGGGCCCTCCCCCTTCGCAGACCCCTTTGACGCAGAGGCAACCGTAAATGAAGATGATCACGATCCCGAAAAAGGAGTGGCCGGCCGGCCTGGCGAAGGCCGCCGGCAGCTTCCGGCAGTTCGGCCCGGTGAAGGAGAAGGAGTTTCACAGCTTCAAGTGCCTGGGGACCGGCCAGCTGCCGGATTTCTCCTTCCAGAACACGCGGCTCTCGCCCAAGCACCTGGTCTACCCACAGTCCGAGGTGATGCTCACCTACAGTTTGGACGAGAGCCGGGCGGACCACCACATCATGAAAGAGGCCGCCGCGGACACCACCCCGCGCGCGGTGCTCGGCATCCGGCCCTGCGACGCCAAAGCCTTCGTGCTGGTGCGCATGAATTTCGACACCCCCGACTATAAAGACCCCTACTGGCTCCGGGCCTACGAGTCCACCACGTTCATCGGGCTGGGCTGCGCGTCGCCGTGCAGCTCGTGCTTCTGCACCACGGCCGGCTGCGGCCCCTTTCACGAGGAGGGGCTGGATGTGCTCCTGGCCGACGCGGGCGATCATTTTCTGGCAAAGGTTTTGACCGAGAAGGGCGCCGCCTGGGTGGCGGCGGGGGGCTGGACCCAGGCCGCCGACGCCAAGGCCGAGGGGCGCCTGGCCGACCTGCGTCAAGCGGCCGAGGCCAAGATCACCTCGCAGGTTCAGACCGACAACCTCAAAGCGGCAGAGACCACCGCGCTCTATAACGCCAGCTTCTGGGAGGAGGTCTCCTTCGCCTGCATCAACTGCGGCACCTGCACCTATTCCTGCCCGACCTGCTGGTGCTTCGACATCCAGGACGAAACCCACGGCAAATCCGGCGTGCGGCTGCGCCACTGGGACAGCTGCATGTACCCGCTGTTCACCCTGCACGGGACGGGCCACAACCCGCGCGGCACCAAGCTGCACCGCGTGCGGCAGCGCTTCATGCACAAGCTCAAGTATTTCGTGGACAAATACGACCGGGGCATCCAGTGCGTGGGCTGCGGCCGCTGCGTGCGGCTGTGCCCGGTCAACATCGACATCCGCCGGGTATGCGGCATGATGAACAGCTTGGCCGCCTCCGGCGAAGCCTGCGCGATTGACTAACGAGGGAGGACCCGACGTGCAAAATCCCTACCTGCCCTACCCGATCCGCATCGACGAGATCGTGGTCGAAACCGAGGACAAGAACCTCAAGACATTCAAGTTCAGCTTTCTGGACCCGCAGGACGAAACCCGGTTTGCCTACAAGGCCGGGCAGTTCGCCGAGCTCTCGGTGACCGGCCAGGGGGAGATCCCGATCGGAATCGCCTCCTCCCCGACCGAAAAGGGCTTCGTGATGTTCACGGTCAACAAGGTCGGCCGCGTCTCCTCGTTCCTGCACGCCATGAAACCCGGGGACATCATGGGCATCCGCGGGCCCATGGGCAACTGGTACCCGTGGGAGAAGATGCAGGGCAAAAACATCGTCATCATCGGCGGCGGGTTTGCCTTTACCACCCTGCGCTCCTCCATCGTCTACATGCTGCAGCCGCAGAACCGCAAGAACTTCGGCGAAATCCACGTGATCTATGGCGCCCGCAGCCCGGGCATGCTGCTCTACCGCGAGGAGCTGGCCGCTTGGGAGCGCAGAGAGGATATCCACATGCACATCACGGTGGACGCCACCAGCGACCCGAACTGGAAATACAACGTCGGCTTCGTGCCGGCCATCACCGAAAAGAAGGCCCCGCCCGCCGGCACCGACACCTATGCCATCGTCTGCGGGCCGCCGATCATGATCAAGTTCACCCAGCCGGTGCTCGACAAGCTGGGGTACGCGCACGACAAGATCATCATGTCGCTGGAAAACCGGATGAAATGCGGCATCGGCATGTGCGGCCGCTGCAACATCGGCAAGGAGTTCGTCTGCAAGGACGGCCCGGTCTTCACCTTAGAGCAGCTCAACAAAACCCCGCGGGAGTATTGACCGGGGCACTTTCATATTGACAACGTCAGCGGCTTCATTTACAGAATAGGCTTCAAAACGGAAATCAGGCGGACGGCCTATCCATAAACACCATTACCAAGACAAGGAGGATGTTTACATGCCAACAGTCGAATTCATGGGTAAAACGTTCAATGTGGATGAAGACGGGTTCATCGACTCCTACACCAACTATTGCCCGGAGTGGGTCCAGTACGTCAAGGCCCAGGAGGGCATCGATGAACTGACCGATGAGCACAAGAAGCTCGTCGAAGTGCTGCGCGACTACTATGAGAAAAACGGCATCGCCCCGATGGTGCGGGTGCTCTCCAAGGTTACCGGGTTCAAACTCAAGCACATCTATGAGCTCTTCCCCTCCGGGCCCGGCAAGGGAGCCTGCAAAATGGCCGGTCTTCCCAAACCGACCGGCTGCGTGTAACCTGACCGCCGTCACCGGCGCTCAAAGAGCCCTGTCGGCATCGACAGGGCTCTTTTATTTTCCTTTGTGAGTTCGAGGGCAAGCGCCGCAAGATCCGTGCGCGTGCCGGCCGGGTGTTGGTCTCAAGGACCGCGGGGACGACCTTGAACGCCATGGCTCGCCTCCCATGAAGGGATTGCATTCATGATGAACGCGATCGAGTTGGACGAGACCGATCGGGCGATTTTGAACCGGATCCAATCGGAGTTCCCCATCGTCTCGCGCCCCTACCAAGTCTTAGCCGCCGAGCTGGGCCTGAAGGAGGCGGAGCTCATCGAACGCGTCGCCCGTTTGCGGCAGAGCGGCATCATTCGCCGCATTGGCGGCAATTTCGTCCCGGACAAGCTCGGATATGTGAGCACGCTGTGCGCCGCCCGGGTCCCGGCCGGCCAGGTGGCGCGTTTCGCCGCGGCGGTCAACCGCCATCCCGGGGTCACGCACAACTACCTGCGGGACAACGCTTTCAACGTCTGGTTCACCTTCATTGCCCCCTCCATGGCGGAGATCGACGCCAAATTGCGCCGGATCGCCGAAGAGACCGGTGAGACCGAAATCCTCAACCTGCCCGCCACGAAGGTGTTCAAGATCCGGGCGCAGTTTGATGTATGAAACCGCCAACCGCTGAGGGACCCGGGTTGCACCTCGAAGGTGAAACGGGCCTTTATCTGATCCGCCCTTGAACGCTGGAAGGTCATCGATCCCCATGCGCTCTGTTCGCATCGCCGCAGCCGTTTTCAATTCGCCGCTGGGGAAAACCCGCGAAAACCTCGAGCGCATGGAGCGCTGGGTGGCCGCCGCCCGGTCTGCGGGTGCTGCCATCGTCTGTTTCCCCGAGCTGAACGTCACCGGCTATGGGGTCGACGAGCGGATGACGGCCGCCGCCGAACCGGTCCCCGGAGGGGTGACGGAGGGCCTGTGCGACATGGCGCAGCGGCAGGCCGTTGTGATCCTGGCGGGAATCGCGGAGCGGGCCGCCGACGGGCGGGTCTTTGCCAGCCACCTGGCGGTGTCGCCGTCGGGCGTAAGCGGCATCTACCGCAAGCTTCACATCGCACCGCCGGAGGAGGCCGTCTTTGCGGCCGGCGGCCGCGCCGACCTCATCGAGGCGGCCGGCGTGCGCTTCGGCATCCAGCTCTGCTACGACGCCCACTTCCCCAACCTGTCGACCCGCATGGCCGTGGACGGGGCCGACCTCATTTTCATGCCCCACGCCTCCCCGCGCGGCACCTCCGCCGAGAAGCGCTCTTCCTGGATGCGGCATTTGCCGGCGCGGGCCTTCGACAACGGGATCTTCATCGTGGCATGCAACCAGACGGGGGCCAACGGGGCCGATATCAGCTTCCCCGGTCTGGCCGTCGCCATCGGGCCGGACGGACGGCTCCTGGCCGAATACACCGAAAACCACGAAGGGTTGATGATCGCCGACCTGAAGGCCGAGGAGTTGGCGGCCGTGCGCCGCCACCCCATGCGCTACTTCCTGCCCCGCCGGCGTTCGGACATTTGAGGCGCCGGGCGGCAGCCCTCGCCTTGCAACGGCCCGAGATCGGCAGGCCAAGGGCCGCACGCCATCCCGGGCCTCCAACGGGAGCGGGATTCCCGCAGCCGGCCCGCGCGCGCAGCGGGTAGGAGAGTTTGTTCGAGACGGCGGCCAAAATGCCCGATCATGGCGGTGTTGTTGTACCAGCAGCGGCACGGCCGGTTCGACGCCAGCCGTCGGCGCTCCTCGTCGAACACCGCCGAATTCCAGAGCGCGGCGAACCCGCCCTGACGGATGGAGCCCACCCTCACGTGCTGCTCCAGGCAGGGGTAGACCCCGCCCCAGGGGTCGATCCGCACCATGAGCACGCCGGCATAGCACGGGGCGTACGGGAAGCACCCGGTGGTGGACAGGCTTGCGATCAGGCGGCGCATGTAGGGGTCGTTTTCCATTGGCGTGCCGTGAAGCTGGGCGGCAAGCGCGGCCGGCTCCAGTTTCAACGCGCCCTCGGCCAAGCCCGTGTAGTAGGACGGGCCGCAGTGGTGAACCGGCTGCAGCAGCACATCGCCGACCACCCCGCTCCAGGCGCGGCAGAAGCCCCGGATCTCGGCGGTGTTCGCTCCCGAAACGGTCATGCGCACGCGCAAAATGGGTGCCGCGGCTCCGTTGCGCCGGGCCATATAGGCGGTAATGCCAGAGGTGATGCGCCGGTAGGAGCCCGGAAGCCCCCGGATGCGGTCGTGGCACTCGGCCGTGGCGCCGTCGAGGCTGACCGTCACACACGTCGCGCCGCTGGCGGCGATCTCGCGCTGGTACTTTTCCAGCAGCATCCCGTTGGTGCAGAGGTTCACGGACATGCCGCGCGCGGCAAAAGATCCGATGATCTTAAAAATATCCCCGCGCAGCAGCGGCTCGCCGCCTGCGATGCTTACCTGGTAAACCCCCTGCTCGGAAAACTCGGCGGCCAGCCGCTCGTACTCCGCCGGGCCGAGGCCGTCTGGCCGCGTGTCCTGCCAGCGCTGGCACATGGTGCAACGGCAGTTGCAGCGGTAGGTGACATCCAGCTCGGCCATGAACGGCCCGTATGCCGGCGAGTCCCCCCGGCGGGACGACTTGAGATTCTGCCGCGAGCGGCAGAGCGCCCGCAGAAAGCCTCGGTTCAACAGGATGCGGTGGTAGGTCCAGAAATTGTTGAGTCTCATATGGTTCGAAGTCGGATATCCGACGTCCTCGCCAAACGGGGTGGAATGTTATCCATCTGCCACGCGTATAGGATTACCATATGGCCTTCGAACTATATTGTAAACACACGCGAGGGGTTCACGGCGCGACCGCACGCCGGAAGGCGCGCAGCGAATCGAGCGAGTAGATGGCCAGTGCGCCCCAGATCAGCACAAAGGTCCACACCTGAACCGTTGTGAAGGGCTCGCCATAGACGAACACCGCCAGCAGGAACATGCCGCTCGGCGCCGTGTACTGCATCAAGCCCAGGGTCGACAGGTTGATCCGCCGCGCCCCCAGGTTGAAAAAAAGCAGCGGCAATGCGGTAAACACCCCGGTCCCCGCCAGGAGGGCATCCAGCGCCGGGCCGCCGTGCAGCATCGCCCCGCTGCCATGCAGGTCGAGGTAAACCAGGTACGCCACGCCGAACGGCGTCAGCAGGAGCGTTTCCACGGTGAGGCCGACCAGAGAGCCCACCGGCGCGATCTTGCGGATCAGGCCATACAGGCCGAAACTGAAGCCGAGCGTCAGCGCAATCCACGGGAGCTGGCCAAACGAGACGCTGCGCACCACGACCGCCGTGCAGGCCAGCAGCACCGCCAGCACTTGGGGGCGGCGCAACCGCTCCCGCAGGAACACCGTCCCCAGCAGCACGTTCACCAGCAGGTTGATGTAATACCCCAGGCTGGCCTGGAGCAGGTGACCGGCGTTGACGGCCCAGATGTAGAGCAGCCAGTTGCCGCTGACCAGCAGGGTGGTGAGGGAGAGCGCCAGGACGGCCCGCGGGCGCCCCAGCGCCGACCGAAACTCGGGCCAGCGCCCCTGTGCCAAGATCAACACCACCAGAAACAGGAAAGACCACACCACGCGGTGGGCAACGATCTCGAGCGCCGGCACCGACTGCATGGCCTTCCAGTAGATGGGGCTGAACCCCCAGGCCAGAAAGGCGCCGGCGGCGTAAAAAACTCCGGTGACGGATCGCCGCCGGGCGCTGTCGGGTGAGTTCATCGCCGTCTGCCCGTTGAACAGCGGGGCTTCCGGCGGCGGGGCGCCGGAGCCGCTACCCGCGCGCCGCATCCTCGCCCAGCATCGCCATCACCTTCGCGACCAGGCCTTCGGCCGTGAACCCGAATTTTTCCATTACCGTTGCGCCGGGGGCGGACGCACCGAAGCCGGTCATGAAAACACCGGCCCGCGCGTAGCGCTCCCACCCCATGGGCACCCCGGCCTCGATCGCAACCCGCGCCGTCAGCTGCGGCGGCAGGACCGATGCCCGATACTCCGGGGACGCCTCTTCGAAGAGCTCCCAGCTCGGCATGCTGACCACGCGCGCCGGGACGCCACGCGCGGAGAGCATCTGCTGGGCCTGCAGCGCCACGCTCACCTCCGAACCGGATGCGATCAGAACGGCCGCCGGGGCGTCGGCCGGTTCGGCCAGGGTGTAGGCCCCGTGCCGGAGCATGTCGGCCGCGGGGCCGCTCCGGCGGTCGATCACCGGCAGATTCTGGCGGCTCAGCAGCAGGGCGACCGGCCCGTCTGTTTTCTGCAGCGCCAGGCGCCAGGCGGCGGCGGTCTCGGTGGCGTCCGCCGGCCGGATGACGGTCAAGCCGGGGATGGCCCGCAGCGACGCCAAGTGCTCCACCGGCTGGTGCGTCGGCCCGTCCTCGCCGACGGCAATGCTGTCGTGGGTGAAGATATAGATCACGGGGAGTTTCATCAGCGCCGCCAGCCGGATGGCCGGGCGCATGTAGTCGGCAAAGACCAGAAAGGTGCCTCCGTAAGGCCGCAGACCCCCATGCAGGGCCAGGCCGGAGAGGACCCCGCCCATGGCATGCTCCCGCACCCCGAATCGCAGATAGCGCCCCTCCGGTGCGTCCTTCTGGAAATCGCGGGCCTCCTGGATCAGGGTGTTGTTGGAGGGGGTGAGGTCGGCCGACCCCCCGATGAGCGCCGGCAGTCTCGGCGCCACGGCGTTCAGGACCGCTCCGAAGGCGGAACGCGTGGCGATCGGTTTCGCATCGGCGAAGTCGGGCAGGCCGGCATCCCATCCGGGCGAAAGCCTCCCGTCCAGGGCGAGGCGCCACTGCCCGGCCAAATCCGGATGGTCCAGGGCCCAGGCATCGAAGCGCCGGCGCCAGGCCGCTTCGGCCTTGACGCCGCTTTCGATGCAGCGGCGGAAGCGGGCGCGCACCGGCTCGGGGATCCAGAAGGTTTCATCCGGCGGCAGGCCCAACCGCCGCTTGGTCAGGCGCACCTCCTCCGGCCCCAGCGGGGCGCCGTGGGCCTCGTGGGACCCCTGCTTGTTCGGGCTGCCGTAGGCGATCTGGGTGCGGCAGACGATCAGCGAGGGTTTCGCGCTCTCCGCGCGCGCCTCGCGGAAGGCCTGCCGAATGGCGCCGAGGTCGTTGCCGTTTCCGACCCGCAGCACCTGCCACCCGTAGGCCTTGAAGCGCTGGGCCACATTTTCCGTGAACGACAGGTGCGTGCCCCCGTCGATGGTAATCCGGTTGTCGTCGTAGAGGCAGATGAGCCGCCCCAGCCCCAAGTGCCCGGCAAGCGAGGCCGCCTCTGCGGCGACGCCCTCCATGAGATCCCCGTCTCCGCAGAAGACGTAGGTGAAGTGGTCGACGATCTTCTGCGCCCCGCAGTTGAAGCGCGCGGCCAGGTGCCGTTCGGCGATGGCCAGGCCGACCGCATTGGCAATGCCCTGGCCGAGAGGTCCGGTGGTGGTCTCCACCCCGGGCGTATGACGGTATTCCGGGTGGCCCGGTGTCCGGCTGCCCCACTGCCGGAAACGCCGGAGCTCCTCCAGCGGCAGGTCGTAGCCGCACAGGTGCAGCAGACTGTAAAGCAGGGCCGAGGCGTGGCCGCCGGAGAGCACGAACCGGTCCCGGTCGGCCCAGCCGGGGCGAGCCGGGTCGTGCTTGAGCACCTGCGTCCACAGCACGAACCCCGCCGGCGCCAACCCCATGGGGGCCCCGGGATGTCCCGACCTGGCCGCCTCGACGGAATCCATTGCCAGGCCGCGAATCGTGTTGACGCAGAGCTCCTCGATCGACGGCTTTCTTTTCGCCATTGGGCAAGACTCCTCTCTGGGGTTGAGGTACAGGGTTTAGGGTTCAGGGGTTCAGCAGGCAGGCGGGGCCTGCAGCGGATAGAGATGTAGTACCTGAACTCTAAACCCTTCTCTTCAAGCCCTGACCCCTGGACCGCTTCCCGGGCATCAGGCCCGCCGCTTGCGGCCCAGCACCTTTTCGAGCGGCGTGTATTTCAGGCTGAAGGCCTGGGCCACCCCGGGGTAGGTCACCTTGCCGTTCATGATGTTGATCCCCTTGGCGATCTCGGGGTTTTCCAGCGCGGCGCGCTCGATGCCCTTGTCGGCGATCTGCAGGGCATAGGGCAGGGTGGCGTTGGTCAGGGCGATGGTCGACGTCATCGAGACCGCGCCGGGCATGTTGGCGACGCAGTAGTGGATGATCCCGTCCACCTCGTAGATCGGGTCGTCGTGGGTGGTCGGCCGGGCCGTCTCCACGCAGCCGCCCTGGTCGATGGCGACGTCCACGATGACCGTGCCCTTCTTCATGAGCTTGAGCATGTCGCGCGTGACCAGCCGGGGGGCGGTGGCGCCCGGGATGAGCACCGCGCCCACCACCAGGTCCGCTTCCTGGAGGTACTTGCGGATGTTGGCCGGGCTGGAGACCACCGGGAAGCAGTTGGGGGGCATGACATCGCTCAGGTAGCGCAGCCGCTCCAGGTTGCTGTCCAGCAGGTAGACCTTGGCCCCCAGGCCGCAGGCGATTTTGGCGGCATTGAGTCCGACGATCCCACCGCCGATGACGAGCACGGTGCCGGCGTCCACCCCGGGCACCCCGCCCAAAAGCTTGCCCTTGCCGCCGTAAATCTTCTCGAGGTACTTGGCGCCCTCGTGCACCGCCATCTTCCCGGCGACTTCGCTCATCGGCGTCAGCAGGGGCAGAGACCCGTTGGCCTTCTCGACGGTCTCATAGGCCACGGCCGTTGCGCCGGAGGCGATGAGCGCCCGGGTCAACTCCTCGGAGGCCGCAAAGTGAAAATAGGTGAACACCACCTGGCCCCTGCGGATCAGCGGGAACTCCACCGGCAGCGGCTCCTTGACCTTCATGACCATGGCGCACCGGGCGTAGACCTGCCGGGGCGAGGCCATGATGCGCGCTCCGGCCTTTTCGTACTGAGCGTCGGTGAAACCCGAGCCCTCCCCCGCGAGCGTTTCGACGCCCACCGTGTGGCCATGGGCCACCAGCTGCTCCACCCCGGCCGGCGTCATGGCCACCCGGTTCTCCTTGGTCTTGATCTCCTTGAGCACACCGACAATCATGGTCCCCTCCCTCTTCCCGGTTTCGGTCGCATCAGTCTTTTCATTGCTTATTTGAATTCACCCCTTCGCAGGGGTGAATTCAAGGGCGTTCTTCAATCGGAACGTAGGGCCTCTCGTTCGGCCCGGTGTACACCTGCCGGGGCCGGCAGAGCCTCCACTCGGGGTCGTCCATGCTCTCCTTCCACTGGGCGATCCAGCCCGGGAGCCGGCCGATGGCGAACATCACCGTGAACATGTTGGTGGGAATGCCGATGGCCCGCAAAACGATCCCACTGTAGAAATCCACATTCGGGTAGAGGTGGTGCTCGATGAAATAGTCGTCCTTCAGGGCCATCTCCTCGAGCTGCCGGGCGACGTCCAGGAGCGGGTCGGAAATATTGAGCTTGTCGAGCAGCACGTGGGCCATGCGTTTCATGATCCGCGCCCGGGGGTCGTAGGTTCGGTAGATGCGGTGGCCGAAACCGGGCAGCCGGAAGGGGTCTTTCCGGTCGCGGGCCCGGGCGACCATCTGATTCAGCGTCCCGTTCTGCACGATATCGCTCAGGGTTTCGATCACGGCCTGGTTGGCCCCCCCGTGCAGCGGACCCCAAAGCGCTGCGATCCCGGCCGATATGGCGGCGTAGAGGTTCACGCGCGCACTGCCCACGACACGCACGGCGGCGGTCGAGCAGTTCTGCTCGTGGTCCGCATGCAGGATTAAAAAAACATTCAGGGCCTTCACGACGTCGGGGTCGATCTCGTAGGGCCGCACCGGGGAGGCGAACATCATGTTGAGGAAATTGGCGCAATACGTCAGGTCCGGCCGGGGGTAGACCACCGTGTGGCCGCGCGAAATTTTGTAGGACATGGCCGCCATGGTGCGTACCTTGGAGAGCAGGCGGGTCACCGTGATCTCGATCTCCTCCTCCAGGCGCTGAAGCTCGGGGTAGAAGCTGCGCAGCGCATTCACCATGGCGGACAGGATGCCCATGGGGTGGGAGGAGCGGGGGAAGCTCTGGTAGAAGATTTTCATATCCTCGTGGACGAGGGAGTGGTCGTTCAGCAAAACCGAAAACCGGGTGAGCGCTTTCTGAGTCGGCAGCTCGCCGTTGATGAGCAGGTAGGCCGTCTCCTTGAAGGTGGACCGCTCGGCAAGCTGTTCCACCGGGATGCCGCGGTAGCGCAAGACCCCCTTCTCGCCGTCCAGATAGGTGATGGCGCTCTTGCAGCTGCCTGTGTTGGCGAAGCCGGTGTCGAGCGTGATCAGCCCGGTGTCCGCCCGCAACCGGGAGATGTCGATCGCCTGCTCTCCCTGCGAGCCGGTAACGAGGGGCAACCGGTATTGGTTGCCCGCATAGGTAAGGATCACGTGGTCCGCCATGGTGCTCCTCGGGTGTGGGCCGGGCCGCTGGAACAGCTCGAGCCGGTTCGGTCCGTATACACCATCGCCCGGCAGGGGTCAATTTACTCTCCTGGGCGATTGTGCTACACGGGGTGGCAAACCCGACGGAGGCCGCATGGGATTCAAGGAGAACCTGCTCCAAAAAATCAGAATCGACCGCCTGTCAGAGCGTGTGCTGGCCTCCCTCGGCCCGCCGGGCGGGGAGGTCAAGCTCGACAAGAGCGCCATGCGCGAGCTGCTGGGCCTGAGCCCCTACGTCTATCGGAGGGAGCGCGACTTGGATCTCTACATCCTGGAGGCCGGCGCACCGCCCCCCAAAATCCTCGTGCTCGACAACGAGCTGCCCATCTACCGCACGACGGCCGCGGACGTGGCGATGCGCAAGAGCCCCGAGGTCGGCGAAATGGTGAAAATCGGAAATATCATCAAAATCCTGAGGGATTCCGACGTCAAGGTCAGCCGCAAAGCGGATTCCCTCAGGCAGGTGCAGGCCGAATGCATCGCCACCATCGACCTGACCTTCAGCGCCGAGGACATCAACGACATCCGCCGCGACGGGATCGCCTCGCTTGAAAGCCGCTACCCGGAGGGGGTCGACGAGTGCCTGGCCCTTTTGGCCGAACTCCTGGGCTTCCGGGAGCCCCCGCGGGTCTTCCGCGTGCCCCACTGCACCGTGCTCGGCGCCGTCTTCACGCGCGAGACCGGCGAGGAGGTGCTCGGCCCGGCCGTCGTTTTCAACCGCATGCACCACGCACTGCAGTTCACCGAGGAGCGTTTCGGCTCCCTGGAGAAGGACGCCCTGCCGCGTCTGCACCGGATCGCCTCCGGCCAGCAGAAAACGGGGCTCGAGGGTGCCGCGGTGTTTTCCCACCTGCAGGAGATGGTGCTGAGCTCGCGCGCCGGGGGCAACTAGTCCATCCATAAACGGCGTCTTTCGTCCCAGCCGTGATGGGTCATATCCAATGATTGTAAACTTGGTTTCCAGGCTAATAACAAGATGCCGGCCTGCCGGCGGGCCGTTCGGACTCAAGGCGCAATGAGGCCGGCATGCTGCGCATCAGCCTGAAATTCCGAATCATCCTCATCCTGGGAGGCTTTGCCGTCATCATCTCCAGCCTCGGCCTGATGCTGGTGGTCACATCCTTTCGCATGGAAGGGATCGTGGCCTCCATCACCCCGGAGAACCTGCCCGCCGTTCAGGCCACCATCCGCGACCAAGCCCTCCACATGCGGATGGGGGCGCTGGCCGCCATCGCGACCACGGCCGTGCTGGGCACGCTGCTCTTCCTGGTGGTCGTCTTCCAGGTGCTGGTCCCCCTGCGCCGGCTCATGGCCGAGGCCACCCGCCACGGCGAGCCCCGCGGCACCGGCGACGAACTCAAAACATTGAGCCGCCGCGTGCGCGTGCTCTTGCACGATGTGGACCACACCAGCGTCGAACTGGAGCGCAGCCGCGAAACCCTGGCCCAAACGGAAAAGATGGCCGTCATGGGGAAGCTGGCCGCCAGCATGGCCCACAGCATTCGCAACCCGTTCACCTCGGTTCAGATGCGCCTGTTTTCGCTGAGCCGCTCGCTGGAGCTGGACCGCACGCAGAAGGAGGATTTGGAAGTCATCGCCGCGGAGATCCGCCGCATCGACACGATCCTGCAGAACTTTCTCGAATTCTCCCGCCCGCCCCGCCTCCGGATGCAGCCGGTCAGTCCCAGCACCGTCGTGGATTCCGCCACCCGTCTGCTGGAGCATCGCCTGCGATCCTACGATGTGAGCGTGCGGATCCAGCGGCTCGAACCGCTGCCCGACGTCACGGCCGACCCCGAGCAGCTCAAGGAAGTTCTGGTCAACATCATGGTCAATGCCTGCGAGGCCATGGCGCGGGGGGGCGGGGCGATCGATATCGAGGAGCGCACCGTCCAGCTTCCGGGCTTGAAGCGGGCGGCCGTCATCCGGGTGCGCGACAGCGGTCCCGGCATTCCGGCCGCCCTGCGGGAGAAGATTTTCCAGCCCTTTTTCTCCACCAAAGAGGACGGCACGGGCCTGGGGCTGAGCATCGCCCACCGCATCATCACCGACCACCGCGGGCGGCTCGACGTCGAATCCGGCGAAGGACGGGGCGCCACGTTCATCATCACCATTCCGCTCGAGGAGCCGGGGGATGAGCACGATCCTCATCGTTGACGACGACGACCAGCTGCGGCGCAGCTTCCAGAAGCTGCTCTCCGAGGAGGGCTACACGGTGGAGAGCGCCGCCTCCGGTGAGACGGCGGTGCAAAAAGTCCGGCGGCACGTGCCGGACCTCGTCATCCTGGACATGCGCCTGCCGGGGCAAAGCGGCCTGGAAACCTTCCGGGAGATCCACGGTCTGGTCCCCAAGCTGCCGGTCATCATCATGACCGCCTACGGCACCACCGAAAACGCGATCGAGGCCACCAAGCTCGGTGCGTTCGACTACGTTCTCAAGCCGTTTGAAATCCCCGCGATGCTGGCCGTGATCGCCCAGGCCCTGGAGGCCGGGCGCTTCATGCGCTCGCCGGTGGACATGGACGGCGGCCCGGACCCGGCCAGTCGCGAGGCGATCATCGGCCGCAGCCGCCCGATGCAGGAGGTTTACAAGGCCATCGGTCGGGTCTCCCCCACCGAGGCCACCGTGCTCATCCGGGGGGCGTCCGGCACGGGCAAAGAGCTCGTGGCGCGCGCGATTTATACATACAGCCTGCGGGCCGACCGGCCCTTTCAAGTCATCAACTGCGTGGCCATCCCCGAAAACCTGCTCGAAAGCGAGCTTTTCGGCTACGAACGCGGCGCCTTCACCGGGGCCGCCCACCGCCGCGTCGGGAAAATCGAGCAGGCGCACGGCGGCACGGTCTTCCTGGACGAGATCGGCGACATGCCCTTCGGGATCCAATCGAAGATCCTGCGCCTGCTTCAGGAGCGAAGCATCGAGCGGCTGGGAGGCAGGGAGACCATCCCGGTCGATGTGCGCATCATCGCCGCCACCAATCGGGATCTCGAAAGCGCCCTCCAGTCGGGCCGGTTCCGCGAAGACCTCTACTACCGGTTGAAGGTCGTGACCATCAACCTGCCGCCCCTGCAGGATCGGCTGGACGACATCCCCCTTCTGGTGGACTACTTCCTGGCCCGCTATGCCGCCGAGCTCGACATGGACAACCCCGGGATCGACCCGGAGGCCGTGGCGGCGCTGACCCGCTGCGGCTGGCCGGGAAATGTCCGCGAACTCGCCAACACCCTCCAGAAGGCGCTGATCTTCAACCGTGGGGCCCCGATCCAGGCCGCCGAGGTGGCCTACGCCGTCGAGGGCGCCGCCGCACCGGGGCTCCTCCCCCGCGGGGCGGACCCGCCCACGCGCCAGTGGATCCGCCGATGCCTCACCGCCAATGAGACACCCAACCGATTCGACGCCGCCATGGACCAGTTCGCCAGCATGCTGATCAGCGAGGCACTGAAGCTCACCCACGGCAACCGGTCCCGGGCGGCCAAACTGCTCGGGTTGTCGCGGCCGACCCTGCATTCCAAGATCGACAAATACCGGCTCAAGCTGAAGACGACCGTGGAGGACGAGCCGGGTTGAGCCCCCCGGGGGGCATGCCTGCGGAACTCCCCTCGAGCAGATTGCATCGGCCGATTCGGATATGCTATGCTGGGTCATTCCGGGGGGCTGAAGCCCCGGAAACTCCGTCCACGGTCACTCTCACGAAGGAGGTCTCCATGCTGGTCAAGAACTGGATGAGCCCGAACCCGGTCACCATCGACGAGAACGACTCCATGCAGGACGCCATCAAGCTGATGAAGCAGCACGAAATCCGCATGCTGCCGGTGCTTCGCGGCGGCAATCTGGTCGGGGTCGTCACCGACCGCGACCTGAAGCGGGCCTCGGCCTCGGATGCCACCACGCTGGACGTGCACGAGATGCTCTACCTGATCTCCAAGATCAAGGTGAAGTCCATCATGACCAAGTTCCCGATCAGCGTGCCGCCGGAGCTGACCGTCGAGGAGACGGCCGAGATCCTGCTCGCCAAGAAAATTTCCGGGGCCCCCGTCGTCGACGCCGCCGGCGCCGTCATCGGCACCGTCAACCAGACGGACATTTTCCGGGTGCTGATCGCGCTGACCGGCGTCGGCAAACGCGGCATTCAGATGGCCTTTCAGATCCACGACCGGCCGGGCTCCATCAAGGAGCTGGCCGACCCCATCCGCAAACACGGCGGCCGCATGGTGAGCATCCTCTCCTCCTACGAGAACGTCCCGGAAGGGTTCCGCAAGGTCTACATCCGCATGTACGGCCTGGAAAGATCGAAGCTACCGGCGCTCAAGGAAGAGCTCGCCAAGGTGGCAACCCTGCTCTACCTCGTTGACCACCGCGAGAACCGGCGGGAGATTTTTTCAGCCTGACCCTGCGGCGGCAAAACGCGCAGCGTCGGAGGCCGTTTTCGAAACCGCGGGCCCCGGCGCCGCGCGTGCGCGCCGCCGGAGTGGAACGACCCGGTGCCCCCCCGGGGGGCCGCATTTTTACATCATGTAAAGCGGGCCGACAGGCCGGCGCCGGCTCCCTTTGTTCTCAGTCCCTCCCCAGCGACAGTAAAACAATATTAAATCAATAGGTTGTTTTATAGACGACCGCACCCGGCAAGTGGCATGCCTGTTGCTGGATGTTGGTCGAGGCCCACGGCTTGGCAGGGCCAAGCCCCCCCCTTCCCAACCCATCGCCCGCAGGGGGTCGCCCGTGAAAAAGCACCGGCAATTCCTGGTTCCGCTGGACGGCTCCGAACGCGCCCTGGAGACCTGCCGCTACGTGGCCTCCTTCCAGCCGTTTCACACGCTCAAGGCGGTGCTCTTCCATGTGTTCAGCGGGGTGCCGGAGGCCTGTTTCGACACGGGACGGAGGCCCTCGGCCGTTTCCAAGGGGGTGCAGACGTGGCAGAAAGAGGAGCTCCGGCAGCTCGAGGAGCACTTCAGCCTGGCCCGCCGCACCTTGACCGCCAGACAGTTTCCGGAAGAGCGCATCGAGGTCAAAATTCGGCGCCGCCGGAGCGGGGTCGCCCGCGATATCATCCGCGAGGCCCGGCGGGATTTCGAATTCGTCGTCGCCAGCCGCCGCGGCATGGGCCCCCTGGCGGGCATGGTGATCGGCAGCGTGACGCTCAAACTTTTGCAGGGGATGAGCTTCGCGCCCCTGCTCATCGCCGGCCGCAAACCGCCCGGAAAGAGGATCCTGATCGGCTTCGACGGCTCCGCCGGTGCGCTGCGAGTGGTGCGGTTCCTCGGGGCCCTCATCGCTCCGTTCCCGGACTTCACGATCTGCCTGCTGCATGTCTTCCGGGGCGGCAGCGACGCCCCTCCGGGCATCCGACGGTTTCTGGCGCCCCCCGAGAACGCCGCATCCTCCCGCGAGAACGTCATGGCCAAGTTCGATCTTGCCAGATCCCGGCTCGCGGATCTGGGGGTCGCGCCCGAGCGGGTCACCACGCGGTTCGTGTCCGGCGCCGTCAGCCGGGCGGCCGAGATCGTCAAGTACGCCCGGGCCGAGGAGATCGGCATCATCGCCCTGGGCCGGCGGGGGGTTTCCCGGGTGCGGGACTTTTTCATCGGCCGGGTCACGAACAAGGTCCTGCACCTGGCCCACGACCGCTCGGTGTGGATCGTGCACTGAACGCGCCGATCGCCGCGACGCGGCCGGCGGCAACTTACACCCATCAGGGAGGAGACGCATGAAGGACTTCAAGAAAATCCTGTTCCCGGTCGACCTGTCGCCGGCGTCCATCAACGTGGTGCCGTACGTGCAAAACATGGCCTCCAAACACGGGGCGCGCGTCCACCTGCTGTTCGTGGCCCGGGTGTTCGACTACTTCACCAGCATGTACGTGCCGCACCCTTCGGTGAGCCAGTTCGAAAAGGAGGTCATCGAGGGGGCCGAAAAGCGGCTCTACGAGTTCGCCGAGGAGCACTTCAAGGGCGTCGACGGGGTCAAGGTCAAGGTGGCCGCCGGCGATCCGTCCGACGAGATCCTGAGCTACATCGGGGCGATGGGGATCGATCTGGTCATCATGGGCACCCACGGCCGCAGGGGGCTCGACAAAATCATGTTCGGTTCGGTTGCCGAACGGGTCGTCAAGACCTCGCCCGTGCCGGTGATGGTGGTCAACCCTTTCACGGCCCAGGAGTGAGCGCGGTCCCACCGGGCCGGACGAGGAGGCGATTTCCCATGGACAGCAAGGGTCTCATTCTCGTGGTGGACGACGACCCGGACATTGTGGCCACCACCCGGATCATTCTGGAAAGCAACGGCTACGAGGTCCACACGGCGGCAAGCGGCGCCGCAGCTCTCGGCCTGTTGGACCGGATCCAGCCGGACATCATGCTCCTGGATGTCATGATGACCACCGATACCGAGGGCTTCGACCTGGCTTTCAAACTCAAGGAAGACCCGCAGTTCAGGGATTTGCCGATCATCATGCTGACGGCGTTTCTCGACAAGGTCCGAACCGAGGGCGCCGGCCCCTTCGAGTTCATCCTGGGCGAGCAGTGGCCGGTCGAGTGGCTCTTCGAAAAGCCAATAGACGCCAAAAAGCTCCTGGCGAAGATCGAGGCGGTCCTGAAAGACCGCAAGCGAGCCTGATCCGGCCGCGCGTTCACGCCGGCCCGACCCCCGCGGGGAAGCAAGGAAGGCGCATGGCCGCACGCTTCACAGAGACCGCACCCGGCGACGCCCGGCAGGCGCTGGACCCATATGTCCGCTGGCCGGTGAGCGCCCGCTGGGCGGCGGCCGCCCTGATCGCATCCGCCACGGCGGCCGCCTGGGCCGCCGGGGTGAAGTTTGCCCTTTCCGGCATGATCCTGATCGCCGCCGCGGTGCTCGCCGCCAATGCATGGCTCCGCCTCTGGTCGCAGCGCCATGGCGATTTGATAGGCAGCCCCGAGGGCCGCGAGCGCTTCGCGCGCTGGCAGGTGGCGCTGGACAGCTCCGCCCTCTGGGCCGCCGTCTATCTCTCCGGCGGGCTGGGCAGCCCGGCCCTGTTCGCCCTGCTGGTCCCCGCCTGCTTGGCCGCAGTGCTGCTGCCGGCGCCGCAGGCCTGGGGCGCCGGGACGGGGATCCTGATCGCACTGGCGCTGACCGGCCTCGCGGAGCTTGCCGGCTGGCTGCCGCACCAGCCGCTGATCTTCCGCGGCGAGGACCTCGCCCCCGCCCCCGGCGCCTGGGGGGCAGCGACCACCCTGGCGCGCTTCACCGTCATCGCACTGCCGATCGCCCTGTTGGCCGGAGCGAGCCTCCGCAGGCTGCAGCGTCGCCTGCTCTGCCTGGAGCGCGAGGGAAAAGCGCAGACCCAGTTCAACCACAAGTTGCAGACCCTCTTTTCGATCCTGGAGACCATCGGCTCCACCCACAGCCTGGAGCAGGTGCTGAACACCGCCACGGCGGAGGCGGCGCGGGTGATGCAGGTCAAGGGGATTTCGGTCAAGCTGCTCAGCGAGGACGGCAAGTTCCTGCGCTATGCCGCGGCCTTCGGCCTGCCGGAGCGCGTCATCCGCGAGAAGATGGTCGAGGTGGCCCGCAGCCCGCTCAACCGGCGCATCATCGAGGGCGAGTCCTTCGTCACCGGCCGGATAGCGGAGAAAGAGACCTTCCAGTTCGGGGAAGCCCTCAGCGAGGCGCAGATCCAGTCGGTCCTCTTCCTGCCGCTGCATGTCGAGGGGCGCGTCATCGGCATTTTAGGGGCCTACTGCGCCAAGCCCGACCGCTTCAGCGCCGAGGATGTGGCCTTTTTCCGGCTGGCAGCGAAGATCGTCGCGATCGCCCTGGAAAACGCGCGCGCCTACGATGCGGTCCAAACGCTCAGCAACGAGCGCAACTGGTTCATGATGAAGGTCGCCCACAACCTGCGGGCGCCGCTGGCGGGCATGGTGAGCATCCTCGACGTGGTGCGGGGCAAGTACCTGGGCGCGCTCACCGACGACCAGGACGAATACCTGCGCCGGCTCGACCGCCGCGCCCGGACCATGCTCTCCATGATCAACGAGCTGTTGATCCTCAGCCGCAACCGTGACCGGCGCCAGGAGGCCCTCGGCGGTTCGACCTCGCCGGCAGACCTCGCCCGCCGGGTCCAGCGAACCTTTCAGGAACGGGCGGCCGAAAAGCGGCTGGCCTTTCGCGTCGAGCTGCCGGCGGAGGAGTTGCCGCCGATCCACGGCCCGCTGGAGACCATCGAGCAGATCCTGGAGAACCTCGTTTCCAACGCCGTCAAGTACACCCCGGAGGAGGGGTCGGTCGCGGTCCGGTTCTCGAAAGCCGACGGCACGGTGCGCATCGAGGTCAGCGACACCGGCATCGGCATACCCCACGAGGACCGGCCCCGGCTCTTCTCGGAGTTTTTCCGCGCGGAAAACGCCAAGGCCATGGAGGTGGTGGGCACGGGCCTCGGCCTGGCCATCGTCAAGGAGAACATCGACAAACTCGGCGGCCGCATCGTCGTGGAGAGCGAGGAGGGCGCCGGTTCTCTCTTCGTGGTCCACCTGCCGGCCGCCGCCGGGGAGGGGGGGACATGAACGCCTTGGAGATCACAGCGGAAGCGGGATCCGAATGGGCGCGACTCGATGCCGTGCTCGAGGAGTGGCGCGGCCGAAGCGGCGCCGTCATCCCGGTGCTCCAGCGGGCGCAGGCGATTTTCGGCTACCTGCCGCCGGAGGTGCTGCGACGCGTAGCCGCCGGCCTGAGGGCGCCGCTCAGCCGGGTTTTCGGCGTGGCGACGTTTTACTCCCAGTTCTACCTGTCCCGGCGCGGGCGGCACATCGTTCGCCAGTGCGACGGCACGGCCTGCCACGTGAAGGGCGCCGGCACCATCGTCGAGCGCATGCAGCAGGAGCTTAACATCCGGGCCGGTGAAACCACGCCGGACTACCGCGTCACCTGCGAGGTGGTCTACTGCGTGGGCTCCTGCGGGCTGGCGCCGGTGGCCGTGGTCGACGAGCAGACGATCGGTAAAATCGCGCCCGAGAGGATGGTCGCGATTTTAAGGGCTCTGGAATGAAAAAAACAGGTTGCAAGGTTCACGGTTCAGCGGTTGAAAACCCAATAGCGGTTCCGGGTTCATGGTTCGCAGTTCATGGTCGTAAAAGTTGCTGACAGGTTAACCCCCTGAATCCTTGAACCCTTGTAACCGTTGAACCGTGAACCGTTGAACCCTTAGCGAAGAGGACACCATGCCGAAACTTAGGAGCATAGAGGGGTTCATGAATCTGCGGGAAGAGTCCCGCCTCGCGGCGGATTCTGAAAAGACCGGCGCACGGATCATCGTCGGCATGGGGACCTGCGGGATCGCCGCCGGCGCCCGGGACACCTACCAGGCCATCGCGGCCGAGGTCAGGGGGCGGGGGGTGGATGCCCGGCTATTCGGCGTCGGCTGCATCGGCATGTGCTCTCGCGAACCGCTGGTCGACATCGACCGCGAGGGCGCGGGGCGCATCACCTACGGCTCCGTCCGGCCCGACATGGTCCCGCGCCTGATCGAGGAGCACCTGATCGGGGGCCGCGTCGTGCGCGAATGGGCCGTCGGCCGCCTCCCGGCGGAAACCTCCCCGCCGCGAACGCCGCCCCTGGACCACGCCGCCGTCCCGCCCTACGCGGAGCTGCCGTTCTACCGCAAACAGCAGCGCATCGCGCTGCGCAACTGCGGACGGATCGACCCGGAAAACATCCGGGAGGCCATCGCCCAGGAGGGCTACACCGCCCTGGCCCGGGTGCTCAAGGAGATGAGCCCGCGCCGCGTGCTGGCCGAGATGAAAGCCTCCGGCTTGCGGGGACGCGGCGGCGCCGGGTTCCCCACCGGCCTGAAATGGGAGTTCACCAGCCTCTCCAAGGGCGAACCCAAGTACGTGGTCTGCAACGCCGACGAGGGCGACCCGGGGGCCTTCATGGACCGCAGCATCATCGAGGGCGACCCCCACAGCCTGGTCGAGGGCATGACCATTGCGGCCTACGCCATCGGCGCGGCGCACGGCTACGTCTACTGCCGCGCGGAATACCCGCTGGCGCTGAAGCGCCTGCACACCGCCATTGCCCAGGCGCACGACCTCGGGCTGCTCGGCGAGGAGATCCTCGGCACCGGGTTCAGCTTCGAGCTCGAGGTCAAGGAGGGGGCCGGCGCCTTTGTGTGCGGCGAGGAGACGGCTCTCCTAGCCTCCATCGAAGGCCGCCGGGGCGAACCGCGCCCGCGGCCGCCGTTCCCGGCCGTGGCGGGGCTGTGGGGCAAGCCCACCACCTTGAACAACGTCAAAAGCTATGCGCTGACCCCCCGGATCATCCTGAACGGCGCGGAGTGGTTCGCCGGGATCGGCTCGCCGAAAAGCCCCGGCACGGCCATCTTCGCCCTGACCGGCAAGGTCCGCCACACCGGGCTCGTGGAGGTCCCCATGGGGATCCCGCTCGGGGAGATCATCTTCGACATCGGCGGCGGGATCACCGGAGGGCGGCGGTTCAAGGCCGTCCAGACCGGCGGGCCGCTCGGCGGCTGCATCCCTCCGGCCCACCTGAACGTCCGGGTGGACTTCGACTCCCTGCGCGATGTCGGGGCCGTCATGGGCTCGGGCGGCATGATCGTCGTGGACGAGGACACTTGCATGGTGGAGTTCGCCAAGTTCTTCCTGACCTTCGCGACGGCGGAGAGCTGCGGCAAATGCATTCCCTGCCGCGCCGGCGGACGGCGCATGCTCGAGGTGCTGAGCCGGATCTGCGCCGGGGAGGGCCGCCGCGAGGACCTCGAGCGGATCCGAGCGATCGCCGCGGGCATGGAGACGGCCAGCCTCTGCGCGCTGGGCCAGCTCACGCCGGGGCCCGTGATGGCGGCCCTGCGCTACTTCGAACACGAGTTCATCGTCCACATCGATGAGCGCCGCTGCCCGGCCGGCGCCTGCAAGGAGCTGACGCCGGCGCGCTGCATGAACGCCTGCCCGGCCGGGGTGGACGTGCCGGCCTACGTCAGCCTCGCCGCGGAGGGCCGCTACGCCGAGGCGCTTGCCGTGCACCGCGAACGCAACCCCTTCGCCCTCGTTTGCGGGCGCGTCTGCCCGGCGTTTTGCGAACAGCACTGCCGCCGGGGCGACATCGATGCGCCGGTCGCCATCCGCTCCGTCAAACGGTTCATGGCCGATCACGAGCTGGCCGCCCCCTGGATGCCGGTCAAGGCCCAGCCGGCCCGAACCGAACCGGTGGCGATCATCGGCTCGGGCCCGGCCGGGCTGACGGCCGCGCTGCGGCTGTCCCAGATGGGATACCCGACAACCATCTTCGAGGCGCTGCCGGTGCCGGGCGGCATGATGGCGGTCGGGATCCCGGAATACCGCCTGCCGCGGGAGATCCTGCAGAAAGAGATCGACCACGTCCGGCGCGCCGGGGCCGACATCATTTGCAACCGGGCGCTCGGCCGGGACTTCACCTTGGAGGAGATCTTCGAGACCCAGGGCTTCCGAGCGGCGATCCTGGCCATCGGCGCCCACAGGAGCCTGCGCCTGGGCATCCCCGGCGAGGACGGCCCCAACGTCATGCCCGGAATCCACTTCCTGCGCCACGTGGCGCTCGGCACGGCGCCCGCCGTCGCGGGCCGGCGGGTCGCCGTCATCGGCGGCGGCAACGCGGCGGTGGACGCCGCCCGCACCGCGTGGCGGCTGGGGGCGGCCGAGGTGCACCTGGTCTACCGCCGCACCCGACCCGACATGCCGGCCTATCCCGAGGAGATCGAGGCCGCCCGGGAGGAGGGGGTGGTGTTCCATTTCCTGGCGGCCCCCATCCGGATTCTTCCGACGGCCGAGGTCGAGATCCAGTACCAGGCCCTGGCGGAGTTTGACGCCGGCGGCCGCCGGCGGCCGGTGCCGGTGCCGGAGGCCCTGGAGCGGCTGGCGGTCGACGTCGTCATCCCGGCCATCGGCCAGGAACCGGACAAACTCTGCCTCCTGAACTCGGGTCTGGAGACGCGCCGGGACTCGACCTTGAAGGTCGGGCCCTCGCTCACCACCAGCCGGCCGGGGGTGTTCGCGGCCGGGGATGCCGTGAGCGGCCCGGCCTCCGTGATCGAGGCCGTGGCCCACGGCAACCGCGTGGCCCGGGAAGTGGACAGCTACCTGCGTACGGGAAAACCGGCCGCGGCCCGGGCCGCGCTCGAGGCGCACCTGCCGCCGCTGACCTGGGACATGGCGCAGTACGGCGACGCGCCGCGCCTGCGGCCGTTAACCCTCCCGGTAAGCGGACGCACGCACAATTTTCACGAGGTGGAGCAGACCGCAGCGGAGGCCGACGTCCGCACCGAGTGCCGGCGCTGCCTGCGCTGCGATCTCGAGTGGGGCCTGCTCCAGCGGGGACAGACGCAGCCGGAGGCCCTGGAGGCCGCGGCATCCCGGGTTTAAGGGGAGCCGCATCCGCCCTGTCAACCCTCGCCATCCCGAATGGAGGGCATCCCATGGGCACGGTGACGATCACGATCAATGGGCAGAAAGTCTCGGCGCACGCCGGCCAGACCGTTCTCGAAGCGGCCCGGGGAGCCGGCATCGACATCCCGACCCTGTGCCACCACCCGGCACTCGCCCCCGTGGGCGCCTGCCGCGTGTGCCTGGTGGAAGTCGCCGGGCAGCGGACCCTTCAGCCGTCGTGCACCTTCCCGGTGGCCGAGCGCATGGAGGTCCAAACCGAATCCGCCAAAGTGATCGAGGCCCGCAGGTTCGTGCTCGAGCTGATCTTCTCCGAACGCAACCATTTCTGCATGACCTGCCCCATGAGCGGCGACTGCGAACTGCAGGAGCTCGGGTACCGCTACGGCCTGGACCATTGGGTCTACCCCACCTACCGGCAACGGTTTGAGGTGGACGCCTCCCCCACGCACCACCTGCTGGACCACAACCGCTGCGTGCTCTGCCGGCGATGCGTCCGGGCCTGCGCCGAACTGGTCGGCAACCACACGCTGGACCTGAGGCAGCGCGGGGCGCACACCATGCTGTGCGCCGACATGGACGTGCCCCTGGCGGAATCCACCTGCGTCGGCTGCGGCACCTGCGTCGATGTGTGCCCGACCGGGGCGCTGATCGACAAGCGCAGCGCCTTCATGGTGCGGCCGGCCGAACTCGAGCGCATCGCCACGACCTGCAGTCAATGCAGCCTCGGCTGCGGGCTGATCGTGGCCATGCACCGCGGCCAGGTCGTCCGGCTGGAGAGCCTGTGGGAGGCACCGGTCAACCGCGGCCTGCTCTGCCGCCGGGGCCGCTTCGAGGCGTTGGAAGATTACCGCCCGCGGATCCTGGCGCCGATGCTCACCGAAGGGGGCGAGCGGCTCCCCCTGAGCTGGGAAAAGGCGCTGGCCGTGGCAGCCGTCCGCCTGAAAGACACCGACCCCCTGCGCCTGGGGCTGATGGCATCCACCCGGATGACCAACGAAGCGCTGACGCTCACAAAGAAAATCTTCGTCGACACGCTCAGCACCGCTCAGCGGGGCATGGTCGACGAGGTTTGCCCCTCGTTTCCGGCGGCGGAGAGGGGCCGGCTGGCCGATCTGGCCGAAAGCGACGCCATCCTTCTGGCCGGCACGGACCCCAGTGCCGATCAGCCGGTGGCCGCCTTCCTGATCAAGCGCGCGGTGGACCGCGGCGCGCGGCTGATCACGGCGGGAAAGCGCCCGGGGGAGCTGGCGGCCTTCGCCGAAATGCACGTCGTGCCCCGGCAACTCGAGGTCGCCGTGGATGCGCTCATGGCGGCCGCCCGCCCGATGGTCGTCTACGGCAGCGGGCTTAAAAGAGCCGACCGCCGCACCCTGCAGCGGCTGGCCGGCAAGGCGCGCTTCCTCGCGCTCCAGCCCGGCGTCAACACGCGGACCGCCTCCGCCCTTGGCGTGAACGGCTCACCGGACCCTGCCGTCTGCGACACGCTCTATGTGATCGCCGGTGAAGAAAACGGGACCCTGGAGGGCTTGGCGGTCGGGATTGAGCGCCGCACGTTCGTCATTGCCCAGGCCTGCTACGACTCGCCCTTGGCCGCCCGGGCCGACCTGCTCCTTCCCATGGCGACCTGGCTGGAGCGGTCCGGAACGCTTACCAACACCGAAGGGGGCCTGTGCAGGGCCCATGCCGCACTGCCGCCCTCCGGCCAGTCCCGCCCGGACTGGGACATCCTGGGCCGTCTGGCCGAGACGCTCGGTCTGGAGGACGATCCCGGGCTGAGGCGGCCCGAGCGGCGCACCCGCCGGACGCTCTGAAAAGGAGACGCTGCCATGGCAAAGGTTTTGATCGCCACCGACTGGCTGGCCGCCTGCGCCGGATGCCATATGTCGCTCCTGGATTTGGACGAGCGCATCGTCACGCTCCTGCATCACGTGGCGTTTACCGCGAGCCCGGTCACCGACCTCAAGCACCCGCCGCCCTCCGGGGTTGCGGTCGGCATTCTTACCGGTGCGGTGAGCAACACCCACAACGTCGAGGTCGCCCGGCGCATGCGCGCGCGCTGCCGCTACCTGGTCGCGGTGGGGGACTGCGCGACGTTCGGCGGCATCGTCGCGGCCCGCAACCTGGCCGGCACCCAGGCGGCGCTCCGGCGGGCCTACCTGGAAACCGAGAGCACGGTCAACGGGCGGATCCCGGACTCGCCGGAACTGGGCCGACCGCTGGAGACCGTGACCGGTGTCGGCGATGTGGTCAAGGTGGACATCTTTCTGCCCGGATGCCCGCCGCGGGCCGACGACTTTCACTACCTCTTCTCGGAGCTGCTGGCCGGCCGGGTCCCGACCACCCTGCCGCGCGAGCATTTGAGGTACGATTGAGAAACGAGGGGTCCAGGGGCCAGGGGGTCGAGGGTTCGAGTGAACAAAAAATCGAGAAGGGGCAGCTTTAAAGACGTACGCTCTTTGCTTGAACCCCTGGACCCTTTGAACCCTTTTTCAAAGACAGGCCCGCCACTGCTGGCCCCACATTTTGGAGGCGAACATGACCGCCCAGAAAATCACGATCGAGCCCGTCACCCGGATCGAGGGCCACGCCCGCATCACGATTCACATGGACGATTCGGGCGCGGTGGAACGCACCTACCTGCACGTCGACGAGTTCCGCGGGTTGGAGAAATTCAGCGAGGGCCGGCCGTATTTCGAAATGCCGCAGATCACCCAGCGCATCTGCGGGATCTGCCCGGTCAGCCACCACTTGGCCTCGGCCAAGAGCTGCGATGCGATATTGGGGGTGGAGCCGCCGCGCGCGGCCGTTCTGCTGCGCGAGCTTTTGCACATGGCCCAGTTCGTGCAGTCCCACGGGATGCACTTCTTCTACCTCGCCGGGCCGGACCTGGTGCTGGGATTCGACGCGGACCCCGCCGTGCGCAACGTCTTCGGCCTCATCGACGCCGACCCGCAGCTCGCCCTCAAGGCGGTGGGGCTCAGGCGCTTCGGCCAGCAGATCATCGAGCGGCTCGGCGGCAAGCGGGTCCACCCCAACTTTGCCGTCCCCGGCGGGGTCAACGCCCCGCTCAGCAGCCTGGACCGCGACGCGATTTCCGCCGAAATCGAAACCCAGATCGGCGTCGCCCTGGAGGGGGTCGGCCTGCTGAAGGGCTGGGTGGAAAAGAACCGCGACCTCGCGCTGCGCTTCGCCTCGTTCCCGTCCAACTACATGGGGATGGTCGACGCGGCCGGGCGGCTCTCCCTTTACGACGGCGAGATCCGCATCTGCGACCCCGCCGGCAGGCGGCTCGAGCAGTTTCACCCCCGCGACTACCTCACCCATGTGGCCGAGCACGTGGAGCCTTGGTCGTTCTTGAAGTTCCCGCACTATTGCAAGCAGGGCTGGCCGGAGGGCTCCTACCGCGTGGGACCCCTGGGCCGACTGAACGTGATCGACGCCATCCCCACCCCCCTGGCCCAGGAGGAGTTCAAGCG
>JAWOHH010000027.1:0-52572 GCA_046496215.1 Desulfobacterales bacterium
TCGCCAGGGCGCCGGCGATTTTCATCACCTGCTCCTGGTAGACGATCACCCCGTAGGTCTCCTTGAGGATCGGCTCAAGCTCGGGCACCAGATACTCGACGGCGCGGCGGCCATGCTTGCGGGCGACGTAATCGGTGATCATCCCGCTCTCCATGGGGCCGGGGCGGTAAAGGGCCACCAGGGCCACCACGTCCTCGAAGCAGCCGGGCTTGAGCCGCACCAACAGGTCCTTCATGCCCGAGCTCTCCAGCTGGAAGACCCCGGTCGTGTCCGCGGAGGAGAGCAGGCGGTAGGTGGCCTCGTCGTCGAGATCGAGGTTGTCGAGGTCGGGGGGAGTCTTGCCCTGGCGTTTGATCAGCTCGAGAGCGCCGGCGATGACCGTCAGATTGCGCAAGCCCAGGAAATCGAACTTGACCAGCCCGATCTTCTCGACGATCTTCATGTCGAACTGGGTGATCACCTCGCCCTTCTTCCCGCGGAAGAGCGGCAGGTACTCGATCAGCGGCCGGTCCGAGATCACCACGCCGGCGGCATGGGTGGAGGCGTGGCGCGGCAGCCCCTCCAGCACCCGGCAGATCTGGAGCAGGTCCCCCATTTCCGGCTTTTGCGCGACCAGCTCCCGCAGCCGCGGCTCCTGCTCCAGTGCCTCGTCGAGGCTGATGTTGAGCACATCGGGGACCATCTTGGCGACCGCGTCCACCTCGGCCAGGGGGATGTTCAGCGCCCGCCCCACGTCCCGGATCACCGCCCGGGTCTTGAGCTTGCCGAAGGTGATGATTTGGGCGACGTAGTCCCCCCCGCCGTAGCGGTCGACGACGTACTTGTAGACCTCCTCGCGGCCGTCGATGCAGAAGTCCACGTCGATGTCCGGCATGCTCTTGCGCGCGGGGTTGAGGAAGCGCTCGAAGATCAACCCGTGGGCAATCGGGTCCAGGTCGGTGATGCCCAGGCTATAAGCCACCAGGCTGCCCGCCGCCGACCCCCGCCCCGGCCCGACCGGGATGCCGCGCTCCTTGGCAAAGCGGATGAAATCGGAGACGATCAGGAAGTAGCTCGGAAAGCCCATGTCCTTGATGACGCCGATCTCGTAGTCCAGCCGCTGGCGGTAGAGCGCTTCGTCGACCTGCGGGTTTTTGTCGCGCACCCGGGCCATGACCCGGTCGAAGCCCGCGCGCGTCTTCTCCTCGAAATGCGCCTCTACGCCCTGGGCGCCGCGGGTGTCGAAATTGGGGAAGTGATAGGTCTTGAAGTCGAACTCCAGGCGGCAGCGGTTGGCGATCGCCACCGTCTGGGAAAGCGCCGCCGGGGTCTCCTTGAAGAAGGCCGCCATCTCCGATGCCGGCTTGAAATAGAGCTGGTCGGTGCGGAACTTGAGCCGTTCGGCGTCGTGGATGGTCTTGCCGGTCTGAATGCAGAGCAGCACGTCGTGGGCGCGCACATCCTCGCGGGAGAGGTAGTGGCAGTCGTTGCTGGCCACGAGCGGGATGGACAGGCGGCGGCTCATATCGATCAGGGCCTGGTTCACCCGATCCTGCTCGGCGATGCCGTTGTTCTGGATTTCGAGGAAAAAGCGGTCCTCCCCGAACAGGGCGAGGTAGGTGCGGGCGGCCTGGTCGGCCAGCTCCATCCGACCCTCCAGGATCCGGCGCGGGATCTCCCCGTGCAGGCAGGCGGACATGCCGATCAGGCCCCGCGAGCACTCCTGCAGCAGCTCCCGGTCGATCCGCGGCTTGTAGTAGAAGCCTTCCAGCTGGGCGGCGGTGGCCAGGCGGCACAGGTTGCGGTAGCCCTCCTGAGTCTCGGCCAGCAGGATGAGATGGCAGAGATCCCGGCTGTCGGCCGAGCTCTTGTCGAAGCGGCTGCGCGCGGCGAGATACATCTCGCAGCCGATGACCGGGTGGATGCCGGCCTGGGTTGCCTTGTCGTAGAACTCGATGGCGCCGAAGAGGGTACCGTGGTCCGTGGTGGCGACCGCCGGCATCCCGTATTCGCGCGTGAGCCGGAGCAAATCGTCGATCCGGATCGCGCCGTCCAGCAGGCTGTACTGGGTGTGGACGTGCAGGTGAACGAATTCGGCCATGGATATCCTCTGGAGCCAACTGAATTCCGGGCCAGGGTCAAGTGCTAAAAAAGTTTCTCAGAGCAACGCAGAGATTGGACCTCCGGCGGAACCGGCGCTACTCTAAGCGGTAGTTGGGGGCCTCCTTGGTGATGATCACATCGTGCACGTGGGACTCCCGGATGCCGGCGGCGGAAATCTTGATGAACCGCGCCCGCTCCCGCAGCTCCTCGAGGCTCCGGCACCCGCAGTAGCCCATGCCGGCCTTCAGCCCGCCCACCAGCTGAAAGATGTTGGCCTGCAGCGATCCGCGGTAGGGCACCCGCCCGACGATCCCCTCGGGCACGAGCTTGTCTCCCTCGCTCTCGTCACCCTGGTAGTAGCGGTCCTTGCTGCCCTTTTTCATGGCCTCGATGGAGCCCATGCCCCGGTAAACCTTGTAGCTGCGGCCCTGGTAGAGGACCAGCTCGCCGGGGCTCTCCTCGGTGCCGGCAAACAGCCCGCCGATCATCACGCTGTGGGCCCCCGCCCCGAGGGCCTTGGTGAGGTCCCCCGAAAACCGGATCCCGCCGTCGGCAATCAACGGCACCCCGGTCTTGTCGGCCACCGGCCGGCAGTTCAGGATGGCCGTCAGCTGCGGCACGCCCACGCCGGCCACGATCCGCGTAGTGCAGATGGAGCCCGGTCCGATGCCGATCTTGACCCCGTCCACGCCGGCCTTGACCAGGTCCTCGGCCCCCTGCGCCGTGGCGACGTTGCCGGCGATGACCTCGATCTCCTTGAAGGTGGATTTCAGGCGTCTCACCGAATCGAGCACGTTCTGGGAGTGGCCGTGGGAGGTGTCGATCAGGATGATGTCCGCACCGGCCTTGAGCAGCGCCTCGGCGCGCTCCTCCATGTCGGCCCCCACCCCCACCGCGGCGCCCACCCGCAGCCGGCCGAAGCCGTCCTTGCACGCATTGGGGTATTTTTTGATCTTCTCGATGTCCTTGATCGTGATCAAGCCGGTCAGGCGGCCCCGCTTGTCCACCACCAGGAGCTTCTCGATGCGGTGCTTGTGGAGCAGCTTCTTGGACTCCTCCAGGCCGATGCCGTCGGTCACGGTCACCAGATTGTCTTTGGTCATGACATCGGCGACGAGCTTCTCCATGTCCGTCTCGAAGCGCAGGTCGCGGTTGGTGACGATCCCGACCAGTTGATCGCCCTTGACGACCGGCACCCCGGAAATACGGTACTGCTCCATGAGCTTGAGCACCTCGGCCACTTTCTGGTCCGGGTGGATCGTGACCGGGTCGACGATCATGCCGCTCTCCGATTTCTTGACCTTGTCGACCTCGATCGCCTGCGTCTGGATGTCCAGGTTGCGGTGGATGAACCCGATGCCCCCCTCGCGGGCCATGCTGATGGCGGCATCGGCCTCGGTGACGGTGTCCATGGCCGCGCTGACGATGGGGATGCTCAGCTGGATGGAGCGCGTCAGGCGGGTGTTCACGGTGACGTCCTTGGGCAGCACATTCGAGTAGCAGGGCATCAGGAGCAGGTCGTCGAATGAATAGGCTTCCTCCAACAGCGGATGGGGCATCGGGGGGGTCCTCCTCGCGGGTCCGGATCCAGGAATCGATGGACGTTTAATTCGGTCGTCTTGCGCCGCCGCCAAAAAGTGAACCCGAAATAACAGAAGGCCCCTCTTTTGGCAATGCTTATTTGCGACATCGAGGGGGCGTGCAACAAGCAGAGAAGATTAAATAATTCCGACCGGTTGAGGCTTTTTTGAATTGACTTTCGACGGTTTGGTGATAAACTGTTTTTTTTTGCGGCACACCACGTTGCGTCCACACCTGAACGGCTGGCGGCATGCTGATCAGCATCAACCCCGAAAACCCGCAACTGCGACTGATCCGGAAAGTGGTCGACACTCTCCGGCAGGGAGGGATCGTCATTTCCCCGACCGACACCCATTACGGGATCGGCTGCGACCTGATGAACCAGAAGGCCATCGAAAAGATCTACCAGCTCAAGCGCCGGGACCACGCCAAACCCTTCAGCTTCATCTGCTCGGACCTGACCCACATCAGCCGTTACGCCAAGGTCTCCAACTACGCCTATCGCACCATGCGCCGGCTGCTGCCCGGGCCCTACACCTTCATCCTGGAAGGCTCCCGGCTGGTGCCCAAGATCATGCTCACCAAGCGCAAGACGGCGGGGATCCGCGTGCCCGACAACGCCATCTGCCTGGCGCTCGTGCGGGAGCTGGGCAACCCCATCATCACCACCAGCGCGACCCGGGCGGACGGCTCGGACCTGGTCGACGCCTCGCTGCTCCACGACCACTTCGGCCGCCGGGTGGACATCGTCATCGACGGCGGCGCGGTCTCCGGCCAGCCCTCCAGCGTGATCTCCCTCATCGACGACACCCCTGAGGTGATCCGCCGCGGCGCGGGCGACGTGAGCCAGTTCGAGTAGCCGCTTTCAGGACCCAACCATCTCGATGAAATAGCGGTGGAAGCGCAGGTCGCCGGAGAGTTCGGGGTGAAACGCGGTGGCCAGCAGCCGCCCCTGGCGCGCGGCAACCCCCGTTCCGTCCGCAAGGCGCGCGATGACCTGCGCCGGGGGGCGCACCGCCGCCAGCCGGGGCGCCCGGATGAAAATCCCCGGGAACAGGCGCGTGCTCCCCTCCTCCAGGCCGTCCACGGCCAGGGGCACTTCGAAGCTGTCGATCTGGCGGCCGAAGGCGTTGCGCGCGACGGTCATGTCCATGAGGCCCAGCACCGGCGGGTCGCGCCCGACATCCTTGGCCAGGAGGATCATGCCGGCGCAGGTGCCCCACACGGCATGCCGGGCCGCGAAGCGCCGGATCGGCTCCACCAGGCCGCAGGCCGCCATCAGTTTGGCGATGGCGGTGCTCTCGCCGCCCGGCAGGATCAGGCCCGCGAGCCCCTCCAGGTCTTGCGGCAGTCGCACCTCGCGCGAGGCGACCTGGAGTTCGGCCAGGCGCCGGATGTGTTCGATGAAGGCCCCCTGCAGGGCCAGCACCCCGAGCTCCATCCCACCCCCCCCTGCCCCGTTTCCCGGCCCTGAATCACCAGCCCCGTCCGGCCATCCGCTGCGCATCCGTCAGGCCGGCGACGCTGATGCCGGACATCGGCTCGCCCAGGCCGGTGCTGAGTTCCGCCAGGATGTCGGGGGTACGGAAGTGGGTGGTGGCCTGCACGATGGCCCTGGCCCGCTTGGCCGGCTCGCTGCTCTTGAAGATGCCCGAACCGACGAAGACCCCGTCCACCCCCAGCTGCATCATCAACGCGGCGTCGGCCGGGGTGGCGATCCCGCCCGCAGCAAAGTTGACCACCGGCAACCGCCCCAGCGTTTTGGCCTGCCGGACCAGTTCGTAGGGCGCGCCGATGCCCTTGGCAAAGCTCATCAGTTCGTCGTCGGGTGTTGACGCCAGCGCCCGGATCTCCCCGAGCACCGTGCGCGCGTGGCGCACGGCCTCCACCACGTCGCCGGTCCCCGCCTCGCCCTTGGTGCGGATCATGGCCGCGCCTTCCCCGATCCGGCGCAGGGCTTCGCCCAGGTTGCGGCAGCCGCAGACAAACGGCACCCCGAATGAGTGCTTGTCGATGTGATGGACCTCGTCGGCCGGGGTCAGCACCTCGCTTTCATCAACGTAGTCCACGCCGATCGCCTCCAGGATCTGGGCTTCGACGAAATGGCCGATGCGGCACTTGGCCATCACCGGGATGCTGACAGCCGACATGATCTCACGGATCAGGCCGGGGTCGGACATCCGCGCCACCCCTCCCTGGGCGCGGATGTCGGCGGGCACCCGCTCCAGGGCCATCACCGCCACGGCCCCGGCCTCCTCGGCGATGACGGCATGCTCCACCGACACCACATCCATGATGACGCCGCCCTTCAGCATCTGCGCAAGCCCGCTCTTGACGGTGAAGCTGGCGGACCGCTCGGGTTTCCTGGGCACTGAAGTCTGCATGGTCTGACCTCCCGGTTGATGGATGACTCGATTCGGGCAGTGCGCCGGCGGGGCTGAACGCCGGCACGGGGCGATGGCGCCGGCCGCAGGCTGCCGAACCCCGGATTAGGCCAAAACGCGCCGCTTTGCAACCCCGAACTGGACACCCGGCCGGGCGGAGGGCGGAAGCGCGGCGGCGCCCGACGGCACAATTTTTGGCGGCCGGGCACCATCTGTGATAGAATGGACCTGTTTGATTTCGACCAGAACGACCCGCTGGCAAAACCAAGGCTGAGGCTATGAAAAAGCAACCGGAACCCACCCGGCGACTGGCCGAAAACCCAACAGCCGGCGGCGGCATGGAAGGACCCGAAGGTTCGCCGGCGGCACCCCAGGAGGGCGAGGCGCTCTACCGGAGCCTGTTCGAGAACAACCATGCCGTGATGCTGCTGATCGACCCCGACAGCTCCGCCATCGTCGATGCCAACCCCGCCGCGTGCACTTACTATGGCTGGAGCCGCAACGATCTTCGAAAGAAAACAATCGATGAAATCAACACGCTGACCCGTGAAGAGGTCTTCACGAAAATGGAGCTGGCGCGGCAGCAGAAGCGCAACAATTTTTTCTTCAAGCACCGCCGGGCCGACGGCGAGGTTCGCGATGTCGAGGTCTACAGCGGCCCCCTGACGCGGGAGGGCAAAACCCTGCTGTACTCGATTGTGCACGACATCACCGGCCGGAAAAAGGCGCAGGAGTCGCTGGCGGAAAGCGAGCAGAAGTTCAGGATGGCCTTCCAGACGAGCCCGGACTCGATCAATCTGAACCGGCTCTCGGACGGCATGTACATCGACATCAATGAGGGCTTCACGAAGCTGACGGGCTACACGCGCGAGGAGGCCATCGGCAGGACCTCGATCGACCTGAAGATCTGGCACGACCCGCAGGACAGGGAGCGGTTGGTCAGGAGCCTCTCGCAGGAGGGCTTCGTCGAGAACCTGGAAGCTGCATTTCGCAGGAAAAACGGTGAAATCGGCATCGGCCTGATGTCCGCCCGGAGGTTGCAGCTGAACGGGGAGGAGATCATCCTCTCCATCACCCGCGACATCACGGAACGAAAAGCGGTCGAGAACGCGCTGCGCGAGAGCGAGGACCGCTACCGCCAAATCGTCGAGGCCTCGACCGACGCCATCCTCGTTCGCTGCGGCGACATCATCACCTATGCGAACCCGGCGGCCGTCCGACTCTTCCGGGCGGGCCACGAGCGGGAGCTGATCGGCAAAAGCTACCTGGACCTGGTGCACCCCGCGGACCGGGCGGCATCGGCGGCGCGGATCGCCAGGGGGATGAACGAAAACTGGATTGCGCCGCCGCGCTCCCACCGGGTACTGACCCTGGATGGTCAGCTCGTGCACGTCGAGTCCTCGGGCGTGCCGATCCAATACCAGGGGAAGACTCAGCTGTTCGGGGTTTTTCGCGACATCACCGACCGCAAGCAGGCCGAGGAGAACCTGAGGGAGACCGAGAAGAAGTACCGGGAACTCGCCGATTCCCTGCCGCAGGTGATCTTCGAGGTGGACCTGGACGGAAACCTCACCTACCTGAACCGCAATGCCTATGCCCTTTTCGGCTACAGCCCGGAGGAGGTCAAGGCGGGCTTCAACGTCCTGGACGCCTTCGCCCCCGAGGACCGGGAGCACGTCGCGCGCGACATCATCCAAAACGTGCAGGGTGAAAAAATGCCCCGCCGGGAATACACGGCCGTCAGAAAGGACGGCTCCCGCTTCCCGGTCGGGATCCACGCCAACCGGGTCTGGAGGGGCGAGACCCCGATCGGCGTGCGCGGGATCCTGATCGACCTCACCGCCACGCGGCGGGCCGAGGAGGAGAAGCTCAAGCTCGAAACCCAGCTCCAGCAGGCTCAGAAAATGGAGGCCATCGGGGCGCTGGCCGGGGGCATCGCCCACGACTTCAACAACATTCTTTCGGCCATCATCGGCTACACCGAGCTGGCCGTGCTCAACGACGCCTCAGCGGTCTGCGCGGGGGAACTCAACCAAGCCCTGATCGCGGCCAACCGGGCTAAGGACCTCGTCAAGCAGATCCTCGCCTTCAGCCGTCAGACCGATGAGGAGCGGGCGCCGGTCAAACTCGGGGCGGTGGTCAAAGAGGCCATCAAGTTCCTGCGGGCGACCATCCCGTCGACCATAGATATGAAGGTCCGGATCCCCGAAGACGCAGGGGCGGTGTTGGCAAACTCGGTGGAGCTCCATCAGATCATCATGAATCTCTGCACCAATGCCGTCCATGCGATCGGCGAGCGGGGGGGAGTCCTGGAGGTCGATGTGCGGAACATCGAGATCGACCAGGTCCAGAAGAGGCATTTCATCGAATTGGATGCAGGCGCCTTCGTGCGCGTCTCGGTGAAGGACACCGGCTACGGCATGACGCCGGAGGTCCTCGAGCGGATCTTCGACCCTTACTTCACGACCAAGGAAAAGGGGGTCGGCACCGGCCTCGGCCTCGCCGTGGTGCACGGCATCGTTTCGAAATCCGGCGGGGCCATCAAGGTGGAAAGCGCTCCGGGGCAGGGAACGACCTTCCACGTCTATCTGCCCAGGGTCGACCGGGCCTTGCCCCGCAAGGCGGAACCGCCGGAGCCGATCGTGGGGGGCTTTGAGCGGATCCTGTTCGTCGACGATGAAAAAATGCTGGTGGACATCGGGGGGAAAATCCTGGAGCGCCTGGGATACCAGGTCGTTTCACGCACCAGCCCGCTCGAAGCCCTGGAGCTTTTCCGCGCCAAACCCGATCACTTCGACCTCGTCGTCACCGACCAGACGATGCCCGGCATGACCGGGGATCTGCTGGCCAAGGAGCTGATGCGCATCCGGCCGGACATACCGATCGTGGTCTGCACCGGTTACAGTCAGGGCATCGACCCGGAGCGCGCCCGGCAGCGGGGGATCAAGGCCCTGGTGATGAAGCCGATCCTGATCCACGACATGGCCGCAGCCGTTCGCAAGGCCCTGCAGGCTACGTAACCCGCGCCTTCATCTCCTGGAGTCTCTCGTTGTAGTAGGCGATCACCTCCCGGCGGCTCAGCATGCCGATCAAGTCCCCGGGATCCGCATCCGCCACCACGGGCAGACTGTCGATGTTCTTCACGGTGAATTTCTTGAGGACCGAATTGAGGTCCTCGGAGGGTGTCGTGGCGATGATGTCGGAGGTGCCGATGTCCTTCATGACCACCAGCCGCTCGATGTCCGGGGAGAAGAGCACGGCCCGCACGTCGTTGATGGAAAAAATGCTCTTCAGTCTGCCCTGCGCGTCCATGACGGGAAAATAGTGCTGGTCCGTCAGCGCAAAATGGGTTTTGAAATCCACGAATCGCATGCCCTCCGGGATCATCGTCACCTTGCGCACCCGGTCCATCACATCTTCGACCCTGATCGCCTGCAGCACGTCGACGAAGAACTCGCCGGCATGGGCGGGCGAGTCGATTCGGTTCTTCACTTGGCTGCGGAAGATCGTCCACGGCCGTGATGCGGCGTAGGCGATCGAACACACCAGCAGGCTGGGCAGCAGGAGGTGGTAGGAGCCGGTCATTTCGCTGACGATAATTATGGTGGAAATCGGCGTGTTGGATACCGCAGTGAAAAACCCCGCCATTCCCACGACGACAAAGGCCGCCGGATTACCGACCACGCCTGGCAGCAGATGGTGAAACAGCTGCCCGACGGCTCCCCCCAGCGCACCGCCGATCACCATGGATGGGCCGAACACGCCGCCGCTGCCGCCCGACCCAATGGAAAAGGAGGTGGTAAAAATCTTGCCCACGGCCAGCACCAGCAGAAAAGCCGTGCTGAGCTCGCCGTTGAGGGCCTGCTGCAGAAATCCATACCCGAAGGACAATGTCTGCGGCCAGAAAAATCCGATCAGACCGGTGCACAAACCTCCAATCGCCGGCTTGAGAGGACGGGGGATCTTCAAGCGTTCGAAGGCGCCGGCGATACCGTAAAAAGAGTTGACATAGAGCCCCCCCCCGGCCACCAGCACCAACGCCAGGACGGTGTATGGCCCAAGCTCCAGCGGATTTTGGAAGGTGAGGTGGGGCGATTGAAACAGGGCCCCCCAGCCGCGCACCATACAGAAAACGCAGTAAGCAACGACCGAGGCGATCCCCGCCGGTATGATCACCTCGTGTTCAAGCTCCGGGTCCCGGTAAAGAACCTCGGCGGCGAATAGTGCGCCGGCGAGCGGGGCGCGGAAAATGCTGCCGACACCGGCACCGATGCCCGCCGCCATCATGATCCGGCGCTCACGAGACGAGAGGCAGAGCCGTGTCGCCAGAAAGGAGCCGAACCCAGCGCCGATTTGGGCGATGGGTCCTTCGCGGCCGCCGGAGCCACCCGTTGTCAACGTGATCGCAGAGGAAACCATTTTGACGAGAGGCACTCGGCCGCGGATAAATCCGCCTTTGACGTGGTAGGCCTGAATGGCGGCATCGGTCCCGTGGCCCTCGGCTTCCGGGGCCAATCTGAACACCAGCCAGCCGCTCAAGAGCCCCCCCAGTGCCGGAAGCATCAACAAGATCCAGCGGTTGAAGACGGTTGTCGATGGCGTGAACAGGTGCTGTTCACCGGGTGCCGGCAGGGGGCGGTACCCCGCCATGCCGTCCAGGAACACCCGCAGCCCAAGTTGGGTCAGGTAATCGAAGGCGATCGCACCGGCGCCGGCAATCAGGCCGATGCCAAGAAACAGCAACGACCATCGCCAGATTCGCCGTATGCGCACCGAGGTGTACTCCTCGGGACCGCCACCGGCGGCCGGATTCTTTGTCACATTCTCAGCCACGTCACATAGTCTTCCCTATTTGGCGCTCATAGCAAACTATCTTTGATCTTTTCAAGATAAACCGCCTTTCGAATCAAACACACGTTCAACCAGGCGATGGGGGCTTTGGGGTTGTCGGAGAACATGACGCGGTAGTTTGAACAAAAAGAGCGGGCGAGAAGCTCGCCCGCTCTTTTTTGAAATCAAACTGCTGGATGATATCTACTTTTCGAATTTTTTCAAAGCGATCCCGATTTTGGTTTTGCGCACGGTAAATTTGTCCTTGCCGCCGATCCCGAGGCTTTGCACCATCTCCTTCGAGATGATGATGCTGCCTCTTTTGCCGACGCCGATGGCTTTGGCCTTGGCGGCTTTCTTGGCCCCGCGCCCGCCTTTGATGGCCGGCACCTTCCCCTCCGCAATCAGCGCGCTCATGTAAGCGGTCTTGAGTTGGGTGGAGGTTTTGAACCCCATCTTTTTCATGATCTCGGCCTGGGATGTTTCATCGTCGATCATTTTGATGAGTTTGGCATGGTCGAAGGCTCTCTTTTTGGGCATTTCCATTCTCCTCTCTTTCGCTTTGAATGATTTCGATAATTTTCAAACCGGGCCGATTTCTATCAAAAAGAACCGATCAAAAGCAAGCGAAAAATGATAAAAATTATTTCACTTTTCAGGCATGATTAACGGTCTTGCAATTATCAGGACGCTCTCCGGCAAAGAGAGGCAAGGGAGATTTTATAGAACATGTCCATTCGATTTCGAGACCGTTAATCAGTTGAGATTGGAGCCGATGAAATATGGGTGTTTCGATGACGGAAAACGCAAAAACGCGCGGTGACTTTAAAACCGGGGGACGCCCTCTTCGCGGATCTGCGACTTCAAAAAACCGTAGGGAAGAATGAAAGGGATCTGCCTGCGATAGGCACGGTATTTGTCGCCGAAGAGCGCAATCATGCGCGTCTCCTCCTGTCGAGCCATCAGGACGACCAGCACGGTGAGGACGAGGTTGTAGAAGACGGTCAGCAGGTGGGGTTTGCTCAGCAGAAGTCCCCAGCTCGCCACCAGCCAGCCGGTGTACATGGGGTGCCGGCAGAGGGTGAAGGCCCCGGTGAAGATGAAGATTTTGGGGGAGTCCCGGAAGCCGAAGAACTGGGGCAGGCGGCCGGCCTTGGCCACCTGCCTCAGTGCCAAGCCGGCGATCCAGAAGGCGAACAGGGCGGGCAGGACGGCGTAGGGGCCCATGAGGGGTTCGAACAAAACCGGCGTGTCGGGCGCCAGGTTGAAAAGGAGCACAATCGAGAGCACCAGAAGACCGAAGGAGGCCATCGCACGCAGCCCGGCATAGGTGCCGGCCTCCATGCGGAGCCGCGCGCGCACGGCCGACCGCAGCGCTTCGTGGGCGCTCAGACCGTGAAACGCGCCGAAGCACCCCAGCGCCAGGAAGACCAGTGCGTAGGCCGTCATCTCACGCCCCCCCATCCCCTGCGCAGCGATTGCACCAAATGAATCACCCGGAACGGGTGTTTAGAGCAACCCGCTCCGGGCAATCCGCACACCTTCGGGCTTGAACCGATCAGACCGGGACTTCCTGGTGATGCGCGCCATACCAGACCTTGTAGAGCACGTAGTAGGCCGCATAGCCGATAAAAGCGCCGGTGAACCAGGTCCACTGGGCCAGTGCGGCGCTCGCCATGGAGAGCACCAGGGAGCCCGCGATCCCGGTGAAGAGCGCCAGCACTCCGGCAAAATTGACGCCCTTGATCTTGCTCACGTAGAAGTAGATCCCGGCCAGCAGCCCCAGCACCAGCACCAGGGCCGTCAGGGTGGAGGGCCACCCCTCGCCCAGGATGGCCTTCTGGGACCACAGGAAGATCATGACGGCCACCAGGAACAGGCCGTAGACCACCGCGATCCAGTTCACCTTGTCGGTTGCGAAGTTGTAGTACCCCTCTTTGACGTAGATCGCGTGGAGCTTGAGCTTCTGTTTGCGGATGATCCAGTAGTCGCAGATGATCACCCCGGCGATGCCCCCCGTGAAGGCGCCGTAGCCGAGCAGCCAGGTCCAGATGTAGGCCTTGGGGTCGGCCAGAAACCGCCAGGGCTGCATCAGGATGCCGATCAGGCCGATCAGGATTGTGGTGCGCTCCCAGTTGAGGAACTTGGGGGCGACATTCATGAAGTCGTTGACCGGGGCAACCATGTTGGCGGTGATGTTGGTGGTCAGTGTCGCCAGGATCACGAAAATCAGGCCGACGAAGATGAAGAAGGGGATCTCGGTTTTGATCATGAGCTTGACCGGGTCCCAGATCGCCTCGCCGAAGATGATCACCGTGGCCGAGGTCACGGCCACCCCGAAGAAGGAATAGGCCGTCATGGTGGGCGGCAGGCCCAGCGACTGGCCCAAGTACTGCACCTTCTGGCTTCGGGCAAAGCGGGTCAGGTCCGGGATATTGAGGGCCAGCGTCGACCAGTAGGCCACCATGGCGGTCAGAAACGCCGGCCACTTGGACCAGGGCGCGGTGCGCGGCTGATCGAGGATGGGACCCATCCCGCCGGCCTTGCTGACGGCCCAGAACAACAGCCCGACACCGATTAAAATCAGGATCGGCGAGGAGAGGTTGTTCAGCCAGCGGATGCCTGGGGAGGCCTTCCAGGGGGGGGAGACGTAGCAGATCGCCACCGTGATGATCCAGGAGATGGAAAACGCCCAGACGGTGTGGGCCGGCAGCTGGAAGAAGGGCACGAGGCCCTTCATCTCGCCCCAGCCGGGCGAGAGCGCCGAGAGGATCCCGTCGATGGCAAAGGCCATGATCATGGTCTGGATCCCGAACCAGCCGCAGGCGATGATGCCGCGCAGCAGCGCCGGGATGTTGGCCCCGAAGAGCCCGAAGCTCGATCGCAGGAAGACCGGGAAGGGGATCCCGTACTTGGTGCCGGCGAAGGAGTCCAGGATCATGGGCAGTAGGACGATGAGGTTGCCCAGAAAGATGGTGAAAACCGTGGTCAGCCAGTCGAAACCGGCCGCGATCATGCTGGCCCCGAGCATCCAGGTGGGCACGCAGACGCTCATCCCGACCCACATGGAGAAGTACTCGTAGTAGCCCCAGGTCCTTTTCGATAACTTCACGGGGGCGAGGTCCCGGTTGTAGAACTGGCTCCGGGGAAGCTCCTCCGTGAGTTCGAACATGCCGTTCACTTCACGAACGATGCCCATGCGCCTACCTCCTTTGCGGTTGAGTGAAAGCCTGCCTTGGTTGGGTCTGGTGCTCCGGTGGTGCGGTGGAACCCCCTATTGGTGGTCAGCGGAGGCCTCTGCCAGCCTCCGCTCGGTGTTTCGGCTGAAATGCGTGTCGGTTGAGCCCGGATGGAATGTGGAATGGATGACGGCTTTAGCAGAGTTGCAGGGTGCCGTCAATATGGAAGCCCCGGCTATTTATCCATGGCCGCCGGCAACAGGCAGTGCAGCAGCACGTTCACCCCGGCCTCGCAGTCCTCCCAGCGGGTTTTTTCGACCTCGACGTGACTGCGGCCGCCGATGCTGGGCACGAAGATCATGGCCGTGGGGCAGACCTGGTTCGTGTAGCTCGCGTCGTGGCCGGCGCCGCTGACCCAGAGCATGTTGGGGTAGCCGAGCGCGGTGGCGGCATCCAGGACGCGCTGGACCAGTTTCTCGTCGAAGGGGGAGTGGCCGACCCGCCAGGTCTCCTCGATCCGGATCGGGCAGCCGTGGCGGCGGGCGATCTCCTCGAAATCCCGGCGCAGCAGGTCCCAGGCCTTGAGGGCGTGATCGTCGTCCCAGGAGCGGATGTCCACTGTAAAGTGCGCCCGGTCGGGGATGATGTTACGTGAATTCGGGTGGTTCTGGAGCTCGCCGACGGTCGCGACCATGTTGCCGCCCATGCGCTGCGGCAGCTGGTTCGTCTTGAGGATCATCTCCGCCGCCGCAACCAGGGCATCGTGCCGGCCTTCCATGGGGGTGGGGCCCACCTGGTTGGCCTCGCCGGTGAGATAGATGTCGTACCAGTGCAGGCAGAGAATCCCCTTGGGGGCGCCGATGCGCTTCTTCTGCCGCTCCAGCATGGGGCCCTGCTCGATGTGAAGCTCGTAGTAGGCGTGCACCGGGAACTTGCGGCAGGTGGCCTCGCCCTTGTATCCGATGCGGACCAGTTCGTCCTCGAAGCGTTTGCCGGCGATGTCGCGGCGGTCGTAGGCCCAGTCGCGCTCGAGGGCCCCGGCCCACACCCCGGAGGCCACCATGGCCGGGGCGAAGCGCGAGCCCTCCTCGTTGGTCCAGTCCACGATCACCATCGGCCGCTCGGTTTGGATCTTGTTCTCGTGCAGGGTGCGCAGCACCTCGAGCGCCCCCATCACGCCCAGGATCCCGTCGAAGCGCCCGCCCTTGGGCTGGGAGTCGATATGGGAGCCGCTCATCACCGGCGCCAGCGAGTTGTCCTTGCCGGGCCGGCGGCCGAAGATGTTGCCCATCTCGTCGACCGTGACCGCGCAGTCGATCTCCCGCAGCCATTCGACGAATAGGTCGCGGGCCTGTCGATCCTCGTCGGTGAGGGTCAGCCGCTGGACCCCCCCGCCGGGCGTGGCCCCGATCCGGGCCATCTCTTCCAAAGCGGATTGCAGTCGTTTCCCGTTGACGCGCAGTTTGCCGTAATCCATGCCTGCCTCCTTGTAGAAAGTGAGTCGGTGCCCGACACATCGACCGCTTCCGGCGACCCCCTCCCCACGCCTCTGATCATCGATCGGTTCAAGCGGGTCAAGGCCCGATGCAAGGTGCGTCGGGGCACGGCGAACGTACAGATTCCCCTCCCTGCTGTCAATCGACAAAAGGGGCAAACGCCGGACCGTGAACCTCCGTCTTGCGCCCTGGCCGCCGGGGACGAGGCGTCCGGCCGTCTTGACCCGCCCGCACCTTTCCGGTATATGCCACGACTGCTGCAGCGCGTCGAACCGATCACCCATTCCACCCTCCTGGGAGGCGGCCATGCTGAAAAAAGGTTTCCTGTTTCTCACATTTCTGGCGCTGATCGCCGCGGCCCTACCGTTGGGCGTGGCCGCTGCCGGGCAGCCGTTCACCTTCGGCCTGCTGCTGGTGGGCCCCTACAATGACCACGGCTGGAGCCAGGCTCACTACGAAGGCGGCAAATACGTCGAAAAGGCGGTTCCCGACGCCAAGATGATCTACATCGACAAGGTCAACCCGGCGGACCGGCCGGGGATCACCATCCCGCAGCTGGTGGACGACATGGTCGAGAAGGGTGCCCGGCTGATCATCGCCAACTCCGACGACATGAAGGACGGCACCCGCGAGGCCGCCCGCCAGCACCCCGATATCTACTTCCTGCACATCTCCGGCGACGATGTGCTCACCGGCAAGGCCCCACCCAACCTGAGCAACCTCATGGGCAAGATGGAGTATGCCAAGATGATGGCGGGGTTTGCGGCCGCCCTCACCACCCAGACCGGCAAAATCGGCTACCTGGGACCGCTCATCAACGAGGAGACCCGCCGGCTGGCGGCCTCCGCCTACCTGGGCGCCAGGTACGCCTGGGAAACCGTGCTCAAGAAGAAACCCGAGGACCTGAAGTTCCAGGTGACCTGGATCGGTTTCTGGTTCAACATCCCCGGCGTGACCTCCGACCCGACCCAGGTGGCCCAGAACTTCTTCAACACCGGCCATGACGTGGTCCTTTCGGGCATCGACACCACCGAGGCGCTCACCGTGGCCGGCCAAAAGAAGAAAGAGGGCAAGAACGTCTGGGGTGTCCCCTATGACTATATCGGGGCCTGCCGGGGCGCCCCGGATGTCTGCCTCGGGGTGCCCTACTTCAACTGGGGCCCCTCGTACATCCCCTTTTTGAAGGCCGCTAGGGACAAGACCTGGAAGCAGGAGTGGCTGTGGCTCGGCCCGGATTGGAAGGAGATCAACAACCCCGACACCAGCATCGTGGGCTTCGTCCCCGGAGCCGCCCTGAGCGCAGGCGCCAAGGCGGAGCTGGACAAGTTCGTCAAGGACCTCGGCTCGGGGGCGGTCAACCTGTTCAAAGGGCCGCTCGCCTACCAGGACGGCAAGGTGTTTCTGCGGGCCGGCGAAACCGCCGGCGACAAGCAGATCTGGCACATGGAGCAGCTCCTGCAGGGCATGCAGGGGCAGAGCAGTGCCAAGAAATAGGCGGGCTGCACAAACCCTTGCGGGTGCCCCCATCGGATGCGAATCGGGGTGCGGCCGAGGCTCCCATGCGCGTCGAGCTGGTGGACATTCACAAGCATTTCGGCCCCGTCAAAGCCAACGACGGGGTCAACCTGACGGTCTTGCCCGGGGAGTTGCACGGCATCCTGGGTGAAAACGGCGCCGGCAAGAGCACGCTGATGAAGATCCTGGCGGGGTTCACCGCCCGGACCGGGGGGTCGGTGCGGGTGGACGGGAACCCTGTCGACTACCGCACGACGGCCGCGGCCGTCGGCTTGGGGGTCGGCATGCTCTACCAGGACCCCCTTGATTTTCCCCAGCTCCCGGTCATCGACAACTTCATCCTGGGGCAGGCCGGAGGGGTCTCGCTCGTCCGGAACTCCTTCAAGGCGCGCTTTCTGGAGCTGGCCGACTCGTTTCATTTCCGTTTGAACCCCGAGGCACCGGCCAACAGCCTGACGGTCGGCGAGCGCCAGCAGGTCGAGCTGCTGCGGCTGCTGGCGCTGGGGATCCGGCTCCTGATCCTGGATGAGCCGACCACGGGGATATCCTCCGCCCAGAAAGAGCTGCTTTACGCGGCCCTGCGACGCCTGGCGGCGGAAGGCAAAAGCGTCCTGCTGGTGTCCCACAAGCTCGAGGATGTGGAATCCTTGTGCGACCGGGTGACCGTCCTGCGCCTGGGCCGGGTGGCCGGCAGCATGGCGCGGCCGTTCGACACGCAGCAGCTGCTTAAAATGATGTTCGGCACCGCCCCGCGCACGCCGACGCGCTCTGCACAGCCGGCAGGCGGCGCGATTTTGGTGATGGATCGGGTCTCCTGCCCGGGCGGCCGCTCCGGGCTGGTGGATTGCAGCGTCGCGATCCGCCGTGGAGAGGTGGTCGGCTTGGCAGGCCTCGAAGGCAGCGGCCAGGAGGTGTTTCTGCGGGTGGCAGCCGGACTGAAAAAGCCGCTGGCGGGCTCGGTGGAACTGCCCGGGCAACCGGTGCCTGAAGGCAACTACCATCGCTTCAACGAGCTGGGGGTGGTCTTCCTGCCCTCGGCGCGCCTCGAGGAGGGCCTGATCCCGAAACTGACCATCACCGAACACGTGGCGCTCCGGGAAAAGCGCCGTTCGTTGCGGGTCCCCTACCGGGCGGCGGCGGAGGGCGCCGCCCGGCGGATCCGGAATTTCCGCATCAAGGGCGCCCCGCAGACACCGGTCGAGGAGCTCTCCGGGGGCAACCAGCAGCGGCTCCTGCTCTCTTTTCTGCCGCCTGACCCGCGCCTGCTCCTTCTGGAAAACCCCACGCGCGGGCTGGACCTGGAGTCGGTGAACTGGGTCTGGCGGCACCTGCACGCCTACAGCCGGGTGGGGGCCGGCATCGTGTTCTCTTCGCCCGAGCTGGATGAGATCCTCATGGTGGCCGACCGAGTGCTGGTTTTTTTTAACGGCCAGGTCGTCATGGACGCGGCTGCGGCGGCCACCGATCTGCACGCACTGGGAAAAGCGATCGCCGGGAAGATCTGAGCCCATGGGTTTAAACGATTCAGCCGGAAGCCGGGGCGTCCTGCCGCAAGCGCGCGAAGTCCTGCTCAGCATAGCGGTCGTGCTTGTTTTTACATCCCTGCTGCTGATCGCCTCCGGGGCGCCGCCCCTGGAGGCCTACTACCATCTCTTCCAGGGCTCGCTGAGCTCGTGGAGCAAGTTCACCCACGTGGTCAAAGTCTGGATCCCCCTGACGCTGTGCGCCTGCGGGCTGCTCTTCACGTTCCGGATCGGCCTGTGGAACATCGGCGTGGAGGGCCAGATCATGATCGGCTCCGTGTTCGCGACCTGGGCGCTGCGCGCCGGCAGCGGCAGCCCGGACATGGGCCCGGTCTTCATCGCCCTCTCCCTGGCCGCCGCCGCCCTGGGCGGGGCGCTGTGGGCGGCAGTCGCGGGGTTTCTCAAGACCCGGGGCGGGGTCAACGAAATCTTCGCGGGGCTGGGGCTCAATTTCGTGGCGCAGGGGATCGTGCTGTGGCTTATCTTCGGGCCCTGGAAACAACCCGGTGTGGCCTCCATGAGCGGGACGGAGACTTTCCCCGTCGCGCTCTGGCTGAACGCACCGGCCCTGCTGCGCATCCCGCCCGCAGCCCTGGCCATCGTCGCGGCCGCCCTTGTAGCGACCGGCCTGATGCTGCGCTACACCTGGGTCGGTCTAGAGTTGAAGGCCGTCGGCCACAACCCGGGCGCTGCGTTCTTGTACGGCCTCAAGCCGTCCAGGCTCATGGTGCTGGCGATGCTCTTTGCAGGCGGGTTTGCCGGGCTGGCCGGCAATCTTCAGGTGACGGCCGTCTACCACCGGCTCATCCCTGCCATTTCGAGCAGCTACGGCTATCTCGCACTGCTCGTGGTGATGCTGGCGAACTACGACATCCGGCTGGTGGCGCCGGTGGCCTTTTTCTTCGCCTGCCTGAACGTCGGCAGCATCCAGCTGCCGATGATGCTCCAGCTGGACTCTTCGCTCGGCGGCGTCATCCAGGGCGCGCTGGTGCTGGCAACCCTCGGCATGCACGGGTGGCGGCAGACCCGATCAAAGCAGGCGGAGCAGGCGGATGGACGCGCAGCGCCCGGTCCGGGGGCGGCGTGACCGAATTTTACCTGAGCATACTGGTAGCGGGCGTGATCGCCGGTGCGGCGCCGATTGTCCTGGCCTGCATCGGGGAGACGATCACCGAGAAAGCCGGGCTGATCAACCTCTCTCTCGACGGCGCCATCCTGCTCTCCGCCATGGCCGCTTTTGTCGTCGCGCTGAAGGCGGAGAGCCTATTGGCGGGGTTTGTCGCCGGCGCCCTGGTGGGGGCGGCGGTTGCCGCCGTGGTCGCCGTCTTCAGCATCTTTCTGCGACAAAACCAGGTGGCGGTGGGGTTCGTGCTCACCCTCATGACGCGCGACCTGGCCTATTTCCTCGGCAACCCCTATTCCCGCCTGCCGGGGCCCCAGGCCTCCCCTGCGCCGCTCGCGGGCCTAAACCAGATCCCGTTTCTGGGCCCGGTTCTCTTCAACCACCCGCTACCGGTTTACGTGAGCATGGCGTTGATCGGCATCGCCTGGTGGTACATCTACCGTACATCCCCCGGCCTCGAGCTCCGGGCCGTGGGCGAAAACCCGCAGGCGGCCTACGCGCGCGGCATTGATCCCCGAAAAATCCAGATGCTCTACGCCGTCTGCGGCGGGCTTCTGGTGGGGCTGGCCGGCGCCACCTTTTCGCTCTGCACCAAGCCCGGCTGGGGACGGCCCCAGGGCGCCGAGGGCACCGGCTGGATCGCGCTCGCCCTGGTCATCTTCGGAGGGTGGCACCCGCTCAAGGCGGCGGCCGGCGCCTACCTGTTCGCCTTTCTGCAGCTGATGGGCATTTATTTCCAGGGCTGGCTGCCTACCATCCCGGCCCAGGTGTTCCAGGTGGCCCCCTTCCCCCTGATGATCTTCACCCTGCTGGTCATGTCCATGGCCCAGAGCGAATCCGTCCGGCGCTGGGCGGCGCAGCGCAGCCGGACCGCAGCACTCCTGCGCTTCCTGTCGGGGATGGCGCCGGCGGCGCTGGGCAGACCCTTCCGCCAGGATTGATTCGGCACCCCTGCCGCAACAGCGTCTCTCGGTCCCTGCCGGCGCTCTTGCTCCCCGCGATGCCCGGCGTGGGCCGACTGCGACGGCGATTGCCGAATCGCCGCGGCCCCGGCCTGGGCGGAGACCCGCCATCTGCGGGCAGACACGATCCGAAGCGGCTTTGGGTCAAACGAAAAGACCGACGTGCCGGAACTGCTGCACGTCGACCAGCCCCCGGTCGGTGATTTTCAGCTCGGGGATGACCGGGAGGGCCAGAAAGGAGAGCGTCATGAAAGGGTCCTTGAGCGGGGAGCCCAGTTCGCGGGCCGAACGCACGAGCTCCTCCATGGCGTCGCTCACAGCCTGAACCGGCTCCAGGGACATGAGCCCGGCCACCGGCAGCGGCAGCCGGGCCGCTATCCTCCCGCCGGATGCGACGGCGATCCCGCCGCCCATGGCCACCACCTCCCCCACCGCCATGCGCATCTCCGCGTCGGTCGCGCCCACCACGAGGATGTTGTGCGAATCGTGGGCGACGCTGGAGGCCAGCGCCCCCTGCCTGAGCCCGAAGCCCCGGACCATCCCCAACCCGATGCGCCCGCTGCCGGTGTGGCGCTCGACGACGGCGATTTTGAGCAGGTCCCGGCCGGGGTCGGAAACCAGCCGGCCCTCCTTGAGCGGAGCCGGCTCGAGCGACTGGCGCGTCAGGATCTGATCGGGGATCAGCTCGATCACCCGGACCCGCCGCCCGCCGGCCGGCAGACTGAATTCCAATGCCTGGGGCTTTACGTTCATCGACGGCGGGACCGGCAGAGGGGCCGGGTTTGGGACCCCGGCGGCGAGCCTGCCGTTTCTGGCGATGAGGCGGCCGCGAACGTAGACATCTTCGATGTGCCGGCAGGCGGGATCCGAGAACACCACCAGATCCGCCTGCCGGCCCGGCGCGATCGCCCCGAGATGGGCAAGCCCGAAGCGTTCAGCCGGGTTCAGCGTGGCCATCCGGATCGCGGTGACGGGCGCCACGCCCCCGCGGACCGCGGCGGCCACGATGGAATCGATGTGGCCCTCTGTCAGCAGGTCGTGGGGGTGGCGGTCGTCCGTACACCACATGAGCCGGCGCGAGCTGCGCTCGGTCACGATGGGCAGCAGCGCTTCGAGGTTGCGGGCGCCGGTGCCCTGGCGGATCATGATCTGCATGCCGGCCGCGAGCTTCTCCAGCGCCTCGGCCGCCGTGGTGCATTCGTGGTCGCTCCCGATGCCTGCGGCCACATAGGCCGCGAGATCTTTCCCGGAAAGACCGGGGGCGTGGCCGTCGACCGGCTTGCCGTGCCGGCGGGAGGCTTCGATTTTTTTCAGAACGTCCGGGTCGCCGGCCAGCACCCCGGGGTAGTTCATCATCTCGCCGAGGGCAACGACCCCCGGTTCTTTAAAAAACGGCTCCAACTCGGCTGCGCTGAGTCGCGCGCCCGCCGTCTCCATCCCGGTGGCCGGCACGCAGGCGGGCAATGTGTAAAAGACGCTGATCGGTTGGTTCTCCGCAGAGGCCAGCATGTAGCGGATCCCGTCGGAGCCGAGCACGTTGGCGATCTCATGGGGGTCAGCCACCACCGCGGTGGTGCCGCGCACCGCCACGGCCCGGGCGAACTCGCCGACGCAGGTCATGGCGCTTTCGATGTGCACATGGGAATCGATGAACCCGGGGGCGATGAAGCGCCCGCCCAGATCAACCCTCTCTCGGGCGGGGTAGTCGCCGACGCCCACGATCCTCCCGCCCGCGACGGCCACGCTGCCGTCTTTGAGCACACCCGAGAAAACATCGACAATGCGGGCATGGGTCAAAAGCAGATCGCAGGGCCGCTCACCGCGAAGGGTTTTCAGGAATTCGCTGGGTCGCATGCCGTTTCCGCTTGCAGCCTTCGCTGGCCGGGAGCTGTCGCCGCAGCGGGCCTGGAAGGACCGGCCGTCTCAGCCCTCGGGTTCATCCTCGTGGATCTCCACCGCCTGGGATCTCACTTCGGCGAGAGCGTCTAGTATCTGCTGGCGGACACCGGGCGGGCCGCTGATTTCCCCCCAGCCCTTCTGCATCTGGAACAGGCCGTCGTAGGCGGTGTCGTGGTAGGAGCGCAGCCGATGGGGGATTTCGTACTGGGTGAGGATTGAGCCCAGCAACTGAGCCTCGATCAGGTTTTCGAGGACGGCGATCTTGATGAACGGCGATTCTGGTTCCAGTGGCATGTGAAAAAATCCGCTTGCACGAAAAAATGGATTTATTTGATTTGGTAGGGCGTTACGCTCTCGAAAAAAGGTGGAACACCGAATTGCCGGGGTAAAGCCCCTCAAGAAGGGTTCAGGACCTCGACGCCGCGCCCCTCGATCGTGGCGGTAATGTCCAGAAGCGCAATCTCGTCTGCCCCGGCATCGCAGCAGGCCAGGCGGCAGGCTACCGGGTCGCCGGCATCCCGGATGTCGACGAAGTGGACGCCCTTCACGACCCTTCCGTTCTGCATGTCCAGGCAGGGCATGATTTTTATCGCCCTCATCCATTCCCCCTATCGTGTCCGCACGCTTCCAATTACCACGGCCGCCTGCGTTTTCAAAACCGATAAGTCAGAAACTGCCCGCTTGCAAGCGTTATTCATAATAGCTGCTTTGGCGGGATGAGGAAGATCATTTGAGCTGTTGTGAACGCCTCACCGACGAAATGAATGGTTTCATGCCTGTCCCTTTCTCAGTTTTCCTGAGCAGGATGACGGCTCGCCATAAACGAGCCGAATCATTTTTAGCCAAGAAGCTGGTTTGCATGGTAAATATGTTCCGTAATCGTCTGTAGATCCACTGTCAGTCGTTGTGACTATGTCTCACGTCTTACCGTCGCTGCCTGTTAGCTGCCGATAGGTTGACAGCGAGTTTATAAACGGCTGCGCTTCCTCGTCAAGAAGTGATATGGCTCCATGTGGCGGCTTGCTTCTTTCGGTCGCCATGCACTCCTCGCCAGGCGGCAACACTTTCAGGTCGCAAGCAAAAACCGCCTTGATGAAAGAATCAACCCACCAGTAGATATCTGATTTTTGAATCTTGCGCCGCAACGCCTTCATGCGCCGACGCTTTTCGGATAAGGGCATTTCGCAAGCAGCAGCGATGCTGCCGGCTACCTCTTCAACGTCGTAGGGGTTGACAAGAATTGCCTCAGGATGCAATTGCGCAGCGGCCCCTGCAAATTCGCTCATGATCAGCACTCCGTCTTCGGATATATTGCACGCGCAGTATTCCTTCGCCACGAGGTTCATCCCGTCTTTCAGCGGTGTGATCAACGCAATGTCGGCAGCCCTGTATAGGGCTACCAGTTCTCCGCGATCGACGCTGCGATAGATGTAATGAATGGGGACCCAGTGGGTTTGCGCGAACTTTCCGTTGATGTTGCTGATCATCCGATCTATTTCCAATTTCAGATCTTTATATTTGGGGATGTCCACCCGGCTCGGAACAACAATTTGGATAAGACTGATTTTCTCGCGCAGCTGCGGAAAACGCTCCAAGGTGTTGCCGAAAGCTGCCAACCTTTCGGGAATACCCTTGGTGTAGTCCAACCGATCCACGCCCAGCAAAAGCGTCCGGCGGTTCGAATCCGCGCTGAGATTGGCCCGGATTTCGTTGGCCCTGTGGCGGACGGCTGTGCGCTCGGCCTCGCCGGCAAACTCATCGAAATCAATGCTTATAGGGAAATTGCCGATTCGAACTTCGCGATGATTGACCTCGGTGGTTACCACTCTTCCTTTGCCCCGGACCGGTACGTGCTTGAACATAGCCCGGACGCACTGAGCGAAATTGCGCTTGTCCCGTTGTGTCTGAAACCCGATAAGGTCGTAGGCGAGAAGTGCTTCGAGAATCTGAAACCGCCACGGCAATTTGAGAAAAAGATCTAACGGCGGAAAGGGGATGTGAAGGAAATACCCGATCTTGGAAGTCACGCCCAGCGCTCGCAGTGCCTGTCCAACGATAATGAGCTGATAATCATGCACCCATATGTCATCATCTTTCCCGGTGTTATGGAAAATGACCTTGGCGAATTTTCGATTTACATTTTGGTAAATGCCCCAATAATTGGGGTCGAAGTTGCAACGCGTCTGCAGATCATGAAATAGGGGCCACAAAATTTCGTTGGCAAATCCGTAATAATAACCGTCCAACTCACTCCTACTGAGTGCTACGGATTTGAACGTGTAACCGGAATCCTGAACCGCCTCTCCTAAAAGCGAATCCTGGTCCAGACCCTTCTTTTCCTCCGTACCGGACCAGCCGATCCAGACGCCCCCGCGATCCTTCAAGACCGGCGCCATTGCGGTCACAAGACCGCCGGACCCCGGTTTGACTGCCCAACTCCCGTCGGCTTCCTCCTTCAGCAAAATGGGCAGCCTGTTGGAAACGATTACCAACCGCTCTTTGGTGCCTATCTCTGCTTGGCTATGAATCGACACCTTTTCATCCTTTCGGTAAAAAGGTTCATTTATCTTGGATTTGCTTTGATCCCGCTAACTTTTTAGAAATGCTCATCTATGCTCTTTCATCTGCTTACCGGACAGCATGAAGTTGACTTGGTTTGCTAGTGTTAACATACTTGATATGATTTCAATAGTTCACGTAACTTCCGTTGTCAAATGTAAAAACACCGTTGGGAAACATCAGCGGTGAAGACATCAAATGCATTTGTGCCACCGTCCTGCTGACGGTTTTCAATCGACGACCCCCTTCAATGTCTTTTTTCTAAGATCAAAGGACAACGTCTGCCCCGGCGCGAGTTTGTAGACCGTGTCTTGGAATGAGACCTTGGCCGCCTCCAGCTCGCAACGGTTTGCAGAGATGGTCATGGCTGCCGGTGTCGCGGAGATGTCAAACCAGTTGCCTCGATATTTGATTCTCATGGAGAGTCTTGGCAGCCCCTGAGGAATGCTGGGGTTCAATAAAAGAATGTCGTCATGAAACTCCAGCCCCGTGTAGCAGCGCTGCAGAATATCAACGGTTCCGGCCATAGCGCCCAGATGAATGCCTTCATGGGTTGTGCCTCCCTGGATGTCTGACACATCGCTCTCCAGTCCCTTGTGGAAAAGCTCCAACGAACGCGGTCGATTTGAACGGGCGATGACCCAGGAGTGCACGATATTGCTCAGGGTTGAGCCGTTGGAGCTTCGCTGCAGATAATACTCGACGTTTCTGGGGATACTCTCGGGGTGGAAGTCGTATCCCATCTGGGTGAAGAGCTCTCGAATCTTCCCGGCCGAAAAAAGGTAGAAGAGCATGAGAACGTCGGCCTGCTTCGATAGCTTGTAGCGGTTGGTAGTATCCCCTTCCGCCTCCAAAATCCGGTCCAACCGCTGGATGTCGCCGTATTTTTTCCGGTACCCTTCCCAGTCGAACTCCAGCAGTTGATCGTAGCCTTCGAACTGGCTGATGATCTGATCCCCGTGAAATACGACGCGCATCCTGCGGGTGATATCCTGCCAGCGATAGAGCTCCGCCTGCTCCAGGCCAAGGGCCTTCAGGAGGTCCTCTCTTCGGGTTGGGGCAAGCGCATTGATGGCTTTCAGTGCGGTCTGCAGCACATAGACGGTCATCACATTCGTGTAGGCGTTGTTGTTCAGGCCGGGTATTTTCGAATCCGGGTACCCGTGGTGATATTCGTCAGGACCCATGACTCCCAAAATTTCATATCGGTCGAGTTTCTGGTTGAAGGTCGCGATGCTGGCCAGGAACCGGGCGATTTCCAGTATTATCTCGGCACCATAAGTGGCTAAAAACTCCCGATCCCCGGTGGCCTTGTAATACTGCCAAACGTTGTAGGCGATGGCGTGATTCACATGGCGCTGCAGATGGGTGTCATCCGGCAGCCACCGGCCTGAATTCGGGTTCAAATGGAGTTGCTGAGTCTCCTCGCGTCCGTTGCTGCCACTCTGCCATGGGTAGAGGGCGCCGCTGAACCCTTCTGACTGCGCCGCGAGCCGAGCCTGGTTCAACCGGCGATAGCGGTAAAGCAGCAGGGATCGGGTGAGCGTAGGGATTCTCAGATTGAGATAGGGGAAGATGAAAAGCTCGTCCCAGAAAATATGTCCCCGGTAGGCCTCGCCGTGCCATCCCCGGGCGGGAACCCCCACGTCCAAATCGATGGAGTTTCGTGAAATGGTTTGAAGCAGATGAAAAATGTGCAGCCGCAGGATTATCTGGGCCCGATCGCTGTTTTCGAGCCGAATGTCGCATCGATTCCACAGATGGCCCCACTGCAGCCGGTGGCTTTGAAGCAGTTCGTCAAAACGTCCCGCCCGTCCTACGGCCTCCACCGCATCCAGGGCAGGCTCGGACATGGCAAAATCCCGGGAAGTGAAAAAGGAGACGATCTTTTCGATCGTTACAGGCTTCTGCTGGACCGCATCGATGAAAAAGTCCTGCCCGATGCAGCCGGGTCGTTCGACCAACTTGCGTTCACCCTCGACCCATTGCTCTTCGGAATAGAGTCGGGTTCGAGCGGCCTGCGCCACCCTGAGCCGGGATTGGTTGGTCTCCACCAGCAGCAAGACGGTTTGGTCATCCGCCGCCTCGCTCGCAACGGGCTCCAAGTGCTTGCTGTTTAATTGTTTGTAGCGTTTAACCCCGGCGTTGATCACGCTTCCGTCCAGGCCGGAAAGGACCTGGATCCGGCCTGTCCAGTTCTCCGGGACGATCGTGGTCTCCAGCGCGGCCAGATGCATGCGATCCATGTGCACGAATCGCCGTTGGATCAAAGTAGTCTCCCGGTCCTGTTTGTCCTTGAACTTCACCGTTCGGCAAAGCAGGCCCTCCTTCATGTTCAGTTCCTGGCGGTAGAAAAGGATGTCGACGGAAAGAGGATTGAACCAGTCGCCCCCCTCAGGACGGAACCGGGTGACGAGCCAGTTGGGCATGTTCACCAAGTCCTCGTTTTCGACGACTCGCCCGGAGATCTTCGTTTTCAGACGGTTGTATCCTCCGGCCAGATACGTTCCGGGATAATGGATCGACCCCGCTTCGGATTCGGGTGCCGCGCCGCGAGTGGCAAAATACCCGTTTCCCAGGGTACAGAGGGCCTCGCGCAGGCTTTCATTCTCCGGATCGAACCCATCATAAATCAGGCTCCAGGAATTCATGACGCCCTCCTGCAGACAGGGATCAGTCGAATGAGGAACTCTCCCACCTCATCGGGATTTTTCAAGCTGTAGACGGCGGCGGTCGCATAGGGCTGGTCGCGGACGACGATTCCGACCCCTCGTCCCTTTAAAACCCGGAAAGCGTCCTCGTCGGTCACATCGTCCCCGATGTAGAATGGCAGCACGTCCTTTTCATCCAGTTTCAGGGTGCGCAACAATAGGAGAACTGCCTTACCCTTGTTCCAGTCGATTTGCGGCTGAAGTTCGAAAATCTTTTTTCCATAGGACGTTCTAAGCTCCGGGTGCTGCCCGGCGATGTCATCCACGATCGCTTCAACCCGTCCCACGGTTTCAGGAATCACGCGGCGGTAGTGAATGGCAATGGCGAATTTTTTGCGCTCGAGGAGCACTCCTCGAATGGAGCCCAGTTTCTCGGAAAGCTCCCGCTCCGCAGCGTCGAGCACGGGGAGGAACTCCTCCCCGACCGTACGCTCGACCTGCAAGCCCTCCGGCCCGGCGATGTCAAAACCGTGGCTGCCCGCATAGACGATGGAATCCATGCGCACTTTGTCCTGAACGTCCTTGAGATCCCGCCCGCTGATGACTCCTACTGCGCAATGCCGGGATAGCTCTGTAACCGCTTCGCGGATATTTTCCGGCATCACCGCCTGTTCCGGGGTTTCGGCGATCGGGGACAGTGTGCCGTCATAATCCAGAAAGACCGCAAGGCGTTTGCCCTGCGCCATGCGTAAAATCCGTTCGAAGTCATCCAGGGCTGAAGGCAGCGGCTCCCTCTCCTTTCGCTTAGCGGCGACGCAAATTTCCGAGAGGTCTTGCACCACGGCATCAGCACCGTTGCCCTGCAGATCCTCTTTCCCGCCGGTCCGGGCAATTCCGATGACCAGACCAAACCCCCCGGCACGCCCGGCCTGCACGCCGGAAACGGCATCTTCGACCACCACCGCACGCTCCGGTTTCACCTGCAGTTGCCGGGCGGCCTCGAGGAAGATGTCCGGAGCCGGTTTGCCGGCTAGGCCCAGCACTTCCGAATCAACCCCGTCCACCCTCACGTCGAAGAGCTCTGATAGATTCACAGAATCGAGGATCATAGCGCAGCTCTTGCTCGAAGAGATGACGGCGGTTTTCAAACCATGCTTTTTGGCGCTGTGGATCAAGTCCCGCGTCGATCCGTAAACCTTCACGCCCTGCTCCTGAATTCGTTTCAGGAAATCCGAGTTCTTGCGTTTGGCCAGATTGTGGATCGTGTCGGCGCCTGGCCGGTCCTCCGGCCCACCTTCGGGCAGCTGAATCCCGCGGGAACCCAGGAAACTCTTCAAGCCGTCGAGTCGGGGTTTGCCGTCCACGTGAGTTCGATAATCCGAATCGATTTCAAAGGCCTTGAATGGAACCCCTTCCCTGGCGGAGTGCTGCAGAAGCAGTTCGTCGAGCATTCCTTTCCAGGCCGCGGCATGCACGGAGGCGGTGTCGGTGATCACCCCGTCAAGGTCGAAAATGATCGCCTCAAAAGCGTCCGCCGATATCAGGCAGTCTGCCCGTCGCTGGTTCATTTTCAAACTCCCGATGGTTATAGTGTTGGCGAGAAGGCCCGTGCAGGTAACCTCTCAATGACAACCAAAGACAAGCACTTCTCCCGGGCTAGCCGCCGTCTGCTTACGAAGGCTCAGCCGAAGGCCCCGGTTCACTCGCCAACAAAGTTCGATTGCAGCAGCTTGCGGGAAATTTGGCCCGCGTCGATAAGATCAAGGGCACATATTAGACCCAACAGATTGTTGAACGGAGAATGCTGACTCACTGCAGTGCGCCAGTTCCGTTTAAGCGAGGATCGGAGATCGAAGAAATATGTTCAAAATTATTCCTTAAGTTTGTTTGTCAACTTTTACTTGCAATGTGTAGGTGCTCTTGGCAGACAGTGCGTGCAATCTGTTGGCTTGTTTTTCGACTGAGGCCTCCCGCATCCAAACCGAGCAGGTCCTATTGAGCCGGAATGCTTTGACGGCGGCATGTTTGCTCACTTGCCCACAGTGTTTTCCGTTTGCGCCTCTGCAAAATTCCCGCGAGACAAATGCGAAATGGAATGGGCCGCGCGCCTTGACAAATCGGCACGGATAGTTTATTAATGTTAGTTAACGCACATTTACTTAAAGCGCTTTGTTTGCTGCGGCAGCTTTCGCCGGCGCTGCCATCGCATCGATGGTGAACCCCAACCGATTAAGAAAATGAAAAAACTACTGAAATCCTTTCACGCCCGAACATTTGCCCAATTTACCGCCGCCTGGTTGTTGTTGAGCGTTGCAGGCATTCTTTTTATCTTTTCTCCCTACCATCCTGCCGCCGCACAAAGTTTTTCGACAACGCCTTCAAAAAGTCTCGATGAACCCGTTGCGGTTGAAGATTTGAAAACCCTTGCCGCCACGATCGAGAATGACCAGGAACGCGAGCAGCTGCTGGCGCAAATCCGCGGCTTGATCGCCTTGCAAGACCGGGTAAGCCCGGCCGCCCTGGATCGGCCTTTCAGTCAGCGGTTGGTGGAGCCTGTTTCGAACGCCATGGAAAAATTTTCCATGGCCCTGCAATCTCTCGACGGATTTATACCGGATGGAAAGACTGTGTCGGCCTGGGTGCGGAACAACCTGTCAGACCCCCAAAACGTTATGCGATCGAGCCGACGCGCCCTACCCATCATCCTCATTCTGTTGTTGGCATGGGTCGCGGAATTCTCAGCCATCCGGTTGTCGGCGCGGTACCTAAAGCGCATCGAGGATCGCGCCCGACAGAATCATAGCACCCCCGTGGGGCCGGCCTTCGCCAGGACCGCGTGGAGGCTCTTCGCGCCGGCGGTGTTTGTCATCGTTGCGTTGATGGGCTTCGTTTTTGTCCGGCCCGAGGTTTTCGGCCTAAAAATCGCCCTCCAGGCAATCGCGGTCTATGTTGCGGGCCGCATGTTCATAATCATGGCGCGCATGGTGCTGGCGCCGGAGTCTCCGGCATTGCGGCTCGCTCCTCTGAAAAGCGATTCCGCGCGCTCGCTTTTCCTGTGGATACGGCGCCTGGTCCTCGTCGCCCTATCCGGATACTTGATGGTTGGCACCGGGCGTTTGCTCGGGATGACGGTCACCGCCACCTCCATCCTTCTCGATGGCTTGGCCTTCGCCCTTCTTTTCATGATAATCGTCTGCATTCTCGGGAATCGGGCCCGCGTGGCCGCATGGCTCCGAGGCTCGGATCAGGATCCGACGCCATCGTTGTCTGCCTGCCGCCGCATTCGCCGCAGCCTGGCCGGGGTTTGGCACATTCTGGCCATTGTTTACCTGGTCGCGGCGTTTGGGGTCTGGTGGTTGGACGTCACGGGTGGGTTTATCTATCTGGCACGCGGGACGGTTTTGTCCGGATTGGTGCTCTTCGTCGTCCGGATCGCCATTAACGCCACGCGCAACCGCATTGTGGAAAATATCACGGCGAGCCAGAAAATCGCGCGAAAGTTCCCGATTGTCGCGCAGCGGCTGACCCGCTATGCTCCCATCGTTTTTTTGCTCATCCGATCTGCAATTGTTCTCGTCGCCGCCGCAGCCATCTTAGGGGCGTGGGAGGTCGACGCCCACCGCTGGCTCGCCGGAGCCCATGCCATGCGCTTCCTGGGGTTTTTTTTCAGCATGCTCCTGGTCGCCATCATCGCGGCCGTGACATGGGAGGCTGTCAACATCGCGACCGAACACTATCTGGCAAAATCAGAAAAACCCGATGCCACGCCAACGCACGGCGCCCGTCTGCGCACGCTGCTGCCTCTGATCCGCAAGGCACTGATGATCGTTCTAAGCGTTATGATCGTCATGATCGTGCTCTCGGAATTCGGTGTCAACATCGGCCCGCTGCTGGCGGGCGCAGGCATCATCGGTCTGGCGGTCGGCTTCGGTGCCCAGAAACTCGTACAAGACATCATCACCGGCGTGTTCATCCTCCTCGAGGATGCGGTGGCGGTCGGCGATGTCGTTAAAGTGGCCGGCATCGGCGGTCTGGTCGAGGGCCTTTCCATTCGATCCATTCGCCTACGGGACCTCGCCGGCAATGTGCACACGATCCCTTTCAGCTCGGTGGAGACCGTCACCAACATGACCCGGATGTTTTCCTACTATTTAGCAGACATCGGGGTCGCCTACCGGGAAGACACCGATCAGGTCGCCGAGGTGTGTCGCGGCATCGTTGAGGAGATGCGCAGCGAGCCTGAATTCGCAGCGGACATTCTGGAACCGCTCGAGGTACTGGGGGTGGATCAGTTCGCGGACTCGGCGGTCATCCTGAAGGCACGCATCAAGACCCAGCCGATCCGGCAGTGGGCGGTCGGCCGGGAGTTCAACCGCCGGATGAAGAAGCGCTTCGATGAACTCGGCATCGAAATACCGTTCCCGCACCGCACGATCTACTTCGGCGCCGGCAAGGACGGCGGTGCACCGCCGGTTCACATCAATTCGGAGCCCAAAATGAACAAAGTGGAGAGCGAACGGAATGCAGACGAATGCACTGAACCATCGGGTCGTCATTGACCGGGTGCGGCCAGAAATCGACGGCGGAAGGTTTCCGATCAAGCGCGTCCCGGGCGAAAAGGTAAAGGTGCGCGCGGACATCTTTACAGACGGCCACGATGCCGTTTCTGGCCTTCTGCTGTTCCGCCACGACCATTCTTCCCGCTGGCACGCCACTCTGCTGAACGGTTTTCCCAACGATAAATGGAAAGCGTCCTTCAAAGTCACCGAACTGGGGCGTTATGTCTATACCGTGTGTGCCTGGCTGGACCCGTTCAAGAGCTGGCGTCGTGACTTGACCAAACGTATCGAGGCCGGTCAGGAGGTCGCAACGGATCTGGTGGTGGGTGCCGCACTCGTCGAGGAAGCAGCATTCCGCTCTTCGGACCCGCATAAAACCTGGCTCAGGAACCGCGCCGATGAACTGCGCTCGGACATCCCCCCCCCCGCCAAAGCGCGCCTGGCGCTCGACCCCCTGCTGCTTGCGCGCATGCAGCGCAGCCTGCCGGAGCGCCGCCGAATGAGCTTTTACCCCAGAATTCTGAATGTCGTGGTCGACCCGGTGACGGCCCGGTTCAGCGCCTGGTACGAAATGTTTCCGCGCTCCAGTGGACCGACCCCAGGGGTCCACGGCACTTTTGCCGACTGCGAAGCCCGGCTGCCCTATATCGCCGAAATGGGATTCGACGTGCTCTACCTGCCGCCGATCCACCCGATCGGCAGCACCCACCGCAAAGGCCGCAACAACGCTCCCGTCTGCGGGCCAGGGGACCCCGGCAGCCCCTGGGCCATCGGCGCCGTTGACGGCGGCCACACCTCCGTCCACCCCGAGCTGGGCACACTTGATGATTTTTTAAAGTTAGTAAGGCAGGCCGAATCGCACGGGTTGGAGGTTGCGATGGATCTGGCGTTCCAGTGCAGTCCGGACCACCCCTATGTCCGCGAACACCCGGAATGGTTTCGACGGCGGCTGGACGGAACCGTCCAGTTCGCCGAAAACCCTCCGAAAAAATACGAAGATATCTATCCATTGGACTTCGAATGCGAAGACCGCGCAGCCCTCATGAACGAGCTCAAGCGCGTGGTGCTGTACTGGGTTGAAAACGGCGTCCGCATCTTCCGCGTGGACAACCCCCACACCAAACCTTTGGTTTTCTGGGAATGGCTCATCGGCGATGTCAAGCGGGCCCACCCGGATGTTATCTTTCTCGCGGAGGCCTTCACCCGGCCCAAGGTCATGCACCGCCTGGCCAAACTGGGCTTCAGCCAATCCTATACCTACTTCGCCTGGCGCAACACCGCCTGGGAGATCGAACGCTATTTCACCCAACTCACCCGGACGGAGCTGATCGAATTTTTCCGTCCCAACCTATGGCCGAACACACCGGACATCCTGACGGAGTATCTCCAGACCGGGGGAAGACCGGCATTCATCGTACGGCTGGCCCTGGCGGCGACGCTGGGGGCCAGCTACGGCATCTACGGGCCGGCCTTCGAGCTGTGTGATAACCAGCCCCGCGAACCCGGGACTGAGGAATACCTGAACTCGGAAAAATACGAAATCCGCGCCTGGGACATCAACTCCCCCGGCAGCCTCAAAGAGCTCATCGCCCGCATCAACCGCATCCGCCGGGACAACCCTGCCCTGCACAGCGACCGAAGCCTGCGCTTCCACACCGTCGACAACGAGCAGCTGATCTGCTATAGCAAGCACACGGCCGATCGTTCCAATGTCATTCTGGTCGTGGTTAATCTGGACCCCCATCACACCCATTCCGGTTGGCTGGAGCTGCCGCTTGCCGAACTGGGGCTTGAAGCCGATACTCCCTTCCAGGTTCACGACCTGTTGAGCGACGCACGCTACTTGTGGCATTCCCGGCGCAACTTCGTCGAGCTCAACCCTCAGGCCGCGCCGGCTCATATTTTCAGGGTCCGCCGGAAGATGCGCACCGAGCGCGACTTCGATTATTTCGTGTAAAGGAACGACCATGGCCCGTATCGCGAAAAGCACCGCCGAATTGGAAGAAGATCCCCTTTGGTTCAAGGATGCCGTCATCTATCAGCTGCATGTCAAAAGCTTTTTTGACAGCGACGATGACGGCATCGGTGACTTCCAGGGCCTGACGCGCAAACTCGACTATCTGCAGGATCTCGGCGTATCCGCTCTCTGGCTCATGCCGTTTTGCCCGAGCCCTCTGCGGGACGACGGCTATGATATCTCCGACTACCGCGAGATCCACCCTGCCTACGGCACCCTGCGGGACTTCAAAAAATTCCTATCAGAGGCCCACCGCCGCGGCCTGCGGGTGATCACCGAACTGGTGGTCAACCACACCTCCGACCAGCATGCCTGGTTCCAGCGCGCACGGCATGCCAAGCCCGGCAGCCCCTGGCGGGAGTGGTATGTTTGGAGCGATACGCCACACCGCTATGCGGACGCCCGCATCATCTTCCAGGACTTCGAGACTTCCAACTGGACCTGGGACCCCGTGGCCGGCGCCTACTTCTGGCACCGCTTCTATTCCCACCAGCCCGACCTCAATTTCGATAATCCGGCGGTGCGCAAGGCGGTGCTCACCACGCTGGACTTCTGGTTCGGAATGGGGGTGGACGGACTGCGGCTGGACGCCATCCCCTATCTGTTCGAGCGTGAGGGCACCAACTGCGAAAACCTGCCCGAGACGCATCACTTCTTGAGGCAGATGCGGGCCCACGTCGACGCCAAGTTCAAAAGCCGCATGCTGCTGGGCGAAGCGAATCAGTGGCCCGAAGATGCGGTGGTCTATTTCGGCGGCGGTGACGAATGTCATATGGCCTTTCATTTCCCGCTTATGCCGCGGCTCTTCATGGCGCTGCACATGGAGGACCGCTTCCCGGTCACGGACATTCTCGATCAGACCCCCCCCATTCCAGGAAACTGCCAGTGGGCGATTTTTCTGCGCAATCACGACGAACTGACGCTGGAGATGGTCACCGATGAGGAGCGGGACTACATGTACCGCGTCTACGCCCATGATGCGCGGATGCGCATCAATTTAGGGATCCGGCGGCGGCTCTTCCCGCTGCTGGGCAACCACCGGCGGCGCACCGAACTCGCCAACGCTCTGCTGTTCTCGCTGCCGGGCTCTCCGGTGATCTACTACGGCGATGAAATCGGCATGGGCGACAATGTTTACCTCGGCGACCGTGACGGGGTGCGCACGCCGATGCAGTGGAGCGCCGATCGCAATGCCGGGTTTTCACGCGCAGACCCTCAAAAGCTCTATCTGCCGGTGATCATTTCTCCGGAATACCACTCCGATGTGATCAACGTGGAGGTGCAGCGGGCAAACCCCCACTCCGTGCTGTGGTGGATGAAGCGTCTCATCGGGCTGCGCAAACGATTCAAGGTCTTCAGCCGCGGCACCATCGAATTTCTTGCGCCTGACAATCACCGCATCCTGGCCTTCATGCGCTGCCACGAAAACGAGCGGCTGCTGGTCGTTGCCAACCTCTCTCGGTTCGTCCAGCACGTCGATCTCGATCTGTCCCCCTACCAGGGAATGGTCCCGGTGGAGCTTTTCGGACGATCCCGATTTCCGCCCATTCATGCCGCGGCGTATTTTTTGTCGCTCGGCCCCCACAGTTTTTATTGGTTTTACCTCACCCCGCCCCAAACCGTGGCCGAAGGGACAGCGCCCAAGGTGGAGGAGGCCCCGCTGCCCGTTCTTGAGACCGACGGTGGCTGGGAGGGATTTTTTAACAGCAAGGCCGCCGCCCGGCTGGAGCACATTCTGCCGGGGTTCCTCACCCGCATCCGGTGGTTCGGGGGCAAGGCCCGGCCGCTCAAGCATGCCAGCATTATGGACGTGATCCCGCTGGCGAAGGGATCCCGTCATTGGGCGATCGTCCTGGTGCGGGTGGATTATCTCACCGGCGACGACGAAGCCTATGCCGTTCCTATGGCGGTGGCCCCCGTGGACCAATCGGAGCGCTTGCTGCAGGAACATCCCCAGGCCGGCATTGCCAAACTCAAACTCAAAAACAACCCCTCGACGCTACTGCTTTATGATGCGCTGGCCGATGCCGCCTTCGGCGAAGCGCTGCTGGAAGCTGTGGCCCACAAACGAACCCTTCACGGCCGTCGCATGCAGATCCGTGGCATCACCACACGCGCCTTCCGCACACGGTTCGCAAAGGAAAAGCTGCTTCCGCCGCCGGTGCTTCTGGGGACCGAGCAGAGCAACACGTCGATTCGCTTCGGCGACCGGCTGATATTGAAGCTTATCCGCAAGCTGACTCCGGGTGTAAATCCGGATCTCGACATCGGGCGATTTCTAACGGAGAGGCGATTTGCCCATTGCGCTCCAACCACCGGTGCGCTCGAGCTGCGGGAGGATTCGGATCAGTCCATGACCCTCGCCATCCTGCAGGAGTTCGTGCCCAACCACGGCGATGCCTGGAACTACACGCTGGACCGTCTGCAGCGCTATTTTGAGGCGATGATGGATAAGCCCGGCCGGGCCGGGCGAAATCCTCTGCCGGCCGCGTTTCCGGTCGACCTCCTCGACTCGGCTCCATCCCCGGAAACCGTCGAGTGCATCGGTGACTACCTGGACACTGCCCGCCTTTTGGGCCGCCGCACGGCCCAGATGCACGCGTGCCTGGCATCGGAGCAGAGCCTGCCGGATTTCAAGCCGGAGGCGTTTTCCAAGCTCTACCAGCGCGGCTTGTACCAGTCCATGCGCACCCTGGCCGGCAAAGCCCTGCCGCTGCTCCGAGGGCAATTCAACCGCATGCCCGAAGGCCTCCGTCCGCTCGCGGTTTTCGTCATCGAACATGAAAAAGACCTTATGGGCTGCTTCAAGGACCTGCTGGACCACAAAATTAGCGCTTTGCGCATCCGCTGCCATGGCGATTACCATCTCGGGCAAGTGCTCTGCACGGGGAGCGATTTCACCATCATCGATTTTGAAGGAGAACCGGCCCGCCCCATCACGGAACGGCGCATCAAACGTTCCGCCCTGCGCGACGTGGCAGGAATGCTGCGCTCCTTTCACTATGCGTCGCAGACCGCTGTGCTCCGGGTCGAGGCAGGTAGAATTCCCCTTGAGGCTGCCGCGGAACTCAACCACTGGGTCGAGTTCTGGCAACGGTGGGTGGGAGCGGAGTTCCTCAAAAGCTATCTGGAGCAAGCCGCGGGGGGCAAGTTCATCCCCGGCAACCGTGATGAGCTGCGTATCCTGCTGGGGGCACTGCTGATGGAAAAGGCGGTCTACGAGCTCTCCTACGAGCTGAACAACCGCCCGGATTGGGTCGGGATCCCGCTGCGCGGGATCCAGCAGCTGTTGGAGCGCGACCGCCCTTGACCGGGAAAACCCCACCGGAGGTGGAATATGTCATCTGACCCCGACACGACGGCAGCCGGCCGATCGGCACTGGTCCGCAGCGGGCTGTCCGGGCTCTCCGCCGATGACCGATACCTTTTCAACGAAGGCAGCAACTTTCGACTCTACGACAAACTGGGCTCACGCATCGCTTCGGACGGTTCCGCCCGGGGGGTCCAGTTCGCGGTGTGGGCCCCCAATGCCCGTCGGGTGTCCGTCATCGGGGATTTCAACGGATGGAACCGGGCCAGCCATGCCCTGCACCCGCTGGAATCCTCTGGAATATGGGAGGGGTTCATTGAGGGCCTCGGGCGGGGAACCCTCTACAAGTACTTTATCGAGTCGAACGTCGACAGCTACGAGGTTGAAAAGACAGACCCCTTTTCCCATTTTTTCGAGCTGGCACCCAAAACCGCCTCCATCGTCTGGGACCTCGACTACGCGTGGGGGGACGACGACTGGATGGCCGCCCGCGGGCAGCGTCCGGCCGACCGCCCGCCGCTGTCGATCTACGAGGTCCACATCGGCTCCTGGCGGCGGGTGCCCGAAGGCGGCAACCGATGCCTCACCTACGTGGAAATGGCCGCGCCACTAAGCGATTACGTGAAGCGGATGGGCTTCACCCACGTCGAATTTCTGCCGGTGATGGAGCACCCCTTCTACGGGTCCTGGGGATACCAGACGCTGGGGCTCTTCGCCCCCACCAGCCGCTACGGTACCCCACAGGATTTCATGTTTCTCATCGACCACCTGCACCGTGAGGGCATCGGCGTCATCTTGGACTGGGTTCCATCCCATTTTCCCAGTGACGAGCATGGGCTCGCGTTTTTCGACGGGACCCATCTTTACGAGCACCAGGACCCCCGGCAGGGGGTGCACCCGGACTGGAAGAGCATGATCTACAACTACGGCCGCAACGAGGTGCGCAGCTTTCTGATCAGCTCCGCGTGTTTTTGGCTCGACACGTTTCACGTGGACGGGCTGCGCGTGGATGCCGTGGCGTCCATGCTCTACCTGGACTATTCGCGCGAACCCGGGGAGTGGGTGCCCAACGAGTTCGGCGGCCGGGAGAACCTGCAGGCCATATCGTTTCTGCGCCGATTGAACGAATCGGTCAAAAACAGCCATCCGGATGTGCTGATGATCGCCGAGGAGTCCACTGCCTGGCCCATGGTTTCCCGTCCGGCCTACGTTGGCGGGCTTGGGTTCGACATGAAGTGGGACATGGGCTGGATGCATGACACCTTGGAATACATGAGCAAAGACCCGGTGCACCGCGCCTTCCACCACGGCAAGCTCAACTTCCGCATGCTCTACGCTTTTACCGAAAACTTCGTCCTGCCGCTGTCCCACGACGAGGTCGTGCACGGCAAGGGGTCCCTGGTCGCCAAAATGCCGGGAGACGACTGGCAGCGGTTCGCCAATCTGAGGCTGCTGTTGGCCGTGATGTACGCCCAGCCCGGCAAGAAGCTGCTCTTTATGGGCGCCGAGTTCGGCCAATGGCGTGAATGGAACCACGACGTGAGTTTAGACTGGCACCTGCTGGAAGCCCCGCTGCACGCCGGCCTCCAGCGCTGGGTGGCGGACCTCAACCGGCTCTACCGGGAAGAGCCTGCCCTGCATCAGCGCGAATTTACGGCCGACGGGTTCCGGTGGATCGACTGCAACGATCATCTCCAGAGCACTCTCAGCCTGATCCGCTCCGGGGCCGCACCCGGCGAGGAGATCATCGGGGTGTTCAACTTCACGCCGGTCCCGCGCCACAACTACCGCGTCGGGGCCCCGGCCTCCGGCTTCTGGAAAGAGCTATTGAACAGCGACGCCGTGAACTACGGCGGCAGCGGCCAGGGAAGTTTGGGAGGGGTCGAGGCCAACCCGTTGCCGTCCCACGGTTTTCCGCGCTCCCTCAATTTGGTGCTGCCGCCGTTGGGGGCCGTTTTTTTCAAGCGGGGTGCTCTTCAATGAGCGAACGGCTGGAGGTCAAACTGGGAGCCACTTATCTCGGCGGCGGGCGCTGCCGCTTTTGCGTATGGGCGCCGTTCTCCGGAATCGTGGAGGTCCACCTGCTGGCGCCGGGGGACCGCCTTGAACGCTTGACCCGCGACCGCCGCGGCTATCATTGCAGCGTGATCGCGGGCGTCGAACCGGGTGCTCTCTACCGGTTCCGTTTGGACGGCGGCCGGGAACGGGCCGACCCGGCCTCGCGCTGTCAGCCGCAGGGCGTGCACGGTCCGTCGCGGGTCGCAGACCCGGCCTTCGAATGGACCGAAGGCGACTGGCGCGGGATCTCTCTGTCGCGCTATATCATCTATGAATTGCATGTCGGCACCTTCACCGGCCCGGGCACTTTCGATGCGGCCATCGCTCGGCTGGACGACCTGGTGGAGCTTGGCATCACCGCCGTCGAACTCATGCCGGTCGCACAGTTCCCGGGCGAGCGCAACTGGGGCTATGACGGAGTCTTTCCATTTGCCGCCCAGAACTCCTATGGCGGGCCGCCGGGGTTGAAACGGTTCGTCAACGCCTGCCACGGCCGAGGCCTGGCCGTGATCCTGGATGTGGTCTACAATCACCTCGGGCCCGAAGGCAATTATCTCGGCGAATTCGGGCCCTACTTCTCCGACACCTACCGAACCCCCTGGGGCGCCCCGCTCAATTTCGACGGGCCGCACAGCGACGAAGTGCGCCGCTATTTCATCGAAAACGCACTGGCCTGGATCACCGAGTGCCATATCGATGCCCTGCGCCTGGACGCGGTCCATGCCATCTTGGATTTCTCGGCCAAGCCGTTTCTTCAGGAGCTGGCCGAGGCGGCCGCCCTGATCGCCGATGGAACCGGTCGACGCATCCACCTGATCGCAGAAAGCTCGCTCAACGACACGCGCCTGATCCGGTCGCCGGATTTGGGCGGCCTGGGCCTCGATGCCCAGTGGAACGACGATTTGCACCACTCCCTGCACGCGCTTTTAACCGGCGAACGTCGGGGGTACTACTGCGACTTCGGCCGCTTCGATCAACTGCTCAAATCCCTGCAACAGGGGTTTGTCTACGACGGCCAATATTCCGCCTACCGCCAACGGCGCCACGGCAACTCCAGCCGATCCCTTCCACCGCAGCGCATGGTGGTTTTCTTGCAAAACCACGACCAGGTCGGCAACCGCATGCGAGGGGACCGCTTGGACCGCATCGTCCCCTTCGAGGCTCTCAAATTGGCCGCGGGCATCATCTTGTTGTCTCCCAACCTGCCGCTGCTCTTCATGGGCGAGGAATACGGTGAAACCGCACCGTTTCCCTATTTCGTGAGCCATTCCGACCCTGACCTGGTCGCAGCCGTTCGCCGGGGCCGCCGCGAAGAGTTCGCCTCCTTCGGCTGGGAAGGCTCCCCGCCGGACCCCCAGGCGGTGGAGACATTTACGAGCGCCAAACTCAATCCGGAGCTTCGTCTTGCGCCCGGGTTTCACCGCCACTTGTGGGACTTTTACCGCCGCCTCATTGCACTGCGCCGCAGCAGCGCAGCACTCTTTGCGCCCGACCCCTCGAGCATAACGGTCTTTCGCGCCGGCTCCCGGCGGATCGGCGGCATCTACCGGCGGTGCAAAACCGAGGAGGTCTGCATCATCTTCAATGCCGGCACAGAAGCAGTGTCCGCCGCAGTCCCGCTCCCCGCCGGTCGCTGGAAAAAGATAGTTGACAGCGCCGAACCCCAATGGGGCGGACCCGGCAGCGCACTCGCCGATGGGGTCGATTCCGAGGACGCAGCGCCGATGCAATGGCCGCCGTACGGTTTCAGCGCTTGGTCCAGACAGGATTGACAGAGGTGGCCCCCATGGAGAAGTTCATCTGCATTCACGGGCATTTCTATCAGCCCCCACGCGAAAATGCCTGGCTGGAGGCCGTTGAGCTGCAGGACTCCGCCTACCCGTATCACGACTGGAACGAGCGCATCACGGCCCAGTGCTACGCCACCATGGCCACCTCCCGGCTGCTGGATGAAAAGGGCCGGATTCGTGAGATCACCAACAACTACGCACGTATCAGCTTCAATTTCGGTCCGACCCTGCTCACCTGGCTGGAACGACATGCCCCGGCCGTGTATGCCTCCATCCTTGAGGCGGATCAGCAGAGCCGGCAGCGGTTTTCAGGCCACGGCGCCGCCATCGCCCAAGCCTATAACCACATGATCCTGCCGCTTGCCAACCGACGAGACAAAGAGACCCAAGTCGTGTGGGGCATCCGGGATTTCGAGCGCCGGTTTCAACGGCAGCCCGCAGGAATGTGGCTTCCGGAAACCACCGTAGACATTGAGACCTTGGACGTCCTGGCGGAGCATGGCATCGGGTTCACCATCCTCTCGCCGCGCCAGGCCAAGCGAATCCGGCGTCTGAATGGTGGAAACTGGCAGGAGGTCGGCAGCGGCAGTGTCGATCCATCGCACCCCTATCACGTGCAGCTGCCGTCGGGCAAACACATTGCCGTATTTTTTTACGATGACCCGATTTCACGCGCCGTGGCCTTCGAAGGGCTGCTCGCCGACGGCGACCGCTTTGCCCACCGCCTCATGGACGGGTTTGACGAGACGCGACAGGACACCCAGCTGGTGAGCATCGCCACCGACGGCGAGAGCTACGGGCACCACTTCCACAAGGGCAATATGGCGCTTGCCTTCGCACTGGACGCTATCGAAAGCCGCCGGTTGGCCCGGCTGACCATATATGGTGAATTCCTGGAGCTTCACCCCCCGGAGTGGGAAGTCGAGATCCACGAAAACACCTCGTGGAGTTGTGCGCACGGAATCGACCGCTGGCGGAAGGACTGCGGATGCAACTCCGGCGGGCGCCCCGGATGGCGCCAGACCTGGCGCGCCCCCCTGCGGGAGGCCCTTGACTGGCTGCGCGACGCCCTGGCACCGGCGTACGAGGAGAAGATGACCTCCCTGGGCTTTGACCCCTGGGCGGCTCGAAACAGCTATATCCGCGTGATCGTTGACCGCGAGCCGGCCGCTGTTGATGCCTTCCTGGCCGGGCAGACCCAACAGCACCTGTCCGCCGAAGCCAAAACCCTTGCGCTTCAGCTGCTGGAGCTTCAGCGCCACGCCATGCTCATGTACACCAGCTGCGGCTGGTTCTTCGACGACATCTCCGGCTTGGAGACGGTCCAGGTGATCCAGTATGCCGGCCGTACGCTGCAGCTGGCGAAGCGGGCCTTTGGAAACGGACTCGAGGACGATTTCATGCCGCAGCTGGAAAAGGCGACGAGCAACGTCCGGGAGCATCTGCACGGCCGCCGGGTCTACGAGAAATTCGTCCGGCCGGCCATGGTGGACTTGACCAAAGTCGGCGCCCATTACGCCATGCGCTCGTTGTTCGAGGAGTATCCGCCGAAGGCCACGGTACACTGCTACACGGTCGAGCAGTTCTTTCTCCGCTCGCAGCAGGTCGGCCGCGCCAAGCTGGCCGTGGGGCGCGTCAGCGTTACCTCCACCATCACCCTGGAGTCGGCCTGCCTGTGCTTCGGGGCCATCCACTGGGGCGACCACAACATCAACTGCTGCATCAGCCGCTGTCCGCAGGAGGCTGCACCGGAAGAAGCGTTCATCGAAGAGGTCTTTGAGGCCTTCAACCGGGCCGAGTTTCCGACGACGCTGCTGACGCTGGAAAAAGCCATCGGCGCCTCCACCTACTCCCTGCGGGATCTGTTTCGGGACGAGCAGCGGCGGATCCTTCAAATCGTTCTGGAGGCCAACCTCTCCAATGCCGAGGCCGTCTATCGGCAGATCTACGAAGCCAACGCCCCTTTGCTGCTTTTCTTAAAAGATCTCATGGTCCCGGCGCCGCGGGCCCTTGCCGCCGCCGCCGAATACCTGCTCAACGCCAGCATCCGGCGCGGCTTCGAAAGCACCCCATTCGATTTGGCCTTGGTCCGACAGCTGTTGGAAGCCTCCGCCATGCACGGGGTAACACTGGACCCGGCGTTTCTTGAAATCGCGATCCGCAGACGAATGGAGGAAATTGCCGAGCAATTCCGGCAGCGGCCGACCGAGATGGAGGCGATGCAACAGCTGAGTGCCATCGCCGGATTGCTGCCGGATTTCCCCTTCGAGATCAATTTGCGCAGCATTCAAAACATCTACCACCGCATCCTCAAGAACGATGCCCCCGAAATGATGAAACGAGTCCGACGCCGGGAGAAGAAAGCCCGGCATTGGGTGGAAGTTTTTTTGGCTCTGGGTGAAAAGATCGGCATGAAGACGGACTGACGAAAGGACTTGGTATGCTCGCACGCTGCAGCGGGATTTTACTGCCGCTTTTCAGCCTGCCCTCGCCATTTGGTATCGGCGATTTGGGTCCAGGGGCTTTGCGGTTTGCCGATTTTTTACACGCTGCCGGCCAGCGGATCTGGCAGCTTCTACCCTTGACCCCGACCGATGCCGCCTTCGGCCACTCCCCCTACCACAGCAATTCCTGCTTCGCATTCAACCCCCTTCTGATCAGTCCGGAGCTTTTGGCGGCCGACGGCTGGGTCGATCACACGGACCTGAAGTCCGGAATCAGGCGCCCGGAGAGCCGGGTCGCCTATGAGGACGCTGCTGTCTTCAAGCGCGGCCTGTTGGAAAAGGCCTGCCGGCGCTTCCGGCATGCCCTGCCTGAACCCGACTATGAGCGGTTTTGCATCGAAAACAGCTTCTGGATCGACGACTTTGCCCTTTTCAGCTCCCTGGCCGAGCGGCACCCCGCCATCCCCTGGCACCGCTGGCCGGGGAAGGCCCGCCTGCGCCGCGCCGCAGAACTCCATCGGCTGCACAAAGAACTGAAGGGATCGATTGAGCAGCGAAAGATCGAACAGTATCTGGCATACCGCCAGTGGCGCGCTTTGAAAGACTACTGCCGCGCGAAATCCGTCCACCTGTTCGGGGACACCCCGATCTACGTCCCGCACCATAGCGCTGATGTTTGGGCCCACCGGCAGCTCTTCAAACTGGATCGCTTCCATCGCCCTAAAGCCGTTTCGGGTGTTCCGCCGGATTATTTCAGTGCCTCCGGCCAACTCTGGGGGCACCCCGTGTACGACTGGGAGGCGCATCGGCGGAGGCGCTATGGGTGGTGGCTGGACCGCATGGCCCACCAGATGAAGGTTTTCGACATCGTGCGCATCGATCATTTCCGGGGCTTGGTGGCCTATTGGGAGGTTGCGGCCGGGGAGCGCACCGCCAAACGCGGCCGGTGGGAGGCCGTGCCGTCTGATGACTTTTTCGCCGAGCTGCAGAAGCGCTTCGTCTCGCTGCCGCTGGTCGCCGAGGATTTGGGTCATATCACGGCCGATGTGCGGGAAACCATGCAGCGCTTCGGGTTTCCCGGTATGCGGGTTCTGATGTTCGGTTTTTCCGGCGAGCCGGGCTTAAACCCGAATGCCGCCCACAACATTCCCGAACACTGCGTGGTCTACACCGGCACCCACGACAACAACACGGTGCGGGGATGGTTCGAGGCGGAGGCCTCCGCCGCCGAAAAACGACTTTTGTCGGTCGTTGCGGGCCGGAGGGTCACGGCGCGCCAGGCCTCGGGGGAGTTGGTCCGCCTGGCCATGCTCTCGCCCGCCCGCTGGGCCGTCACCCCGATCCAGGACCTGCTCGGGCTGGGTTCGGCCGGCCGTATCAACACGCCGGGAGAAATCCGCGGCAACTGGAGCTGGCGCTTGACAGCCAGGCAGCTCGATGCCCTGCCGGCCGACCGCCTGCGGGAATTGACCGCCACCTTCGGTCGCGCGTGATCGCAGCATTGATACAATCCATCCAAGTGCAGACGCCCCTCTCGCCGGTCGGGCCGAACATCAGCCGGCGGAGCGGATCAGCAGCGCAACCGGGAATCGTCCCAGCACGCGTGCCAGTTCGCAGGTCCCGCCGCTGAAACGCTCTCGGCTGAAAAGGTCCTCCCAATCTCCGGCCGGAAGTTCAATGGTGGTGTTTTTCCAGTCGCCGCCCAAGCCGACGACGAGCCGTGGCGCCAATGTCACCGCGCGACCCCCGCGAATGAACGCCACCAAGTGATCAGAGCGCTCACCCTCGGCCGTCAGCGGTTCGTAGCTGCCTTCCCGACCGAAGGGTTCGGGGATCCGCCTGCGGATTGCCAGCACGCGTTCGATGAGGAAAAGCTTCTGCAGCCCCTCGCACGCTCGATCCAGGACCTCTTCAACCGAGAGCGCGCCAATTTCGGCCAGCCGGCGCCGCCGCACTTCGAAATCCACCGGCCGCCGGTTGTCCGGGTCGACCAGGCTGAAATCCCACAGCTCGGTTCCTTGGTAGATATCCGGCACTCCCGGGGCCGTGCACTTGATCAGGGTCTGGGATAGGGAGCTGACAAGCGTCGGCAAGGCCAACTCTTTCAAAAATTCCGAAAGGTCGGCTGTAAATTCCCGATTTCCCAGCATCCCGTTGACATACGCCTCCAAGGCATCTTCGAAGACCGCAGCCGGGTCGAGCCAGGAGGTGTGAACCTTCGCCTCCCTGGCGGCTTTGAGCATTGCGGGCACCAGACGATCGCCTCCGATGGGCCACGCCCCCACCAAAGTCTGGTACAGGAAATATTCGGTGTTGGGATCGGGGAACCCGCTGCGGCGGAAATGCGCATTCGTCCGGGACCAGCGCCGGACGGCAGCCGTCCACCGCTCCGGAATCTCTGAAAGCAATCCGATTCTGAGCCGTGAGTCCTCGCCGCGTTTGGTGTCGTGGGTGGCGCTGGCCAACAGGGTCTGAGGCCAGTCCGATTGAATCCGTCTGCAGAAGGCGTGGAAAGCTTCCGGCAACGTCCCGAACTGCCCTGGATTTCCGCCGACTTCATTCAGCGAAATGAGGCGGTTGAAGCAATAGAAGGCCGTGTCCTCCACCCCCTTGGCCATCACCGGACCGGTCAGCTGCTGGAAACGCCTGACGAATTCGCCCTCCGCAGAGCCGGTCTGCCGAAGCAGCAATAGATCCTCGATCTGCGCCCAGGCATCTGAGGCAATTTCAGGCCGCTGCTGCCGGGCGGCGGCGAGGGCCTTTAGTATGACACTCCGATCCCTGGCTTCGACGCGGCTGTTCTCCGGCCGGATGTAGGTCCGGTAGACGGGGAAGCAGGCGATGACGTCCGTCAGAGCACGTTCCAGTTCGCTCGGCCGCGGTGAGGCGAAGGCGGACCGTCGCCCGAAACACCCTCTCAAAAGGCCGAGCAGATGGTCCAACTCGCTTTGGAATAAATGCTCCAGGACCAGACGTTTCTTTTCAATCACAACTTCCCGAAAGCCGGGGGATGACCCCGTCCATTCGCTGTAGAACTCCGTGAGGATCTTTTCGCTGCGCGGATCGACGAAAAGCCCGTTGACCACATTCAGAAAATCATAGCCGGTGGTCCCGGCCACCGGCCACTCGCCTGGGAGCGCTTCATCGGGCTCAAGGATTTTTTCAACGACCACCCAAGCAGTGGGGGCCGCCCGGCGCAGCCGCTGCAGGTATGAAGCGGGGTCGCTCAGCCCGTCCGGATGATCGATGCGCAACCCATCGACGCGGCACGATCGGACCCACTCCAGGATCCGCCAGTGAGTGGCCGCAAAGACGTCATCCCGTTCCACACAGACACCGACCAGCTGATGGATGTCAAAAAATCGCCGATAGTTGATCTCCCGGTTGGCTTTCCGCCAGAGAGCAAGTCGGTAGTGTTGAAGATCAAGAAACTCCGCCAGGCGGCCAGGGTCTGAATTGATTGCGGTAATCGATTCGTCCAAACGGGACAAACAACCCCCCGAGGTGGCGGCAGCCTCCGCGGGCAGCGGCAGCAGGCGCAGAGACCGGGCGGAGACCGGAAACTCGTGTTCGAAATATTCCAGGTAAATCTCGGAATCCCGGCGGCGAACGCGAATCTGCCGCAACTCCAGGCAGCGCTCGATCTCGTCGCCCAAAACGGGAAGCAGGACCTTGCCGCACAAGGACGGATCCGGATGATCCCATCGGATATCAAAAAAATCCGCATAGCGGCTGCGGCGCCCTTTGGACAGGACGTCCATCCACCAGCGGTTCTGGCGTCCTGCCGCAGCCATGTGATTGGGCACGATGTCCAGCATCAGCCCGATTCCGCACTCGGCGGAAGCGTGGTTCAACCGCTCGAATGCGTCTTCGCCGCCGAATTCGGAATTCACCGCAGACGGGTCCACCACATCGTACCCGTGAGTGCTTCCTGCAGCGGCCTTGAAGCACGGGGAGAGGTAAAGGTGGCTGATACCGAGGTCGCGAAAGTATGGAAGCAGTCCGGTGAGATGGTCAAAAGACAGATGCGGTCCGAGTTGAACCCGGTACGTGGCCAAAGGGGCTTTGGTTTCATCAGGTTCCATCAGTTGGTTGCTCCCGCTTTCCTTTATCCGGTCTGGCTGAGAGCAGCTCGTTGTAGTAGTCGAGGGTCTGCCGAGCGATCGCCTCCCAGCCGAAAGTCGTTTCCACCCGCTTCCGGCCGGCGGTTCCCATCTCCGACCGCCTTTGCGGATCCCGCAGCAATTGATTAACGGCGCCTGCGAGGTCTCGGGCATACAGATCCGGCCGGCAGGGCTCCGGGTCGGCATCGCTGATGGGATCGAAGGGCACCAGGAGCCCGGTGCGATCGTGAAGCACCACCTCGGGGATGCCTCCCACGGCAGAGGCGACCACCGGCGTGCCGCACGCCATTGCCTCTAAATTGATAATCCCAAACGGTTCGTATACCGAGGGGCAGATGAAGAGGGCTGCATGGCTATAAAGCACAGACAGGCTCTCCCGCGGTATCATTTCGGGTATCCAGATGATGTCGTTGGCGGTGGCGGCCCGGGCGCCTTCGACGGCAGCTTGCATCTCGCCCAGGATGGCCTCCGTATCGGGGGCGCCGGCACATAAAACAATCTGCAACCCCTCTTCGATGTAGGGCAATGCGCGCACCAGGTGGATAATCCCTTTTTGCCGCGTGATGCGACCCACGAACAATATATAAGGTTTACGGGGGCTTATTCCGTAAGAGTCGAGAACTTCGGGCCGCAGGGTCTGGCGGTAATGCGCAACGTCGATGCCGTTATAGATCACCCTGATTTTTTTAGGTTTTGGTTTATAAAAATCGATAATATCGCCTTTCATGCCGTTGGAAACGGCTATGATCCCGTCGGCGTTTTCCAGGGCGGTTTTCTCCAGCCAACTGCTAACGTAATAACCGGATCCGATCTGCTCTTGTTTCCAGGGGCGCTTCGGTTCCAAGGAGTGGACCGTGATGACCATGGGAATGCCCAGGAGCTGTTTAACAAGACATCCTGCCAGGTACGTGTACCACGTGTGGCAGTGAACGATATCGACGTGAGCGGCCGTGGCAGTCATGGCAATGTTGCGTGCCAGAGTGTCGATGACTCTTCTGTTTGTATTCTCCATAGAGAAATGCTCAGCCATATCGCCAACTCCAGTTACAGAAAAGTTAGCCGAGATCTCGCGCTGATCGCCGAAACAGAGCACCTGCAGAGAAAGTTCAGCGCCGCTAATCCGCTTGAACTCCTGGCAGAGGTATTCCACATGGACTCCCGCGCCCCCGTAAATATGCGGCGGATACTCGTTGGATATCATCAAAATCCTCATCGGTGGCCTCAATACAAGAAGTTTGAGAAAACTTCGGGCGACGAGCGCAGATCGATTTGCCGCAGGGGGTGTGATGTATGCCGGGGAGACTACCGCCGGATTCGGAGAAAACTCCTACGCTGCCCCGATTCGTGCCATCTGGGAAACCTCGCAGCTCCCTATTTTTTCGTCATTTTATCCGATTATCGCCAGCACTGCCCACGGTACTGCGTTGAAAACGATAACGATGATCTTGTAAAAGCCGATTAGCTCAACGTAACATGTTTTTTGTTGATTTTGTCAAACCATTTTTCCTACATCTACGCTATCGATAAGCTGCCCCTGTCATTGGTGTCAATCTACGCTTACATCAATCCTGTTATCGCGCTTCTCCTGGGCTGGCTCATTCTTGACGAAAAACTCAACTTTCAGATAACCACAGCGGCGGCTGTGATTATGGCTGGGGTTTTCATTGTGAAGCAGGGATCCGCCCGACTGAAAAAATTTTGACGAAAGTCTGAATCAAAGGGCGTCGATAAATTCACACTATGGATTCAAGGGAATTTGCTTGCAATCTTTATTCGTTGGGTATAGATAGTCAAACAATTCAACTGGATAAAATGGCGCTGAGTTCTCGTGTGGATCATCGACATCCGGCACATGATAGATGTCAAAAGGAAATAGTCATGGCAACAGACTACGGCAAGGTCGTTGTGACGGACATCAAGATCCCATTTGGGTCAATGGTCATTCTCATGGTCAAGTGGGCAGTGGCAACGATACCCGCACTGATCATCCTGACGGTGATAGGTTCGATCACGTTTGCCCTTATCACTGCCCTGCTGGGTGGTGGACACATGAAAATTTTGTCGATGTAAATTTGGGGGTGGGTCCAGCAGTCTAACTTCCGGCCGTTTTCTCCACTCCTCCGGACTCTGATACTTTGGCCCCAATCGCCACATCTCCCTCGCTCTGTTGATGATCGGTACCATTCGCCTGGTGGTGATCGTAAAACTGGGACTCTCGGCGAATCTGGTTTTAAAAATTTTGCTGTCACAAGCACATCGTTCTTGGGATTCGGTTTTGCGATGATATTCTCAACGGTGCTTTTCAGCGGGCGCGGCTTTCTGCGATCCGCGCAAGAGCATTGTAATGCGTATCGTGATCAGTTGGTCAGTCCAAGTCCAATTGTGTTTTGCATTGGTTGCACTTCATCGCTCCACGAAACACCTTATTACCGCACTCTGGGCATATATACCGGGCCTCTTCGTCTCGAACCCATTTTTCTGATCCAAATTCTCGTCGATACGGGACGGAGCGCAAAATGACCTTCTTGCCCACGGACATCGAAAAATCATCAATGTGGTGGCATGGAAAATCATCGCACTCGTGACAACCTGTGTAGCCTCTTTCTTTGGTGCAGGTCCTGATCCCACATTGTTGGCAATGCATAAAAAGATCATCTGACAAACACCCCCCACAATGAATATCTTCTATCGTAAGGCTTTCGCTATTAGGAAGTGTACCTTTGCCTGGAGTTCCTCCTTTGTACAGATTTACCAACCGCTCCTTAAGCTTGGTGTTATTGTCTCGCGCTGCGATGTAAATAGCACATACACCGCAATAAAGACCGCAAGGAGATATTAAATTGGGATTTGTCGCCATGATTGCCTTTCCTCATTCGCGAATTGGTTACTGTCAAAACGAAATCGGTTCTTAAAGCAGGGTTATTTCGGCCCTGCTTTAAGAGTAAATTTGAGTGTATCACCTTTATCGTTCACGGAAGCTCAGCTATTATATTTCGGTACTCATCCTCGCTGAAGGCTTTAAGTGTTTCAGTTCGTACAGCACCCTTCGAGCCAATCGTTAGAGCTATCTTGGCTGCTGTTTTATCATCAGGCGCCTCGCCAATAAAAACGACATAATATCTCCCCATGACCAAATAAAAATTTATCAATTTCCCACCTGCCGCATCAAAAAGCTTTTTCACCGAATCAAGCCGAGCCGGGCTTTCTTTAATTTTATCTATTCCCTGCTGAGTAAAGTTAACCAAGGAGATATAGGTTGGCATAACGCACCTCCATTAAGTTTCGAGAAGGAAGAAGAGTCATCATCGGGCATTCTCGCGGTTGTTAAGTTAATAACGTACCTTCTTACTGTTTTGGTGCTGGTGCAGCCTTAGCTGCGGGGGCTGCCGGAAGTGTAGATGAATGGTGGTCAACAATTATCCAGCGACCTGCTTGCCGAACATATGTGAAACTATAACGTGCTGGTAATGAGCGTAAAGCCCCGTCTTTGGTAAAGCTCCAAGTGTAGGTACCGGAATTGACGGCCATGTCACCGTATACGCGAATGGCTTGGTCAACAAACTGCACTTTTATCCCTGGCAGTGCTTTACAACTGCTTGCAAAGTAATCGTATATTCCCTGAGGCGTAGTTATCAGAGAGGTGCGCGTTGTTCCCCAAAGTACAGCACCATCCGCGTATAAAGCCGCAATCGCCGAAGCATCACAGATATTTGCTGCATTCTCCCATGCTTTCGTTGCTGATGCGACATCGGTTTTTGGATCGGCAGAAATATTGGAAACGGTCTGGCATGCAGCTAAGCAGAAAGCGATGAGAAAAAGGGCTGCATATCGCATAACATCCTCCTTATTTCAAATGGTTATATGGATGGATGAAGCGAAATATATGATCGGGGAATTTGTAGGGCCCCTAAAGGATAGACTTCACCCTCAGGGCCCTAATGCAGGAAACTTGATATTGCCTGTCCTCATTCGTCACCTCCATTTATGCCGGTTAAGTCCAGCAATATAAATCGAGAGGTGATGCTGAAGTGAAGGACTGACAGGAGAGGAGAGGGCTGGACCGCAACTCAATTGAGAAGCGAATTTCCGGTCCAGCAAAAATCAAGATGAAAAGAGGACGAGATTGAGCAGTGAGGATTAGAACCGCTTAACGAAACCAGAGTCCGCTTCAGGTCCGGTAGAGGGGAAAAAAGCTACACTTCTGATGGATGATACTCCTGCCTAAAAGAATTTGTCAATAAAAATAAAATGCCCATCGTGGATCTCAAAGAGATTTTTCAGTTTTTAAGTAAATTCAGCCTACTAAATAAATCCATAGCAAATTAGTATCCAACAAAAAATCCACGAAGTTGAAGATGGCTGATCTCAAAGGGTTTCTTGTTCGGAGTGTGATCCATGGGTGCAATCCTATAGTTTATTCGATTATTGTCTCCTTCGGGGATTGGGAGAAAAACCCTCGCCTTCAGGCGAAGACTTCAGTAAGCTT
>JAWOHH010000128.1:0-13085 GCA_046496215.1 Desulfobacterales bacterium
GGATGTTGTTCCGGGTTACTTGCTCACGGACGGTGTTTCGCGCAGGGCGTTTTGTGCCATGCGATCCAGGTCTGCATCCGTTACCATGGGAAGAAAGTGCTTTCGATAAATCTCGTCGTGCACGATATTCACAATGGCAACCAGGGGTGCCGCAACCAAAACACCCAGCACCCCGAAGGCGGTGACACATATGAGCATGGAAAAGATCACCGCCACCGAATGGAGTTTCATGCTGCGCGACATGATCAGGGGACAGATCAAATTGTTTTCAAAAACCTGTACTGCGAGATACACGAACAAAACCCAGACCGGGGTCATGCCCCCTTCGCCCAAGGCGAACAAGAGGGCAGGCACCGCGCTCAGGATGGGCCCCAGGTAGGGAATCGACTTGCCGTCCCGGTGAATCCATAACCGGATCTTACGAATGGTCTCCACGATAAGCATCTCCCCTCAGCCCTCCTTCTGCCCGATTGCTGGCAGATTAGAGAGCCACAGGGGGGTGGGTCAATTTTGAATGCCGATTTGGCCTAAAAGTGGGTCATTATTGCATGCCGATTCACAACAACGTGCGTATCGGGTCAATTCAACGCATCCTGGGGCATGAGAACCGCCTTACAACGGAGATTTATTTGCACTCCATAGATGATTCTGAGCGCGAGGCCATGAGGGTTCTGAACGATGGTTTCGAAAGTTTTTCACACACGGATTCACACACAGAAAAAAAGGGATTACAGACTTAAATCTGTAACCCCTTGATTTCACTGGCGCGCCCGGAGGGGCTCGAACCCCCGGCCTACGGATTCGAAGTCCGGCGCTCTATCCAACTGAGCTACGGGCGCGAAAAGATGGGGTGAGTGATGGGAATTGAACCCACGACAACCGGGGCCACAACCCGGTGCTCTGCCAACTGAGCTACACCCACCGCAGTCGGTCCGAACAATCGACAACATTGATTTCTACCAAACCGCTGCTTCAAGATCAAGGGGAAACCGCAACAAAAGGGAAGCCCTCCAAAACCGGGCCCGGCCTTGGGCTATTGTTTTGCCGAAGCGGCCGTTCGAATCCGCGGGACCCTGAATGGCAGCAAAATCGTGGGTTGAAAGTAGGCGAGTTTTTGCATAGAAAGAGGGTTAATCCCAATCCCCCCAAAAGGACCGACCGCATGAATCAGTTCTACGTCTTCCTCATTCGCGCCGTGCTCGGGGTGGCCTTCGCCGTCATCATCACGCGCATGTTCCGGGGCGAGGCCGGCTTCCCCTATGTCGCAGGGCTCGCGATCATCCTGGTGGGGCTGGCCTATTTTGCGGAGTACCTCCGCCACCGTCGGAAGCCGTGAGCGCATCCCCGCATGGTAACAGGCGAAACCGGCCATGACGCGGCGCCGGATGGGCATTCGGGGTTAAGTGTTTTGAATCAGGAGTCTGCGAGCATGAAACAGATCATCTTAGGCACGGCCGGCCACATCGACCACGGCAAGACCTCCCTGGTGCGCGCCCTCACCGGCATCGACACGGACCGGCTCAAGGAGGAGAAGGAGCGCGGGATCACCATCGAGCTGGGCTTCGCGCACCTGGACCTTCCCGGCGGCCAGCATGTGGGGGTGGTGGACGTCCCCGGCCACGAGAAGTTCGTGAAGAACATGGTGGCGGGCGCCACCGGGATCGACATCGTGGCCATGGTGATCGCAGCCGACGAGGGGGTCATGCCCCAGACCCGCGAGCACATGGAAATCTGCACGCTTTTAGGGGTGCGCCACGGGCTGGTCGCGCTCACCAAGGTCGACTTGGTGGACGAGGAGATGCTGGAGCTGGCCCAGGAGGACATCCGCGAATTTGCGCTCGGCAGCTTTCTGCAGGACGCGCCCATCCTGCCCGTCTCGGCGGTGAGCGGTCAGGGGCTGCCCGAATTCATTGCCGCCCTCGAGCGGCTGAGCCGCCAGGTGCCGGACCGGACCGCCTCAAGCCTGTTCCGCCTTCCGGTCGACCGCGTCTTCACCATGAAAGGCTTCGGGACGGTCATTACCGGGACCCTCGTTTCCGGCCGGGTGCAGGTGGGCGACCCCATCATGATCTACCCCACGGGCATCACCTCCAAGGTGCGCGGCATCCAGGTCCACAACCTCAGTGTGAACGTCGCGGAGGCCGGGCAGCGCACGGCCGTGAACTTCCAGGGGCTGGACAAGGAGGCCATCAACCGCGGGGACGTGCTCGCGAGCCCCCAGGCGCTCAAGCCCAGCTACATGGTGGATGTGCACTTCCGCTACCTGGCCGGCAACACGAAGCCCGTCAAGAACCGCACCCGGGTGCGGTTTCACACCGGCACCTCCGAAATCCTGGGCAACCTGATCCTGCTCGAACAGGACGAGCTTGCCCCCGGCCGGGAGACCGTGGCCCAGCTCCGGCTCGACGCCCCGGTGGCGATCGTCAAAGGCGACCACTTCGTCGTGCGCAGCTACTCTCCGGTGCGCACCACCGGCGGCGGCCAGATCCTCAACCCCATCCCGCCCAAGCACAAGCGTCTCAAGCCGGAGATCGTCGCAGGCCTCAAATCGATCCTCGACAGCGGCCCAGAACAGCTGATCGGCTTCCACGTCGAGGCCGCCGGCCCGGCGGGAGTCGCCTTCTCCGACCTGCGCCTCATGACCAGCCTGACCGACAAGCAGCTCGACACCTCACTGCAAGCCATGATGTCCAGCCGCACGGTCATCCAGGTGGACAAGGAGGCCCGGACCTTCATCCACCGCAAGAGCCTTGAGGCCTTGATCGCGAAATCGGCCGAGCACCTGCGGGGCTACCACAAGGCCTTCCCGCTCAAGACCGGCATGCTCAAGGAGGAGCTCAAAAGCAAGTTCCCGCCCGAGGCGGACATCAAGATCTTCAACCTCGTCCTGAACCAGATGATCAAAGACAACACCATCGTCGCGGAGGACAAGCTGGTCCGGCTCAAGACCCACAAGGTGTCGCTCGCCGGCGACGAGGCCGGCGTGCGCCGGAAGATCATAGAGATCTATCAAAAAAATGGGCTGCAGCCCCCCTTTTTCCGGGAAGTGGTCGAAACCCTGAAGGCCGACCCGGCCCAGGCCAAAGACGTGCTCCTGCTCCTGATCGAGGAGGGCCGCATCGTCCGCACCAAGGACGATCTCTACTTTGACGCCGAGGCCATCCAGGGTCTCAGGGTCCGCCTGGTCAAATTTTTAGAGCAGAACGGCGAGATCACCCCCGCCCAGTTCAAGGAGATGACCGGCGGGGCCTCGCGCAAGTTTTTAATCCCCCTGTTCGAATACTTCGATGCGAAAAACGTGACGCTGCGCGTGGGGGATGTGCGCAAGCTGCGGAGGGGGTAGAGAAAACGAGCTCAACTTCGGAGGCTTAGAGTCCACTATCCCCCGCATCGCCGCCCCTCAGATGAGGGCGGCGGTGACGGTGTTGAGGTAGAGCATGCCGCGCAGGGTCGCCGCGCAGCGGCCGTCGCGCAGGGTCAGAAGGTGCCGCCCCTGGAGTTCGGCTGCGGCCGCGCCGCAGCGCTCATTGAAATCCACACCGAACCGCTGTTGAAATTCCGCCAGATCCACCCCTTCCGCCGTGCGCAGGCCGAGCATGATGAATTCGGTCATCTGCTGGGCTGCGTCCAGCTCCTCCTGCCCGGCCCGCGGCAGCTTGCCCGCAGCCAGGTCCGCCATATAGCGCTTCAGATTGCGGTGGTTCCAGAAGCGCTGCGGGGGCAGAAACGAGTGCGCCGCGGGGCCGAAGCCCAGGTAGGGGTGGCAGGACCAGTACTTGCTGTTGTGCCGCGAGAGCCGCGCACCGTTCTGCCCGACCCGGGCGAAATTGGAAACCTCGTAGTGGCGGTAGCCCTGCTCCGTCAAAAATTCCGATGTCGCGAGGAACAGCTCCGCCACCCGCTCCTCGGGCGCCGGGTTAAACCGCCCGGCCCGCTGCGCTTCAAAGAGCGGGGTCCCCGGCTCGAGGGTCAGCATGTAGCAGGCGATGTGCTCGGGCCCGCAGCCGACCGCCTCGGCGAGGTCCCGGCGCCACTCCACGAGCCCCTGCCCGGGCAACCCGTAGATCAGATCGATCCCCAGGTTGTCGAAGCCGGCCGCACGGGCCTGCGCGAGCGCCCGGCGCGCATCGTCGGCTGAGTGGATCCGCCCGAGCCGGCCCAGGTTCTCGTCCTGAAACGACTGCACCCCGATGTTGAGGCGGTTGATGCCGGCCGCACGGAGCCCGGCCAGCTCCTGCGGGCCGACGGCCCCGGGGTTCGCCTCGAGGGTGATCTCGACCGGCTGCTCGAACCGGATGCGCGCAAAGAGCGCGGCGAGGATGCGCGCAACCTCGGCGGCACTCAACAGCGAGGGGGTCCCACCGCCGATGTAGATGCTGTCGAAAACAAGCCGGCCCGGCTGGGAGCGCCGGATTTCAATCTCCAGGGCCTCCAGGAAGGCCGGCGCGAGGGAGAGGTCGGCCATCGAGTAGAAATCGCAGTAGGGGCACTTGCGCCGGCAAAACGGCACGTGCACGTAGATGCCGCCGCGCTTCACCGCCGCCACCCGCCGATCAGGTGCAGGTGCAGGTGGAAGATGACCTGGCCGCCCCCGCGCTCGACGTTGACCACCAGTTTGTAACCCGAACCGGAGAGGCCAAAGCGTCGGGCCATCTCCTTCGCCGCCAGGGCCATCTCCCCAAAAATCGGGCGGTCCTCCTCCGCGAGGTCGTTGACGCTGCGGATGTGCTTCTTCGGGACGATGAGCAGGTGGACCGGCGCCTGGGGACGGACGTCCGGGAACACCACCAGGAGCTCGGTGGCATGCAGAATCTCCGCCGGCGCTCTTCCGGCAATGATGTCGCAGAATATGCAGGATCGGTTCATCCCGCCTTCCCCGCAGAGGCTGCCTTCAGCCCGGGCGCCCGCCCGCCGCAGGGGGCCGGAAAACCGGGCGGGGGGGCCCAGGCCCACCTGCCCGAGCGCGTGGGCGCCCGCATGGCCTGCTTCAGTTCTCCCAGGTATTGCTCGCGGGGGATTTCGCGGGCCCCCATGCGCAGGAGGTGCCCGGTGGTGACCTGGCAGTCGATCCAGTGGAGCCCGAACCCCTGGATGTGGCAAACCAGCGCCGCCAGGGCCGCCTTGGAGGCATCGGGGCGGCGGGAGAACATCGACTCGCCGAAAAAACCGGCCCCCAGCGACACCCCGTAGAGCCCGCCGGCGAGCTTTCCGCCGGCCCACACCTCCACCGAGTGGGCCAGCCCGGACCCGTGCAGCCGGCAGTAGGCCTCTATCATCTCGGGCACGATCCAGGTGCCCTCCCCGCGCTCGTGGCGCAACCGGCCGCACTCGGCGATCACATCCGCAAACGCCCGGTCCATGCTGATCTCAAATCCTTCGCGGCGGATGGTGCGGGTGAGGGAGCGCGGGACGTGGAACTCTCGGGGATAGAGAACGAGGCGAGGGTCCGGCGACCACCAAAGGATGGGCTCGCCCTCGGAGTACCAGGGAAAGATGCCCATGCGATAGGCCAGAATCAGGCGCTCTTCGGTCAGGTCGCCCCCGACCGCCAGCAGGCCCTCGGAGGTGGCCAGTCGCGGCGGCGGAAAGCCCAGCTGCTCGGAGAGCACGAAGACAGGCATGCCGGTCAGTCGAAGCGAAAGCTCAGCCGCTCCTCGGCCACATCCAGCGCGACCTCGCCGCCCTTCTGAAGGCTGCCGAAAAGAATGGCGTCGGAGAGGTGGTTCTTGATTTCGGTCTGGATCACCCGTGCCAGCGGCCGGGCGCCGTAGCGGGGGTCGTGCCCCTTCCTGGCGAGCCAGGTCCGCACTGCCGGCGTGTAGGACAAGCGCACCTTTTTGACCGTCAGCTGGCCGTTGAGCTCCTGCATGAACTTGTCCACCACCCGCTCCATGATCGGCGGGGTCAGGGCATTGAATGCGATGATGTCGTCCAGCCGATTGCGAAACTCCGGGCTGAACATCTGCTCGATGGCCTTGCGGCCCTTGGAGGCGGTGTCGCTCACGGTGTCGCCGAACCCGATGTTCTGGGTGCTCATCTCCCGGGTCCCGGCGTTGGAGGTCATCATCAGGATCACGTTGCGGAAGTCGGCTTTTTTGCCGGTGTTGTCCGTGAGCGTGGCGTGGTCCATCACCTGCAGCAGGATGTTAAAAAGGTCCGGGTGGGCCTTCTCGATCTCGTCCATGAGCAGCACGGAGTGCGGGTGCTTGCGGACGGCGTCGGTCATCAGTCCGCCCTGGTCGAAGCCGATGTAGCCGGGCGGTGCGCCGATCAGCCGCGCCACGGCGTGCTTCTCCATGTACTCGCTCATGTCGAAGCGGATGAACTCAACGCCCAGGATCAGGGAGACCTGTCGGGCCACCTCGGTCTTGCCGACCCCGGTCGGGCCGGTGAACAGAAAGCAGCCGATGGGCTTTCCGGGGACACCCAGCCCGGCGCGCGAGCGCTTGATGGCCGTCGCCAGCGTGCCGATGGCGTTGTCCTGGCCGAAGACCACCCCTTTGAGCCGCTCCTCTAAATTTTCCAGCTTGGAACGGTCGGAGGTGGAGACGCTCTGGGTGGGGATGCGGGCCATCTTGGCCACGATCTTCTCGATGTCGGCCGGGTTGATTTTCTTGCGCTGGGCCGAGCCCGTCAGCCGCACGTAGGCCCCGGCCTCGTCCATGACGTCGATCGCCTTGTCCGGCAGGAAACGGTCGTTCAGGTACTTGGAGGAGAGCTCGACGGCGGCCTTGAGCGCGGAGTCGGCGTACTCGATGCCGTGGTGCTCCTCGTAGCGCGAGCGCAGCCCTTTCAGGATCTGCACGCTCTCGGCGACGGGCGGCTCCGGGATCTCGATCTTCTCGAAGCGGCGCGAGAGCGCCCGGTCCTTCTCGAAGTGGTTTTTGAATTCCTCGTAGGTGGAGGAGCCGATGCAGCGGATCTCGCCGCTGGTCAAGACCGGCTTGAGGATGTTGGAGGCGTCCATGGAACCGCTGCTGGTCGCCCCGGCCCCCACGATGGTGTGGATCTCGTCGATGAAGAGGATGGAGTTGGGCCGGCGTTTGAGCTCGGCGATCACGCCTTTAAGGCGCTGTTCGAAATCCCCCCGGAACTTGGTCCCCGCCAGCATGCCCCCCAGGTCCAGGGCGTAGATGTTGACGTCCTTGAGGAGCGCCGGCACCTCGCCCGAGGCGATCTTTTGCGCGAGCCCTTCGGCCAGGGCCGTCTTGCCCACGCCGGGGTCCCCGACGAAGACCGGGTTGTTCTTGCGGCGCCGGCAGAGCACCTGCATGGTTCGCTCGATCTCGGCCTCACGCCCGATCAGCGGGTCGAGCTTGTTCTGGCGCGCAAGCTTGACCAGGTCTGTCGTGAACATCTCCAGCGGGTCGCTCTTGCGGCGCCGTTCCTCGCCGCCGGTGCGCGGCGCGGCGGGCTCCTGCTTTTCCTCGAGGGCGTTCTTGGGGATCTTGTGGGAGATGTAGTTGAGGACGTCCAAGCGCGTGACCCCCTCCGTGCTCAGGTAGTATTCCGCGTGGGAGTCTTTCTCCATGAAGATGGAGGCCAGGATATCGCTCACGGAGACCTCGGCCTTGTCGGCCGAGCGGGCGTGGCTCACCGCCCGCTGGATCACGCGCTGAAAGCCGATGGTCTGCTGCAGCACGTACTCGCTGCCCTCGGGGATCTTTTCGATCTTCTCCGCGAAAAAGCCCTCCAGGTTGTTGAGCAGGTTCTCGACGCTGCCCCCGCAGTTCTCGACGATTTCGATGCCGTGCGGGTCGTAGAGCACGGCGAAGAGGATGTGTTCCACGCTCACGTATTCGTGGCGGCGCTTCTTGGCCTCCCGGACGGCGAAACCAAGCGTTGCGGAGAGTTCTTTGCTGATCATGGTTCAGTCTCTTTCCATGGTGCATTTGAGCGGAAACCCGTTCTCGCGCGCGAGGGTCTCGACGGCGTCGACCTTGGTTTCGGCGATTTCGTAGGGGTAAAGGCCGCAGAGGCCCGCACCCTGCTGGTGGACGTTGAGCATGATGCGGGTGGCTTCCGCCTCGGACTTGTGAAACACGCGCTTGAGCACGGCGACCACGAACTCCATCGTGGTGTAGTCGTCATTGAGCAGAAGCACCCGGTAGAGCGGGGGTTCTTTCAGCCGGACGTCGTCCTCGCTGCCGACCTGCTCCACCGGGGGTGCCGGGTGTTGATCCATTGTCGCCTCTGGCCGCGGACCGCATTCGTGCGGTCCGGATTTTCGATGGACTATTGTAATCATCCCTGCGCGCAGTTGTAAAGTGACCCGCCCCCCGCAGGGCCGGCACTCGCTTCAGCGCCCGCAGCACTTCTTGTATTTCTTGCCGCTGCCGCACGGGCAGGGTGAGTTCCGGCCGACCTTCTCGGGGCTGCGCCTGGCAGCGGGCGGCCGCTGCGGCCCACCGCCGCCCGAGAAGAGCAGCGGCTGCTCGCGGGGCGCGCGCAGGGTCTCGATTTTTTCCGGGGCCGCGATCTCGACGCGAAAGAGGATCCCCAGGGTCTCCTCCTCGATGCGGCCCATGAGGGTCTCGAACAGCTCGAACCCCTCCTTCTTGTAGACCAGCAGCGGGTTCTGCTGGGCATAGCCCCGCAGGCCGATCCCCTCCTTGAGGTGGTCCATGGAAAGCAGGTGGTCCTTCCAGAGCGTGTCGACGGTCTGCAGCATGACGATGCGCTCCAGCCGCCGGAAATTCTCCGCCCCCACCATCGCCTCCCGGCGTTCGTAGACCCGCACCGCCTCCGCGCCGATCAGGTCGGCCAGGCTCTCGGGGGTCATGGCCTCCGCGGCCTCGGGGGCCAACCCGTCGAGCCGGAAGTTGAACTGCTTGTAGACGGCATCGCCGACGGCCTTGAGGTCCCAGAACTCGGGGTGGGTCTTCTCGTCGACCGTTTCGGCAGTGATGCGCTCGGCCGCCTCCCGGATCATCTCCAGCATCACCTCCCGCAGGTCCTTGCCCATCAGGATCTCGCGCCGCTGCTCGTAGATCACCTTGCGCTGCTGGTTCATGACGTCGTCATACTCCAGCAGGTGCTTGCGGATCTCGAAGTTGTGGGCCTCCACCTTGGTCTGGGCGTTTTCGATGGCCCGGCTGATCAGGTTGTGCTCGATGGGCTCCCCGTCTTTCAAGCCGAGCTTCTCCATCAAGCCGGTGATGCGCTCGCCGCCGAAAATACGCAGCAGATCGTCCTCCAGCGCCATGTAGAACCGAGAGGAGCCCGGGTCCCCCTGGCGGCCGGAGCGACCCCGCAGCTGGTTGTCGATGCGGCGCGACTCGTGCCGCTCGGTGCCGAGGATGTGCAGCCCGTCCAGCGCGACCACCCCATCGCCCAGGACGATGTCGGTGCCGCGGCCGGCCATGTTGGTTGAGATGGTCACCGCCCCCCGCTGGCCGGCCTGTGAGACGATCTGGGCCTCCTTCTCGTGGTGCTTGGCGTTGAGCACCTCGTGCGGGATGCCCCGGGCCTTGAGCTTCTTGCTCAGCTGCTCGGAGACGTCGATGTTGATCGTGCCCACCAGGACGGGCTGCCCCTTGGCATACAGCGCCTCGATCTCGTCCAGGGCCGCCTCGTATTTTTCGCGCTTGGTCTTGTAGATGACGTCGGCATAATCCGTACGGATCATGGGCTTGTGGGTGGGGACCACCATGACATCCAGGTTGTAGATCTTCTTGAACTCGGCCGCCTCCGTGTCCGCAGTGCCGGTCATGCCCGCCAGTTTGGCGTACATGCGGAAATAGTTCTGGAAGGTGATCGTCGCCAGGGTCTGGTTCTCGTTTTCGATCTTGACCCCCTCCTTGGCCTCCAGCGCCTGGTGCAGCCCCTCGCTGTAGCGGCGCCCCGGCATCAGCCGCCCGGTGAACTCGTCGACGATGATGACCTCGCCCTCTTTGACGATGTAGTCAACGTCCCGCTTGAAAAGCGCGTGGGCCTTGAGCGCCTGCTGAATGTGGTGCAAGAGCTCGATGCAGCTCGGGTCGTACAGGTTTTCCACCTGCATGAGCTTCTCGCAGCGCGCCACCCCTTCCTCGCTCAAAGTGGCGGTGCGGGCCTTTTCGTCGATGGCGTAGTCGCGGTCCTTGGCCAGGCGGGGGATCAGCCCGTTGACCTGGTAGTAGAGGTCGGTGGATTTCTCGGCCGGGCCCGAGATGATCAGCGGGGTCCGCGCCTCGTCGATCAGGATGCTGTCGACCTCGTCCACGATGGCGTAGTGAAGCTCGCGCTGGACCAGGCTGCCGCGGTCGAACTTCATGTTGTCCCTCAGGTAGTCGAATCCGAACTCGTTGTTGGTGCCGTAGGTGATGTCGGCCGCGTAGGCGGCCTGGCGCTCCGAGTCGCTCAGGCCGTGGACGATGGTGCCGACCGTAAGCCCGAGGAAGCGGTAGATGTGCCCCATCCACTCCGTGTCGCGGCGGGCCAGGTAGTCGTTGACGGTGATGATGTGCATGCCGCGCCCGTCCAGGGCGTTGAGATAGGCCGGCAGGGTCGCGACCAGGGTCTTGCCTTCGCCGGTCTTCATCTCGGCGATCTTGCCCTCGTGCAGAACGATGCCCCCGATCAGCTGCATGTCGAAGTGGCGCATCTTCAACGTGCGGCGGGAGGCCTCGCGCACGGCGGCGAAGGCCTCCGGCAGAAGATCGTCCAGAGGCTCCCCGCGCTCGACCCGCTCCTTGAACCGCCCGGTCTGGGAGCGGAGCTCCGCGTCGGTCATCGCCTCTGCAGCGGGTTCCAGCGCGTTGATGCGCTCGACGGCCGGCTGCATTTTTTTGAGGTCGCGCTCGTTCTTGCTTCCGAACACCTTGGTGAGAAAACTCATAACCATCGGCGGTTCATTCCTCAGTTATGCGCTGCAGGCCACCTGCGGCAGCGCGTCGTCAGTAAATAAGTTCAGATTTTGTGGGAGCGGCATCTTGCCGCGATCGAATCGCGGCCGGAAGCCGCTCCCACAGGAAAAAGCCGACCTCTCTTGGAAGACGGTCGCCGGAGAACCACCTGACCGGGGTTGCAGTTCAGTTGCGAGACCGTTGATGGAGCCAATTATAGCAGTTTTGGGGCCCGGCACAACAGGCGACGGGGGATTTCGGCCATTCAATTTGGAAACCGCATGAGGGGTGCCTGGCAGAGCGCAGATCCTGTCCGGGGGTCCTGGTCCGGACGCACACGACAACGGTGGCTTTTTGACGGCCCGATATTAAAGGCGCAGCCGTTGCGCAGGGGCTCGGGCGATCCGAACGCCACCGTCAGTTGAGGAAATATTTTTCGGGGTTCACCGGCACCCCGTGGACCCAGACCTCGTAGTGGAGGTGGGGCCCGGTGCTGCTGCCGGTGTTGCCGACGAGCGCGATCGTGTCCCAGCGTCCGACCTTTTCCCCCTGGGCCTTGAGCAGCCGGCTGCAATGGCCGTAAACCGTCGTCAAGCCGTGGCCGTGGTCGACGATGACGGTCTTGCCGAGCAGCCCCTTGTTGCCGGAGAAGGTGACCACCCCCCCGGCCGTGGCATAAATCGGCGTGCCCTCGCGCGCCGCGATGTCATAGCCTTTGTGGAATTCGCGCTGGTTGGTGAAGGGGGACAGGCGCCAGTCGAATTTGGAGGAGACCCAGGACTCCGCGGCCGGATCGATCGGTTTGATGGTCGGGGTGGATGCGAGCAGGCGCTGCTGGCGCTCGAGGTGGGTGACGAGCGCGTTGAAGCTGTCCCCCTGGTGCACCAGGGCCAGGTCGAGCTGTCCGGTCTGATCGTGCATCTCGCGGACCAGGCTGTTGCGCTGCTCGCTGAAGGCCGCCTTGGGGTCCATGGTTTTGGGGATGGAGCCGCCGATGCCGAAAAGGGCGCCGGTCTCCGGGCGTTTTTCGATGTCCGCCATGATGCGGATCTTTTTTTCGAACTGGGAGAGCGCCAGCAGCTTCTCCTTGAGTGCGTTGATCTGTTCGGCGAACTCGCTGATCTGACGCCGCTGGAGATCGACCTCGCTGCCCTGGCCCGCCAGAAGGCTGGAGAGCTCCGCCTCCCGCTTCTCGAGCAGCAGGGCATCGCGCTTGAGCCGCACGTAGTCGGCCCCGACCAACACGCTCGCCCCGATCAGAACGACGCCCGCCACCGTCAAGCAGCGCAGCGCCGTTCGCGACAGGCAGAACTGTCTCGCCGCGGACCCGGTATTGGCCAGGACGACAAACGAAATTTTCTTCTGCATGGTGTGATAGTCCTCGCTGCGTAATCCCGCAACTCAATCGGGGGCCTTCAGCCGCCTGAACCGCGCCAAAGCAAAAGCCCCACGGGACCGCTCACCCGGGGGACTTGTCATGCTGCAATCGGCAACCAGGCAGTCATGGCCCAACAGGCTTTAGACCCACGGTTTTGCGCCGCCATCTTTCGGTGACTTTGCCTTTTCGACGCAATATCGGCGCCGACTATATTGGGGGGCCGGCGATGTTGTCAAGAAATTAATTATGAATCACTCACATTTACTATCTAACTAACTGAAATATATTGTATTCGTTAATAAAGTGATCGCCTGGAGAGCGCCCCTGCAGGCCCGCTCCGATTCCCCGCAGGCCTTTGACGCCTGCATCGCTATCGGCAAAACCCCGTGGAACTTTAGCAAAATCTTCAGTGAAACGACCCGGTCAGATGATACCCAGTTTGAACTTCAACGATTTCAGGGTGTTGTACATGAGCATGGTGATGGTCATGGGCCCCACGCCGCCGGGCACCGGTGTGATCCAACCGGCGATCTCCTTGGCGGCGTCGAAATCGACGTCCCCGCGCAGGATGGCCACTTTCTGGCCGGTCTTCTCGCTGACTTTTTCGCCGACGCGGTTGACGCCCACATCGATCACGCAGGCCCCCGGCTTGATCCACTCCGGCTTCACCAGGCCGGGCACGCCGGCCGCCACGATGAGGATATCGGCCCGCTTGCAGTGGAAGGCCATGTCCCGGGTGGCGGTGTGGATGACGGTCACCGTCGCGTTGGCCCCCTTGGCCTTCTGCAGCATCATGTTGGCGATGGGTTTTCCGACGATGTTCGAGCGGCCCACCACCACGACCTCGGCCCCGTCGGTCTTGACCCCGGCGCGCACGATCA
>JAWOHH010000065.1:0-13116 GCA_046496215.1 Desulfobacterales bacterium
GCCAATTCCAGGAGGGAGACGTTCAGCATTGGTGGCATCCCCCGACAGGCCGGGGGGTGCGTACGCACTGTTCGGACGACTACCTCTGGCTGCCGCTTGCGACCTGCCGCTATATCCTCGCCACCGGAGACCACGGTGTCTTGGACGAGCCCGTCCACTTCCTGCAAGGCCGCCCGGTGAACGCGGATGAAGACTCCTATTACGATTTGCCCGCACGCTCGGATGAAGCGGCAGCCTTTACGAACACTGTGTCCGCGCCATTCTGAACGGCCTCCACTTCGGCGACCACGGCCTTCCGCTCATCGGCTCCGGCGACTGGAACGACGGCATGAACCTGGTGGGCGAACACGGCCGGGGCGAGAGCGTCTGGCTCGGGTTTTTCCTGTATGACGTGCTCATGCGTTTCACCGCGGTTGCCGGCGCACGCGGTGACAAAGCGTTTGTTGAACGCTGCCGGCAAGAGGCGGCCCAGCTGCGCCGAAATCTCGAGGAACATGGCTGGGACGGCGAGTGGTACCGCCGCGCCTACTTCGACGACGGCATGCCGCTGGGATCCTCCGTAAACGCCGAGTGCCAGATTGATTCCATTGCACAGAGCTGGTCGGTTCTTTCGGGTGCCGGGGATCCCGAGCGTGCGCGCATGGCCATGGAGGCGGTGGACGAGCGCTTGGTTCGCCGCGCGCACGGGTTGATTCAGCTGCTCGATCCGCCTTTCGACCAGTCGGCGCTGAATCCCGGCTACATCAAAGGGTATGTCCCCGGTGTGAGGGAAAACGGCGGGCAGTACACCCATGCGGCTATCTGGGCGGCGATGGCCTTCGCCCGCCTGGGGGACAACCAGCGCGCGTGGGAGTATTTTGCCATGATCAACCCGGTGAACCACGCCAGGTCGGCCGAGGATGCCGCCATCTACAAAGTGGAACCCTACGTCGTTGCGGCCGACGTCTATGCGGTGGCGCCGCACACCGGCCGCGGCGGCTGGACATGGTACACGGGCTCGGCGGCCTGGATGTACCGGCTGATCGTGGAGTCCCTCCTGGGGCTGAGCCTGGAAGCGGGCCAGCTGCGTTTTTCACCCTGTCTCCCCGCGAATTGGGAGGGGTTCAAGATGCACTACCGATACCGGGAGACGGTCTACCATGTCAGCGTCATACAGACGCGCTCCGGCAACGACGGCATGAGCCTGACCGTGGACGGCGTCAAGCGCCCGGACCTTGCGATCCCGCTGGTCGACGACCGTAAAGACCACGCGGTCGAGGTGAGAATCCGGGGAAAAACCGCAATGCCCGCTCACGGTTGACATTTAAACGTGACGTGCCTATAGTGCGTATTAGCGGTACTGAGAAATCCCCTGCGGGAATCAATCGCCGCCAAGGCTGGGTTAAAACATTTTGCGGTGTAGGGCTGACCACCACACTCTTCGAAGTGCGGTGGTTTTTTTATGCCGTCGTCAAAATCCGCCCTTAAAAATCTAAGAAAGGAGGATTTGAGCGACGATGCAAGGAAAAGTTAAATGGTTCAATGACGCCAAAGGCTTCGGCTTTATCGAAGCCGAAACCGGAGGCGACGTGTTCGTCCATTTCAGCGCTATTCAGGATAGCGGCTTCAAAAGCCTGCAAGAAGGCCAATCGGTCGTGTTCGATGTTCAAGACGGCCCCAAAGGCAAGTCTGCCGCCAACGTGAAGCCGGCCTGACGTCCCACTGCGTAAACGGGGTGCCTCGCTCTTAACCAGAGGGGGGCGCCTCGTTCTCACCACCCCTGAATCGAGCCCTGGCTCACCCCGACCCGCCTCTACGCATGCAGGCGAGGTTTAATCGGACACTTCTAACGAAATTCCCAAGGACCACAAGTGAAAACAAAATTGTACATCAATAATCTATCGACCGAAACCGATGAGGCGGAACTGAACCACCGTTTTTCCGCGGCCGGGAATGTCACCTCGATTGCGATTGCCAGGGGCAGGTACTCCAAGCAGAGCAAGGGGATTGCGCTGATCGAAATGGAAACGGAAGATGGCTTTCGGCGCGCGGTCGAGCAATTCAATGGCGCTTGCCTCCAAGGCAGCGTCATCACCGTCAGCAAGAACAAAGACAATGAGGCGTGGAAGAATCAATCATAAGCACCGCGAGGCGATACCGTATCGGTCCCCCTGATTTCAGGTGCGGATAATCCATCCGACACACATGGCGGCGTATTCGTTTCAGGGATTGGCAGGGAAGGGAGTAAGTTGTTGAACGGGGTTGGTTCCTTTTGGTCTTATGGCTTAGGGCTGGCCGATGGTTTCGACTCGACTGCGCGCAACCGCCTCACCGGCGATTCGAGGCCGCCGCGGGGATCCACACTCCGATGAGGGTGGCTGAAGCTGATCTTCAACCGTTCGGGCTTGCTTCTGCAACGATGGCGAGGGTATAAGCTGTCAAGCTGCCCAAGCCTGCGAGGGCCGACATCCATGCGGGAGTCAACTCAAAGGAGGCCGACATGTTCAAACACATTCTGCTGCCCACCGACGGATCGGAATTGTCCGGCAAAGCGGTCGAACAGGGGATACGTCTCGCCGCGAGCCTCGGCGCGCGGGTGACCGCTCTCAGTGTGATGCCCAAGCAGCCTACGCTTTTCTACCATGCGCGGATCAGCCCGGAAGCGCTGGAGGAGGCCGCCCGGTATTCCAAGGAAGCGGCGGACACTTACTTGAGTGCGGTTCGAAAAAGAGCCGCGGACGCCGGAGTCGCCTGTGAGGTGGTTTTCGAAAGAAACGACTCACCTTACGAGGCCATCATCCAACAGGCCGAGCAGAGGGGCTGCGACCTGGTCATGATGGCCTCCCACGGCCGCAAGGGTGTCGGGGCGCTTTTGATCGGAAGCGAAACGCAGAAAGTGCTGACGCATTCCAGGATTCCCGTGCTCGTGGTACGCTGAACGGAGTGGTCGAGCGGCCGCGTTTGAAGCGGCCGGGGTCGGGGCTCCCCCTCGGCGCATATGCCCAAGGGGGCGGCCAGTGCCCGGTCAGCCCATGGCGGCTTTCAGCTGCTCGGCGGCTCGCTGCAGGTTGGCCATGGAGGTGGCGAAGGTGAGCCGGATGTTCTGCCCGCAGCTCCGGCCGAATGCCGCCCCCGGCGTTGCAGCCACATGGGCTTCATCGATCATGAACCCGGCCAGCGCACGAGAGTCCATTCCGCGAAAGTCGATGCGCGGAAAGAGATAGAACGCCCCCTCCGGCAGCGGGCACGCCACACCGGGGATAGCGTTCAGGGCGTCCGTCATGAAGCGGCGGCGGCGGTCGTACTCCGCCGTCATGGCGGCCACGCAGCCCTGGGGGCCCTGGAGGGCGGCTACGCCCGCCGCCTGGGTGAACGATGGGGCGCAGGTGACCACGTGCTGCTGCACCTTGAGGATCTGCTCGCACAAGGCGGCTGGGGCGCCGAGGTACCCCAGACGCCAGCCGGTCATGGCATAGGCCTTGGACATGCCGTTGATGGTCACCGTGAGATCCCGCATGCCCGGCAGCGAGGCGAGGCTGATGTGCCGGCACCCGTCGTAGACGATGTGCTCGTAGATCTCATCGCTCACAACCCAGATGCGGTGCTCCCGGGCCAGGTCCGCGACGGCGTTCAACTCCTCCGGGGTGAGAACCCGCCCGGTCGGGTTGTTCGGTGAGTTGAGGATCATCGCCTTGGTGCGCGGCGTGATCCGGCCCTCGAGCGCGCCGGGGTCCAGCCGAAAGTTTTCCTCGGGGCGCAGGGGGACCTGCACCGGCACCCCGTCGAGCATGCGAATCAGGGGCTCGTAGCTCACCCAGGCCGGGTCGAACACCAAGACTTCGTCCCCCGGCTCAAGTGCGGCGGCCAGGGTGATGAAGAGCGCCAGTTTGCCTCCGCCGGTGGCGATGATTTCACTATCGGGGTCATAGACCACCTGGTTGTCGCGCTGGAACTTGGCCGCGACGGCCCGGCGCAGCTCCGGGATCCCCCTGCTGGCGACATAGTGCGTGAGGCCCTTGCGGATCGCTTCGGCTGCGGCATCCACGATGTGGGCCGGAGTGTCGAAATCCGGGTCGCCGCCCCCCAGGTTGACCACCTTCACCCCGCGCTGCTGAAGCTCGCGCGCGCGGTCGGAGACCGCCACGGTCATCGACTCGCTTAACGCATCGATCTTTTTTGCCCATCGCCCCGTCATCCCGTCCACCTCCGAAAAGAGTGAGATTGCAGATACACCAAAACGGCAGCTCCGTCACCTGTTATTCGACCGGCAACAAAACATCCTCAAATGGAGACCCGTCCGTACTGGCTGCGCTCGATGGGGGCCTCACTCCCACCGGGCCATCCCAGCGATAGGGTGTTTGACGGTATTTTGTTGCCGGAGTAATAATCCACCCCCGGCGGTTTGTGTGTTGCGCTGTGATCGCGCCTAAAATATAATGGGACACGATGCGGTGGAGCCCCTTTCCGGAGCGTCGTTGTATCGCATCCGATGTAGCTTAATCCGGCCATGGCCGGGATAAGGACCCAATGCGGCTTTCCTGAACCGATGGCAGCCCAATCCACAGACCGGAGTCGGACGAGGCGTTTCGATACCCCCGTCGAGGGGTTGAGCCCATCGGCAGCGCAGGCGGAGTTGCAGGAGCTGGCGGAACTGATCGCCCTCCACGACCGGCTCTATCATGAACTGGACCGGCCCGAGATCACCGATGCCGAGTACGATGCGCTGCGCCGGCGCAACGAGGCCATCGAGGCGCGTTTTCCGGAGCTTGTGCTGCCCGAAAGCCCGTCGCGAAACGTCGGTGCGGCCCCGGCCGAGGGGTTCCAAAAAGTGCGCCACCGGGTGCCGATGCTCTCGCTCGGCAACGCCTTTTCGCGCGCCGACATCATCGACTGGCTGGACGGGATCCGCAATTTCCTGCGCGAACTGCAGGACCCGGCGGCGGTGATCGACGTCCGGTGCGAACCGAAGATCGACGGGCTCTCCTGCGCGTTGCGCTACGAGGCAGGGTCCCTCGTGCGGGCGGCAACGCGCGGCAACGGTGATGTGGGCGAGGAGGTCACCGCGAACGTCCGGACGATTCAAAACGTCCCCGGGCGGCTGAAGGGCCGGGGCTGGCCGGCGGTCCTGGAAGTCCGCGGGGAGGTCTTCATGACCGACGCGGATTTCCTGGCGCTCAACGCGCAGCAGGAGGCAGAGGGCGCCAAGCTTTTCGCCAACCCCCGCAACGCCGCCGCGGGCAGCCTGCGCCAGCTCAACCCTGCCGTCACCGCCTCACGGCCGCTGCGGTTTGTGGCCCACGGCTGGGGCGAGGCCTCGGAGCCGTTTGCTCGCACCCAGTCCGAGGCGCTCGGCCGGATCCACCGCTGGGGCTTCCAGCCCAACGACCCGGCGCGGGGGGTCGCAGTCGTCGGCACGGATCCGGGCGGGCTCTGCGCCTACCACGAGGAGATCGAACGGAAGCGCTCCGGCCTCGGCTTCAGCATCGACGGCGTCGTGCTCAAGGTGGAACGGCTGGACTGGCAGAGCCGGCTCGGCTTCGTCAGCCGCTCCCCCCGCTGGGCCGTCGCTTGGAAGTTTCCGCCGGAGCGCGCCGTGACCGTCGTGGAGGAGATCCGCTGCCAGGTGGGGCGCACGGGCAAAATCACGCCGGTGGCCCACTTGCGGCCGATCAACGTCGGCGGGGTCCTGGTCCGGCGCGCCACCCTGCACAACGCCGATGAGATCGCGCGCAAGGACATCCGGGTCGGCGACACCGTTGTGGTCCAGCGTGCGGGGGATGTCATCCCGCAGGTCGTCGAGGTCCTGCTGCCGCAGCGGCCGGCGGACAGTGCACCGTATCGCTTTCCCGGCCGCTGCCCGGCGTGCGGGAGCCGCCTGACCCGCGAGGCCGGGCAGGTCGACACGGTGTGCACCGGGGGTCTCGTCTGCCCGGCGCAGGTGGTCGAGCGGTTGAAGCACTTCGTTTCGCGGGACGCCTTCGACATCGAGGGGCTGGGAGCGAAGAACATCGAGGCGTTTCACGACCGGGGCCTGATCAAAACCCCGGCGGACATTTTTACTCTGGAGGCGCGCGATGGGCGAACGGCGGCCCCGCTGCGCGAATGGGAGGGGTGGGGGGGGAAGTCGGCCCAAAAGCTCTTCGATGCCATCCGGCGCGCCCGCACGATTGCGCTGGATCGCTTCATTTACGCCTTGGGCATCCACCAGGTCGGTCAGGCGACCGCACGCCTTCTGGCGAGACACTACACGTCCCTGGAGCGCTGGCGGGAGAGCCTGGCGGCGGCCCGGGACGCGGGTTCGGAAGAGTGCGCGGAGCTGCTTGCGATCAACGGGATCGGTGAGGGCATGGCGGAGGACCTGCTAAGGTTCATGGCCGAGCCTCACAACCAGGAGGTGCTGGACGAGCTGACCCGGCCGCGGGGCGAAGAGCCGCCGCTGGTCAGGGTCGTCGATTTCGAGCGGCCGGCCGGAGTGTCTCCCATCGCCGGGAAGACGGTGGTTTTCACCGGCCGTTTGGAGACCCTGAGCCGCAGCGAGGCCAAGGCGCAAGCCGAGGCCTTGGGCGCCAACGTGGCCGGGAGCGTGTCGGCGAAGACGGACTACGTGGTGGCCGGACCGGGCGCCGGCTCGAAGGGGCGCAAAGCGGCCGAGCTGGGGGTGGCGGTGCTGACCGAAGCCCAGTGGCTGGAGTTGATCGAAAGCGGGTGATGAGGCCGGTCGGTCGCGACGGCGCGGGTTGGCGGCCGGCGGCATTGCCCCCCGACCCGCAAACCCCATCAGCGAGGTGGACCATGGCCGAGAACGTCAGGGCCCATGTCATTATCCGCGGTCGGGTTCAAGGGGTCGGATTCCGCTACGATACGCAGTGGGCCGCCCAGGGGATCGGCGTGCACGGCTGGGTGCGCAACCGCCGCGACGGCTCGGTGGAAGCTGTGATCGAGGGGGAAAAAGAGCGCGTGGAGGGGATGCTGGACTGGTGCCGCCGCGGATCGGCCCTCTCGCGGGTGGACGCGGTGGAGGTGACCTGGGAAGCCTGCACCGGGGAGTTCGGCGCCTTTGCCATCCGGCGCTGACGGACGACTCAATGCAAAGGCGACGCCGTGCGACCACGGCCGCCGCCTTTGAATGGTGCGCGTCGGGGCGAGACCTAAACGATCGCCTTCAGACCCTTGCCGGCCTTGAACTTCACGACCTTGGCGGCCTTGATTTTGATCGGCGCGCCGGTCTGGGGGTTGCGGCCTTTGCGCGCCTTGCGCTTGGACACGCTGAAGGTGCCGAAACCCACCAGGGTCACCTTGCCCTCGGGTTTCTTGAGCGACTTGGTCACGTTGTCCATGAAGGACTTCAAGGCCGCGCCGGCGGCCACTTTGGAAATTCCTGCTTCCTTCGCCATCTTTTCGATAAGGTCGGCTTTGGTCATGGTCTTCTCCTTCTTGGGGTTTGGGTGGGGTTGGCCGGTCTCAGGCGGCTCGCACGGTTTCCCGCTTCCTACCGAAAGAAACAGAGGCTGTCAACACAATTCTTTGAACCCAAGTCGCCACGAAGCCTTTACCCTTCAGCATTTGCGCCGATTCCGCTTTCAGGCGCCGCAGCCGGTCCGGCGGCAAACAGGGCTTCGACGAACGGCTCCGGGTCGAAGTCCTGCAAGTCCTCGATGCCCTCGCCGATGCCGATGTACCGAAGCGGGATGTCGAATTCGTGGCAGATGGCGATGACGATCCCGCCCTTGGCGGTGCCGTCGAGCTTGGTGAGCGCGATGCCGGTCAGTTCGAGCGCTTCGTGGAAAAGACGGGCCTGGGAGATGGCATTCTGCCCGGTGGTGGCGTCCAGGACCAGCAGGATCTCGTGGGGGGCGTCCGGCAGTTTCTTGGCGATGGAGCGCTTGACCTTCTTGATCTCCTCCATCAGGTTGACCTTGGTGTGGAGCCGGCCGGCGGTGTCCACGATCACCACGTCCGCACCCCGCGCCCGGGCCGCGTCGACTGCATCGTAGGCGACGGCCGCCGGGTCCGCGCCGTCCTGGTGCCGCACGATGTCGGCTCCGGCCCGCTCGGCCCAGATGGTCAACTGCTCGACGGCGGCGGCCCGAAAGGTGTCCGCCGCGGCAATCAGGACTTTGCGGTCTTGGGCCTTCAGGCGCGCGGCGAGCTTGCCGATGGTCGTGGTCTTGCCCACGCCGTTCACCCCGACGACCATGATGACGTGCGGGGGTGAACCCGGCGGTCGGGCGGGCCGCGGCGGATGGGTGAGGATCGCCAGGATTTCCTCCCGCAGCGCCGCCTGCAGCTCTTCCACCGTGCCCGCCTTGGCGGCCGAGAGGCGCTCGATCAGCCGGGCGGCCGTCCGGACCCCGACGTCGGAGGTGATCAACAGCTCTTCGATCTCCTCGAGCAGTTCGGCGTCGACCCGGCGTTTGCCGGTCAGCACCCGGCTGAAGCCGGCGGATAGATTCTGGCGGGTTTTGGCGAGCCTCTCCCGCAGGCGCGCAAAGTGGCGCCGCGGCGGCGGCGATTCATCTGCCGGCGCGGAATCCGGCACCGGCTTCGGGGCGGGGGGAGGCGCGGAGGGGTCCTCTTTGTTGCGTCTGAACCAGCTCAACCGGGGGACTCCTCAGGCGGCCGCGGATTCCGGTCGCCGCAGGTTGACCGAGACGACCTTCGAAACCCCCTTTTGCTCCATGGTGATGCCGAAGAGGGTGTCGGCAAACTCCATCGTGCGCTTGTTGTGGGTGATCATGACGATTTGAGACTTCTGGCCGATGTGCTGGAGCAGGTCGTTGAAGCGGTAGATGTTGGCGTCGTCGAGCGGGGCGTCGATCTCGTCCATCAGGCAGAAGGCGGCCGGCCGGATCAGGAAGATCGCGAAGATGAAGGCGATGGCGGCCATGGCCTTCTCGCCCCCGGAGAGCAGGCTCATGCGCGTGAGTTTCTTGCCCGGCGGATGGATCATGTACTCCACCCCGGTCTCCAGGGGCTTGTCGGGGTCGGTCAGCACCAGCTCGGCGCTGCCGCCGTTGAAAAGGCGCGGGAAGACCTCGGCCAGCTTTTCGTTGATGGACTGGAAGGTCTGCATGAAGCGCTCCTGGGATACGACGTTGATCTTGCGGATGACCTTGTGCAGGTCCTCGATGGCCTTCTCCAAATCCGCTTTCTGCGTCGTGAGAAACTCGTGGCGCTCCCCGAGCTGCTGGTACTCCTGGATGGCGCCGAGATTGACGTCGCCGATCCGGGCGATCTTGGTGCGGAGACGGTTGAGCTCGGCCTCCATGGCGGCGATGTCCGGCGGCGGTGGGTCCGGCGCACCCTCCGCCGGCGGGGCGAGCTGCGCCCGGAGTTCGCCGAAGGGCGTGTGGTAGCGGTCTTCGACCTGGGCGGCGATGTGCTCGCGCTTCATCCGTCGCTGGGCCTGCTCCAGCTCGAGCACCCGCAGCTGTTCCAGGGTCTTCTCGCGCCGGTCGCGGATGGAGGCGATCTTCTCGTCGCTCTCTTTCAACCGGGCGTCGATGGCAGCGAAGTCCGTCTCGTTGCGCTCGATGTCCAGATCGATCTGCCGGATCTGCCGGTAGATGTCGGCCAGGGCCTGCTCGCACTCCTGAACCTGGGCCCGGTCGGCTTCGGCGCTGCCGGTTTTCTGCGCGATCTCCAGGGCGAGCTGATCTAAACGGCGGACGCCGTCCGACTGGAATTCGCGCAGCCGGCGCAGACTGTGAGTGCTGTTCTCGAGCTTGGCGTTGAGGCTCGTCATCTCGAGCTTGAGGTTCATGACCTGCTGATTGGCGCTCTGGACGGTGGCCGACAGCGCGGCGATGCTGCGGGTGTGAGCGGCCACCGCCTGCTGGGCGGATTCGACCTCGGCGGCCATGGCCGCCAGGGCCCGTTCGGTGCTGCTCATCTGGTCGTCCAGATCGCTCGACTCGCCGAGCAGCCGCTCCTGCTCGAGCTGGACGATCTCCAGCTGCCGCCGTAGCCCCTTGAGCTCCTCGGAGGCCTTGAACACGTCCTTCTCCGCGTCGATTTCGTTCTCCCGCTCCTGGGTCTTGCGCTCGATCAGCTGCTGCAGCTCGACGTCCAGGCCGCGGACCCCGGCCTCCATGGACTTCTGCTCCCGCCGCGCCGCCTCGAGATCGCCCTCCAGGACCGCGGCCTGCTGCTCGAGTTGCCGCAGCTCGCGCTTTTTGGCCAGGATGCCGCTGGCGGCGTCTTTGCTGCCGCCGATCAGGAAGCCCCGCGGCGAGACCACATCGCCGTTGCGGGTGACGATGGTCTGGATGCGGCCGTTGTGGTTGAAGAGGTCGACCGCTTCGGTCAGCGTTTCCGTCAACACCACGTTGCCCAGCAGCGCCTGGGCGATGGCCTCGCAGCCCGGCCTCACCCTCACGTGCTTCAGCAGCAGCCGCTCCGGGTCGGGCCGCTCGGCCTGCCCGGCGGCGGTGTCGTGCAGGGCGGCGGCCGGAATGAACCCGCTGCGGCCGGCACTTTGCTGCCGCAGGAAATCGATCGCCGCCAGGCCCGCCGCCTGGTGCTCGACGATGACGTACTGCAGGCTTTCGCCCAGGGCCGCTTCCACGGCGGCGGCGGCCGAGGCGTCGGGCTCGATCACATCCGCCACCAGGCCGACGATGCCCTCGAGCACGCGCCCGTCGGGGCCGGCCTGCCGGGCGCGTTTCATGACGGCTTTGACCCCGTCCTTGTACCACTCGAAATTGTCTTCCATCTTCTTGAGGGCCGCATGCTTGGAGCGGGTGGTGCTGCGCTCGAGGTCCAGGCCCTGGGCGAGTTTCACCTGGGCGGCCAGGGCCCGAGACCGGGCGTCCAAATCCTCGCGGATGCCGAGAATGCGACGGCTCAACTCCGCGATGGACTCCGTGAGCGCGTCCAGCTGGGTTTTGGCCCGGGACGCGCGCTCCTGCGCCTCCGCAATTTTCTGGTGCAGCTGGGCTTCCTCTTCGTCCGCCCGCTTGAGACGGCGCGCGACATTCTCGCGGCTGGTGGCCGCGTTCTGGTATAGGTTTCGGTGCTGCACCTCACGGGCCGTGAGGTCCACGAGGCCTGCGCGGGCGGCCTCCAGCTCGCGGTTCATGCCGCCCAGCCTGGCGTTCATGCCGTCCAGGGCGGTACGCTCCTGCTCGAGCCGGGCGCGGGCGTTTTCGATTTCGGCCCGCAGGCGGTTGGTCTCCGCCTCGCCCTGGGCGATTTCGGCGAGCATTCCGCTGTTTTGCTCCTCCAGGCCCCGGCGGGAGTTCTGCAGCTCGCCCGCCTCCCGGCTGAGCCGCTCGATCTCTGCGCGCAGATGCTCGATGTCTTTCTCCATGCGGTCGACCGTGCGCTGCAGGTTGTGTTTTTCGGTCTTGCGGTCGCTGATGGCTTGGTTTTTCTGCCAGCGGTCGAGCTTGATCTCCTCGACGGCCGCGTCGAGCTGCTTGAGCGCGGTGGTTTGCTCGATGTCGGCGTCCCGTAGGCCCTGGATCAGGCTCTGGGTCTCTTCGATCTGGAGCGTCAACCCGTCGGCCTGGTGCGCCGCGAGTCGCACATCCAGCTGCCTGGCGCGACCCTGGTACTTGCTGAAGAGCTCCGCCTTGCGGGCCTGGCGCTTGAGGCTGTCCATCTGGCGCTTGATCTCCAGGATGATGTCGGCCACGCGCAGCAGGTTCTGCTGGGTGCTGTCGATCTTGCGCAGCGCCTCGGTCTTGTGGTGCTTGTAGCGGGTGACCCCCGCGGCCTCCTCGATGAAGTAGCGTCGCTCTTCCGGTCCGGCTTCCGTGATGATGCCGATATTGCCCTGCTGAATGAAGGCATAGGACTTCGAGCCCATGCCGCTGCCTAGAAACACGTTGTGGATGTCCTTGAGGCGGCAGGGCAGCTTGTTGAGGAAGTAGGCGCTTTCACCCGACCGGTAGAGGCGGCGGGTCAGGTTGATTTCGGTGAAGTCCTTGAGCTCTGCAGGGCCGCTGCCGTTGTCATTGGCGAGCGTCAGCGACACCTCCGCCATGCCGAGCGGCGCTTTGCCGTTGGTTCCGGAGAAGATTACGTCCTCCATGGATTTCCCGCGCAGCTGCTTGACGCTCTGCTCGCCCATGGCCCAGCGGATGGCGTCGATGACGTTGCTCTTCCCGCAGCCGTTCGGGCCGACCACCGCAGTGATGCCGTGGGGGAAATCGATGACGGCTTTTTCGAAGAAGGATTTAAATCCCGAGATTTCCAGTCGTTTAAGCTTCATGGATCTGTTCTCCTCCGCGCGTGAAGCTGCCGGTCGTGCTCTTAAATCCGCCGGGTTTGACACACCTTTGGGGCCGCATTCGAAATGGGACAGGGGGCCCGATGCGCACCTGGAAAAGAAGGCTTCCCGGACAGTGCTACGATGATAGCAGGGGTGGGGGGCGATGTAAAGAAAAAACACAACTCAAGGTATGTTTTTATGCCGCAGCCTACAAGATGTGGGGGGAAGGGAAATAAAATGCCAAAAATTGATACGAAATGGGGTACGGCGTCCGGCAATGGCGTGGGGCAGGGGATTTATTAACCCAAAAAACCGGCTCACTTGAGTATCTGGCTCAAAAACAGCTTCGTGCGCTCATGGTCGGGGTTGACGAAGAAGTGCTCCGGGGTTCCGGTTTCGACGATCGCCCCGCCGTCCATGAACACCACCCGGTCAGCCACCTCGCGCGCGAAGCCCATTTCGTGGGTAACGCAGACCATGGTCATGCCCTCGCGCGCCAGGGTCTTCATCACCTCGAGCACCTCCCCGATCATCTCCGGGTCCAGGGCCGAGGTGGGCTCATCGAACAGCATCACCTTGGGGTCCATGGCCAGGGCCCGGGCAATGGCGACCCGCTGCTGCTGGCCGCCGGAGAGCTGGTCGGGGTAGGCCCCGGCCTTCTCCCGGATTCCGACCTTGGAGAGAAGGTATTCGGCCTTCTGCAGCGCCTCCTCGCGGGAGCGCCGGCGCACCACGCGCTGGGCGAGGGTGATGTTGTCGAGCACCTTCTTGTGCGGGAAGAGGTTGAAGGACTGAAACACCATCCCCACCTCCGCGCGCACCCGGTTGATGTCGGTCCTGGGGTCGAGCACATCGACGCCGTCGATGAAGACGTGGCCCGAGTCCGCGGTCTCCAGCCGGTTCAGGCAGCGCAGCAGCGT
>JAWOHH010000067.1:0-13368 GCA_046496215.1 Desulfobacterales bacterium
CCGGCGGCGGGTCAACCCGTAGTGGTAATTCAGGTTAACATCAGGTGATTTCATGGTTTCCTCCTTCTGCAGCGTCGACATTGAATCATATAGAGGATCTACCATAGGCTGTCAAAGGGAAGTTGGCGGTCGCCACTGCGCCCCGAGCCCCTGCGGTTCGGTCGGCCGGGCCCCTCCTAATACGAACCGAACGAAATGATTTACAAAATTGTTATTTTTTGACCGATCGGTGTGCCCGCAATGATTTTTGATTGACTCCGCGCCCCGTTTCATTCATAAATCCCGTCGGCTGACTACCGCAGCCCGCTTGCGTTTCCGCCTGCCCACCAGCGTCTCGCCGGTTATTGGAACGACAACCTGGCATACGGATTGCTGACCTGCAGACGAGGGGGGATCCACGCGAGGGAGGTTTTCGAGATCGCCGTTCACCGTCCATCGGTGACCCGTGCTGTCGTCTCTGCAGCGAATTGACCCGCCCGCTGGTGCCGAGCCTAAACCCCCTGACGTGTTGCGGTGCGCGACGTGCCCCGGGGGAGGCGTTGGTGGACCCTGCCGGCCGGATGCGGTGAGTGCCGAGGTGGGGGCCTGTTCATTTCTTGTCCCCCGAGCGGATGCATTCTCTTTTAATGAGGAAAAACCCATGTGTCGCTTGTTTGCAATCACCAGCCATGAACCGCTGTCCCCCATGGTGGCCATCGAGGCGCTGAACGTCATGCGCGAAGGCCACGACGGCTCCGGTGTCGGTCTGTTTCTGCGGGATTTGAGCGGCCCCTTCGAGGAGATGAAAGAGGCCCCGATTTTGTCGGGCATCTTCAGCGAGGGCGGGCTCAAGCGCCTGGATGCCTTCATGATGGAGATCGGCTTCATGACCAAATACAAAATTTCCATCAAGGTGCCCAAGACGCCGCCGGCCGGCGTGCCCCGCCGCGACGCCTACCTGATCCGCGCCTACGAATACCCCGAGGAGTGGGAGGGGCTCACGCGCGAAGAGCTTCATTTCCGGCTGATGACGATCCGGCTGCAGCTGCGCGCCATGGGCGAGGCCAAGGAGGACATGATCGTGTTCTCCTTCTGGCCCGATGTGATCATGATCAAGGAGATCGGGGACCCCATCGCGGTGGCGCGCCACCTGAAGCTGGATCGCAACGAGCTGCGGGCCCGGGTGATCATGGCCCAGGGGCGGCAGAACACCAACTACGCCATCAATCTCTACGCTTGCCACCCGTTTTTCATCCACGGCTTTGCCAGCATGACCAACGGCGAAAACACGGCCTTCATCCCGATTCGCACCTTTCTCGAGTCGCGCGGGTTTCCCGGCTACGTGGGCTACAACTCGGACTCGGAGGTGTTCACCCACATCCTGCACTATATGAGCACCGCGCTGGGCTTCGGGATCGAAGCCTACAAGCACCTGATCACCCCGCTCCAGGAGCAGGACCTGGCGGCGCACCCGGACGCCCGCCTGCTGCGCCACTTGAAGCAGTCCTGCCGGCCGCTGATCATCGACGGCCCCAACTGCGTCATCGGGAGCCTCCCGGACGGCAGCGTGTTCATGGTCCAGGACCGCAAAAAGCTCAGGCCCGGGGTGGTCGGCGGCAAGCCGGGGATGTACGCGTTTTCCTCGGAGATCTGCGGCCTGGACGCCGCCATCCCGCTGCGCGACAAAAGCCGGGATTTTCAACCGATGATGCTGGACACGGCGGTCGTCGGCGTCGACCGCCAGGAGGTTCGCATATGCAGCCAGAAAGACCCATTACTCCCTCCACGCTGAGCGTCAAGGACCTGCGCTGGCAGATTCAGTGGGACAAGGAGGCCTGCACCCTCTGCGGTAAGTGCACCGCCGTCTGTCCCGTCAACGCCATCGAACTCGGGGTCTTTCGCAAGCGGCGGCTCGATCCGCCGGTCGGTTTTCTGGAAGCCCCTGCCACGACCTACGGGTCCTACTACGGGATCCGCCAGAAGACGGACCCGGCCTACGCCTGTGTCGGCTGCGCCATGTGTAACCTGGTGTGTCCCAACAACGCCATCGCCCCGGCCCGCGCCGATGAGGCCGACAAGCTGCGCTTTCAAATCGACCGCGGCGGGCAGCCGCGCCGCCGGGGCGGCCGTCGCAACGCGCCCGGCGTTCTGCTCGACCGACTGAAATTCGTCCGGATCTCCATGCTGACCGACCCGGCGCTCGATGCGGGCCGCCACGAGTTCGAGCTGCGCACGCTTCTCGGCCGGGTGCTGCCGCCCGAGCAGAACCTCAAGCACATCCGCGAAAACGGCTGGGTCCCGCCGGTGCGCGAGATCTACCCGCTCATCATCGGCGGCATGTCCTTCGGGGCGCTCTCCCCGAACATGTGGGAGGGGCTGCAGATGGGGGTGGCCTACCTGAACGAGGAGCTGGGCATGCCGGTGCGCATGTGCACCGGCGAGGGCGGATGCCCGCCGCGGCTGCTGCGCTCGCGCTTCCTGAAATACGTCATCCTGCAGGTCGCCAGCGGCTACTTCGGCTGGGACGAGATCCTGCACGCCCTGCCCGAGATGAAGGAAGACCCCTGCGCCATCGAGATCAAGTACGGCCAGGGCGCCAAGCCCGGTGACGGCGGCCTGCTCATGTGGTACAAGGTCAACCGCCTGATCGCCGCCATCCGCGGGGTGCCGGTGGGGGTGAACCTGCCGAGCCCGCCGACCCACCAAACCAAGTACTCGATCGAGGAGTCGGTCGCCAAGATGATCCAGTCCATGAGCATGGCCTGGGGGTTCCGGGTCCCGGTCTACCCCAAGATTTCCGGCACCTCGACCGCGCTCGCCGTGCTGAACAACCTGACCCGCAACCCGTATGCGGCGGGGCTTGCCATCGACGGCGAAGACGGGGGCACGGGCGCGGCCTACAACGTCTCCATGAACCACATGGGGCACCCCATCGCCAGCAACATCCGCGACGGCTACCTCACCCTGGTCAAGCTCGGCATGCAAAACCAGCTGCCGCTGTTTGCCGGCGGGGGCATCGGGAAGACCGGCAACCTCGCCGCCAACACGGCCGCTCTGATCATGCTGGGGGCGAGCGGGGTCCAGACCGGCAAATACATCATGCAGGCTGCCGCCGGCTGCCTGGGTTCGGAGACCGACCGCTGCAACATCTGCAACATCGGCTTGTGCCCGAAGGGCATCACCGCCCAGGACCCCCGGCTCTACCGCCGGTTGAACGTGGACGATGTGGCCCAGCGGGTGGTCGACGTGTTCCTCTCCTTCGACACCGAGCTCAAGAAAATCGTGGCGCCCCTCGGCCGGTCGACCTCGCTGCCGATCGGCATGTCCGATGCCCTGGGCGTCGACGACTACCACACGGCGGAGCGGTTGAGCATAAAATACGTGGTTTAGAGAGGGCTGATGCATCGGACGGCTGACCCTCATACCTTCGGCGCTGAATCGCGGCGCCCGGAGCAGAACAATGGACGACCCCAAACAGAGCGCTTCCAAATCGGTTCTTGTGATCTCCGGCCGGCAGGCCGGTGAGCGCGTGAGTTCCCGCGTCCTGGAGGAGCAGATCCAGGCGGCCGTGGCCGAGGGCCATCGCCGCCTGCAGGTCGACGCCTACGGCCAGCACGGCATCGGCGGGCGGCTCTGGCGCGCCGGGGCCGAGACCGTCTCCATCCGGGTGACGGGTCACCCCGGCCAGCGGGTCGGCTCGATGGGCTTTCCCGGAACCGTCATCGAGGTCTTCGGTCCCGCCTCCGACGATGTCGGCTGGCTCAATGCGGGTGCGGAGATCGTCATCCACGGCCATGCCGGCAACGGCACCGCCAACGCCATGGCCCAGGGGCGCATCTTCGTCGGCGGGAACATCGGCGCGCGGGGTATGACCATGACCAAGCACAACCCGCGTTTCAGTGCACCGGAGCTGTGGGTGCTCGGTTCGGCGGGAGACTATTTCGGCGAATTCATGGCGGGGGGGGTCGCCGTCATCTGCGGCCACGAGGCGCAGGCGCCCGATAATGTCCTGGGCTACCGGCCGCTGGTCGGCATGGTGGGCGGCAAAGTGTTTTTCCGCGGGCCGCACGCCGGCTTCAGCCAGGCGGATGCCCGGGTGGCGCCGATCGGCGATGCGGACTGGGAGTGGCTGGTTGCCAACCTGGGCCGTTTTCTCAAGACGATCAGCCGCACGGAGCTGCTCAAGCCGTTTTCGGAGCGCAGCCTCTGGCAGCTGTTGGTCGCGCGCCAACCGAACGAAAAAGCCGGGCGGGCGGTGCGCTCCATCGCATCCTTCCACCGCAAGGGCTGGGATGCGGAGCTGGGCCGGGGCGGGTTGATCGGCGACCTGACGCAAATCGACCGCGGCGTGATCCCGGTGATCACCACGGGGGCCCTGCGGCGCTTCATCCCGGTGTGGGAAAATCAGAAATACGCCGCGCCCTGCGAGGCCTCCTGCCCGACCGGGATCCCGGTGCAGCGCCGCTGGCAGCTCATCCGCGAGGGGCGGGTGGAGGAGGCCGTCGACCTGGCGCTCGCCTACACGCCGTTTCCCGCGGCCGTGTGCGGCTACCTGTGTCCGAACCTGTGCATGCAGTCCTGCACCCGGGGGGGCGCCGCGATGGCGCCGGTGGACACCACGCGCATCGGCCAGGCGAGCATCGACGCGAGGCTTCCCGAGCTTCCGCCGGTCAGCGGCAAGCGCATCGCGGTGATCGGCGGCGGCCCGGCGGGACTTTCGGTCGCCTGGCAGCTGCGGCTGCGCGGGCACGAGGCCGTGGTCTACGAAGTCGCGGGACGGCTGGGGGGAAAATTCACGCGCGTCATCCCCGAGAGCCGCATCCCCCGGGAGGTGATCAACACGGAGCTGGGCCGCATCAAGGAGGTCCTCTCCCACGTCTACCTCCAGCAGCCGCTTGGCCCGGACGACATCGCCCGGCTGCGGGAGGATTTCGACTACCTCGTGCTCGCCACCGGCGCTCAGAGGCCGCGCATGCTGCCGGTGCCGGGCATCGACCGCGCCGTCGCGGCGCTCGATTTCCTGGACGCCGCCAAGGCCGGGGCCGCCGCCTGCGGAAAGCGGGTGGTCGTCATCGGTGCCGGCAACGTCGGCTGCGATGTCGCCACCGAGGCCCGCCGGCTGGGGGCTGAGGAGATCACGCTGATAGACGTGCAGCAGCCGGCCTCTTTCGGAAAGGAGCGGCGGGCGGCGGAAGCCGTCGGCGCCCGGTTCCGGTGGCCCGTGACCACGCAGGAGATCACCGCGGAGGGGGTGCGTCTGGCCGACGGGGAGGTGGTCCCCGCCGACACGGTGATCGTCTCCATCGGGGAGGCGCCCGACCTGTCCTTTCTACCCCCGGGGGTTGCCACCGAACTCGGCTTCGTCAAGGTCGACGCGGAGCACCGGACCAGCGACCCGAAAATTTTCGCCATCGGGGACGTGGTCCGGCCCGGACTTCTGACCGAGGCGATCGGGGCCGGTCGCCGGGTGGCCCAGACCATTTGCGATGAGTCCGACGGCCGCACGCCGGCCCCGTTCCGCCGCCAGATGATCGAAAAGGGGCGGGTCACGCTGGAGTATTTCGACCCGCGCATCGTCGCCTTCGGCGACCTCGCCCAGTGCGGCTCCCTGTGCCTCTCCTGCGGGGCCTGCCGCGACTGCGGGGTCTGTGTCGCCGTCTGCCCCCAGGGCGCCATCCGCCGAGTGGACCTGGCCGGGAAATACGAATACGCGGTCGATGAGAACCTGTGCATCGGCTGCGGGTTCTGCGCCGGGGCCTGCCCCTGCGGAGTGTGGAATCTGGAAGAAAACTTCCCTCTAGAGTGAGGGGCGGCAGGCGCTGCGGTGTCGCGCTTTTAGGAAAAACCCATGCCCAATCCACTGTTGACGGTCTGTGATGCTTCCGACAAACCACGGGAGGCCTGCGGCATATTCGGAATCTGCGGCCACCCGGAGGCAGCGGCGATGACCTATTTCGGCCTATACGCCCTCCAGCACCGGGGCCAGGAGAGCGCGGGCATCGCCGTCGTCAGCAACGAGGCCATCGTGTCGCACAAGGGCATGGGGCTGGTGCCGGATGTCTTCGACGTGAACCACCTGGAAGAGCTGGAGGGTTGCTGCGCCATCGGCCACGTGCGCTATTCGACCACCGGCAGCTCGATCCTCTCAAACGCCCAGCCCTTCATCGTCCGGCACCGCAACAAAACCTATGCGGTGGGCCACAACGGCAACATCACCAACGCCCAAACCCTCAAGGAGGAGCTCGAGCAGACCGGCTCCATCTTCCAGTCGACCATGGACAGCGAGGTGTTTCTGCACCTGTTCGTCAAACGACTCAAGCTCGGTTTCGAACAGGCCTTGATCGAATCCGTCGGCCGGCTGGAGGGGGCGTTTTCCCTCATCATGCTCACCAGCCGGGGCGAGGTGGTCGGTATACGGGACCCCCACGGGTTCCGGCCGCTCTGCCTCGGGCGGCTCAACGGCTACCACGTTTTGGCCTCGGAAAGCTGTGCCCTGGACCTGGTGGAGGCGCAGTTCGTGCGCGAGATCGAACCCGGCGAAATCGTCATCATCACGCGCGAGGGAATTCGCAGCATCCGCACCCCGGCGGCGCCTCACCGCGCGCTTTGCATTTTCGAGCTCATCTACTTCGCGCGGCCGGACAGCACCATCGACGGCCAGAGCGTCTACCTGGTGCGCAAGGCCCAGGGCCGTCAGCTCGCGCAGGAGGCACCGGTCGAGGCCGATTTCGTCATGCCCTTCCCGGACTCGGGGACCTACGCCGCCATCGGCTACACCGAGGAGTCCGGGATCCCCTTCGAGCTGGGAATGATCCGCAACCATTACGTCGGCCGCACGTTTATTCAACCCACCCAGAGCATGCGGGATTTCGGGGTGCGGGTGAAGCTCAACCCGGTGAAGGAACTGCTTAAGGGCAAGGAGATCATCATCGTCGACGATTCGATCATTCGCGGCACCACGGTCAGGACGCGAGTCAAGGCATTGCGCGAACTGGGGGTGCGGCGGGTGCACATGCGCATCGCCGGACCTCCCCACAGGCATCCCTGCCACTACGGCATCGATTTCTCCACCCGCGGCGAGCTGATCGCGGCCGGCAAGTCCGAGGACGAGATCCGCCGCTTGCTGGGGCTGGACACCCTGCACTACCTCACGATTCCCGGGCTGCTCGCGTCGACGGGAGTGCCCGAGCCGGAGGGCAAGTTCTGCAAGGCCTGTTTCGACGGCCGCTACCCGGTGCCCTTCGACGAGGCGATCTCCAAGGATTGCCTGGAAAAAGAGTGCTGATCCTCGCGGCCGCAACCGGCCGATAGCCCAACCCTGCCTGCGCTCGGCTTGCGCTTTCACCGCCTCCGGTGTAAAATTTCTGCATGAAGCCGGCACCCGGTTCAGAGCGGAACGACCTGAGCCGCCGGCGACGGCGTACCGCAGGAGGTCCTGATGATCGAATCGAAGTATCTCAAGGACAACATCGAGAACATCCAGAAATTGATGGCCATTTCCGCGCTGCGGAATTTCGAGACCAAGAGCCTTGGCAAGCTTCTCAAACTCAGCAAAATCCGCGAATACGATGACGGGGAGGCCATCATCCGCGAAGGTGATTCCGACCCCTGGCTCTACTTTCTGCTCTCCGGCAAGGTCCGCATCTCCAAACAGGGCCTCGAGATCGGGGTCCTCGACAAAAAGGGAGATATTTTCGGGGAGATGCGCATCATCGACAGCATGGGCCGGTCGGCCACCGCTAAGGCCGTTGGGAAAACGATCTGCCTGGCCGTGGACACGGCCGCCGCCGGCCGCTTCAACACCGGCACCCCCCAGGAGGAAAAACTGGACTTCCTTCTGCTCCTCTATCGCATCTTCGCGGAATATATGTCCATTCGCCTGCGGGCGACCAACGACGAGCTGATCACGGCCAAGAAGAAGATAAAGCACCTCATCTCCAAACTCTGATGGCTGCGTAATAAGCCCAATTTCGGCGTTGTGCTTCACTTCGCCATCGCTGCGGTCCCGCCTTGGCGGGATACGCCTCGCGCCGCAATCCTCGCGCGCCTTGATCTTGAACTCATTGCAACGCCGTTTGTTTGTGATAGTGCCACGCGTGATCAACCGCTTTCCTTCGGGCTATCATAACTCATTCGGTACATCTCAAGCGTTCAACGGGTAGGCCTTCGATGGTTTCATCCACGGTCCAATTTTCGCGGCAGGCGGCGAACGTGTTTCTGCACGTGCTGACCCGTTGCAACCTGCGCTGCCGGCACTGTTACATCAACCCGGAGCAGCATGGGCGAACTCGCCTGCCCATACAGCGCCTCGAACGATGGCTCGCGGTGTTGGCCGCCCGCTGCCCGGGCGCAAACCTGGTCTTGCTCGGCGGCGAGCCCACCCTGCACCCGGATTTGCCCCGGGCCGTGCGCTCGGCCCGGCGGCTTGGCTACGGCAGCGTCACCATCGACACCAATGGCTACCTTTTCCACGACATTCTCGAAAAGCTCACCCCTGCGGAGGTGGATGTGTTCAGCTTCAGCCTGGACGGGGCCGCCGCCGCCACCAACGATCGGCTGCGGGGCCGGGGCTCCTTCGACGCCTGCCGGCATGGGATCCGGCGGGCGCGCGCCAAGGGGTTTCGCACCAGCCTGATCACCACCGTGAGCAACGCCAATGTGAACGAGCTGGCCGAAATGGGTCCGCTTCTCGAGCAGCTGGGCGTCGAGCGCTTCTTCATCCAGGTGCTGGGGCTTCGCGGCAAGGCCACCCAGAGCGGCTTCGACCCGGGCGGAGCGGAGCGGATGAGGGTCTCAGCCTCCGCATGGCTCGCGCAGGTGCCGCCAGCGGCCGCGGAGATCGCCCGGCGGGGCATCCGGGTGATCTACCCCAAAGTGTTTCTCGAACCCGGGGAGGTTTTCGAGTGTGCGGGGCTCGTGGCCGACAACTATTTCGTCTTCCCCAACGGCCGGGTCTACCGCTGCCCGCTGTGTGAGGACTACCCCCTGCACAGCCTGGCCTTCGAGGGCGACCGGCTGGTGGAGCGGCCCAAGCTGAACGAAAGCGACCTCTTCCGGCTGGAGATCCCGGAGGGCTGCGTCATGCACAAGCTCATTCAGCCCGGCCCCGCATCGTCGGCGGGGGCGCCCGGGACGCGCATCGCCTGCTGCCTGCTCAAGCAGGAACTGCCACCCGGGTGAGAGCCGATGCCGCCCCAGACCCTTCGCCGCAGAATCCTCTCCCTGCTGGCGGCGCAGGAGATGGACGCGCGCGACCTCGGCCAGGAACTCGGGTTGAAGGAGAAGGAGGTCTATGATCACCTCGCGCACGTGCAACGCTCGGTGGCGGCGGCCGGCGGGAGATTCATCGTGGCCCCCAGCCGGTGCCTGCTGTGCGGATATGTCTTTGAACACCGCCGCAGGTTGACCCGCCCGAGCCGATGCCCGCAGTGCCGGCGTTCGAAACTCCAAAGTCCCTCTTTCCGTGTCGCGGGTCCGGCCGAAGGCATTCTTTGACTTAAGTCAATTTGTTCGCAATGGGCGGCTTGCTATACAGGCTCGAAACCTCCTCCGCTTTTCAATTTGCGTCATCGAGTGCGTTCCAACACCCAGGTGGCCGCGCGGCGTTTTGCCACTCCCCGCGGTCCACGGCCGAAACCTTCCGGGCGAGGTCGCGAAACGATGGCTCTCCTTAAAAGAATCAACTGGAAACTTTTGGTGCTGCTCTTCGTCGCGGGAGGCGCGGCCGGCGCTTTTTTGGCCTTCGGCCCCCCCCAGCTCATGGCCAAGACCGAGACCGCTCTCTTCTGCGGCTCCTGCCACGTGATGGAATCCCAGTTCGAGGCATGGTTCAACGTCGGCGCCCACCGCACGATCCGCTGCGTCGACTGCCACCTGCCGCACGAAAATCTGCCGGCCTACTATGTCTGGAAATCAATCGACGGGATGAAAGACGTCGTTGTGTTCTACTCCGGCCGGACGCCGGAGACCATCACGCTCTCCGAGCGCGGCCGGCGGTTCGTACAGGCCAACTGCATCCGATGCCACGGCGAGCGCGTGGCGATGATCGACCAGGAGCGCGACTGTTGGGAGTGCCACCGGTTTCTGCAGCACAGCCTGGCCGGCGTCCGCTTGACGAACTGATATCGAAACGGTTTGAACCAACCACAAGAGGAGGGGAAGATGCCGCACCGTTTGAGCTTCGCCCTGGCGGTTTGCCTGAGCGTGATCCTGGCCGTGCTGCTTGCCGGCTGTGAGCCTACCAAGCCCCAGCCGCGGCAGGTGGTCACGATCCCCGACGGGGAGATCGACCCGGCGCTCTGGGGCCGCGCCTACCCCGAGGAGTTTGAGCTGTGGAAGAAGACCGAGGAGCCGGTGTCGGCCCGGAGGAGCAAGTACAAGACCGGCATGGACAGCGGCCCGGTGACCATGGACAAGCTCTCCCACTTTCCATTCATGGCGCTGCTGTTCAACGGCTGGGGGTTCGGAGTCGAGTACAACGAGCCCCGCGGCCATGCCTACATGGTGCGCGATCAGCTGGAGATCGACTCCTCCCGCCTCGGGGCCGGCGGGGTCTGCCTGAGCTGCAAGAGCCCATACGCGCCCGGGTTGCAGAAAGAGATGGGGGTGGACTACTACCGCAAGCCCTTCAAGGAGGTCTTGGGTAAAATCCCCGAGAAAAACCGCGACCTGGGGGTGGCCTGCATCGACTGCCACGACAACCGGGACATGAGCCTTAAGATCTCCCGCGGGTTCACCCTGCTCGAGGCCTACCACTCCATGGGGGTGGACCCGGCCAAGTTCACACGCCAGGAGATGCGCTCCGCGATTTGCGCCCAGTGCCACGTGACCTACAACATTCCCAAGGACAAGGAGGGCAAATCCGTCGGTCTCTACTTCCCCTGGCAGAAATCCAAGTTCGGTGAGATCAGCATCGAGAACATCATTGCGCAGATCCGCAGCGACGAGACGGTGAAAGAGTGGACCCAGGCGGTGACCGGGTTCAAGCTGGCCTTCCTGCGCCACCCGGAGTACGAGTTCTGGACCAACAACAGCACCCACTTCAAGGCCGGTGCCTCCTGCGCGGACTGCCACATGCCCTACACGGTTGCCGGCGTCCACAAGGTCTCTGACCACCGTGTCATGAGCCCGGTGCAGGCGGACATGAAGGCCTGCAAGCAGTGCCACGCCCAAAGCCCGCAGTGGCTGAGGGACCGTGTCTTCTCGATTCAGGATCGGACGATTTCCATCATGATCCGCGCCGGATACCAGTGTGCCACGGTGGCCAAGCTCTTCGAAATGACCCACAAGGCCCAGGCGGAGGGCAAGGTGATCGACAAGGGACTTTATGACAAGGCCAAGGAATTTTACGAGGAGGCCTTCTACCGGTCGGTCTTCATGGGGGCCGAGAACTCGGTCGGCTTCCACAACCCGGCCGAGGGTTTGCGCATCCTGGGGGATTCGGTGGCCTTCGGGACGCGGGCAGAGGCCTACCTGCGTCAGGCCCTTAGCCAGGCCGGGGTTTCCGTGCCCCTCAAGGTGGACTTGGAGATTTTAAAATATGTAGACCAGCGCGGTCCCGGAGGCAAGCTGCGCTTCAATCCCGAGCTCGAGTTCAAGGACCCCTACGGGCTGCAGGAGAAGTTCTTCTAGCGCAAAATGCCGCCCGGAAGAACGGGCGGCATTTTGATACAGAGAGACAGGCCTTGCCGGGCGGCAGGGAACGCAAGCCGCCATAAGGCACCGGGCCCGGATGCCGGTCCGGGCCCCTTTCAGCCTCGAGCATCGTACCTACATCGCATACAAATCCTTGCCGTCGATGACCGGCACCCCGCTTGCGCTCAACACGTCGAGCGCTTTGGCTGTGTCGTCGAACCGGAAGATCATGACGGCGTTCCGGCCGCTCTGGCGGACGAAGGCATACATGTATTCCACGTTGACGCGGGACTGGGCCAGTTTTTCGAGGATGGCATGCAGCCCTCCGGGCTCGTCGGCGACCTCCACCGCCACTACCTCGGTGACGCGCACCGTAAACCCATTTTCCTGCAGCAGTTTTTTGGCCCTTTCATTGTCGTCGACGATCAGCCGCAGGATGCCGAAATCGGAGGTGTCGGCCAGCGAGAGGGCGCGGATGTTGATGCGGCCCGCCTCGAAGATGCGGGTCACCTCCACCAGCCGGCCCGGCGTGTTTTCCAGAAAAATCGAAATCTGCTCGGCGTTCATGGTAGTCACTCCTCATATCTTACGGTTGTCAATCACCCGCACGGCTTTGCCCTCGCTGCGCTCGATCCCTTTGGGCTCCACGAGTTTGACCCGAGTGGTCACCCCCAAGGTTTCGCGAATGTTGCGCTCCAGCCCCCGTTCGACGGCCTGCAGGTTCTTGATTTCGTCGGAGAACATGGCCTCGTTGACCTCCACCCGCACCGTCAACTGGTCCATGTTACCGATGCGGTCCACCACGAGCTGGTAGTGCGGTTCGAAGTTCCCCGTCTCGATGATAACGCTCTCAATCTGGGACGGGAAGACGTTGACCCCGCGGATAATGAGCATGTCGTCGCTGCGGCCCTGAATGCGGCCCATGCGCACCATGGTGCGACCGCAGCGGCAGGGCTCGGCATGCAGCACGGCGAGGTCCCGGGTGCGGTAGCGGATCACCGGAAAGGCCTCCTTGGTGATCGTCGTGAACACGAGCTCCCCCGGTGTGCCGTAGGGCAAGGGGGCGCTGGTTTTCGGATTGATGATTTCGGGGATGAAATGGTCCTCGAAGACGTGCAGCCCGTTTTGGGCCTCGATGCACTCGATGGAGACCCCGGGCCCCATCACCTCGCTCAGCCCGTAGATGTCCATGGCCTTGAGGTTGAGTTTGCGCTCGATCTCCTGGCGCATCTGCTCGGACCAGGGCTCCGCTCCGAAAATTCCGGCTTTGAACTTGAGGTCGCGGAAGCTGACACCCATCTCCTCCGCAACTTCGGCCACATGCAGGGCATAGGAGGGGGTACAGGTGAGAATCGTGGGGCCGAAGTCCTTCATGATCATCACCTGGCGCTTGGTGTTTCCCCCCGAAATCGGGATCACCGACGCGCCCAGTTTTTCCGCCCCGTAGTGCACCCCTAGCCCGCCCGTGAAGAGCCCGTAGCCGTAGGCGTTGTGAACGATGTCGTCCTTGCGGGTGCCGGCTGCCATGAGGGTTCGGGCCATCAGCTCGGCCCAGGTCTGGATATCCCGCGCCGTGTACCCCACGACCGTGGGCTTGCCCGTCGTTCCGGAGGAGGCGTGGATGCGCGTGACATTGTCCATGGGGACTGCGAACATCCCGAAGGGGTAATTGTCGCGCAGGTCCGCCTTGGTGGTGAAGGGCAGTTTGCGGAGGTCGGCCAAGGAGCGGATCTTCTCGGGTGTGGCCCCGGCCTC
>JAWOHH010000079.1:0-7446 GCA_046496215.1 Desulfobacterales bacterium
TGAGCCGCGAGATCGCGCACAAGCAGGCCGAACTCAACGAGCAGCGCGACGAGTACATGAACCTGTTCGACCATGTCCCCTGCCTGATCACGGTGCAGGACCGCGATTTCCGGCTGCTGCGCTTCAACCGCGAATTCGCCGAGCGCTTCGCCCCTCAGCCGGGCGATCACTGCTACCGCGCCTACAAGGGACTCGATGCAAAGTGCCCGCACTGCCAGGTGGCGTTGACCTTCGAAGACGGTCTGCCCCACCAGGGGGAGGAGTCCGGGCTGAACAAGGACGGCTCCGAGGCCCACTGGATCTTCCGCACATCGCCGATCCGCAATGCCCGGGGCGAGATCGTCGCGGCGATGGAGATGAGCCTCGACATCACCGCGCGCAAACTGCTCGAGGAGCAGCTGGCCCGATCCGAGCGCAAATACCACCAGATCTTCAACCACATCCCCAACCCGGTCTTCGTGCTGGACGCCCGGACGCTGGACATCATCGACTACAACCAGAGCGTCCGGACCGTTTACGGGTACGGTGCCGAGGAGCTCATCGGCCATTCGTTCCTGGAGCTGTTTGCGGAGCAGGTGACCGATGCGTACGCCCAGCAATTGCTCCAGGTCGATGTCCTGAATCAGGTCCGCCACCGGACCAAGGCCGGGGTGAACATTTTTGTCAACATCCGGGTCTCGCCCTCCGAATACCCCGGCCGGGAAGTGCTCCTGGTCACCACCAGCGACATCACCCAGCGCCTGGAGGCCGAACGCAAGCTGATCCAGGCGGGCAAGATGGCGACCATGGGCGAGATGGCCACCGGGGTGGCCCACGAACTGAACCAACCCCTGTCGGTCATCAAGATGGCCAGCAGCTTCTTCATCAAGAAGATGGAAAAGGGCGAGCCCCTCCAGGACGACACCCTCGGCGTGATGCTGAAAAAAATCGACGGCAACGTGGACCGCGCCACCCGCATCATCGACCACATGCGCCAGTTCGCCCGCAAGAGCGACCTGCGGCTGGAGAAGGTGCAGCTGAACGAAATACTCGGGCGCTCCTTCGAGATCTTCAGCCAGCAGCTGCGTCTGCGCGATATCGAGGTCAAATGGGAGTTGGACCCGGACCTTCCGCGGATCATGGCCGACGCCGGCCGGCTGGAGCAGGTCTTTATCAACCTGCTGATCAATGCGCGCGACGCGATCGAGGAGAAATGGGCCGGCCGAGCGCCCGCTGCCGGGGAGAGGCTCATTACGCTCAAAACCGCCCGCCGGGACGCAACCGTCGTCTGCGAGGTGCGGGACACGGGCAAAGGCATCTCGTCGGCGCTGGCCGAAAAGGTCTTCGAGCTCTTCTTCACCACGAAGGAGGTCGGCAAGGGGACCGGCCTCGGGCTTTCCATCAGCTACGGGATCATCCAGGAGTGCGGGGGGACGATCCGGGTCGAACCCGGGCCCGGCCGCGGGGCCTGGTTCATTCTAGAGTTTCCCGCTGCGGATCAGGACAATGCAACAAACGATTCTCATCGTCGATGACGAACCCGACATCCGCGACGTCCTCTCCCTGGCCCTCACGGACATGGGCCACGACGTCCGGGCGGCGGCCGATGGCGACGAGGCCCTGCGGCTCTTTCGCGAGGCCCGCCCGCCGATCGTCGTGACCGACATTAAAATGCCGGGCATGGACGGGATCGAGCTTCTGCAAAAGCTCAAGCGCGAGGCCCCGGACACCGAGGTGGTCATGATCACCGGCCACGGGGATTTAGACCTGGCCATCCGCAGCCTCAAGCACGAGGCCACGGATTTCATCACCAAGCCGATCAAAATCGATGTCCTTGAAATCGCTCTCAAACGCGCCCAGGAGCGGATGCTCACGCGGCAGAAGGTGAAGGAGTACACGGAGCACCTGCAGCAGCTCATCCGCGAAAAGTCGGAGCTCCAGAGCCGCCTCTCCGCGCTGGGGCTCATGATCGGCTCGATTTCCCACGGCATCAAGGGATTGCTGACCGGCCTCGACGGCGCCATCTATCTCGTCGAGTCCGGCTTTTCCAAGAACGACCCCGTGAAGATCAGCGACGGCTGGCAGACCGTCAAGCTCACGATCGAGCGCGTGCGCAAGATGATGCTCGACATTCTCTTCGCCGCCAAAGAGCGCGAGCTCAAAACCGAACGTGTCGAGGCGGCGGAGTTCGCCCGTGAGCTGGCCGGCCGGTTCGGGGAAAAGATCCGCGGCCAGGGCGTCGATTTTGTCCGCGAGGTGGAGCCGGGCGTCGGTGAGTTCGACGTGGATTCCTCCTACCTGCAGGCCGCTCTGGCCAATGTCCTCGAAAATGCCCTGGATGCCTGCTGCCGGGATGAGAGCAAGCCCCGGCACTGCATCACGTTTCGCGTGCGCGGCGAGGCGAAGGCGGTCGTTTTCGAAATCCTCGACGACGGCATCGGCATGGACGCCGAGACGAAGCAGAAGCTCTTCGACCTGTTTTTTTCCTCCAAGGGGGCTCACGGCACCGGCTTGGGGCTGTTCGTGACCCAGAAGATCGTCGAGCAGCACGGCGGCCGAATCGAGGTCCGGTCCACCCAGGGGCACGGGAGCCTTTTCCGGCTCACGATTCCGCGCGGCAGCTCCGCTGACCCTTCCGCAGCGTTTTCCGCATAATTCGCTCCATCCCGGCAGAAAAGGGGTTGGCACTTTCAGCCCCGAATGGTATGACCGACCTCAAACGCCGTCCCTTTTCCGACCCGCGAAAGGCAGGACCCCATGCCCATCATTGCGATCTCACGAGGCTCCTTCAGCCGCGGCCGCGAGGTGGCCGAAAGCGCCGCCGCGCTTCTCGGATACCGCTGCATTTCGCGCGAGGTGCTGCTGGAGGCTTCGCAGCTGTTTGATATTCCCGAACTCAAGCTGCGGCGGGCCATCCACGATGCTCCCTCGCTGCTCAGCCGGCTCGGCCGCGACCAGAAGAAATACGTCGCTTTCATCCGCACGGCGCTGTTGAGGGAGTTGCAGTGGGACAACGTCGTCTACCACGGGTTTGCCGGGCATTTTTTCCTCCAGGGGATCTCCTGCGCCCTCAAGGTACGGATTTTTGCTGATTTTGAGGCGCGGGTGCGGGAGGAGATGAAACGTGAGGGTGTCACGGCTGAGAGGGCGGAGAGCACACTGAAAAAGGACGATGAGGAGCGGCGCAAATGGGGGCTCAGCCTCTACGGGATGGACACCGCCGACCCGGCGCTCTACGACATGCTCCTGCACCTCGGTACCCTGACGGTTGAGGACGCCGCCCACCTCATTGCCGCCACCGCTGCGCGGCCCTCTTTTCAGTCCACGCCCGAGTGCCGGCAGCGCTTGAACGACCGGGTCCTGGCGGCCCAGGTCGAATCGGTCCTGATCGACGAATTCCCAAGCATCCACGTCACGGCCGAGAACGGAGAGGCCACGGTGCAGATCACAACGGGTCTCTCCATCCACACCCTGCTGCTGGAGAAAAACAAGATCGTCGAAAGGGTCGAAGCGCTGGCCATCGAGCTCGGCGGAGCCGAAAAGGTCAGGGTGACTTTCGACCATCCGATCTAATGCCCAGGCGGATCATTTTCCGGCGCAGGGTGTTCTTGTCGATGCCGAGCTCGCGGGCGGTGGCCACTTTTTTGCCTTCATGGCGGTGGAGCGCCTGCTGGATTGCCGCTTTTTCGATCTCCTGCAGGCGCATGCCGTTCGATGCGGCCGCGGCGTTTCCGACCGGGTGCAGGTGCTCCGGCAGGTCTTCGAGCCGGATGATCTCCTCCCGGCAGAGAACGAAGGCATGCTCGATGGCGTTCTCGAGTTCGCGCACGTTTCCCGGCCAGTCATGCAGCATCAAGGCGGACATCGCCTCCCGCGACACGCCTGCCACCGCCCGCCCGCGCTGATGGTTGAACCGTTCGATGAAGCAATCCACCAGCAGTGGGATATCCTCCCTGCGTTCGGAAAGCGTCGGCAGGACGATCTTGAACACGTTGATCCGGAAATAGAGGTCCTCCCGGAACTTTTCCTCTCGCACCAGATGGCTGAGGTTGCGGTGGGTGGCGGCGATGACGCGTGCATTGGTGGGGACGGGTTTGCCCGATCCGAGCGGCTCATACACCTTCTGCTGGAGCACGCGCAGCAACCGCACCTGGACGGCAGGGGAGATGTCGCCGATCTCGTCCAGGAAAATCGTGCCGTTCTGTGCCAGGGCAAACCGGCCGGGCTTGTCCTGGCGCGCATTGGTGAAGGCCCCGGCCTTGTACCCGAAAAGCTCGGACTCGATCAGGGTGTCGGGCAGCGCCCCGCAGTTGACCGCAACAAACGACCCATTGCGGTTCGGGCTATGGTGGTGGATGGCCCGCGCGATCAGCTCTTTGCCGGTGCCGCTGGCGCCCTCGATCAGCACCGTGCTGCCGCTATCGGCCACCTGGGGCAGGAGGCTGAAAAGTTGAAACATCCGGGGGCTTTTGCTGACGATGTCCTCGAAGGAGTGCTGGCGGCGCAGCGCTTTCTGGAGGTCCCTGATCGCGGAGATGTCCTGGAAGGTCTCCACCCCGCCGACCACCCGGCCGTTTTCGTCCCTCAGCAAAGCGGTGCTGACACTGATGGGGATTCGGTGTTTGTCGGCGCGGTAAATATAAACCGCAATGTTCGACAGGGGGGCTTGGGTCTCCATCGTCCGGCGCAGGGTGCAGCCGGTTTCGCACACATCGGCCCGGAGGACCTCGAAGCATTGCCGGCCGATGGCATCCACCCGCCTGATGCCGGTGATGGTTTCGGCGGCCCGGTTGAAGGAGGTGATGCGCCAGTTCAGGTTGACCGTGAACACCCCTTCCGCCAAGCTGTCCAGGATGAGCTCGTGGTGAAGTTGCCGGGAGATTTCCGAGTTTTCCGTCATAGTTTGCGGCTGATGATCGGGTTAAATCGCTTCTGCCCGGATGCTCAGGATGCAGTTTGTTCCCACGATGACGTTAAGTCAATATTTAAATGCCTGAAGGGTTGTTTTAGCGGATTGTTTTACAACGGGCCTCTTCTCATTATCTATCTATAATGCATACAAATTCTTTTCGATTCCATCCTTTCTTTCTGCTCTGGGCACGATTGTTGCTAAATCCTTTTCGAGCTTTTTTCTGAAAACATTCCTATTTGTTGTGGCTTGGCATTATGGCGACGCACGCCTGTATATTCTGTCCGAAATCCTATTCCCGTTTACTTCAAGCCCAGAGCCAGCTTTCCCTCCCATCCACCAGCCGTTTTTTTGGAAGCCGCCTCATCGCGGTGCCAATTTTCACGGGAAGGGTTTCCCCAGTTCTTGACAACTGCACTAATCTTTTCCTTCTGGAGTCGGAATCGAGCCCGGCAGCGGATCGCACCACGGTGAACGTCAGAGGATCCTCAATTTTCGAACGGGTGGCTGAATTCAAAAGAATGCGGATCGGCCTCATTATTTGCGGTGCAGTGAGCGAGGCGTTCTACAACCTGCTGAGGCAGGCCGGCATCGAGTTGGTCTGTGGGGTCACCGGCGATATCGAGGAGGTGATAACGGCCTACCGCAATGGGACGCTGCAGCAGGCCCAGTTCCGCATGCCCGGTTTTCAATAGACCGCCTCACCGGATCAAAAACAACCCTCCAGGCTATTTCAGGAACGATCTGAACCATTCCCGCTTTTCAAAAGATTTATTTTGTTCCCATTCAGCTTTTGTAACCGCCTACAATTTCTCCAAAGATAAAATTAAATACATAAAATCATATTGTTACAGCAAACCGTGTTTAGCTTGTGACTGGCATCGCTATTGCTAAATCCTCTTAATCAAATGTGTTTTTTGAAGATCAGGATCCCGTCGGCCTCCCAACCATTTCAAACTTTAAGCGGAAATAGCTCCCATGCTTTCACGAAAAGAATTTTTCAAGGATCTGTTGATCCGGGGAGCCCGAGCCATCAACCACCTGGCTGGCGAGGCTGAGGGCCGCTCCCCGGGCTCCGCCGGGACAGGGCACGGGTCAGACCTGCCAGCGACCGAGCTGAGCCCCGCGCTGCTGGCGATCGAGGCTGAATGCAGAAGGATCGACCTAACGGGCGGCTGCACCGATGAATTGCGGCAGGAGATATATCGGGATCTGACCCGAAATCGACCAGACCCCCGGATAGACGGTGCCCTTTGAATGCCCTGGAGGCGGGGGTGAGGATGTTGCGGCATTCTAAGGCGCACGGCCGATTTTTTTGTGGGAGTGGCTTCCAGCCACGATAGGTGCGGTCGCGCCAAGCGGGCCCCTCACAGATTCACTCAATGTTTCACATGGGGCAAACAAAAATAAACTGGATTCGAAAGGAGGATGAAATGGAGCGTTACGGTATAGGCTACTTGGAGGAGCGCAAGCTGGTCAAGCGCTGGCCGCAGCCGATCCCGGCCATAGTGGCCCTGGTGTTGTCGTTGGTCGTGTTTTACGTCACCTGGTGGATCTTCCAGGACCCGCGGGGCTGGATGCGGATGTACACCCCTTACGTGGGCTACATGTACACCCGCTGGTGGCTGATCATGCTGATCTGGATGGTCTACATCTTCAACTACTGGCCCTTCAAGCGTAAGTGGCTGGAAAACACCCACCCGCTCGTCAAGGGTGCGGTGCTGACGGCGATCTCGGTCGTCATCCTGTATGTGCTCATCAAAGGCTTTTTCGAGACCCTGCTGGGCAATTTCGGCATGGCCTACTTCAACCCCGGCCAGTTGATGAAACTGCCGGGTGTCACCGAGTTTTTCGCCATCGAATACGCGGCGCTGGCCTGCCTGATGTTTGCAGCCATCGCCTCCTGGCTGAGCCCGGCCTGGATCGTGGCCTGCGAGGAGGTCCCCTGGCAGGACATGAACCAACCCGGGAAGGGCATCAGCATCCTGGTCATGACCTTTTTCCTGAGCACGGTGATCTACTTTATGACCATGCACTCCCACATGGGCATTCTCTATTATCCCTGGCAGTATTTCACCTCCATCGCTCCGCCTTACTGGGAGCAGTTCGCCAACACGGTTTCGGGCAACTTCCACGTCTCATGGATCATGTGCTGCACCGTAACGGTCTGGATCGTGGAAACCATCTGGGAGCGCTTCCCGTTCAAGCTGATCAAGACCACATGGCTGCGGCGCTTGGTGGCCTTCTTCGGCATCATCGCGATCGCCTGGGCCATGCACCTTTTCCTGTATTTCGCCCAGGAGCTGACCTGGGGTGGGGCCATCCGCGGCACCCGTCGCGATGCCGCGCCTGACTGGCGCTGGCTGCACGTGGGTGAGATGGCGGTCTTCTTCCTGGTGCCGGCCTTGTTCGTCACCTTCTATTGCGGCAACTGGCCCAAGCGTTTCAGCCTGCCGGTCAACGTTTTGATCCGCACGCTGATCACGATTGCGGCTGCAATCCTGCTGTACATTTTCTACTACGCGACGTCGCACGACTTCCTCGGCACCCAGAAGGGG
>JAWOHH010000095.1:0-24990 GCA_046496215.1 Desulfobacterales bacterium
CTGTGTTTTCGGGGCGGCGGCGTGGGCCCGGCATCGGCGAATCAGGTCTTGCAGCCCTTCGCCGACCGGGGCGGTGCCGGCAGCCGCCTGCGCCAGCTCGGCAGGCGAGGTTTCGAACATGGCCATGAAGGCCGGGTTGGCCTTGAGGATGCGCGCCTCGCCGTCGGCGATGAGGATGCCGCACGGTGCGATCTCGAACAGGGTCCGGAGCAGTTTCAACTGGCTGTCGTTCATGGGCGCGATTCAGTCCTTCTTCTTGACGATGTATTTGTCCACCGGGCGGTCCTGCAGGAAAACGCCGTCGAAGTGCTTGACCCGCGCCTCGTCGAACCAGCGATGGCCGGTTTCCCGGCATGACCGGCAGGCCCTGGCGGGGATGTGGATAGCCAGGATGTGCGCGCCCCGATCGGAGTTGGATTCGATTTTCAGGGCGCCGCCGCACTCCTCGCACAGTTGCACCGCTTCCTCCTGGGATTCGTTGATCCCATCCGTGTCGTAGTAGATGCGGCGGGAGCGGCGATGGCAGCCGCGCTCCGCTATCACCCGCTCCCGCAGGCGTCCGCGGTCCCTCCAGGCGGTGAGCACGAGGTCCCCCACTTTTTTCACTGCGTCGGTGACGCTGGGCTCCTGCCGGACGCACTCCGGGCTGTAGTCCGGTTCGCGGACATGGCTGTAATCGAGTCCGGCCATGGCCAGGACGATGCCCAGGTTGACGTAGGGCAGGGCGGCCTCGATGGCGTAGCCGCCCTCCAGCACCGCGATGTCGGCGTTTAGGAGCGAGGTCAGCTCGGCATACCCCTGGGCGGAGAAGTTCATGTGGGTGATCGGGTCGGTGTAATGGTTGTCCTGGCCGGCCGAGTTGACGACGAGATCCGGCTGGAACTCCTCCAGGATCGGCTTGACGACATGCCGGATGATGTGCAGGAACCCCTCCTCGCCGGTGTGGGGCGGCAGGGGGATGTTGAGGGTGCGGGCGAAGGCGTTCGGGCCCCCGAGCTCGCCGGGAAAACCGGAGCCCGGGTAGAGGGTGCGGCCGTCCTGGTGCAGGGATATGAACAGGGTGTCCGGGTCGTGCCAGTAGATGTCCTGGGTGCCGTCGCCGTGGTGGCAGTCGGTGTCGACCACCGCCACCCGGTGGACGCCGTAGGCGCGTCGCAGGTGCTCGATCATGATGGCTTCGATGTTGATGTTGCAGAACCCGCGCGAGCCGTGGACCACCCGCATGGCATGGTGGCCCGGGGGGCGCACCAGGGCGAAGCCCTTTTCGATCTCCTTCTCCATCACGGCCCGGCCGATCGTGCGGGCCCCGCCGGCGCTGATGAAGTGCGACTCGGTGGCCACCCGCCAGACATCGGGCACGCAGAAATGGACGCGCTGGATGTCGGCCAGGACCGCCAGATCCGGTTTCAGCTCGACGATGCCGTCGATGTCGAAGAGCCCCTCCTCCAGGATCTGGTCCTGGGTGTAGAGCAGGCGCTCCTCGCGCTCCGGGTGAGAGGGGCTGATGGCCCAGTCATACGCGGGGAAGAAGACCAGTCCGACCCTGTGTTTCGCTTTCAGCATCCAAGATCCCCTTCGAAAAAAGCACAGAGCAGAAAGCAAAAGGCTAAAGACATGGAGTCCTCGTTGAACTCTATGCCCTTTGCGTCGCATCGGCCGCCAGCGCTGCGAGCAGCGCGTCGTAGCCGTGGATCAGGCCGGGTTTGACCTGGACCCGGACCCGCATGTTCTTGCCGGCGGTGTTGAACCCCCGCACCATGTTGAACACCTGGCTTTCGACCACCTCCATCTCCAGGTAGTCGGGGTTGGCCCCCCGCTCCAGCGCCTTGGCCCGCAGGAGTTCGAGCGCCCGGGCCTGGGCCGCCTCCAGGCTGAAGTCGCCGGGGATCGCCTGGCTGAAACCCTCCCCCGGGGCGCCCGCCGTCCGCTGCTGCGTGTCGGCGAACAGGGCGACCTCGCAGGTCGTCCGCGCCAGCGCGGCGCCGATGGCGTTGGCCACCTGCCAGCGCGGCACCACCCGCACGCGGTGGGTCCCGAGCTTTTCCAGGTGCCGCGCGAAATGCGGGGCGGGGCCGCCCAGCACGAGCAGCGTGCGCGGCTGGACGCGGTAGCCTTCCAGGAGTTCGTGCACGGTGTAGACCGGCTTGCCGTTGATGTGGGCCACCAGGCCCATGGCCGCCTCGACCATTGCCCGGCAGGCTGTCTCCATCACCGTTGCGGCCAGATCGGCCATGCCGACCCCGAGGGCGTCGGCGAGCGGCTGGAATCCGGCCGCGGCCGCGCTGCGCCGGTCGGATGCGATCTCGCCGAGCACCGCCAGGGCGTCGGTGGGCGTGGGCAGGCTCCCCCCGTAGACGATGGCCGGACCGCTGCGGTCGGGGCCGACGGTGACCCGGCCGTTTTCGACCCGCACCGTGCTGTCTCCGCCGACCCCGATGGAGAGGGTCTCCAGCGACCGGATCAGGGTCCGGTGGGGCCCGATGGTGATGCCCAGCGGGTCGAGCAGCGGCGCGGAGCCGATCAGCACCGCCATGTCGGTGGTGGTGCCGCCGATGTCCATGACCAGGGCGTCCTCCGCGCCGGCGGCCATGGCCACAGCCCCCATGACGCTGGCGGCCGGGCCGGAGAGAATGGTTTGGGCGGGGAACTCCAGCGAGGACTCGAGCCGCATGTTGCCACCGTCCGCTTTGAGCAGCCTGAGCGGCAGGACCATGCCCTTGGCCGCCAGAGCCTGGGTCACCGCCTCGAAAAACCCCCGGTGGATCGGGTAGACGGCGGCGTTGAGATAGGTGGTGGCGATACGGCGGGCGAAGTTGAGGCTGCCGGAGATCCGGTGGCCGAGAAACACCTTCTCGAAATCGGTGCTGAGGATGTCGTGGATCTGCAGCTCGTGGCGGGGGTTGCGGACGGAAAATTTGCCGACGACCCCGATGTGGCGGATGCCGGCGCTTTTGAACTCCGCCGCCGCGGTGCGGATCTCCTGCGGGTCCACCGCCTCGATTTCGCGACCCCGGTGGTCCATTGCCCCGCGCACCCGGACATAGTGGCGGTTGGTGCGAAACAGCGCGGGGTCGATGCCCGGTCCGGCGCAGACCACCATCCCGACCTCCGGGACCTGCCCCTGGATGACGGCGTTGGTGGTGAGGGTGGTGCTGAGGACGATGCGCTTGACGGCCGTCAGGTCGATCCCCTCGGTGACGGCGTCGATGCCCTCGAGGATGGAGCTGAAGAGGTCGGCATGACGGGTGGGGACCTTGATCTCGCGTTGGATCCCCCCCTGGCCCAGCAGGACCACATCCGTGTGGGTGCCGCCGACGTCCAGCCCGATGATCATGGCCTCTCCCCGGTCGTGGTGGTGATCGACTGATGAAAAACTTACTGGAAACCGGACATCCTGTCAATTGCGGCCGCGGGGAAAGGCCGCCGCTATTGACGATCCTCCAGGCCCCACTCCACGCGGAAACCGCTGCCCGCAAGCGACGCGACGTGGCTCCGGAAGAAAAACTGCTCGACGGGCCAGGCGGCTCCGCGGTAGTCCACCACCAGCCGCGTGCCGTCGGCGACCTGGCGGATGCGGCAGTGGGACCAGTCGCGCATGCCCTCGCCGACGGCTTTCAGGACCGCCTCCTTGGCGGTCCAGCACCGGAAAAACATGACCCGGGGGTCGTCGCCGCCGATAAGGGCCCACTCGCTCTCGGCGGCGATTCTCCGGAAAAGGGCGGGCGTGCAGGGGCGCAGCGCTTCGAGGTCCAGCCCCACGGCGGCCGGGGCGAGGACCCCTGCGGCGAAATGCGGCTTGTGGGTCAGGGACCAGTGATGGCCGGCCACCGGGAGCGGGGCCCCGCGGGCGTCTTTCCGGAGCGGGCCCAGAACGGACTGCAGCCGCTGCGCCGAGCGCGCGAGCGCCTGGCGGGCCAGGTCGCTCAGGGCCTGGACTCGCTCCGCGGGCGCCAGCCGCCGGACCGCCTCCGGCACCGGGAGGATGACCGGGTAGATGGTCGAGGCCATGTCGTTTGCGGCGGTCAGGCGCCGGCGTCGGGCGCCTTGAGGATCATGCGGCAGTCGGCGGCGGTGGCGCCCTCTCCCTCGGCGTGCACCAGCAAGGGGTTGATGTCGAGCTCGATGATCTCCGGGTGGTTCAAGGCCAGGTGCGACAGGCGTACCAGGCACTTCTCGATGAACTCGATGTCCCCCTTGGGCTTGCCCCGGAATCCCTGGAGCAGCTTGTAGCCCTTGATCTGCCGCACCATGCGCCGGGCCTCGTTGCGCCCGATGGGCGCCAGGCGGAAGGTCACGTCCTGGAAGACCTCGACGAAGATGCCGCCGATGCCGAACATCAGGAGCGGCCCGAAGATCGGGTAGCGGTTGAGCCCCAAGATGACCTCGGTGCCGGCAGGCGCCATCTGCTGGACCAGCACCCCGTCGACGACCGCGTCCGGCTTGTAGCCGCGCGCCCGGGAGAGGATGGTGTCGTACGCCTGGCAGGCGTCGTCGGCGCTATCGACGCCCACGATCACGCCGCCGGCGTCGGACTTATGCAGGATCTGGTCGGAGACGATTTTCATGACCACCGGGAACCCCATCTCCGCTGAAATGGCGGCCGCCTCGTCGGCGGATGCCGCCAGGCGGGTCGGCAGCACCTTGAAACCATAGGATTCCAGAATGCCGACCCCGTCCAGCTCGCCCAGGCGGGTCTTGCCGCGGGCGAGGCAGTCCCGGATGATGCCGGCCGCCCGCTCCCGGTCGAAGGTCAGCTGGTACTGGGCCAGGTGCTGGCGGTTGAGCCACTTCGAATAGCGATAGAGCGCACCGAAGGCCTTGGCGGCGTTTTCCGGGAATTTGTAGACCGGGATCCCGCGCTCCTGAAGGTACTTTACCCCCGGCGAAACGTCGACGACGCCCATGAAGCAGCACATGATCGGCTTGAAGGACTTGCGGGCGATGCGCGCGATGGCCTCGGCCGTGCCTAAAACGTCGGTCATGGACTGCGGGGTGAGGATCACCATCGCGCCGTCCACGTTTTCGTCGCGGATGACGGCCCCCAGCGCGTTCTCGTAGCGGTCGATCGAGGCGTCGCCGATGATGTCCACCGGGTTGTGCAGGTTGGCGGTGCTAGGCAGGTGGCTCGCCAGGGTCTCGATCGTCTCCTCCTTGAACCGGGCCAACTCCAGCCCGGAGACCATGGTCATGTCGGTGGCGACGATCCCCGGCCCGCCGGCGTTGGTCACGATGGCCACGCGGTTTCCGGCCGGGACCTTGCGGCGCATCTTGCCCAGTTCGCTCTCGTTCTTGTAGGCGAAGGCCGTGGCGAAGTCGAAGAGCTCGTCGATCGAGTCCACGCGGATGATGCCGGACTGCAGGAAGATGGCGTCGTAGACCCCCTCGGTGCCGGCCAGCGAGCCCGTGTGGGAGGCCGCCGCCTGGGCGCCGGCGCTGGTGCGGCCGGACTTGATGACGAGCACCGGCTTGGGGCGGTAGTCCCCGCAGGTGATCTCCTTGACCGCCTCGATGAACTCCGGGCCGCGCCGCAGCTCTTCGACGTAGATCAAGATCACCTCGGTGTCGTGGTCCTGGTGCAGGTAGCGCAGCAGGTCCAGCTCGTCGACGTCGGCCTTGTTGCCGATGGAGATGAACTTGGAGAACCCGAAATTGCGGTCGGCGGCGAAGTCCAGCACCGCCGTGCACAGTGCGCCGCTCTGGGAGATGAAGGAGACATTGCCGGCCTTGGGCATGCGCGCGGAGAAGCTGGCGTTCAGCCGCACGGCGGCGAGCGGGTTGATGACCCCGAGGCAGTTCGGCCCGATCAGGCGCACCCCGGCCTCGCGGCAGGTGGCGACGATGCGGTCTTCGATCGCGCGCCCCTCGGGGCCGATTTCGCGAAAGCCGGCCGAAACGACGACGATGCCCTTGACGCCCTTTTGCACGGCCTCCTCAATGGAGGCCAGGGCGGGTTTCGGCGGCAGGATGACGATCCCGAGGTCCACCGCGTCGGGGATCTCGGTCAGGGATTTGTAGGCCCGGACGCTTGAGATCGAGCGGGCGCTGGGGTTGACCGGGTAGAGCGTGCCGGTGTAGCCGCCCTTCAGGATGTTGACGAAAATGTCGTGCCCGACTTTGCCGGGGGTGGTCGAGGCGCCGATCACCGCCACGGATTTCGGGGCGAAAATGGCATCCAGCGGGTCGATGAGGGCTTGAATTTGCATGGTTCTCCTTTGCGTGGGTCCGGTCAGTCGGGGCGGGGGTCGTTTTCAGTCCGTCGTCGGGTGTTTTCCGTTTTGATTTTCATCGCCGCAACGTAGACCGCTTTTCGGGGCAGGCCGTGGCGCTGCGCCAGCTCCCGCGCCAGTTCGGGGAGGCTGCGGGGGCCGGAGGCCAGCGCCCGGTGGATCTCGTCTGCCAGCGCCTCCCGGGGCTGTATGGGCTGCGATTCCGCGCCGGCCAGGAGCAGGGTGCATTCGCCCCTGATGTCGGCCCGATCGGCCAAGGCCGCCTGGATGGCGCTCAGCCGGCCGCGGAGAAACTCCTCGTGCAGTTTGGTCATCTCCCGGGCCAGCACCGCCCGGCGATCGCCGAGGGCCCCAAGCAGCTCCGCGATCAGCGGCCGGATGCGCCGGGGCGACTCGTATACTATGACGGTTCGTCCTTCCGAGGCAAGCGCCTTGATCTGTTCGAGGCGCTTGCCGCTTTTCTTGGACAAAAAGCCTAAAAAGACGAAGGCGTCCGTGGGCAGCCCGGATGCCGACAGGGCCGCGGCCGCCGCCGACGGGCCGGGGACGGGTACGATCCGGATCCCCCCCCCGGCGGCGGCGGAAACGAGGCGAAAGCCCGGGTCGGATATCCCCGGGGTGCCGGCGTTCGACACCAGCGCAATCGATGCGCCTCGCCGCAGCCGCCCCAGGAGCTCCGGCGCGCGCCGGGCCTCGTTGTGCTCATGGTAGGAGACCCTGGGGGTGGCGATGCCGTGGCGGGCGAGCAGTTGCGCGGTTTTGCGGGTGTCCTCGGCGGCAACGAGGTCCACCGCCCTTAGCACCTCTAAAGCCCGCAGGGTGATGTCCTGCAGGTGGCCGATCGGCGTCGCCACGACGTAGAGCGTGCCGGGGTGCGGCGGGTCGGAGCGGCTATCCATAGAGCAGGTCGAAGGCATTGCGGACGATTTCCACCTGCGGCGGGTCCACCGCCGAGCGGATGCTGACCACGTCGAAGCGGGCCTTGGCCCGGGTCTGGCCCGTGGCCTTCAAATAGCAGAGGGCCGCCTTGGAGAGCGTGCGCTGCTTGCGGGGCGTCACCGCCCATTTGGGGTCCCCGAAGTGGACGGAGCGCCGGGCCTTGACCTCGACGAAGACGAGGGCGTCCTTGTCCCGGGCGATGATGTCGATCTCGCCGAGCGGCGTGCGGTAGTTGGTCTCCAGGATCAGGTAGCCCTGCTGCCTCAGCCGCCGGGCAGCCAGGGACTCGCTTTGCGCGCCGTACCGCTGCCGTGCGTTCAGCATCGGAAGAGCCCCTCTTGCAGCGGCAGGTGCTCCCGAACGCCGTGGAAGGTGCGCCGGTGGATCGGCGAGCAGCCGAAGTCCCGGATCGCCGCCTGGTGCGCGCGCGTGGGGTAGCCCTTGTGGCGGGAGAACCCGAAATGCGGGTAGTAGAGGTGGTAGAGGTCCATCAGCCGGTCGCGGGTGACCTTGGCGACGATGGAGGCGGCGGCAATGGAGAGGCTCAGGGCATCGCCCTTGGGGATCGGCTCCTGGGGCAGGCCGACGGGCACCCGGAAGGTACCGTCGACGAGCAGGAAATCGGCGGGGGGGTGGAGGTTGCCCACCGCCATGGCCATGGCCCTGAGCGAGGCCTGCAGGATGTTAATGCGGTCGATTTCGGCTGCATCGACGATGCCGATGCCGACCGAGCGGGCATGGCGGTAAACTTCGCCGTAGAGCCGCTCGCGCTGGGCGGGGCTGAGTTTTTTCGAGTCGGTGATCCGATCGTGGCGGAAGTCCTGCGGCAGGATGACGGCGGCGGCCACCACCGGCCCGGCCAGCGGCCCGCGGCCGGCCTCGTCGGTCCCGGCAACGTGTCGATGGCCTTTGCGGGCAGCCTGGTTTTCGTAGCTCCACCGGTCCATCGCGGCCATTGGGGCCGGGGGGGCGCCGCTAGCCGCGCACGGCCGGGCGGAACCCGCGCCGGTTGGTCAGCTGGTCCGCTTTTCGCGGATGCGCGCGGCCTTGCCGCGGAGGTTGCGCAGGTAGTAGAGCTTGCCGCGGCGCACGCGCCCGCGGGTGATGACCTCCACTCGGTCGATCGACGGAGAGTGCATCGGGAAAATGCGCTCCACCCCCACGCCGTAGGAAACCTTGCGCACGGTGAAGGTGGCCTTGGTGGTGCCGCTGCGCTTGCTGATCACGACCCCCTGGAAGGCCTGCAGGCGCTCTTTTTCCCCTTCTTTTATCTTGACGTGGACTTTCACGGTGTCGCCCGGAATGAAATCCGGCAGGTCCATGCGCATCTGTTCGCGCTCGAGCAGTTCGATCTTGTTCATGGGTCCTCTCCTCCCGATTTTGTAAAAAGGCCATTCTCTTATCGTGTTCGATCCTGAATTTCAACCATTAATCGTTTGCGCGCAGGGGCGCCTGCGGCGGTTGGCGGCCCAGAAGCCCTTCCAGTTTCCCTTTCCAGTTTCTCAGAATTTGGGCCTCCTCGGCCGTCAGCGGCCGGCCCTCGAAGAGGTCCGGCCGATTGACGACGGTGCGCAGCAGCGCCGACTCGCGGCGCCAGCGCTCGATGTTGCGATGATGCCCGGTCAAGAGCACCTCGGGCACGCTCTGCCCCTCGAAAAGGGGCGGCCGCGTGAAGTGGCCGTGTTCGAGCCGCCCGTCCGAAAACGAGTCGCTGGCCGCAGAGTCCGCGCTGCCCAGCGCGCCGGGGATAAGGCGCGTCACCGCATCGATCACCACCCAGGCCGCCGGCTCCCCGCCGCTCAGGACATAGTCTCCGATCGAGAGTTCATCGTCGATGAACCCCGCGCATAGCCGGTCGTCCACGCCTTCATACCGGCCGCAGACCAGGATGAGGCCCGGTAGCGCCGCCAGTTCGACCGCCGCCGGCTGGGTGAGGACCCGGCCCTGCGGCGTCATCAGAAGGGTGCGGGCCCCGGGTGCGGAGCGTTTTGCCGCCCGGATGGCCGCAGCCAGCGGTTCGGGCTTCATCACCATGCCGCTGCCGCCGCCGTAGGGGCGATCGTCGGTCACATGGTGCCGGTCGGGCGCAAACCCGCGGATGTCCATGGCCGCGGCGGAGATGATCCCCTGTTCAATGGCCCGGCGCACGATGCCGTGCGACCAGAGGGGGTCGAACATCCCCGGGAAAATCGTCAGCACCACGATCTGCATGCGGTCGTTGCCCCTCCCGGCGCCGCTCAGGACCACTCCAACCCTTCGGGCAGATCCACCTCCATGCGGCGCGCCGCAAGATCGACGGCAGTCACCACCGAGCTCAGCGCCGGCACCAGCAACTCCCTTCCGGCCTCGGCCACCACATAGACATCGTTGCTGCCGGTCCGGAAAATGGAGGCGAGGCGCCCCAGCCGCGGCCCGCCGACGGCGTAAACGTCCATGCCGATCAACTCGTCCCAGTAGTAGGTGCCGGGTTCAAGCTGCGGCAACGCCTGTTTTTCAACGAACAGGTCCCAGCCCGCCAACTCCTCGGCCAGGCGGCGGTCGTGGACCCCCTTGAGCGCCAGGAGCGTCGATGGGCCCTGCGCCCGCACCCACTCCACTTCGAACTCCCGCATGGCGCCCCCGGCGCGCGAAGCCTTCAGCGAGCGGCCGGGCGCAAAGAGCTCCAATGACTCGCTGAACAGGCGCAGTTTCAGCCTTCCGCCCAGGCCGTGGGTGCCGGTGATCCGGCCGATGAGCACGTAACGCGGGTCGGCCACGCGTCACTCGAGAATTTCAAGCACGGTTCGTTTTTTCAGCTTGGCGGAGGCGGCGCCCAGAATGGTGCGTATCGCCCGGGCATTGCGGCCTTCCTTGCCGATGATCTTGCCCAGGTCCTCCTTGGCGACCTTGAGTTCGAGCACGGTGGTCTGATTGCCCTCCATCTCGCTGACCGTTACCTGCTCGGGGTGATCCACCAGTGCCTGCGCAATACGGGTGACCAAATCCTTCATGTCTCCGCCTCCTCTGCCGGTGGTTGAGAGCTGCAGAAATGGACCCGCCCATAAAAATTCCGAACGCAAACGCGGCCGACTGCGCGGCGCCCCGGTTTCGGCCCGGGTCGTTGCCCCGGCGCCGGTCGAGGTCGCCTCTACTGGGCCTTGGCGGCCAGCACGCCTTCTCGTTTGAGAAGGGTCCTGACCGTGTCGGTGGGGGTGGCCCCTTTTTGCAGCCAGTAGCGCACCCGCTCCGGCTTGACCGTCAGCTTGGCGCTGCTCAGCTTGGGGTCGTAGGTCCCCACACTCTCCAGAAACCGGCCGTCCCGCGGGCTCTCGCTGTCGGTGACCACGATCCGATAGTAGGGTTTTTTCTTGGCGCCGTGACGGGCCAACCTGATTTTAACTGCCATGTCGCGTGTTCTCCTTCAGAACGGCAGCATCCCCCGACGGGTGCCGCCTTGGTTGATTTTTTTCAACATTTTCAGCATCTGGGTGTAGTTCTTCAACAGGCTGTTGACGTCCTGGACGCGGGTGCCGCTGCCGGCGGCGATCCGGCGCCGCCGGCTGCCGTTGATGATGCCGTGCTGCCGGCGCTCCTTGACCGTCATGGAGTTGATGATGGCCTCGGTCTTCACGAACTCCCGGTCGTCGATTTCCAGGTTCTTGAGGTGCTTGATTTTGCCCATCCCCGGGATCATCTTTAAGATGTCCGACAGGGACCCCATCTTGCGCACCTGGGCCAGCTGGTCCCGGAAGTCCTCCAGGGTGAACTGGCTCTTGCGCAGCTTGCGCTGGAGAACGTCGGCCTGCTTCTGATCGACGACCTCCTGCGCCTTCTCGATCAGGCTGAGCACGTCCCCCATGCCGAGAATGCTCGAGGCCATGCGGTCGGGGTGGAACGGCTCCAGCGCACTCAGCTTTTCGCCGACGCCGACGAACTTGATCGGCTTGCCGGTGATGGACTTGATGGAGAGGGCCGCCCCGCCGCGGGCATCGCCGTCCATCTTGCTCAAGATCACTCCGCCGATGCTCAACTGGTCGTCGAAGGACTTGGCGATGTTGACGGCGTCCTGGCCGGTCATGGCGTCGGCGACGAGCAGGATGTCGGAGGGCCTGAGGGCGTCCTTGATGCGCCCGAGTTCGGCCATGAGCTCCTGGTCGATGTGCAGCCGCCCGGCCGTGTCGAGCACGAGCGTGTCGCACCCGTTTTTGAAGGCCGCGGCCTTGGCCTCCATGCAGATCCGCACCGGGTCCTGGCCCGTCGAGGAGGGGAAGACCGGCACCCCCGCCTGCTCGCCGATGGTCCTGAGCTGGTCGATGGCCGCCGGGCGGTAGACGTCCGCCGGTACCAGATAGGGTCTGCGGCCCTTCTTGCGCAGCCAGACCGCCAGCTTGCCCGCCGTGGTGGTCTTGCCGGATCCCTGCAGTCCCACCAGCATTACAGACGGGGGCGGCGCCCCGGAGAGATCCAAATCCTCGTGGCGCGAGCCCATCAAGGCGGTCATCTCCTCGTTGACGATCTTGACCACCTGCTGGCCGGGGGTGAGGCTGGCCATCACCTCCTGGCCCACGGCCCGGCTGCGGATATCTTCGATGAAGCGCTTGACCACCCGGTAGTGGACATCGGCCTCGAGCAGCGCCATGCGGACCTCTTTGAGGCCCTCGTCGATATTATTCTCGTCGAGCTTGCCGTGCCCCCGGAGCTTCTTGAAAACGGCTTCGAGTTTGTCGCTGAGATTTTCGAACATGACAGATCGCCTGTATTTTACAAATTGTTGAAATTACAATGCCATTGATGCTATGTCAAGCATTATTGCTCCGGCAAGGCTGGCGCAGGTGCCGATCGAATGGAAACACTCGCTGGACGGACCAGTTGTTGGTCTCTTTGACGTTCCCGCTTGCCGGAGCAATAATAATGTCATGGCATTTGGAGTGGGCGAGGCGTTGGTTAGGCCATAGCATCATGCCTGCAGGCCTATCTATCACATCCTCCGACGCGCCGTAAACAGGCCCCCATTCGGAATCTTCCTCCAAAGGAATGGATTTGGAGCCCGAACGCATCAACTTGCTGAATCTTTCGCGGGAATGGCTGGCGCAATGGCTGGCCGGCCGCGGGATCGCCGCCTACCGGGCGGGCCAGGTCCTCACCTGGGTCTACCGCCGCCAGGCCGACGACTTCGACGCGATGTCGGACCTGGGAAAGGAGCTGCGCGCCCTCCTGTCGCGGCAATTCCGGATTCCACGGCTCGCGATCCTGGCTCGGCAGGCCTCGGCCGACGGGACCTCGAAGTATCTCTTCGGCCTCGAAGACGGGGAGCGCATCGAAACCGTCTTGATCCCCGAGCGCGACCACCTCACCCTGTGCGTGTCGAGCCAGGTGGGCTGCGCCCAGAACTGCCGGTTCTGCCTGACGGCCAAGGGCAAACTGCGGCGCAACCTCACCGGCGGAGAGATTCTGGCGCAGGTGCGCGATGTCAGGCAGGAACTGCCCGACCCCGCGCAGCTCACCAATATCGTTTTTATGGGGATGGGGGAGCCGCTGGCCAACCTGGACAACCTCCTGGCCGCGCTCGCGCTCATCACCGACAGCGGCATCGGGCTCGGGTTCGCGGCCAGGCGCGTGACCGTGTCCACGGCCGGGCTGGTGCCGCAGATGCTGGAGTTCGGCCGGCGCTCGCGGGTCAGCCTGGCGGTCTCCCTCAACGCCGCGGACAACGACACGCGCAGCCGGCTCATGCCGATCAACCGCACCTACCCGCTGGAGTCTCTCCTGGCGGCCTGCCGGTCTTACCCGCTGCCGCCCGGCCGGCGCATCACCTTCGAATACATCCTGATCAAGGGGGTCAACGACGCGCCGGAGGATGCCCGCCGGCTCGCCCGGCTGCTGCACCCGATCCGCTGCAAGGTGAACCTCATCCCCTTCAACCCCCATGCGGAGAGCGGCTTCGAGCGGCCCGCAGAGCCCGCCATCCGGGCCTTCCAGGAAGTGCTGCTGCGCAAGCATTTCACCGTCATCATCCGCCACAGCAAGGGGCAGGACATTTCGGCCGCGTGCGGGCAGCTGCGCGCCTGCCCGGAAACCTAGCGGAAGGCCCGATTCCGTCTCCGCGTTCCTTTTTTCGGGCCGTTCGCATCATTGTTATATCATCAACTTGCGGACGTCGTCCGGCAGGAGGGCGATGACCTGGACGACGGACTCGCCCTGCGGCCGCTTGACGATGACGGGCACCGGGGCGAGCCTGGGCGCCTTGCTGTAGCCGACGCAGATGGAGGCTCCCAGCAGAAGGGTGCGCTCCTCCGCGCCGCGCGGGATGAGCCCGATGGGGCTGGGGTGGTTCTTGACATCGAGGACCACATCCCGTGCCGGGTCGTGGTGGGCGAGGATGCTTTCGTTGTCCTTTTCCGTGCGGCCGATGATCAGCTTGGCGCCGGGGCTCAGGCGGAAGTGCCGGCCGAATTTCAAGAGATGGATCTCGTCCTCGGTGCAGTCGGCTTGGTGGTCGAAGAGGTCGCGCAGCCGGACGCTGAACCCCTTTTCGGTCAGCAGGCACCCGCCCGCCGGCGCCGGGTAGCCCGTGATCCCGAATTTTTTCGCGAGCTCGATCTGGTCCTTACGGCCCCGGCCGCTGATGGCGAGCAGCCGCTCCCGGTCTACCCAGCCCTCCCTTTCGGGCAGGGTCTCCGGCAGGAGCCTCGCGCTGAGCGGCCTCAGGATGAATCCCCGCATGCCGGAGTGCTTTTCCACATAGTGCAGCGAAGGCCGGGTCTGGGACATGGGCCGCTGGCCGAGCACTTCGCCGCTGAACAGAAAATCGAAGCCCTCCGCCCGCATGATCTCCCCTGCCAGCCGGAACATCAGCGCGTGGCAGTCCATGCAGGGGTTCATTTGTCGGCCATAGCCCGCGCGCGGTTCGCGCAGCATGGCCAGATAGGTCGGGAAAATCGGCTGGACCCGCAGTGGGATGCCGGTCAGGAGCGAGGCCTCGCGGGCCCTGTCCGCCGCGAAAAAAGGCGTTTCGAAGGAGACCCACTCGACCGCGATGCCCTGCTCGCGCAGCACGAGGCCGGAGAGCATGCTGTCGAGCCCGCCGGAGCAGAGCCCTAATGCGCGAATTGCTTTGTGTGGAGGGGTCATGGGGTTTCAATCCATCTTGACGAGTCACATGGGACCTGGCTATATGCGATTATTTGCGATCGACCCAGAAGAGAGTTGCGCTACGCTGCGCCGTCTTATCGGTCGGCAGGAGTTGCTTTTGTGGGAGTGGCTTCCAGCCACGATCCGATCGCGGCAAGATGCCGCTCCCACCGGAAAAAGCTTACCTAAGCTACCTGAAAATAGGTCGCCGGGCCTTAAATTCAACCTGTGGGAGAGGCTTCCACCCGCGATTCTCTAATGGCTCGCCTGAAACTATCGGAACGCGCCGCAGCCGTCCTCGCGCTTCTCAACTCGCGCTACCCGCAGGCCAGGACCCCGCTCTCCCATCATAACCCCTTCGAGCTGCTGGTGGCGACCATCCTCTCGGCCCAGTGCACGGACAACCAGGTCAACCGAGTTACGCCCGGGCTTTTCGAGCGGTGTCGCACGCCCCGGGAATTCGTCGAATGCCCCCTGGCCGATCTCGAGGCGCTGATCCGGCCAACCGGCTTTTACCGGAACAAGGCCCGCCACATCAAGGCCTGCTGCGAGGCCATCCTCGCCTCCCACGGCGGGCGCGTACCGCGGTCGATCGAGGAGCTGGTCGTCCTGCCCGGGGTGGGTCGCAAGACCGCCAACGTGGTGCTCGGGGCCGCCTTTAATACCCCGGGCATCGTTGTGGATACCCATGTGGCCCGCGTTTCCGGTCGGCTCGGGCTGACCCGGCACCGCGAGCCCGCGAAAATCGAAATCGACCTCATGCGCCTCATCCCCCGCTGCGAGTGGAGCGGTTTCTCCCTGCGCCTCGTTTTTTTCGGCCGCGAGGTGTGCAACGCCCGCAAGCCGAAATGCCCCGCATGCCCCCTTCTGACCCTTTGCCCCTATCCGCGCAAGACCTTAACCGGCTGAATCCCACATTTTACCAAAAATAGTGTAATTATTAGTTTGAAATGGTTATTTTTAGTATTTTTAATTTGTTTTATTTGACACGCTGTGAAAAAACAAACTATTAATCATTTTTCGACACAAAACGCTGCATTCCTCAGGCAGGAGAGCCCATGGCCAAGCTGATGTCCACCAAGGAAGTGGCCCAGTTCCTGAACGTCAACGAGAAGATGGTCTACACGCTGGTGTCGGAAAAGGGGCTGCCGGCCACCAAGATCACCGGCAAATGGCTTTTCCCCCTGGATCTCGTGGAACAGTGGGTGGAGACCAGCACCATCAACTTCCCGAAGCGGGAGGCGGTTTCCCCAACCCGCGAGGGCCTGCTGGTGATCGCCGGCAGCAACGATCTGCTCCTGGACCGGGCGATTGCGCTGTTCAACACCCTGCACCCCGAGCACCTGGCCGTGTTCGGCAACCTGGGGAGCATGGGCGGGCTGCGGGCGCTGCGCCGGGGGCTGTGCCACCTCGCGGCGAGCCATCTGCTGCAAGAGGACGAAAACGAGTACAATTTCGAGTTCGCATCCCGGGAGTTGAAGGACGCACCTGCCGTGGTCAATTTCTGCCGGCGGGAGCAGGGGATCATCGTCCGCAAGGGGAACCCCAAGAAAATAAGGGCGGTCGCCGACCTCGGGCGGCCCGGCACCCGGATCGTGAACCGTGCCCTGGGGACGGGCACCCGTCTGCTTCTCGACCGCGAACTGCTTAAGGCGGGGATCAAAGGGGAGAAGATCGAGGGATATACCCACGAGGTGCAGCGCCACCTCGATGTGGGGCTGGAGGTGCTCTCCGGCCGGGCCGACGCCGGCCCCGGCATCCGCCCGGTGGCGGACCTGCTCAACCTCGGGTTCATCCCCCTGCGCTGGGAGCGCTTCGACCTGATGGCCGCGCGTGAGCGTTTTTTTGACGAAGGGGTCCAGCGCTTCATGGGGCTGCTGCACGAGCCGAAATTTCACCGGATCGTCAAAGACGGTCTCGAGGGCTACGACCTCAGCCTGAGCGGCAAGATGGTCTTTCCGCACAACGCTCAAAAAAAGACGGATGAAGACAAGCCGGCATAAGCATCGCAAACAACCCCTTCCTCCGGCCCCTCCCGCGTTTTTCTTTTGTGCGCTTCAACGGGGACGGCCTGGCGGGGGTGAAGACAAAAACCACTTCATTCCAAAAAGCGAGGTCTTCAATGGGTTGCAGGAAACACGTTTCTTTTAAAGTCGGGTTGCTTCTGCTGGCATCCCTGATTGCGGTCGGTACTGCCGGGGCCCAGGAGAAAGTCCTGCTGATGGCGACCACCACCAGCACCGAGGATACGGGGCTGTTGAACGTTCTGGCGCCGGAGTTCAAAAAGGCGACCGGCATCGACCTGCGCTGGACGGCCACCGGCACCGGCAAGGCGCTCAAACTAGGCGAAGACTGCAATGTGGACGTGCTGATGGTGCATGCCCCGGGCGCCGAAAAGAAATTCGTGGACGCGGGCTTCGGGCTGAACCGCCGGGAGATCATGTACAACGATTTCATCATCGTCGGGCCGGCCGCCGATCCCGCCGGGATCAAGGGCACAAGCGTCAAGGACGCCCTGCAGGCCATTAGGGCCAAGCAGGCTGTTTTCGTCAGCCGCGGGGACAAGTCCGGCACCCACATGATGGAGCTCGATCTGTGGAAGGGCGGGGGAGGAGTGGTCCCTGAAAAGGAGAGCTGGTATGCCCAGGCCGGGCAGGGAATGATGGCCACCGTCGCCATCGCCGCCGAAAAGAAGGGCTACACCCTGACCGACCGCGGCACCTGGATCAAGTACGAGAACAGCATGAAGGGCAACCCTCCGCTAAAAATTCTGGTTGAGGGCGACCAGGTGCTGTTCAACCAGTACAGCGTTATCGTCGTGAACCCGGCCAAGTGCGGCAAGGCACAGCTGGAGCTGGCCACGAAATTCAGCGACTGGATCGCCGGGCCCGAGGGGCAGAAGCTCATCCGGGAGTTCAAGCTGGAGGGGAAATCGCTGTTCACCGCCAACGCGGAATAGGACGGCCGCGCATAAAGCCCAATCTCTGCGTTGAGCTTCGCCTGGCAGTCGCTGCGGCATACTCATAGTACGCCTCGCTCCGCGAGGCTCGCACGCTTTGGCCTTGTGCTTTCTGCACGGCCTTTCGAGGTCAAGATGGGAAACGACAGCAAACTTCAAGCCGCCTCTGTATTACAGATCAGAGGCGCTTTCTCTGGTGCTGCCGATCACCCAGCGTTAACACACAACTTACAAAAAACTTTCAAACACCCAACACTTTCAAGTAAGTTAGGCTTTTTCCTGTGGGAGCGGCATCTTGCCGCGATCGGATTGTGGCTGGAAGCCACTCCCACAACTCTGAACTTACTTGCTGACGAACCGCCGGCGCATGCGGCGTGCAACGCTAAATACCAGACACGAAACACCGACGGTTTTCCTCGATGGAGTTTCTGGTTCAAGGGTTTTTAACGGCTATCGAGCTGCTGATCAGCGGCGATGCGGAGACCTTTTCGGCGGTTTACGCAACACTCGTCGTCTCCGCCTATTCGATCGCCACCAGCCTGATCCTGGGCCTACCCCTCGGGTTTTGTCTGGGTCATTTCAATTTCAAAGGCAAAAAGCCGTTGCGCCTGATGGTGGACACGGGGCTGGCCTTGCCCACGGTCTTCGTCGGCCTGGTGGTCTATGCGTTTCTGACCCGGCAGGGGCCGCTTGGCGGACTCGGTCTGCTCTTTACCCTGCCGGGGATCGCAATCGGTCTGACCGTTCTGGCACTGCCCATCGTGGTCGCCCTGAGCGCCGCCGCCGTGGAAGGTATGGACTGCAAACTGCGAGTTACTCTTATCTCGCTGGGGGTGGATCGGCGTCAGCTATTCCTAAGCACGGTCTGGGAGGCGCGCCACGGGATTGTGGCCGCCGGGTTGACGGCCTTCGGCCGGGTCCTGACCGAGGTCGGCATTGCCATGATGGTGGGGGGCAATATCAAGTGGCAGACGCGCACCATCACCACGGCCATCGCCTTGGAGACGAACAAGGGCGAATTCGCCTCCGGCATCGCCCTGGGGCTCGTGCTGCTGCTCATTGCCTTTTCCGTCACGCTGGCGGTGTCGTTTCTGCGCAGGAGGGTCTGACGTGGGCGAGATTCTTTATGAGATGATCGGGCTCAGGCATCTCTACCGGGAGCGTCTCGTCCTGCAGATCGATAGGCTGGAAATCCCCCGTGGCGCCATGCTTGGCGTGATCGGACCGAACGGCGGCGGGAAGAGCACGTTGTTGAAGCTGGCCGGCATGGTGGAAAAGCCCTGCACCGGGACCATCCTGTTTGACGGGCGGCCAGCCGAACCGTTTGCGCCGCAGGTCCGGCAGCGGGTGACGCTCATGCCGCAGGAGCCCTTCCTGCTCAAGCGCACGGTATTCAGCAATGTGGCATACGGCTTGCGAGTGCGCAACGATCTTGCTCGGCTCGAGGCGCGCGTGCACCAAGCCCTTGCCTGGGTTGGGTTGAATGGCAGCGATTTCGGGGACCGGCCCTGGTATGCGCTCTCCGGCGGGGAGGCCCAGCGGGTGGCCCTGGCGTCGCGCCTGATCCTGAAACCGGGCGCCCTCCTGCTGGACGAACCTACGGCCAACGTCGATGCGTTGAGCACCCAGTTGATCAAGGAGGCTGCTTTGAGGGCGCGACAGGAGTGGGGGACGACACTTATCATCGCCAGTCACGACCACCCGTGGCTGCAGGAGTCAGCGGATTCGATTCTGCACCTGTTCAAAGGCAGACGGGTGGGAACCGGAAGGGAGAACATTCTTTTCGGGCCCTGGGAGCCGATGGAGAGCGGAGGATGGTGCAAACGGTTGCCGGACGGTCAGCGACTCCGCGTACCGCCGCCCCCCGACGACACGTCGGCGGCGCTGATCGCAGATGCCGTCCTGAAGCCCTTCTCAGGCACATCTCCGTCCGGAGTTGTGACGCGCCTGGCCTTGGATCATGGTTCCGGCAAAGTGCTGGCTTCAGTCAACGTCGGCCGTCTGCCGTTCACCGTGGCCATCGATGGGCAGGAGGTCCAGCGACTGGGCATCCACCCCGGTTGCCGGGTTGAGGTGGACTATGACCCGGCCCAAATCACCTGGGTGTAGAATTGAGTCGGTTCACCAGAAATATTGCAGGATATATCGCAGCGCCAGGGAGACGATGATCGCCCCCAGCATTGCTTTGATGACCTTCTGGGGCACGAATTTCTGCAGCCGTGCACCGACGTACATCCCCGCGAACCCGCCCGCCCCGAAGAGGATCCCCAGCAGCCAGTCCGGGCTAGTGGCCATGCCGGCCTGTGCGGGAATAACGCTGTAGAAGAACACTCCTGCGATCGACGTGAGAAATGTCCCCATCAACGCCGCCCCGGCCACGGTGTAGATAGGCAGGTTGAAGACGGCGACGCAGAAGGGCGCGATGATGGCCCCGCCGCCGATCCCGTAGGTTCCGCCGATGATGCCGACCCCGAAGGCCAGGAGGAACATCCCCGGGGTGCTGTAGGAAAAGCGCTGCCCCCAGAACTCGTACTCCACCCGCGCGAGAGAGAAGGAAATCGTGCGCACCACGGCCTCGGACGGCAAGCCTGCCGACACTTTGGCGTTGAGGTCGGCCTTCATCTTCTTGACGTGCTCGTTGAACTTGGTCTCCAGGGCCTTCATCTGCGTCTTGCCCCTCTGGGCGCGTGCCGTGAGCTCGTAGAGCAGCCGGGCCCCGATGTAGAGCAGCACACAGCCGACGAAAAGCTTGAAAGCCCTGGGGTCCGGCAGATAGAACACGCGCAGGTAATAGCCGATGAGGACCCCGGGCAGGGTTCCGGCGATCACGATCCAGGTGAGCGGCCAGGCCATGCGGCCCTCTTTGAGGTAGCGGTAGACCCCGCTGGGGATGGCCACGATGTTGTAGACGAAGTTGGTGGCGCTGACCGCAGGCGAGGTGAAGTGCAGGAGGCTCACCTGGAAGGGCAGGAGCAGAAACGCTCCTGAAACCCCGCCCATGGATGTGAAGGTGGAGACGATAAAGGCGACCAGCGGGGGGATGAAAATCCAGGTGTCGACGCCGGAGACGGGGAATTGCGCGTACAGGATGTCCATGCGGCCTCCTTTGGGGGGGTGGGTCATACAAAGCGCCTGTCGGCTTGCAATAACACGAAAAATATATTAATCGTGTTGGTATGCTCTTATCCCTTCGCCCCTGGGGATGTCAAGCGGGTTGTTGCGCCGCTTGCCGCAATGGTGGATGATAAAGCGATGCTCAGGCCTAAAAATCGAGGGTTTTTGAACCGACACCTATGAAGAAACCACGCCTCTTGCCCGTCCCCCCGGCCCACGCACGGATCCTTTCCGTTCCGGGAAACGCCCGTTGCCTGGATGCCGTGCAATTGCAGAACCTGGAGCAGTCTTTCCGCGACTGGGCGGAGGCCTCGCGGGGTCCCGGGATTGGCGCATCCCGCCGCCGCATCCTCCTGATCTACCTTTTGATTCGCTACACCGGCGCCCGGTTGAACGAAGTGTTGAAACTCGACCCGCGCCGCGACATCGACGACAAGGCGCATGAGGTGGTTTTCCGCAAAACGGAGCGTGGCGGCGCTCCCACCGGGCGTGAAGTAAAAATCCCGGAAATGCTTGCGGCCGAGATCCGCAATACGTTGAAGGCCGAGCACGTCCGCGGATCCCGAAGCGGATTTTTCAACATCGATCCCGGCCATGTGCGCCGCAAATTCTACGAGCGGGCGCAGGCGATCGGTTTGCCGCGCGGGCTGGGGGCGCCGGAGGCCATCCGCAAATCCCGGGCGGTGGAGTTGATGCAGGGCAACGTCCCGCTGCCGGTCGTGCAGAAGATTCTCGGCCACTCGACCCCCAGCCTGGCCGCCTCCTATGTCAGGTTCTCCGAGGAGGAGATGCGACGAGCCGAAGCCTTTTTCGTCGACCGTGAGAACAGGCGCAAGACCAGCGCCCGCAACGCCTTCTTCGGGAAAATCGAGGTCCTGCGCAAAGGCGATGTCCAGGCCTGGGTCGAGATTTCCACCCCGGGCGGCTGCCGGATCGGTGCGGTCATTACCCACCACAGCGTAACACGGCTCGGGCTGAAACCGGGTGCGCTGGTGGCGGCCGAGGTGAAAGCGCCGTGGGTGACCATCCACCACCGCGCGGATGATCCGGCGTGCTCGGCAGACAATGTGCTGGGGGGCACGGTTGAACGGATCGTGCGTGGGAAGGTGTCATCGGAGATCGTGGCCCGGATTGCCGACGGCACGGAGATTTGCGCCATTGTCACCGAACAGAGTTTAGATAAACTTGACCTTCGACTCGGGGACCGGGTGTGGACGGCCTTCAACGCCTTCGCTGTCGTTCTGCATGCCGACTGATTTCCCGCGGCCTCTGCCGCGGGAAATCAGACAGCTTGAATTGGGCGGCGCGATGTATTACATGCAAAAAAAATGACGTGGCCATGATACGCGGGAGGAGACCATTAAACCGATACGGATGAATCTGAAACCATCAAAGGCCGGGCGCAACGACCCGTGCCCCTGCGGCAGCGGTCTCAAGTACAAAAAATGCTGCATGGACAAGCTGAAAGAGCCGGCGGGGTCCGCCGGCCTGGCCGAGACCTATGCCCGCAAACACCGCATCCGGGTCAAGACGGAGAATCAGATTGAGGCGATCCGCCGCGCCGGCCGCCTGGTGGTGGCCACCCTGGATTTAGTGGCGCCCCGCATTGTGCCCGGCATCTCCACCGATGAGATCAACACCTTGGTGCACGCGTTCACGGTTGAAAACGGCGCTGTCCCCGCCCCCCTCAACTACCGCGGTTTCCCCAAGAGTGTCTGCGTGTCGGTGAACGAGGTCATCTGCCACGGCATCCCGGGCGAGCGGGTCCTGGAGGAGGGGGACATCGTCAACGTCGATGTGACCTCCATCCTGGACGGATACTACGCCGACGCCAACAAGACCTTTTTCGTCGGCGAACCCGGACCGGACGCGCGCAAGATCGTGGCCGTGGCCCGGGAGTGCCTGCGCCGCGGGATGGAGATGGTGAAGGCGGGGAACACGGTCGGGGACATCGGCTGGGCCATCCAGACCCATGCCGAGTCCCAGGGCTGCTCGGTGGTGCGGGAGTTCGTGGGGCACGGGGTCGGCTGCGATTTTCACGAGCCGCCTCAGGTGCCGCACTTCGGCCGCAAAGGCGATGGGCTCGTGTTGATCCCGGGGATGGTCTTCACCATCGAACCCATGATCAACCTCGGCCGCAAGGAGCTTCGGATCCTCGACGACGACTGGACCGCCGTCACCCGCGACGGCTCGCTATCCGCTCAGTTCGAGCAGACCGTCCTGGTCACGGAAGAGGGCTGCGAGAGCCTGACACCCTGGCCGGATTGACCCTCGCCCGCGCCTCGCCCGCGGCAGCCCCCTTTTTTAGGCCTCAGTCCTTGCCTTGCTTCTTGGCCCCGGCCGCCTCGATCTTGGCCACCAGCTCGTCGATCTCGCACGGCTTGGTGAGGTAGTCGTAAGCCCCCAACTTCATGGCTTCTAAAGCGGTGTCGATGGAGCCGTGGCCGGTCAGGATCAGGGTCTCGGTGAACAGCCCCAGCTTCATGACCTCCTTGAGGGTCGTGATCCCGTCCATGCCCGGCATTTTCAGGTCCAGCACGATCACGTCGAAGTGGTTCTGCTCCAGCTCCCGGATGGCGGCGTCCCCGCTGTTCACGGCGGTGACCTCATAGCCTCTGTACATCAGCAGCTTGGACATGTTGCGGGTAAAGATCACCTCGTCGTCGACCAGCAGCACCCGTGATTCGGCCATGGCATGTCTCCTTTCACGCCCCTCTCGAGCGGGCGGTGTTTTCGGCGATGCTCTCCTGCAGCTCCTGCGGGGGGGTGAAGGGGAGCACGATGCTGAACTCGGTCCCTTTGCCCTTTTCGCTCTGGACGGAGATGCTGCCCCCTAAACGTTTGACGGTGCTGTAGCAGATGGAAAGCCCCAGCCCCGTGCCCTTGCCGACGGATTTGGTGGTGAAGAACGGGTCGAAGATCCGCGCCAGGTGCTCCGGAGAGATGCCCGCGCCGGTGTCGGCCACCGCCACATGCGCCTGTCGGAGCGCCTCGTCGGCGCGGGTGGTCAGTCGGATCGAGCCGTAGGGTTTGCCGTCATGGGCGTCGATCGCGTTGGTGATCAGGTTGAGGAAGACCTGCTGAAGCTGGGAAGGGTCGGAGAGCAGCGGCGGGAGCTTCGGGTCGAGTTCCGTGAAGAACTTGATGCCGCTGGAGCGCGCCTCCCGGTCCATCAGCTCCACCACCTCGCGGATGAACGCGTTCAGGTCGACCTTCTCGATCACGGACTCGGTCCGGCGCGAGAACCGAAGCAGGTTCTGGGTGATCCGCTTGCAGCGCTGGATCTGGACGTCGATCTGGTTGAGCGAGTCGTCCAGCTGCTCGCGGAACTCTATCCCATCCAGGGGCAGGTGCTTCGCGGCGTCGAGCACCAGTTGGCGCTCGGTCAGGATGATGGCCAGCGGGTTGTTGATCTCGTGGGCCACCCCGGCCGAGAGCTCCCCGATCGAGGCGAGTTTCCCCGCCTGCAGAACCTGTTCGTTCAGCCGGTCGGCCTGAGCGTCCCGGCGCTTGATGATGGTGATCATGTGGCGCGTGATCAGCACCGAGACCACCAGGATGCTGAGAGCGCTGACGTGCAGGAAGACCAGGGTCCAGGCGTTGGCGTAGTTCACGTCGTCGAAGGCCTCTGAGTGGTCCTGCTTGACCACCAGGAGCCAGCGCGGGTCCTTCAGCCAGGCCTGGCAGGCGATCTGCCGCGGCTTCGTGCGGCCCTGGGGGTCCTTGAGCCCATCCAGGGTCCGGATCCGGATCCCCTCGTGGAAGGCCCCCATGGGGTAGTCCGACGTTCCCATGATCGCGCCGCTCGAGCGCGGGCTGGTTTGAAAAACGCCCTCCCGGTTCAGCAGGTAGACCTGGCCGGTTTGGCCGATACGCACGTTTTCCACCAGCGCGCGGAAAGCCTCGGTGTTGATGGTGGTGCGCAGGATCCACTTTTCGCCGTTCTTCAGCTGCGTCACGGCGATGATGAAGTGCGGCTCCCGGCGGAACCCCATGAACATGTCGCTGATGAAAAGGCCTTTTTCCATCACCTGCCTGAACCAGGGCTCCCGCGAGTAATTGCGCGACATCAAATCGTAGGGACCGACGTAGGCCAGGTGGTTGCCGTGGGCGTCGATCAGCCCCAAATCCGTCACCGCCTGCATTTCGCGGTTGAGGGCGTTGAAGGCCTCCTGCAGGTTTTCGATGCGGGCGAGGTGCTCCCGGGTGTGGGTGCGCGCGATGATCTGGAGCTTGGAGCTGTGCTCGCTGAGGAACATCTCGATGATCTTGCGGTGGTAGTCGACCTGGGTTTCGAAGTAGTTGAGCATCCGCTGCCGCGCAAAGCGGGTGTAATGCAGGTTGATCCCCCAGCCCACCAGCAGCAGCGGGGCGACCGAGCAGAGCAGCGTCAGCCAGACGAATTTACGAAACAGCCGGGAATAGGCCGCCTTGCGCATGGCGGACCCATCCCCGGGCTCCGTCGTGCGGGGAGAACCGGCGGATAGTTTCGACGTGGAATCCGTGTCAGGTGTCATCTTGAAGGCCTCATTCGAAACCTTTTTCCTTAAAAGCCTGGGATTTCTTTTATACGAAATTCAAAAAACATGCCATAAAAGTCACCTCGCTTGAACCAGGGCCCCGAGCCCGTAACGCCTTGCT
>JAWOHH010000142.1:0-67176 GCA_046496215.1 Desulfobacterales bacterium
GCGGGTGTCGCTTCCAAAACACCACGGCATGTGTTTCCACGTGAAACACCCCGGCGTTCGAAGCGGACTCGGGGTGCGGCCGTGAGAGATCATTGACAGGAGCGGTCCGTATCGAGTAAACCACGTGCCTGTATGGTGTTGCCGCCAAAAACCTCATACCGCCTTGGCCTCATCTCAGATACCCACGGGTATCTGCCCCCGGATGTGGCGGGCCTCTTTCGCAATGTCGATCTCATTCTTCACGCCGGCGACATCGGCTCCGCCGCCATCGTGCACAGCCTTGAAGCCATTGCGCCGGTCATCGTCGTGCGCGGGAACATGGACAACGGGCCGTGGGCCGAAACCCTCCCCCACCGTCAATCCGTGCGGGCCGGCGGCATGGAGATCCACCTGATCCACGACCTGGCACACCTGCAGCCGCAACCGCCTCCGGGCGATCACGTGGCGGTGGTTGCCGGACATACCCACCGATCCCACATCGAGCACCAGCACGGGGTTCTTTACGTCAATCCGGGCAGTGCCGGCGCTCCGCGCTACGGTGAAAAGGCCAGCGTGGCGCTGCTGGTTGTCAGGGGAACAGCAGCAACGGTGGAACTCGCCACCATTTAAGACGACCCCGCGCGCAACATCACATTTTTCAGTCGGGTGCATCCGTCGGCCCCGGCCGCTCGAACACCAGCAGGGTGCGTTCGGATGTGAGGCCCGGAAGTCGATAGTCCCGACAGCGCAGCCGCAGCGTCGCGCCGTAGCTTCCGGTTTCCGCCGCGTGCTGCAGGCACCGGATTTCGCGCAGGTCCAGATGCCCTTTCATGGCGACGATGCGGCCGCCCTCCGCGAGAAGCGGCAGGGCGATGCGCACGAGCGGTGCGACGGCCCCCAGCGCCCGACTGACAATGACCCCGAAGCGGGGCGAGCCGGGAGGCGCCGCCAGCTCCTCCGCACGGCTGTGGAGCGCCAGGATGCCCGTCAGCCCGAGCTCGCGAATGACATGCCTGAGAAAGCTCGCCTTCTTGCGCGACGCATCAATCAGGGTGGTGCGACGTCCGGGGAGAATGATGTGCAGGGGCAGACCCGGGAAACCGCCGCCCGAGCCGATGTCGAGCACAGCGGCCGCCGGCGGAACGAGGGAGGCGACGGACAGCGAGTCCAGGTAATGGGTGCGAGCCATCGCCACGGGCTCGGTGACGGTGGTCAAGTTGGTTACCCGGTTCCACGCCAGGAGCTGCATCGCGTGGCGGGCCATCTGCGCGGCCTGAGCGGCCGTCACCTCAACGCCGAAAGCACCTGCGCCGGCGATGATCAGAGCCGACCACTCATCCGATCCGATTTCCATAGTGACGGTAATGCTCCGCCCACAGGTAGAAATTGGAACCCGCCCGTGCCGGCCGCGCACCGCAGGCGTCAACTACTTGATGCACACGCGCCTCACCTCGGAAATGTCGGTGATGCCTTGGAAGACTTTCATGATGCCATCCTGCTTCAAGGTGGACATCCCCTGCTGCATGGCCACCTTGAACATCTCCTCGGTGTTGGCCTGCTTCTTGATCATCAGCTTGATTTCCGGCGTTCCCTCCATCAGCTCATGTATCCCCATGCGGCCTCGGTAGCCGGTGCCGGAGCAGCTCTCGCAGCCCACCGGCTTGAAGAGCTTGATGTTTTCGGAATAGTCGATCCCCGTGGCGGGAAACCATTGCTGCCCGTAGTCCGCTTGCAGCTCCTCGAACTCATCCCGGCTGAGTGTGTATTCCTTGCGGCAGTTCCCGCACAACCGCCGGGTCAGCCGCTGGGCCAGGACACCGAGGAAGGCATCGGAAAAATTCAACGCGTTCAGTCCCATGTCGAGCAGTCGGGTGACGGTCTCCGGGGCGCTGTTGGTGTGCAGGGTAGAGAACACCAAGTGCCCGGTGAGGGAGGCCTCGATGCCGATGGAGGCAGTCTCCTCGTCCCGCATTTCGCCGATCATGATGATGTCCGGATCCGCCCGTAGGAAGGCCCGCATCACGCGGGCGAAATCGAGCCCTATTTTCGGCTTGACCTCGACCTGACGCAGGCCCTGCTGCGTGATTTCGATGGGGTCCTCCGCGGTCCATATCTTGACTCCCGGTTTGTTGATGTGACCCAGCAACCCGTGCAAGGTGGTCGTTTTACCCGACCCGGTCGGCCCAACGGCCAGAATCAATCCGTAGGGGTTGACGATGATGCGCTTGATGACCTCCAGGTTGCGGTCGGTCAGGCCCATCTCGTCGACTTTCAAGGCGCCGGCCGAGGCGAGGATGCGCAGCACCACGTCTTCAAACCCGCCGGCCGTGGGCAGCGTCGCCACGCGCATTTCAAAGGCCGGCACCCCCTTGCGGCGGAACTTGATTTTGCCGTCCTGCGGCAGGCGCCGCTCGGCGATATCCAGATTCGACATGATCTTGATGCGCGAGATAATGCCGCGCACCATGGAGTTCGGGACCTTCATGTACTCCTGGCAGACCCCGTCCAGCCGGAAGCGGATCGACGTCGCCTTGGTCACCACGGAGGGTTCGATGTGGATGTCGGAGGCGTTCTTGCGGTAGGCGGCGATAATGATCTGGTCGACCAGCTTGACGACCTGGCTGGAGCTCTCGTCCGCATCCTCGACGAGGACATCCTCCTTCTCCTCCTCGAAGCTGACGTCGATGATGTCGAGGTCCGGCGCCGCATCGTCCGCAGCGGGCTGCTCCGCGGCGCGGTCCTTGTCGAAAAAATGATGGATGAACTGCTGGATGTCCTCGCGGGTGGCCACCGAGAAGTTGATCCGGCCTGTTTTCATCAGGGCCTTGATGTTGTCGGTCTTGTTGAGGTTGCGCGGGTCGTCGACCAGCACCTCGATGCCCTCTTTGCTCCAGCTGATGGGGATCCACAGCTCGTTGAGGAGAAAGGCCATCTTCAGGTTCGACAGAAGCTCCACCGGGGCGGGCACCGCGGGGTCAAACGACCGGAACCGGCAGCCGTAGAACAGGGAGTAAGACTTGGCAATGGCCTCCTTCTTGATCTTGTGCTGCTCGATCAGCACGTGCTCCACGCTCTTGTTCATCTTCTTGGAGGTGCCGAAGGCCTTTTGCAGCTGGTCGGTGGAGACCAGTTTTTCCCGCAGCAGGTAATCATAGCGCGAGCCGGTGGCAAACGAGGCAACCACGGAGGCGAGCCGTTTTTTGATTTCTGCGTCGGCGGGGTTGATCTCGTGTGCAGACTTATACAGGTCGTGGGCCTGGTCGCGATGATCGCGCTTCTCCATTTCCAGGCCGAGCAGGTAGCGGATGCGTGCGGCCTTGGCCGTGTCGAAGCCGTCTCCCGGAATGAGGGCGGCCAGTTGACCGACCGCGTTCGCCGGCGAGTGCAGCTTCAGGAGGCTTTCCGTCAGCAGCGGCATCAGCTTTTCCAGGGGGTAGTCCTCGCTGAACATCTTGGCGAACTCCGCCACCGCCTCGCTGTGCAGCCCCATCTCCTGAAACGCTGAGGCGCTGTCCACGATCGCGCTCAAATCGCCGGAGTTGGAAATGGCCTCCCGGATGAAGGAGATGTCGCGGGCCGACACGCCGGGGACCGAGGTGGCCTCCTCCTTGGCGATTTCCTGTTTCAGCAGGTCCATGCGGTTGCGGATGGTCTGCTGCACATCCGCCTGGTGGGCCGGGACCTCCGGCAGGATTTTCTGGTAAATCGCCAGCGATTCGGCAAAAAGGCCCATGGAACGGCAGACTTCGGCCTCGTTGATGCGGGAGTCAATGTCTGTTCTCATCTCGGTTGGATCCTTTGTCCCAGGGGGGGTCGCCCCCAACGTTTATCGCCCGAAAAACCGCCTCAGCCCCTTGGCCGGTTTCAGCCGCGCGAGCGACGGCATCAGGATGTCGACGTTGAGCCGGACCATGGCGCTCGGGGCGATGAGGCCGGTGGCCACCATCAGCGTGCCTCCGCCCGCATCGCGCAGGTAGATCCGGCCTTTCTCAAAAACCAGCTCCGCCTCGCGGAAGCCGCTGGCGGCCTCCAGCAGGGCGCGCCAATCCCGAACCAGCGGGCGGGTGGCGGCGTTGAGGGTGAACTCCTCGAAAAGGAGCTCGCCTGCAGGCGAAAAGAACAGAACCCCCTTGACCCCATCGACCGCCAGCAGGTCTGCAAACACCTCTCGCCGCCACCCGCCGCGTCTCATTGCCCCAGCACCTGCATCAACTTGTCCCGGGGGCAGGCGGGGTTCACGCCAAAGATCGCCCCGCCGTCGCCCGGCACCAGGATGTAGCCGCGGGCATCACCCGTGTCGACGTAGCCCAGCGTCAATCGCCCCAGGTTCAAGCGCTCCCCGCAGGCTGAGATGCGCTTCAAACGGCCGCTCCAATCAGGGCCTGGAACGACATCTTCGAGCCCGCACGAGGGCCCCAGCGCGCCCAGGATCTTTACCCGCAGCCGCTGCAACGGGCGGTCGGCCTCCAGCGGGGGGGCTCCCGGCCCGAAGTCCATGGCGGCGCCCCCCTCGTCCTTGCGGCGCATGGCTTCTAAGATGAGCAGGTTCAGCTCCTTGCGAATCCGCTTTTCCCGGACCGAGCAGCCGTTTTGTATCGACAGACTGACGTGATCCCAGGCAAAGATCTCATGGGCGGCGCGCTCACCCTGGACCCCGCCGACACGCGCATCGAAGAGCTCGCCCTCCATAAAGGACAGAACACCCGTTTTGCCGGTGGCGCGGTCGGCCAACCGGATCGTGCAGCTCTTCTGCTCCATTTCGATCAGCTGCAGGAACATGCCGGTGGAGACGTTGTGCAGAGTGCCGCCTTCGGCCTCCTTGCGCAGCATCGCCAGGATCTGTTGGGCCAGGGCATCGATTGAAAACGGCTTGACGATGAACCCGACGGCGCCGCCGCGGCGCGCCAAGCGCTCGAGGCCTGGCGTGCTGAGCCCCGACATGACGATGACCGGGATGTCGGGGTAACCCGCCATGATGGCAGCCAACAGCTCGAACCCGTCCATGCGAGGCATCTTGAGGTCCGTGACCACCAGCGATACGCTGTGGCGTTTGAGACAGTCCAGGGCTTCTGCACCGTCCCCGGCCGTCAGCACGGCGAAGGCGTCGGCATGCCCGGCGAACCCCTCCTGGAGCATGCGCAGCATATCGAGATCATCGTCCACCAACAGGACGTTCTTTAGCATTTCCGACGGCCCTCTCCGATGGCGGCCCTGATGGGAAAATCCGGCGGCAGCGCGTTGCGCCGTCCTTATCACCAATGACACATCGGGCATCCGCGTGCCGGCAGCACGCTTCGTCCGGTTGTCACCGCCTGAACCGGCACAGCAAAGCCAAGAGGGCCAGCGCGACCGCCGTGCCTCCCAGCAGGCAGGCCGCCGTGAGCCCGATCTCGCGGGTCAAATCGACGGCCCCCCTCTGCAGCCCCGCCAGCGGCCCGGCAAGTTCCTCCACCGGCCCTGCCGCCGCCACGACATACTCCGTGCCGGCCACCGGGCAGCAGGCCATCGCCTGGAGCCGGAATTTGCCGTCCGGCCCCCGTGCCCGGTAATGGCCGGATGCAGGTGTCCCGCCTGCCGCGCCGGTGATCGTTTCCCAGAAATCGGGGAAATGCGGCCCCAGATCGGCGCGCAGAGCGCTGAGGTCGGCACCGATCCAATTCGGGTCGGAGTGGAGCCGCACCCGCCAGGCACCGTCCGACCCGGGCAAGGAGTATAGCATGATCTGGCCGGTGCCGCCGACCGGCGGGATCACGATGGACGCAAGCTCCGAGCGCTGGGCCAGATCGCTGCGCTCATCCTCCGGCTGCGCGCCGAACAGCAGGTAGGCGTGTCCGGCAGCGGCGGCCGCCACGCGCTCGACCCGCTCCCGGGAGAACTCCCGGGCGGCGTGGAGCCCCTGCCGCTCGAACTCCGATAGCAGGCCGTGCAGGCGCACCATAAAAAAACCGGCGGCCCCGGCGATGGCCACCGCCAGGAACACCCCGAACACGGAAAGCAGCGTGAGCCTGCGGGCCGGATTGCCGGTCGGCTGCAGCGGCTGGAGGGCGGCGGGCTCGACCGCGGCCGGGGTCGGCGGGGCCGGCCAGGCCAGGGTCTCGACCCGCTGCGGCCCTGCGGTCCTGGCCACCACGATGCGATGCCCGCAGTGGCGGCAGGTGAACCCGGCCGCATTTCCCTGGATTTTCGACGGCGACACGCTGTACTTGCGCCCGCACTCCTCGCAGATGACAATCGGGCGGACCTCGGTCGTTGCGGCCTCGGCGTCGTGGTCGCGCGGCGCCGCCGGGAGGCTATCGGCGGCTCGTGGGCTGCTCATGGGGATCCTTTGGCATGCGGCTGCATCCGGTGCCGTGAGGCTCAACTGCGCCGCGATGCGGTGCGCAGCTCCTCTTTGAGGGCGTCGAGTTCCGAACGGATGAACAGTTTCAACTCCTGAACGGCCTGCGCCAGAATTTCCGGTGTCACCCTCCCGACCGCCGCGGCCGGCATCGATGCGGCGACGTTCCCGGCATCTGCGGCTCGATCAGGCTTGCGGCGCTTCAGGATCTTCTCGCGCAGTTCCTGGTAACCGGCCATTTCCGTCTGAAGCAGCTTGCGTTTACGCTCCTCCGAGATGGCCGGGGAGGAGACCACTTCCTCCAACCGGGCGAACACCGAGTTGAGCACGGTGAACGTGCTCGGGTGCACGTGGCTCCGGCTGCTCTTAATGTACTGCCCCAGCGCCCCGAGGATCTGCAGGAACATGCTGACCACTTTGTCGCGCCGAAAAGCCTCTTTCAGCAACCGGATCTGCTCCTGCAAGCCGGCGAGGGCGTCGGCTGTGATTTCCCAATCGATGGAGAGGATCGTCTTTTTCAACTCCTCGAGCGGTTGGGCAGCGGCCCGTTTCGGTGCAGCGGGCCCCGGCGAGGGCTCGTCTTCGCGAAACAGGTCGTCCAGCCGGCTCTCCAGCTCGGAGGTGAGCGTGTCGAACTTGGATGAAGGGTCCAAGAGACTGCCTCCTATAGAAATTCTTTCCTAACGGAGGTGACGCTCATGGAGATGATTTTCTTGAGCGTCGCCACCACGTTGGTTCCCCGGTAGGCGCTGGCGGCAAAAGAAGGTGCACGGAACTCGCGGTTGAGGTCATGTTCCAGCACCTGCGCATCCAGCAGAGGGATCCCCTGCTCCGCCAAGTCGATTTTGTTGTATTGCATCACCAGCGGCAGGGCGGCGAGATTTTTTTTGTAGCTCGCCAGGTTCTCCTTCAGGTTCTTCAGCGCCTGGATATTTTTCTCGCGCCGCACGGTCATGGCATCGGCGACGAACACGATGCCATCGACACCCCGCAGCACCAGCCGGCGGGTGGCGTTGTATTTGACCTGGCCGGGCACGGTGTAAAGCTGGATCTTGATGTTGTAGCCGTTGATCAGTCCGATGTCGAAGGGCAAAAAATCGAAAAAAAGCGTGCGGTCGCCGTGGGTCTTGATGGTCACCATCTCGGCCCGGATTCGTTGATGGAACTTCCGGTAGACATATTCCAGGTTGGTCGTCTTGCCGCCACGGCCCGGGCCGTAATAGACGATCTTGACCTGGATGACCTTGGATTTGAGGTTGATAAATGCCATCGGCGGTCAGGGATGAGCGGCGGTCAACGGCTCCAGAATCCCCTTCAACTGATCGACCGATTCAGCGACCTTCAACCGCAGAAAACCCAGCGAAATATCGTTGCCGAAAATCGTAATCAGAAGGAATTCGGAGGATATTTTGTTGAAGTGGATATTTTCCTTCTTGCCCTTGTGGAACAGCAGTGAAAATTCGTTCTCCCCGATGATTTTGGCCATGGCGCTCACGGCGCCGAAATTCCCGGCCGCCAGGGCCGCCAGCGAGTAGATGTCATGCTGCTTCTCGCCATTGTCGAGGTTGGTGACGATGTTGCCGGCCATGTCGATCAGAAAAACGCAGCGCACCCCGTTGTCGATCAGGTCTGCCTTAAGAATGCCCTCGATCCGGTCCAGTTGTTTTTGATCAAGCGTGTATGACACCTGCCACCCTCCGTTGAGTGAAAAACGATTCAAGGAACCAGGCCGTTCGACCCGGATGAGCGTCCATCCCCAAGGAATAACTTCGACTTTTAAGACCCAACCCTTGAGTTCGCAAAGGCCGGTGCCAGATTGGGGTCAGCAGCCGACTGAAACCCGGCAGGTTATGCCCCTGCCGTCCGGAACCAGTGTAAAAGCAAGTGTATATTTCTTAAATTACACTAAATTTCGATTTTTAGCAAGCAATATCGCCCCACTCCCCGGCCATCGTGAAACCCTGGGAGGGGCCGAGGCAGGGTCAGCGGGGAGGCGGGGCGAACTTCTGCCCGTCCTGGGAATCGAGCGGCCGAGGGGCGGCATCATCGAATTGCATGTCGACCAGCACCTCGCTGCCCCCGGAAAAGGTGACTTTGGCATTCGAGTAGCGATTCTTGAACACCCTCAGCATGGAGGCATTTTCCCGCAGCACCGTGGCGCAGAACCCCGTGTAGCCGTTTTGAATGGCGATCGTTTCGAGCAGCTCCAAGAGGTAGGAACCGATGCCCTGCCCTTGGAAGTCCTCGCGCACCACGAACGCCACCTCGGCTCGCTCCTCGCTTTCCCGGGCATAGGACCCGATGGCCAGGATCTCCTTGTGGCCGCCTTTCTGGACCAGGCCGACGATGGAAATGTTGTGGCGGTAGTCCAGGCTGGCCCATTGCTTTTGGGCGACCTCGTGGGTGAACGTGCGCATTTTGTAGAAAAACCGCATGTAGATGGTCTTCTCCTGCAGCGAGTAGAAGAAGTTGCGGTAGGCAAACTCGTCGGATGGCAGCAGGGGCCTCAGCTCCAGCGTTTTGCCGTTTTTCAGCGTGAAGGATCGCTTGTAGCCCTCGATGAAGATCAGGTCGTCGGTCGTCGGCGGCATCTGGTCGGGGAAGATATAGCGGCGCTTCTTGGCCGTCTCGACCAGCTCCTCGCGGAATTTGGGGTGTGCGATCTGGGCGAGTTCCATCACCCGCTGGTAGATGCCCTTGCCCATGAGTTCGGCAATGCCGTATTCGGTGACCACAAAATTGACATCCCCGCGGGTGGTCGCCACGCCGGCGCCTTCGCTGAGGTGGGGCACAATCCGAGAGAGCTTGCCGCCCTGGGCGGTGGAGGGCATCACCACGATGGAGAACCCGCCCTTGGACATCGCGCTGCCGCGCATGAAATCCACCTGGTCTCCGATCCCGCTGTAGAACAGCGACCCCAGGCTGTCGGTGCAAACCTGTCCGGTGAGATCCACCTCCAGGGCCGGGCTGATGGACAGCAGGTTGTCGTTGCGCGCCACCACCAGCGGATCGTTGACGAAATCCGACTCCCTGAAATAAAAAGCGGGGTTGTTGTCGACGAAGTCGTAAAGACGTTGGGACCCCATGCACAGCGAGGTGACGATGCGGTCGGGAAGCAGTGATTTTTTGCGGTTCGTAATGATTTTCCGCTCGAACAAGGGCAGATACCCGTCGGTGATCACGTGTGTGTGCAGGCCGAGGTCCTTTTTGTTGTCGAGATACTTCAGGATGTGGAACGGAAGGTTGCCGAAGCCCACCTGAATGGTGGCGCCGTCCTCCACCAACTGGGAGACATAGTGCCCTATTCGACGCGACACCTCGTTGTCCTGCAGCGTTGGGAAGGACTGCACCAGGGGTTCGTCGAAAGGCACCAGCCAGTCGAGGTCGTCCACGTGCACAAAGCTGTCGCCCCACGTGCGGGGCATGCGCTGGTTGACCTGGGCGACCACGGTGCGCGCGTTCTCGATGCCCGCGCGGGTGATGTCCACCGACACGCCCAGGCTGCAGTAGCCGAATTTGTCCGGCGGGCTGACTTGCACCAGGGCCACGTCCAACCCGATCCGGTTGCTGGAAAAAAGCCCCGGGATCTGGGACAGATAGCAGGGAAGGTAGTCGATTCGCCCCTCGAACGCCGCCCGGCGCATGGAGCGGCTGATGAAGAACAGCTTCAGAGAAAAACGCTTCTGAAACGATGGGTTGTCCACGAAATGGGACAGGGTGAACGACAGCATTTGATAAATCATGATGTCGTAAAGGCCCTGGTCCGACACCATGGCCTTGATCAGGTGCTGAGGCTCGCCGCACCCTGTTCCTAAAAACACCCGGCTGCCACGCTTGATCTTGGTCATGGCCTCCTGGGCGGAAACCACCTTGGATTGATAGGCGTTCTGCCAATCCATATCTTCCTCCACGAACATACATACGTAATTTTTTAGTTTATCAAAACTAATGAAACAAGGCGAGAGAAATTATTCTGAAAACCGATACCCGTTGACCTGCTCCGGGATCGTGGATAGGGTTGCGGGCGGGGTGCAATGAAACCGAGCGAATCCGAATCGATCAACCGCCCATTCGAACGCCTGGCGGAGCTGGCGCGAAAAATGCCTCTCAATCCGGGCCCGATGCCGCCGTCGGCTCCGATGCCGCCGTCGGCGCTGCCCCGCCCGGAGCAAAGCGAGATGGAGATGTTTGCCGAGGCCATGGCGGGCGTCGAGCGCCTGAAGGCGAACCGCCACGGCCCGGATCTGCCGGAGATGACCGCCGCGGCCGCGGAACCGCCCCCGAACGCCGAGGAGATGGGCCGTCTCGAGCAGCTGGTGGCCTGCGGCGAGGGGTTCATGCTGGCCGACACCCCCGAGTACATGGAAGGCGTCGGCTGTCAGGCGCCGCCCGAAATCACGCGCCGCCTGCATCGGGGCGACTTTGCGGTTCAGGCGCACGTGGACCTGCACGGGTTGAATGCGGAGCAGGCGCAGGCGGTCTTCGAGGCGTTCATCCGGCAGAGCCTGCTGGCCGGCAAACGGTCCCTGTTGATCATCCACGGCCGCGGGCTCTCCTCGCCGGCCGGTCCGGTCCTGAAATCCAAACTCGAGGAGTGGCTGACCCGCGGCCCCTGCCGCAAGTGGGTCATCGCCTTCACCAGCGCGCGCATGTGCGACGGCGGCGCAGGCGCAAGCTATGTCCTGCTGCGGGGCCGCCCTCTCACCAAACGCCACCGCCGACGCCGGCCGCCGACGCTATCGGGTGGGGGCCCGGGTTAACGCTTGCGAGCGTTCGGACCGAGCACCCGAATCCGCGTGCGGCGGAGCGGACGGGATTTTGATAAAAATTTATTGACAAATATTTCAGTTCCAATATATTTTAAGAGTTTATTTAAAGCGTCATAGCCGTTCGGGTCCGAATGCCCCGTTTCGGGAAGACCGAGACGGGAATTTTTTTTCAAACGCAACACAAGGCCATCACCCATGAAAAAGAACATCCGCAACGTCAGAAACATCGGTATCAGCGCCCACATCGACTCGGGCAAGACGACCCTCACCGAAAGGATCCTCTTTTACACCAAGCGCATCCACGCCATGCACGACGTCAAGGGCAAGGACGGCGTGGGGGCGTTCATGGACAGCATGGAACTGGAGCGCGAGCGCGGCATCACCATCGCCTCGGCCGCCACCTTCTGCGAGTGGAAAGGGCACGAGATCAACATCATCGACACCCCCGGGCACGTGGATTTCACCATCGAAGTGGAACGGTCCCTGAGGGTGCTCGACGGCGCCATCCTGGTTTTGTGCGCCGTGGGCGGCGTGCAGTCCCAGTCCATCACCGTCGACCAGCAGATGCGCCGCTACAAAGTGCCGTGCATCGCCTTCGTCAACAAGTGCGACCGCTCCGGCGCCAACCCGTTCCGCGTGGTCGATCAGCTCAAGCAGAAGCTCGGCCACCGGGCGGTGGCCGTGCAGCTGCCGATCGGCCTGGAGACCGATTTTTCAGGCGTGGTGGACTTGCTGGACATGAAGGCCGTCTACTTTGACGGCGAGAAGGGCGAAACGATCCGCATCGAGGAGATCCCCGAGGGGTTGGAGGAGCTGGCCGCCGCCAAGCGGGTGGAGCTGCTCGACGCGGCCTCCATGTTCTCCGATGAGCTCATGGAAGCCCTGCTCGAGGAGAGAGCGGTCGGCCGGGACCTGGTGCTGGCCGCCCTGCGAAAGGCTGTCCTGACCCGCGAGTTGACACCGGTCTTCATGGGCTCTGCCTACAAGAACAAGGGGATCCAACTGCTGCTGGAGGCCGTGAACGACCTGCTCCCCTGCCCGAGCGACGTCGAGAACACCGCCCTCGATATGGACCGCGACGAAACGCCCGTGACGCTCTGCGCCGATCCCGCCGCGCCCTTGGTGGCCTTGGCGTTTAAACTCGAAGACCGCACCTACGGCCAGTTGACCTACCTGCGGGTCTACCAGGGCTCCCTCGGCAAGGGGGGGGCCATCGTCAACGTGCGCACCGGCAGGAAGATCAAGGTCGGCCGCCTAGTGCGCATGCACGCCGACCAGATGGAGGAGATCGAGTCCATCCCGGCCGGCTACATCGGGGCCCTGTTCGGGATCGACTGCGCCTCCGGGGACACCTTCGTCGCCCCGGGGCTGAGCCTGACCATGACCTCCATGTACGTGCCCAAACCGGTCATTTCGCTTGCCATCCATCCGAAAGACCACAAGGCGGAAATCAACATGTCCAAGGCCTTGAACCGGTTCACCAAGGAGGACCCGACCTTCAAAACCCATGTGAATCCCGAAACCAACGAAACCATCATCTCGGGCATGGGCGAGCTGCACCTGGAAGTGTACATCGAACGCATGCACCGGGAGTACGGCGCCGAGGTGGCCGCCGGGGCGCCGCGCGTGGCGTACCGAGAGACCATCACCCAAAGGGCCGACTTCGACTACCTGCACAAGAAACAGACCGGGGGCTCGGGCCAGTACGGCCGGGTGGGCGGCTGGATGGAGCCGATCGCCGACGCGGACTTCGAGTTCGACAACAAGGTCGTGGGCGGTTCGATCCCCACTCAGTTCATCGCCGCTTGCGAGAAGGGGTTCCGCGACTGTATGGCCAAGGGGCCCAAGATGGAATTCCCCGTCACCGGCGTGAAAATCGTCATCAACGACGGGGCCTCCCATGCCGTGGACTCCTCGGACATGGCGTTCCAAGCCGCCGCGCGGGGCGCTTTTCAGCAGGGCTATTCCAAGGCCAAGCCGGTGATCCAGGAGCCGATCATGAAAGTCGTCGTCGAGACGCCCACCGCCTTCCAGGGGCCGGTGATGGGCTCTCTCAACCAGCGCCGCGGCATGATCGTCGGGGCGCAGGATGAGGGGGCGATGTGTGTCATCGAGTGCCAGGTGCCGCTGGCCGAGATGTTCGGCTACTCCACGGTGCTGCGCTCCCTGACCCAGGGCCAGGCCCAGTTCACGATGGAGTTTCTGGCTTACAAGCAGGTGCCGCAATCCATCGCCGAGGAGCTTGAAAAGAAGGCGGCGGACAACAAGAAAAAAGTGGCCTGAGCCGCGACCAGGCCTGCAACCCCTTGCGAAACGACCCGGTCAAGGATAGAATCGCCGAATCCTCGTGGAGGCCTTCGACGGAGGTCATCTTCATCAAGGAGAGATTTTTCGCCATGCTGAAAACCGATCTCACTCTGCGCAACCCCCTGCGCTGTCTCGGCGGAGCGTCCGAGGACATTCTCACCCCCGGGCAGTTCGGCGGCGTGCTGGCGCGGGCCGGCGTCGGCAAGACGGCCCTCATGGTCCAAATCGCGCTCAACGCCATGCTCAGCGCGCGCAACGTGCTGCACGTCAGCCTGAACCAGCCGGTGCAGAAGGCCGGGCTGTGGTACCAGGACATTTTCGCCCACATCGCCGCCGACCTGGGGGTCCCCCAGAGCAGCCAGGTGTGGGAATCGCTCCTGCCCCATCGTTTCATCATGACCTTTCGCACCGACAGCTTCAGCGTCCCGCGGTTGGAGGAGCGGCTGGGGGACTTGATCGAGCAGAACATCTTTGTGCCCCGCATGCTCATTGTTGACGGCCTGTCCTTCGACGAGCCGGTGCGCGACATGCTCTCGGAGCTTAAAAAAATCGCCCGTCTGCATGGCCTGCATGTGTGGTTCAGCATCCGCACCCACCGCCACCAGGACCCGGGCCCCGGCGGCGTGCCGAAACAGCTGGCCGATGTGGACGATCTTTTCACGGTAGCGATTCAGCTGTTGCCGGCCGGGGAGGAGATCCACGTGGTCCCCCTCAAGGGGGTGACGCTCACGCCGGAGCACTCCCGCCTGGTGCTGGACCCCACCACGATGCTCGTGAAAAACACGGCGTCTTGACCTGCCGACGCGGCGCCGATCACATCACATCGCGCAAGCCGGGCCACGGTTGCCAGCCGCCGATGAAGAAGCGTTCGATCCAAATTGCCGCCGGACTGATCATCGGGACCGTCTGCCTCTGGCTGGCGTTGCGCGGGGTCGACTTCGAGCGGATGGGCCGCGCCCTCGCCGCGGCGCACTACGGGTACGTGGGGCTGTCGCTGGGCGCGATGATGCTGGGCCACTACCTGCGGGCCCGGCGCTGGCGATATCTGCTGGCTCCGGTCCGGATCGTCGGCACCGGCCGGCTGTTCTCGGCCCTGATGATCGGCTACGCCGCGAACAGCTTCGTGCCCGCCCACCTGGGGGAGCTGCTGCGCGCCTTCGTGCTCGGCAAGAAATCAGGGATTTCCGCCGGGGCCGCGTTCGCCTCCATCGTGGTCGAACGCATCATCGACATCATCTCGTTGATCGGCTTGATGGCGCTGGTGGTGATCGTGCACCCCTTCCCGCGGTGGGTGGAGGCGAGCGGGGTCGTTATGCTCGCCGGCGCGCTGCTGCTGCTCGCGATTTTGATCGGATGCAAGCGCTTTGAGGCGCAGACCGCCGCGCTGGTGCGGCTAGTCCTCAAGCCGCTGCCGGAGAGGCTCTCCAAACGGGTCGGGTCCCTGGCCCTCGATTTCCTCGGCGGCATCCAACCGCTCGCCACCAGCAGACACTACTTGGCGGTCGGGGCGCTTTCGGCCGCCATCTGGATTTGCTATGCGGCCGTTTATTATCTTTGCCTGGCGGCCTTCGACCTCACCACGCTTTACGCCCTGCCCTGGCATGCCAGTCTGGTCGTGCTGGCGCTCACGACCGTCAGCGTCGTCGTGCCGTCCACCCCGGGCTATGTCGGCACCTTCCACTACCTCTGCCAGGTGGCGCTGCTCATGTTCGGCGTTCCCGCTTCCGAGGCGCTCTCCTACGCCATCGTGGCGCACGCGGTCGGGGTCCTGCCGGTGACGCTGGTCGGGCTGGTGGCCGCGCAGGTGGAGGGGGTTGCGATCGTGCGCACCGCCCAGGCTATAAAAAAAGAGCCGCCGGGGGCTGATTAGCGCTGCACGCCGCCTGCGGCAGCACTTTGTCAGAGCGTCAGTTCAGATCTCGATCCCGGCCACGCGCAGCGCCAGCTCGAAACTCTGCAGGTGGTTGCGATGGTGTCCGACCCCTCGGGTGAAAAAGATGCGCTTGGGAACCACGTCGACCTCCGCTCCGCCCTCCTTGGGCGTGGGAGCGCTGCCGCGCCCCGTCTCTTCGCCGAGTCTGCGCCACATCGTAGCATAACCGGCGCTTGAATAAAAACCGATAAATCGATAACATATTGTTTAAGCATACGGATACCGTCAAACACCGGATCGGTGGGATAGCCGGAGACGGACGGGTTCCGATGGTAACACGTTTTTTTGCCGGTGCAATAAACGGATGACGCCACAACCCGCTGAAAGGACAAGGCGATGGGTCTCATGACGGTTGTGATTGCAGTGCTGGTGGTGGCCGCCCTGGTCGTGGTCCAGCTTTACAACCGGCTGGTGCGGCTGCGGGCCACCTCGGAGTCGGCCTGGTCCGACATCGACGTGCAGCTCAAGAAACGCTACGATCTGGTCCCCAACCTCGTGGAGACGGTCAAGGGTTATGCGGCACACGAGCAGGGTCTGTTCGTCAAGGTCACCGAGGCCCGCACCCTGGCGATGAGCGCCTCGGGTCCGGCGGAGGCGGCCAAAGCGGAGACCATGCTGCGCGACAGTCTGAAGAGCCTGTTTGCCGTGGCCGAGGCCTACCCGGACTTGAAGGCCAACCAGAACTTCATCCAGCTCCAGGGGCATCTCAAGGAGATCGAGGACGCCGTCGAGGCGGCGCGGCGCTATTACAACGCCGTAGTGCGGGACCTGAACACCGTGGTCGAGCAGTTCCCTTCGAACCTGGTGGCCGCCCGCTTCAAGTTCGAAAAGAGGGACTTCTTCGAACTCGAGTCGCCGGCCGAGGAGCGCCGGCCGGCCCAGGTCAAGTTCTAATGAGGCGGCACACCCGCTCGGCCGCAGTCCTCATTCTGATCGCCGTCCTGGCGGCGGCCGCCATGGCCGCTCCGCCGGCCGAGCGGATCACCCGCTTTGCGAGCGCGATCGCAATCGCCCCCGACGCCGGCATGCGGGTCGAAGAGACCATCCGCGTCACGAGCCGGGGCGAGCGGATCAAGCGCGGCATCTTCCGCGACTTCCCGACCCGCTACACGGACCGGGCCGGCAACCGCTTCACGGTGGGCTTTCGCATCGAATCGGTCGCCCGCAACGGCAGCCCGGAGCCCTTCCACACCGAAAATCTCGCAAACGGGGTTCGCATCTACATGGGCCACAAGGATCTGCGGCTGCCCCCGGGCGAGCACACCTACACCCTGACTTACACGACTGACCGTCAGCTCGGCTTTTTCGATCGCCACGACGAGCTCTACTGGAACGTGACCGGAAACGGGTGGGAGTTCCCGATCGACACGGCCGAGGCCCTCGTCGTTTTGCCGCCCGGGGTGGCGGGCGAGGCGCTCGCCCTGGAAGCCTTTACCGGCTCCGCGGGCGCCCAAGGGCGCGATTTCAGCGCCCGGGTGACCGCCGAGGGGCATGCGTTTTTCAAGACCACGCGGGCGCTGGCCCCGGGCGAAGGGCTCACCCTCGTCCTCGGCTGGCCCAAGGGGTTTGTGGCCGAACCGTCGCTGGCAGACAAAAGCGCCCATTTTCTCAGGGATAACCTCACCCTGCTGGTCGCCGCGGTAGGGATCCTGTTTTTGCTCGGCTACTACGTTCTCGTGTGGGCGGCCGTGGGCAAGGACCCCGCCAGGGGCGTCATCATGCCGATCTACACCCCGCCCGACAACCTCTCGCCCGCGGCCATGCGTTTCATCGCCGAGATGGGCTACGACCACCGAGTCTTCGCCGCCTCCGTGATCGACATGGCGGTCAAGGGCGCCCTGACCATCGAGGAGAAAAGCGGCACCACCACCCTGCGGAAAAAAGAGGGCGGGCCCGTCACACTCAGCGCCGAGGAGCAGAAAATCGCATCCCATCTGTTTCGATCGGGAAACGCGCTGGCGCTCGAGCGCAAGCACCACGCGACCGTCGCCGCCGCCGTCAACTCCCTGCGGACCTCGCTTGCCTTCACCTTCGAGAAAACCCATTTTGTCACCAACCGCAAGTCCTTCATCACCGGGGTGGTCATCTCCGCTGCGGTGGTGGCCACCGCCTTCCTCTCGGCGCTCGATCAAGGGCAGGCGGTGTTTCTGGGGATCTGGCTCACCGGCTGGAGCATCGGGGTGGTCTTTCTGGCCGTCATGGTCGCCAAGCTCTGGGGGCAGGTGCTCTCGGGCATGCGCAATCTGAACTCCTGGGTCGGAAGCCTCGGGGCCGCGCTCTTCATGTCAGCCTTCGCCCTGCCCTTCTTCGGTGCGGAGATCTTTGCTTTGTACACCCTAATCCAGGAGTCGCCGGGCCTGGCGGTGCTGTTGGTGACGGTGGTGCTCGCCAATATCCTGTTCTACCACCTGCTCAAGGCGCCCACCCTGCTCGGCCGGAGGCTGCTCGACCGTATCGAGGGGTTCAAGTTGTTTCTGACCGCCACCGAGGCCGACCGCCTCCAGCGCATGCTGCCGGCCACGCGCACGCCGGAGCTTTTTGAAAAGCTTTTGCCTTATGCGCTTGCCTTGGGCGTCGAGCAGCAGTGGGCCGAGCAGTTCGCCGGCGCGCTTTCCGCCGCCGCCCGGCCCGGCGACGACGGCTACCAACCCCGCTGGTATTCCGGGTCGGGCTGGAACACAAGCCGCATCGGAAACTTCGCCGCATCGCTCGGCTCTTCCCTCACGGGCGCCATCTCCTCTTCCGCGACCGCCCCGGGCTCGCGCTCCGGCGGTGGCGGGGGCGGCTCCTCCGGCGGCGGAGGCGGGGGCGGCGGAGGGGGCGGCTGGTGATTCACCCGAGGGGCCGGATTCCAAATAGGTGCGCCCTGCCGGGCGCACCAAACCAAAAAAGCCTGCATCCGCGATGCAGGCTTTCGGGTTCCAAAGCTATGGAGGCGGCACCCGGATTCGAACCGGGGAATAGTGGTTTTGCAGACCACTGCCTTCCCACTTGGCTATGCCGCCAAAAAAATGGAGCGGGAAACGGGATTTGAACCCGCGACTTCGACCTTGGCAAGGTCGCACTCTACCACTGAGTTATTCCCGCTCAACTAAAAGGCGATTTTTAGCGACTCCCTGCCTGTTTGTCAACATAAAACCCGGGTGGGGTCGGATCAAAGGATTTTTTTGAACTTGATGAAATAATCGACGGCCGACCCGATCGTGAAGCCCAGGGCCAGCCACAGGAGCACCCTGCCGATGGCATGGCAATCCAGACCGAATAACGGGTAATGGATCATGAGCGGAATGATGGCCGCGACCTGAAAGCCGGTCTTGAGCTTACCGAGGGGGGAGGCCGAAACGTCGGCCCCCTTGCCGGCGATCACACTGCGCAGCCCGGTGACCGTCAGCTCGCGGCCGATGATCACGCAGACCATCCAGGCCGGCGCCCAGCCGTGCGCTGCCAGCATGATCAAAGCCGACGAATTCAGGAGCTTGTCGGCCACCGGGTCCATGATCTTGCCCAAGGGGGTGACCTTCCCCTGGCGGCGGGCCAGGAACCCGTCGAAGTAATCCGTGGCGGCCGCGATGCTGAAGAGCAGCGCGGAGACGAACGCCAGGAATCGGTTCGGGAAGGAGAACAGCAGAATGATCAGGGGGATGAGCGCGACCCGAATCAGGGTCAACCCGTTCGGGTGGCGGGAGGCAACCTTGAACCGCTCCCAGATGCCAGCCGGCGCATCGGCTGCCGCGAGGCCGGTGGCGGCGGCGTCGGTCGCACGCACGCTGCCGGGCTCAGCGCTCGGGCCAACCGGTCGTTGAGGTCGGGAGAAATCGGTCTGTTCCATGGCAGCTGTTTATGGTTCGGTTTGTTTGTTGGCGGACAAAAAGCGCTCGCGGCACTCCTCGCTGCAGAACAGGAGTTCACGCCCCTGGTGGTTCAACGAGACGCCGTCTCTGCGGGCAAAGTAGGCCCCGCACTGCGGATCCTTCAACATGACATCGTCGATCCGCCCGCCGGTGCGGTTTCGGACCTGCCTGGGGGCAGACCTGCCCAGAACCCACGTGCGCACGACCCGGTAGGCCACGTACGCCAAGACCATTAGGGCGATCAGCCGCAACATCGATATTCCACAACCTCCTGGCCGTCCGTGCCGAGCTCCGCGAGCAGCGCCCGAACGCCTCGGCCCAGCACGGGGTGGATCAGGTCAGGACATATATCACACAACGGCTGCAAAACAAAACGCCGACGCTGCATCCGGGGGTGAGGCAAGCTCAGGCGAGGGCCCTGCAGGACCAGCCGGTCGTAGAGCAGGATGTCCAAGTCGATCACGCGCGGCCCGAAGCGCACGGCCGGCTCGCTCCGGCCCAGCCGCCGCTGCACCTCCTGCAACCAATCCAGGAGGGCCAGTGGCGCAAGCTCGGTCTCGACCCGCACCACCTGGTTGATGAACCACTCCTGTTCGGCGTAGTCCACCGGCTCCGTGCGATACACCCGCGACCGCGCCTGGATCCGCACCGCACCGCCTTCGGCCAGCGCCTCCAGCGCCTGTCGGCAATTGAGGAGCTTGTCGCCGAGGTTGGATCCGACCGATAGGTAGGCGATAGGCATGTCCACGGCGCGCGCCCGGCGTTTCAGCGCCAGGCTTCCTCGCTCAGGCGCCCGGTGTAGACGACCCGCGCGCCGCCTTCCTGCTGAATGTCGCCAAAGCGGCCGCCGCGGCGTTTAAAGTGAACGGCCAGCTGCTCGCCGCTGCGCGTGCGCACGCGCACCGGCGATGTCGCGCCGAGCGTCTCGGCCGCCACCAGCGCACCGGCCACGGCCCCCGTGCCGCAGGCGAGGGTCTCGTCCTCCACGCCGCGCTCATAGGTGCGCAGGGCCAGGCCGCCGGACCCATCGGCGCAGAGAAAGTCGGCATTGGTCCCGGCCGGGGCGAAGTCCGGGTGCCGGCGGATCTCACGGCCGATCGCAACGACGTCGACGGCGTCGACATCGGGCACCACCAGGACCGCATGCGGCACCCCCGTGTTGACCGTGCTCACCCGGACGACACCGGTGGAGAGCGCCAGCGGCCGCTCCAGTCTCAAGTCCACGGGGTCCGTCATGGCCACGCACACCTGCGCCCCCTCCACCCGGGCCCGGATCAGGCCGACATCCGTCTCGAAGCGCACCTCCGGGCCGCTGATCCCGTTCATCACGGCAAACCGTGCGGCACAGCGTGCGCCGTTTCCGCACATCTCGCCCCGGCTGCCGTCGGCGTTGAAAAACCGCCAGCGGAAATCGGCGGCGGCGGCGGGCTCGATCAGGATCACCCCGTCCGCCCCCACCGAAAGCCGCCGCCGGCAGATGCCGGCCACCAGCGCCGTCAGGCTCTGTTCGTCCAGGATGCGGCCCCGGTTGTCGATCAGGATAAAGTCGTTTCCGCTGCCGCTCATTTTGGTGAAAGCGATCATGGTCATGGGTCCCTGCCGGGCTCAGAAGCTAAACGAAACCGGATCGGACGGTCTGCCGTCCAGCCGCTTCTCGTCATAAGCCGTCACGCGATAGGAGTAGCGGAAACCGGGCAGGATCGTTTCGCTGAACCGGAGCCGGCCGCCGGCGATTCGGCCGGGGGCGCGCACCTCGCCGATCGTCCGGAAATCCAGGGGGCAGGCGGCACACTCCGCCTGCGCGGCCGGCAGATCGGCCCGTTCGACCCTGAACCCGGCGACCGGCCGCATGGCCTTGGCCCCGGGCGGGGGCACCGTCCAACTCAAGGTCACGAAGTCGCCCTCAAGCCGATACGCCAAGTCGGTGACTGCGGGCGGCTGGTGGTACGCCGGCGGCGACGGGGGGAGCTTTCGACCGCAGCCGGAGAGAGCCAGCAAGGCCCCCGCCGCTGCGATGACCACGATCGCACAGCGTGCGAAGCCGGCCAGAAAGCGGCCACGGCCGCCGCCGCTGCAGTCGGAAGGCCCCTGAGGCCGAGAGCTCGGTTGAAAAGCAGGCATGGTTCAGGCCAGTCGTTTCTCGGCTGCCTCGATGGCGGTCAGGACGGCGCTCCGGCCGGTGCCCCCCGGGCAGCTGCGGCGATTGACGACCTCCCGGGCACGGAGGTGGTCAAAGACGTCCTCCCGGATTAGAGTGGAATGGGCCTGCAAATCGGCCAGGCAGAGCTCGTGCAACTCCCGGCCGGCGTCGGCCGCCTGACGCACGGCCCGGCCCACGACATGATGCGCCTCGCGGAAGGGCATCCCCTGCCGGACCAGGTAGTCGGCCAGATCCGTCGCGTTGAGGTACCCCCGCTCGGCTGCCGCCTCCATCCGCTCCCGGTGGACCATAATTCCGGGCAGCATGTGGGTGGTGACCTCGATGCAGGCGCTCAGGGTGTCGACGGCGTCGAAGAGCGCGGCCTTGTCCTCCTGCAGGTCCCGGTTGTAGGAGAGCGGCAGCCCCTTCATGAGCGTGAGCTGGCCCATGAGGTGTCCGTAGACCCGCCCGGTCTTGCCCCGCACCAGCTCGGGCACGTCGGGGTTTTTCTTCTGCGGCATGATGCTGCTGCCGGTGGCGAAGCTGTCCGGCAGCTCGATGAAGCCGAACTCCGAGCCGGACCAGAGCACCAGCTCCTCGGACAGCCGGCTCAGGTGCATCATGCACAGCCCGGCCGCCGCCAGGAACTCGATCACGAAGTCCCGGTCCGAAACCGCGTCCAGGCTGTTGGCGGAAATCGCCGGGAAGCCGAGCAGCTCGGCCGCGTAAGCGCGGTCGATGGGGAAGGTGGTCCCGGCCAGCGCGGCGCTTCCCAGGGGCATGACATCGGTCCGCCGCCGGCAGTCCGCAAACCGCTCCCGGTCCCGGTCGAACATCTCCACATAGGCCATCAGGTGGTGGGCCAGGAGCACCGGCTGCGCCCGCTGTAGGTGCGTGTAGCCCGGGAGGATCACGTCGATGTGCGCCCGGGCCAGCGCGATCAGCACCCGCTGCAGGGCGGCCAGCCGCTGACGGGTTTCCGCCTGCACGTCGCGCAAGTACAGCCGCAGGTCGAGGGCCACCTGGTCGTTGCGGCTTCTGCCCGTGTGGACCTTGCGCGCCGCCGGGCCCACGATTTCGGTCAAGCGCGACTCGATGTGCATGTGGATGTCCTCGAGCCGCGTGTCGAAGGTGAAACGCCCCGCTTCGATTTCGGTGCGGACCTGTTCGAGGCCGGAAACGATGGCCGCGGCCTCCTCGGCCGCGATGATGCCGGTCTTGGCCAGCATCCGGCAGTGGGCGATGCTGCCCTCGATGTCGTACCGATAGAGGCGCCGGTCGACGTCGATCGAGGCCGTGAACCGCTCGACGATCTCAGCCGTGCGGCCGCTGAAGCGCCCGTCCCAGAGTTTGTCAGCCATGGCACGCCTTCCGAGCCGCCACCCTTGCAGCGGCCCCGTCCAAAGTCGCCGCACCCGTTCCCGGGCGCGGCCCACCAGCACCCGGGCCGAATCCCATCCTCATCCCTTCAGCGCTGCGCCGAACAGCTCATCCAAACAGGCGATGAGCGCGTCGATCTGCCCGCAATCGACGACAAGCGGCGGGACAAAACGCAGCACATTGCCCTGCACGCAGTTGATCAGAAATCCCCGCTCCATGCAGCCGAGCACGAACGGCTCGCCGTCGGTCGCGAGCCGGATCCCCAGCAGCAGCCCCAACCCACGCACCTCCTCGATGAGAGGGTGCCGGCCCTTGAGCCACTCGAGCCTGGACCGGAAGTGTTCCGAGACCCGGCGCACGTGCACGAGCACGCCCTCGCGCTCGAAGGTCCGGCAGACCTCCAGCGCGGCCGCCGACACGATGGGCGTGCCGCCGAAGGTTGACGCGTGCGATCCCGGACCGAATGCCGCCGCAACCGGTTCGCGCGCCAGCATCGCCCCCATCGGCAGCCCGTTGGCCAGAGCCTTGGCCAGAGTCATGATGTCGGGCGCCACATCGAACTGCTCGTAGGCAAACATCGTCCCGGTGCGGCCCATCCCGGTTTGGATCTCGTCGAAGATGAGCAGCAGCCCGGCCTCGTCGCACAAGGCGCGGACCTGCTTGAGGAACTCTGGACGGGGGCAGCGCACCCCGCCCTCCCCTTGAATCGGCTCGAGCATGACCGCGGCGGTCGCCTGGCCGACCTTCGCCCGGATGGCCGCGATGTCGTCGAAGGGGGCGAAATCGAAGCCCTCCAGCAGCGGGGCGAAGCCGGTCTTGACCTTCTCCTGACCGGTGGCCGAGAGAGTAGCCATCGTCCGCCCGTGGAAGGAGTTCTCCATGCTGATGATACGGAACCGGCCGTGCTCACCGGCTTCCTTGAAGTACTTGCGCGCCAACTTGATGGCGGCCTCGTTCGCTTCGGCCCCGCTGTTGCAGAAAAAGACGCGGTCGGCGAAGCTGTGGCCCGTGAGCCACGCTGCCAGGTCCATCTGCGGGCCGGTGTAGAACAGGTTGGAGACGTGCCAGAGCGTTCGGGCCTGGCGGCACAGGGCCTCGGCCACCTGCGGGTGGGCATGCCCTAGATTGCAGACGGCGATGCCGGCCACAAAATCGGTGTAAGCCTTGCCGGACTCGTCCCAGAGGGTGCAACCGCTGCCCCGCGTCAACACGATCGGGAAGCGCTTGTAGGTGGCGGCCATCACGTCGTTGGCGCACTGGATGGTGGCGCTGGTCATGAGCTTTCCTTTCGCCGGAAACGACCGGCAGCGCAACTATTTACGAGGGTGTGCCTTGTCATAGGTTTCCATCAGCCGGTCCATACTGACGTGGGTGTAGCGCTGCGTAGTCGACAGGTGACGGTGGCCCAGCAGCTCCTGCACGCTGCGCAGATCCGCACCGGCATCGAGCAGGTGGGTGGCAAAGGTGTGCCGCAGCGCGTGGGGCGAGAGCGGCGAGGCGATTCCGCAGGCGGCCGCCAGTTTTTTCAGGATGCGCGCCACCGAGCGGGCCGTCAGCCGCTGGTGCCGGGCATTGAGAAACAGGGGGCCGTTGCGGTCGTCACCGATGCCGGTTTCGGCCTTCAGCCGGTCGCGGTAGAATCGAATGGCCTCCAGGGCCTTACGGCCCACCGGCACGACCCGCTCCCGGCCGCCCTTGCCGAGCACTCGCACCACGGCCGCGGTCGGGTCGAGATCGAAGACGTCCAACCCGGTCAGCTCCGAGACCCGGATGCCGCAGGAGTAAAGGGTCTCGAACAGGGCCCGGTTGCGGGCCGCCAGCAGATCATCGGTTTCAATCGTGTCGAGGAGCCGGAACATGTCGTCGACGGTCAGCACCGCCGGCAGGTTCTGTTCGCGCTTGGGCGTGAGCAGTCCGGCCATCGGGTTGGCTTCGACCGCACCGTTCTTCTGGAGAAACTTGAAAAAGCTGCGCAGGGTGGAGAGCTTGCGGGCAATGCTGGATTTCTGGTTCTTGCGGTGCAGGAAACCCAGGTAGCCCCGGATCATGAGGGGGGTGATCGCAGATGGGCCGATCGCCGCAGCCGCCGGGTTTCCGGGGGTATCCCGGTCGGCCCATGCCACCAGGTACGCGGTGAACTCCTCCAGGTCCCCGCGATAGGCACGGCAGGTGTGGATCGAGTAGCCCCTCTCCGCGGGGAGGGCTTCCACGAATCGCTGCACCGCATTCATCAGGGCCGAACCCGTCATGGATCGCATCGCTTTTGCCGCCACCACCCCTCTCGGACACCGGATGGCCGGGCGGTGTCCGGCCGCTGCTGGCGGCGGCGGCCGCCGGAGCGTCGGGTCACCATTGGATCAAGGCGTCGAGTTCACCCCAGGAGGACACCTCCACGAACGGATGCGGCCGTCGATTCCAGGGCTGGGCGAAAAGCACCGGGGTGATCCCGGCGTCGGCCAGGGCAAGGCATGTTTCGAGCCGGTCCTCCACGAAGTGGGAGACCCCGCGCGCGAGCAGCACCTCGGTTTTGGCCTCGAAGCATCCGGTGGCCACGATCTCGACCGCGCGCGCATCCGCACCCAGCAACGCGCGAATCCACCCCTCCACCGGCCCGGCCTGCGGGCGCGCCGTCACCAGCAGCAGGGGATCGACCCGCCGGGCGAGCTTTCCCAGCACGCCGGAGGCACCAGGCAGCGGCCGCAGGGTGTGGGTATAGGAGCCGTCCAGGATGCACAGCAGAATGCGGTCGACAATTTGCGGGTCCATGTCGACGCAGTCCGCCACGTTGTAGCAGGTGATGTCCTCGTAGCGCACCCCGTGCACATCGAACTCGTCCCGGGCGATCTCGAGAAAGAGCGCCATCGTGTCGGCGATCACCCCGTCGACATCGAAGGCGATCGCGGCCGGGTCGATCGAAACCGCCCGCCCCGCGCCCGCGATCCCCCCGTGCGGCATGGATCAGCCGGCCGCCCGGCGCGAGAGTTTCTTCAGCCGGGAGACGCGGCGTCGAAAGATCGCGGCGGTTTTGCGGTCCTTGGCCTCGAGGGCTTCCTGTCGCCTGCTCTTGGCCGCGCGGATCCGTTTTTTAAGCGCGCCCAGCGTCGCGCCGGACTTCTTCGCCTTCGGCAGCTCGATGCCCTTGGCCTTGCGCAGGGCATCCACGAGCTGCTCCTTGCGCAGGCCGTGCACCCCGGAAATCTCCGGCACCTGCAGGGCGATCTCCTTGAGGTCCTTGGTTGTCATTTTCTCCAGGGGACGCCCCCAGATCTCGATTTCCTTCGCACTCATGGTTCGAACACCTCCTGCAGCGGCAACAGCCGCGGAAAAGACGAGCGGAGGCCGATCAAGCCCCCGCCCGATGATCAGGTCAGCCCCACACCGCGCTCACCGTAATGTGCGCGGGTCGCATCGTACAGGCGATCGATTGCATAAACCATTTCTTTCGAAGATGTCAATAGAACTGGTTTCATAACCCCGTCTAACGGCTGGGGGTCCCGCCATGGCGGGATTGCAGGCCTCTCGAACGTGCTCACAACCTGTTATAGGTTGCTGCGCTTTCGAATCGGCCTGCGCCTTGCCCGCAACCGTGATCCAAGGTTATCGTACCAGTTCTAAAGACGACTTCGTAAAAACCCCCGTCTCTGCGCTGCGCGTCATCCCGCGGATGCTGATCGTTTTGGACGGCCGCCGGCGGCGATCAGGTCTTGTCCGGCTCCGCCGGCCGCGGCAGAAACGGCTTCAACAGCTCCATGGGGATCGGGAAGAAGGTGGTCGTGTTGCTCTCCGAGGACATCTCGCGCATGGTCTGCAGGTAGCGCAACTGCAGGGCGACCGGGTGCTTCTCGATGATGGCGGAGGCTTCCGCCAGCTTGGCCGCGGCCTGGAACTCGCCCTCGGCGTTGATGACCTTGGCGCGCCGCTCGCGCTCGGCCTCGGCCTGGCGGGCCATCGCACGCTGCATCTCTTGGGGCAGGTCGATGTGCTTGAGCTCGACGTTCGCGACCTTGATCCCCCAGGGGTCGGTGTGGGTGTCCAGGATCTCCTGCAGTTCGGCGTTGATCTTCTCCCGGTTGGAGAGCAGATCGTCAAGTTCGGCCTGGCCGCACACGCTGCGCAGGGTCGTCTGGGCCAGCTGAGAAATGGCGTAGCTGTAATTCTCCACTTCGATGATGGCCTTGACCGGGTCGACGACCCGGAAGTACATGACGGCGTTGACCTTGACCGAGACGTTGTCCCGCGTGATGACGTCCTGCGGGTCCACGTCGAGCGCCACCAGCCGCAGGCTGACCTTGACCATGCGGTCGATGACGGGGATCAGGATGATCAGCCCGGGCCCCTTGGCGGCGATAATGCGGCCGAGGCGGAAGATCACGCCGCGCTCGTACTCGTTGAGGATCTTCAGGGCCGTGGACAGAAAAAAAACGACCAGCAAGACGATCGCTAACCCGGTGTACATGATGCCCTCCTTTGTCGGCGCCCGGCCTGTTCGAGCCGGCCGGGGCCCTCCGAATAGGTGCCAGTTAGATAACCGTTCTCAGAACACCCCCTTTGCCGAAGGGGATGTCGGCGATGAAAGCTGGAGGATGCTGTTGCAGGTCCGGCCGGACAGAAGCGCGAATGTATCGCGGCTGGAGGCCGCTCCCACACATCGCCCGCGCGTTTCACGCCTTCCCGGGGCCGGCCTCGAGCGGCTCCACCTCGAGCAGCAGCCCGGTCGCCTTGACGATGCGCACGGAGGCGCCCGCGTCGACCGGCACCGTCGACACGGCGTTCCAGAGCTCCCCGTGCACCGCGACCTTGCCGCGCGGGGCCAGCGGTGTTTTGACGAGGGCGATCTTGCCCACCATGCCGGAGGTGCCCGTCGCGGGCCGGGCGACCTGCGCGCGCATCACCAGAAAGGCGATGGCCACGAAGAACCCGCCCACCACCAGGAGCGTCGGCACGAACACGCTCCAGGCAACGCGGCTTTCCGGTCCCCCGCCGCTGAAGAGCATCAGTGAGCCCAGCAGCAACGAAATCATCCCGGCCACGCTCAGCAGGCCGTAGCTTGCGATTTTCATCTCCATGATGAAAAAGATGATCGCCAGCACGATGAGCAGGATCCCGGCGTAGTTGACCGGCAGGGTCTGCATGGCGAAAAAGGCCAGGACCAGGCAGATCCCCCCCACCACCCCCGGGAAGATCGCGCCGGGGTGCGAGAACTCGAAATAGAGCCCCGCCAGCCCGATCATCAGCAGGATGTAGGCGATGTTGGGGTTGCTGATGGTCTTGAGGATCCGAGTCCGCAGGGTCTCCTCGATGACGGTTTTGCGGGGCGCGTCCAGCTTGAGGGTGCCCTTGCCCGGAACCGCCCGGCCGTCGAGCTGGCGCAGCAGATCGTCGATGTCGGCGGCAATGAGATCGATGACGCTCTCGCCGAGGGCCTCGGTCTCAGTGGCGGAGATGCTCTCGCGGATGGCGCGCTCGACCCACTGCGCATTGCGGCCTCGGCGCTCGGCAACGCTTTTGGCGTGGGCGACCATGTCGTTGACGACCTTCTCGGACATCTTGCCGTCGATCTCCTGCCCGCCCGCCCCAACAGGGTGCGCCGCCCCGATGTTGGTGCCGGGTGCCATGGCGGGGATGTCGGCCGCCATCGTGATCATCACCCCGGCGGAGGCCGCGCGGGCGCCGCCCGGCGAGACATAGACGGCCACGGGCACCGAGCTGCCCAGAATGTCCTGAACGATGGTGCGCATGGAGTCGGCCAGGCCGCCCGGGGTGTCCAGTTCGATGACCACCAGGGCCGCCTGCTCTTTTTCGGCGGCCTTGATGCCCTGGTGGATGAAGTCGGCCGTGGCGGGGCTGATGGCGTCCGACACACGGATGATGACGACCTCGTTTGCCGCCGGCCAGGCCGGACCGGCCATCGTAGCGCACAGCAGCGCAGCGGCCAGCAGCCGCCGAAAGACGGCGATAAGACCATCTCTGTCATTCATAGGGGTATCCCTTCATCAACAGCTTCATGTCCTCCCACACCTCGCGTTTCTTCTCGGGGTTGCGCAGCAGGTAGGCGGGGTGAAAAGTCGGCATCACCTGGATCCCCCGGAACTCGGAAAAGCGCCCCCGCAGCCGAGAGATCGGCTCCGCGGTGCGAAGCAGGCTCTGGGCGGCACAGGCCCCCAGCACGCAGATGAACTCCGGGCGGATGGCCGCGATCTGGCGTTCCAAAAACGGCTGACAGGTGGCGATTTCACCCGGCTCCGGCACCCGGTTTCCCGGGGGCCGGCACTTCACGACGTTTGCGATGTAGACCGCCTCGCGGGTCAGGTTCATCGCCAGGATGATGCGGGTCAGCAGCTGGCCGGCCGCGCCGACGAAGGGCTCGCCGGCCCGGTCCTCCTCCTGGCCGGGCCCCTCGCCGATGAACATGAGCCGCGCTCGCGGGTTCCCCTGGCCGAAGACGATGCGGCTGCGGCTTTCCGAAAGCTTGCAGCGCCGGCAGTCGCCGATCTCCGCGCGGATCGCCTCGAGGCTTTCCGGTGCCCGCGCGGGCGCCCGGCCCCAGCCCGCAAGGATCGCGAGCGTTTCCGGCGAGCAGTCGACCCGCCCCGTCCCGCCGCGCGCCAGCTGCCGCAGGGCGCAGGCGGCCTCGTCGATGGCCTGGACGAGTCGGCGGGCGTCGACCATGATCAGGGCTTCAGACCCTTGGGCGTTCTCATTTGCGGGTGCCCATGTCGACGGTCTCGTTCAACGGCACGACCCAGATGTCCATAAAGGTCCGAAAGGTCGAGTCCTCGATGGCGATAATGCACATCCGATCGGCCTTCTGAAAGACCATCAGCGACTGCAACGCCCGGAACTCGCTCACCATCTGCCAGCCGTCCTTGGGCATGTTCGCCTGGAAATACCGTCCAAGCGATTGCGCCTCGACCGAGCCTGCCAGGCGCAGCAGCCCCGTGGGCATGGAGGTCCCCCGATGGACGAAGGAGGCGTCCCGGCTGACGACCATTTCGCGGGGGACCAGTACATCCTCGAATTCACGCACGTCCGGCAGCCGTCCGACAGGCTCCGCTTTTTTGGCGTCGCCCGAGTCCATGCTCTGGCAGGATGCGATCAGCAGCACGGCCATCATGAGGGCCGCGAGGGTTTGGCGCGTTGAGGGGCTTTTCTTCAGCTTCATCCGTCCTCCTTTTTAACACCATCGAGTCGAAGCGCTGCTCCGTGAGTGATTAACGTATTCGATTTTCCCCCCTGTCTCAACTATTATTTTAGTGTTGAAACCTCTAAGGCATAGTGTTAAGGGGAACACCTTGGAAGTTCGGAACGGCAACATGATCGGTCCCCGGGAGAGACAACGATGGACAACTTGACATTCGGGTTAACGCTGATGGTCGTCGGCATGGGCGGCACGCTGGTCACATTGGCGCTGCTGGCAGTGATCATGAATCTCTTGAAAAAGATCTTCCCCGTCCGGGAAGACCAACAATCTTCATAGCGCTCTTTAAAGCGAGGTCATGACATGTTTGAAGCCATTTTGAACGGACTGAGCGGACTGACCGCCGGCGTCGCCAATCTGCACTGGTCCAACCCGGTGATGATCGGCGTTGGTTGCCTTTTTCTGTTCCTGGGGATCAAAAAGGATGTCGAACCTCTCTTGCTGGTCCCTATTGGTTTCGGCGCGATTCTAACCAACATCCCCTTAGCCGGCCTGATGGAGCACGAGGGTTTTCTTCGAACCATTTACGACATGGGGATCTCCAACGAGCTCTTCCCCCTTCTCATCTTTATCGGCATCGGCGCCATGACCGATTTCGGGCCGTTGCTGGAAAACCCCAAGATTTTTCTGCTCGGCGCCGCCGGGCAGTTCGGGATCTTTCTGACCATCGGGATGGCCCTGTTTTTCGGCTTCTCCAAGCTGGACGCGGTCGCCATCGGCGTCATCGGCGCCTGCGACGGCCCCACGGCCATTTATGTGTCCGCGAAATATGCGCCCCATCTGCTGGGAGCCGTCTCGGTTGCCGCCTACTCCTACATGTCTCTCGTGCCGATCATCCAACCTCCGATCATGAGGCTCATGACCACTGAAAAAGAGCGTCGGATCAACATGTCGGAGCTCACCAAGACGACGCCGGCCTCCAAAACCACCAAAATTGTTTTCCCGATTGTCGTGACCATCTTCGGCGGCCTGCTCGCCCCCATGGGGCTGCCGCTGCTCGGGACCATCATGCTGGGCAACCTGATGAAGGAGAGCGGTGTCGTCGGCCGGCTGTGCAAGGCGTCTGAAAACGAGATCGCCAACGTGGTGACGCTCTTTCTGGGCATATCGATCGGCGCCACCATGGAGGGCCGGGCCTTTTTGAGCCCCACGACGTTGATGGTGCTGGCGTTCGGCTTCGTGGCCATCTGCCTCGATACGGTCTGCGGAGTGGGGTTCGGCAAGATCATGTGCTGGGCCACCGGTGGCAAGATCAACCCTCTGATCGGGGCGGCCGGGATCTCCGCCTATCCCATGGCGGCGCGGGTCGTGCAGAAGGAGGGACTCAAATACAACAAGTTCAACTTCCTGCTAATGCATGCGGTGGGGGCCAACACCGGCGGCCAGGTCGGCTCGGTCATGGCCGCGGCTATCATGTTGTCGGTCTTGAAAGGGATGGGGATTATTCCTTAAAAACGAGATGCTTCCGAACGAGCCGGGACAAATCGGGCGCTGCAACCGGCGCCCGATTTTTTATTTGCCGTAGAGCGTCCGGTAGCCTTCTCGGAGTGCGGCGCTTGCGTCGTAAACGCCTTTCTTGTACTTCTCCTCCGTCAGGTCGATCAGCCGGAACTGCTTGGTGTCATGATCCGCCCGGATGATGCTGCCTGCGGGTATCCATGTGTTGGCCGGCACCCGGGAGCGCATGACCACCGAACCGACACCCACCCAGACGGACTCCTCGAGGACCGAGTCGTAGACGACCGCACGGATTGCAACGAAACAGTCCGCCTTGATCGTGGCTGGGCCGTGAATGATGACGCCGTGTGAGATGTTGCAGCGCGGCCCGACGGTGAGTTCGGTACCGGCACGCCCGTGGATCACCACGCCGTCCTGAACGCAGGCGTCAGCCTCGATCATCACCGGGTGCACCTTGCCCTTTTCGTCCACTTCATCGGCCCGGATAACCGAAAGCGGCCCAACATAAACGCGGGCGCCGATAATCACTTTTCCCATGATCTGGGCACTGGGATCCACAAATGCGGTAGGGTCAATTGTCGGCCAGTCGCCAACCGGGTTCGGTCGAATTCCGCTTTTCGGCACCTGTGAAGTCATCAATGGTCCTCCTCGCCTTTTAGATTGAGGTCGCATCAACCAGCCCGGATTGAGGCAGCGACCAACTATCCTCCACGTAGGGTTCTCTCTCTGCGGGAGCCCTGCCGCGGCATATCGCGGCTGGAAGCCGCTCCCACAAGATGTGAATTTGCTTTCGGACAGAGTGGCGCAGCGCGCCATGACCTGCTGTTGGATATATTAGTAGAAGTCGGAATTTCCTGTCAATCGCAACCCGTGCCGGCTGTTCGCTGCTTTCACGGCCCCTCCGAGATGGAACCGGGCCGGAGGCGATGACCGCCCTCAGGCAACACCGAAGTAGTCCCGGTACCAGGCCACGAAGCGCTCGATCCCGGCGCGGATCGGGGTGGCCGGCTTGAAGCCGACGTCGGCCATCAGGTCGCTCACGTCGGCATAGGTGGCCGGCACATCCCCGGGCTGCAGGTCCAGGTACTCCTTCCGCGCCGTCCGGCCGAGCACGCTCTCGATCACGGCGATGAAGTCGTTCAGTTCGACCGGCTGGTTGTTGCCGATGTTGTAAATCTTGTAGGGCGCATACGAGGTGCCGGGGTCCGGGTGGTCCCCGCTCCACGCCGGGTTTGATGCCGGCAGGCGCCCCATCACGCGCACGACCCCCTCGACGATGTCGTCGATGTAGGTGAAGTCGCGCTGCATGCGGCCGTGGTTGAAGACCTGGATCGGCCGGTCCTTCAAAATGGCGTCGGTGAAGAGAAACAGCGCCATGTCCGGTCGCCCCCAGGGTCCGTAGACCGTGAAGAAGCGCAGGCCCGTGCAGGCCAGGCCGTAGAGATGGCTGTACGTGTGGGCCATGAGTTCGTTGGCTTTTTTGCTGGCGGCGTAGAGCGACACCGGGTGGTCGACGTTGTCGTGCACCGAGAAGGGCATGTGGGTGTTGGCGCCGTAGACCGAGCTGGAGGATGCGAAGACGAGGTGGCCGACCCCCTGGTGGCGGCAGCCCTCTAAAATGTTGGTGAAGCCCACCAGGTTGGCGTCCACGTACGCGTGCGGGTTCTGAAGCGAGTAGCGCACCCCGGCCTGGGCGGCCAGGTTCACAACGACGTCGAACCGGTTGTCGGCAAACACGCGCTTCACCGCTTCCCCGTCGGCCAGGTCCACTCGGGCCAGGGAAAACCCGGCGTGGGGCTCGAGCTGCCGGAGGCGGTCCTCCTTGAGTCGCACGCTGTAGTAGGGGTTGAGGTTGTCCAAGCCGACCACCCGGCAACCGGCCGCAAGCAGCCTGCGGGATAGGTGAAAGCCGATAAATCCGGCGGCCCCCGTCACGAGGACCTCTTTGTATTCCCAGGTCATTGTTTCCCTTTTTTTCGAAACCAGTCCAGCGTCAACTCCAGCCCCTGCTCGAAGCCGACCCGGGGTGAAAAGTTCAATAACTCGCAGGCCGCATCGATGGCGGAGACCGAGTGCGGCACGTCCCCGGCCCGCGGCGGGCCGTGTGCGGGATCGGAGGTTGCACCCGAAATCTGCGCAATCACCTCCCATAAGCGCCGAATGGAGACCCCGCCGCCCGTGCCAATGTTGAACACCCGTCCGGCCGCCGCGGCTGCCCCCGCCGCCGCGATCAGGGCGGCCACGACGTCCCCCACGTAGACAAAATCCCGCGTCTGGGACCCGTCCCCGTGGATCAGCGGCGGGCTCCCGTCGAGCGCCCGGGCCATGAAAATGGAGATCACCCCCGAGTAGGGGGACGAGGGATCCTGTCGCGGCCCGAACACGTTGAAGAACCGCAGGGCCACGGACTCGAGCCCGAACAGGTCGTTGTAGACCTTGAGGTAATACTCGACCGCGAGCTTCTGCACCGCATAGGGGCTCAAGGGCTTGGGCAGCATCTGCTCGCGCTTGGGCAAAGTCGGTTCGTCCCCGTACACGGCGCTCGAGCTGGCAAAGACCACCCTCCGAACCCTTGCAGCTCGCGCCGCTTCGAGCAGCTGCAGCGAACCGGTCTCGTTGACGGCAGCCGACCCCAGCGGGTCTTCGGCGCTCTTGGGCACCGAAACCACAGCCGCCAGGTGAAAGACGACCTCGCAGCCCGTGACGGCATCTTCGACGGCAGCGGGATCGCGGATGTCGGCCTGCACGAACCGGACCCGGCCGCCCGCTGCGCCCAAGTTGCCCTTGTTCCCGCTGGAGAGGTTGTCCAGCACGGTCACCCGGCAGCCCGCCCCGGCCAGTGCATCGACCAGGTGGGATCCGATGAACCCCGCCCCCCCGGTCACCAGCGCAGTCTTAAAATCGCCTGCCATGCATATCCGCCGCTTCCATGCGACAATACCCCACTCCCTTTTGCCGAAAGGGGCGATGAAAGATTTCAGGGATGAAGCCGATTTCGATGTTAGCCCAAAGCGAAGCAAAACTCAATTCTCCCGATGCGGCCCCCCGGGAGGTCACAACCGGGAGGCCAGCGCCAGCCAAGCGGCGTAGGTGAACGCCGAGAGGAGCGTGCTCAAAGAGATGGCCACCACGGCGAAATCGGCATCGCCCTTCATCTGCCGGGCCAGAACATAGGCCACGGTGGCGGTCGGGGTGGCCAGCAGGATCAAGCCCGGCAGAAAGTCCTGCGTGCTGACGCCGAAAAGCAGGAACAGCCCCAGGCCGACCGCCGGCATCACGACAAGCTTGAGCAGACATGCCGCCAGCACCGGATAGAGGCGGGATTTGAGAAGATCGAACGACAGCGAGCCGCCGATGATAAGCAGCGCCAGGGGCAGCGCCATTCCGGCGACGATCGCAAGACTCCGATCGATAATCGCCGGCAGCTGGGCCCCCGTCAGGGCGAACAGGATGCCGGCCAGGGCGGACAAGATGACCGGGTTACCGGCGATCCGGCCCGCCGCATAGGTGTTGCCCCGCTTCGCTTCGAGCGCATCAGCGTGGATCTGAAGCACGACCACGCCCAGAACGTTGTTCAGGATCATCATGAAGCCCGTGAGGATGCTTGCGCGGGCCAGCCCGTCGGGGCCCAGGAAATAAAAGGCCACGGCCAGCCCGATGTAACCCTGGTTGCCGTGGAAGGAGTCCTCGATGAAAGCGCCCCGCTGCCGCCGTGCCATGCGGGTCGCCGCCGCGGCCAACCAAGCCAGGGCGCAGGTGGTGACCATGACCGCCAGGATGATGATCGCGACGGCCCCGTTGAAATGGGTTTGCAAGGAGGCCTTGGCGATCGCGCTGAAGACCATGGCGGGGATGGCCAGGTAGAAGACCAAGCGGTTTGCCGTACCCAGAAATTCGGACGGCAGCATGCCTTTCTGCCGCGCCCCCCAGCCGAGCGCAATAACGGCGAAAATGGGAACGATGGTGCCGGAAATGTTCATACTGCAATCACCTGTTCACCTTGACTTTTTCAAGTCATGACGATAACTTTCCCTGCCACGGCCTGAAGCAGGATGAGAATGCCGAACCGACCGCCGGCCGCGTGCAGGGCCGACACTCAAACATCAACATGCCCCTCAATGCAACAGAAAAATGACGGCACCCACCATTCAGCTCAAGCTCTACGCCGACCTTCGCAGCTTTACGCCTGCCGAAGGCGAGAACGTCTCCGTCGAACCGGGCACTACGGTTCGTGAGCTCCTTCAGCGGCTTGCCATCCCGGAGGAGAAGGCCAAGCTCATCTTCATCGACGGCACCCAGGCCGACTTCTCCGCCACGCTCCAGGGAGGCGAGCGAATCGGCATTTTCCCTCCGGTCGGGGGCGGGTGAAATTCATCCAACCGGCAGCCTTCCATGCTCCAATTGGACCCCAGCCGAACCGACCCACGTGCGGTTGGAATGAGGCTCCCACCGGACTCTCCCAACGAAAAGGTATTTGACGGGATTTAATTGCCGGTCACATAGCAAGCTGTTTCGCCGCTGGAGAGCATGGTTTCGGCACGATGCCCAATATTGGTCAACAAAATTTAGGCCGATCGATCTATTGAAAGTTTTTACTCGTTAAATCAGGTTGTTTTTTCACATTCTAATTATGGCAAACGTTTTGCTTTACGGTAGGGCGAATTGGAAAGACGGGGATCAGCTTATTGCTCACATCACACAAGGAGGGAAAAACAATGAAGCGTTCGAAATGGTCTGTGATGCTCGCTCTGTGGATCTGTCTTGGACTGGTTGCCGGATCCGCCTTATCGGCCTTGGCCCAAGACAAATCCTACCCGACCAAGTCCATTACCTATCTGACCACATTCAACCCCGGGGGGCAGTCCGACCGTGAGGCCCGCCGGCAGCAGCCGCTTCTCGAAAACATCCTCGGACAAAAGGTCCTCGTCGATTACAAAGTCGGCGGCGGCGGGGCTCTCGGGTGGAGCGAGCTAGTTCGGGCGAAGCCCGACGGCTACCTCATCTGCGGCATCAACATCCCCCACATCATTTTGCAGCCGCTGCAGCAGGAAACCGGCTACAAGACCGAGCAGATCATCCCCGTGTCCATATTTCAGCGCACGCCCCTGGCGCTGGCTGTAATGAAGGACAGCCCCTACAAGGATATCAAGGAACTGCTGGCAGCCGCCAAGGCCAAACCGGGCGAAATCAGCATCGGCGGGTCCGGCACGTTTTCGGGTCATCACATCGCCACGCTGCGGCTTGAGAAGATGACCGGCTCCAAGTTCAATTACGTGCCTTTTACCGGCGCCGCCCCGCAGATCACGGCCTTCCTGGGCGGTCACGTCAACGCCATCTTCGGCAACTCCGATGATCTGGTGAAGCACTCCGACAACATCCGCGTGCTGGGCACGGCGGACGATCAGCGGTTTTTCGGTTTCCCGGATACACCCACCTTCAAAGAGTCGGGCATCGATCTTGTCGAGTCGATCGACCGCGGGGTCGGCCTGCCGCCGAACACCCCCGAGCCTATCGTCAAAAAACTCGAGGCGGCATTTTTGAAAATCGCCAAGGACCCGGCCATCCAGGAACAGATGAAGAAGGAGGGTTTCGTCCCTCTGGCCATGGGGTATGCGGAAAGCAAGGCCCACATCGAAAAAATGACTGCCGTCTACAAAGACATCGTCAAAGACATCAAGAAGTAAACAGAGAGGAACCGGTACGGTGCTCGGTACAAGACGATCAACGGACATTGCGACAGGGGTATTCCTGGCGGTTTTGGGTCTGACGGCCGCCGCGGCATCGACCGGCATCGGCGAAGGTGCGGGGGGGCAGTTGCACCCCCGCACCTTCCCGATGATTCTGGGTCTGCTCATGTTCAGCGGCGGCGCGGCGCTTGCCATCCAGACCGCGGTTGCCAAAAGCGGCGGCGACAAGACGATCGCCTGGCCGGACCGCAGCGGGTGGAAGCTTCTGTCGTTCGCAATGACCGGCTTGGCGGCCTATGTCGCAGTGACGCAGCTGCTGGGGTTTATCATCAGCTCTCTGATCTTCGTGCCCTGGTTTATCCGTTACTTCGGCCGCTACAGCCACCTGGTGGCATGGTCCTGTGCAGTGGGCATCGCCGCCTTCATCTATCTCGTTTTCATCCGGCTGCTGCAGCTGACCCTGCCCATCGGGCCCTTGTCTTTTCTCGGATGACACTGCGCCGGAATCACGGCAACACCTAATTGGAAGTGGAGAGGTCTTTAGGGTATGGAAGCGTGGTCTTCTCTTCTGGATGGGTTTGCGGCGGCCATCAGCCCCTACAATCTGCTCTTTGCCCTGATCGGCTGCATCGCGGGCACGCTCGTCGGGGTGCTGCCCGGTTTAGGGCCCACCGCGGCCATTGCCATGCTGCTGCCGCTGGCCACCCTTTTGGACCCGGCGCCGGCCATCATCATGATGGCGGCCATCTATTACGGCGCCATGTACGGAGGATCGACCACCTCGATCCTCGTCAACATCCCGGGGGAAGCCTCGTCCGTGCCCACGGCGATGGAAGGCTACCAGCTGACCCTGCAGGGCCGCGGCGGGCCGGCGCTGGGGATCTCCGCCATCGCCAGCTTCGTCGCCGGGACCATGGGCGTGGTCGGCCTGACCTTTTTCGCCCCGGTGCTCGCCCGGGCCGCGCTCGCCTTCGGCCCGCCCGAATACTTCGCCCTGACCTTCCTGGGGATCAGCCTGGTCGTCAGCCTCTCCGGGCGCTCCCTCGGCAAGGGGCTTCTCTCCGCCCTGCTGGGCCTGCTGACGGCCATGATCGGCCTGGACCCCCTTTCCGGGGTGGCACGGTTGACCTTCGGATCCTACCAGCTCATGGCCGGTATCGACTTCGTACCGATCATCATGGGGCTCTTCGCCATCAGCGAAATCCTGGTGAATGCCGAGAAGAAAACACGGATGATTCTCGAGGGGAAAAAGATCGAGTGGCTGCCGACCTGGCAGGACATCAAGGATACCTGGGCGGCAACGATTCGCTCAGGCTTTCTGGGGTTCTTCTTCGGCTTAATTCCGGGGTGCAGCCCGGCCGTGACATCGTTCATGGCCTACGATATGGAGAAACGATTCTCCAAGCATCCTGAAAAATTCGGCAAGGGCGCCATGGACGCCGTGGCCTCGGTCGAGGGGTCGAACAACGCCACGGCCAGCGGCGGATTTGTGCCACTGCTCGCCTTCGGGATCCCCTCGGGGCCGGCCCTGGCAGTGCTCTTGGGCGGGTTCATCATGTACGGTCTGCAGCCCGGCCCCCGGCTCATGCAGGAGCAGCCCCAGTTGCTGTGGACGATCATCGCCAGCATGTACATCGGCAACGTGATCCTGCTGATCCTCAACCTGCCCCTGGTGGGATTGTGGGCGCGCATGGCCCTTGTCCCGTTTCCGATTCTGGGACCCTTTATCACGGTCTTCACCCTGATCGGGGCCTTCAGCCTGCGTTACTCCTTTTTCGACCTGTGGATCGCACTGCTGTTCGGGGTCGTCGGCTACCTCATGCGGAAGCTTGAGTTCCCGGTGGCCCCCATGGTGCTGGCCACCGTCTTGGCCAGCATGATGGAGACCTCGTTCATGCAGTCCATCACCATGTCCAGGGGCTCGCTGCTGATCTTTTTCACCCGCCCCATATCGGCCGCCTTCATGCTGTTGACGGTTCTTTCCGTCGTGAGCGGGATGTTGCTGATCCGAAAGGCCAAAGCCAAGAACATTGAACTCGAGGAGAGCGACTCCTGAGCATTCGGCCTTCGGCCGAATCATTAGGTGCGATTTGGGAAAACCAGGGACAAACGACCGTGACCGGTCATACAAGAATGACCGACTTATTATTCATGTTCTACTGGAATAAATAGGCCTCAAGTAATCGTCTGCTTTTATTTTAAGCTTTTTGATGCGGTATTGGATCGTGGATCGCGGCAGACCAAGGAGTTTGGCGGCGCCCCGGTCCCCCCCGAGCACCCCTCTGGTTTTAGCGAGAGCTTTGACGATGTGCTGCCGCTCCGCGTCGAGCAGCCGGTCGATTTTTTCCTCGTTGTCATATCCCTGGGGCCGCGCAGACTCCAGCAGTTTATCCACATCGTCCAGTGAAATTTGATCGCCCGGACGCAGGATGACCATGCGTTTGACCAGGTTCTTGAGCTCCCGCACGTTTCCCGGCCATTCGTAGTCGCACAGCCGCTGCAAGGCCCTTCGGCTGTAGCCCGGCTCGGGCCGGTTCATCTGCCGCGCCTGAATGCGCGTGAGGTTGACCATGAGCAGAGGAATGTCATCGACCCGCTCGCGCAGCGGCGGCACGTGGATCGATACGATGTTCAGCCGGTAGAAGAGATCCTGGCGGAAGGTGCCGGCACGGATGCAGGCCTCTAGGTCCTTGTTGGTGGCCGCGATCACCCGGCAGTCGATTCGGACCGGCCGGCTGTCGCCAACGCGCTCGAAGCGTCCGTCCTGCAGGATGTGCAGCAGCTTGGCCTGTAGACTGATGGGCAGCTCGGCAATCTCATCCAAAAAAATGGTGCCGCCGTGGGCCAGTTCGAAGCGGCCGAGGCGCTTGTCGTTTGCCCCCGTGAAAGCGCCCTTGGCATGGCCGAAAAGCTCGCTTTCGAACAGCGACGAGGCCAGGGCCGGGCAGTTCGTCTTGACGAATAGGTGATTGCGGCGCGCGCTCAGGTTGTGGATGCAGCGCGCGAGGTAGTCCTTGCCCGTGCCGGTTTCGCCGGTGATCAGCACCGTGGCGTCCGTGTCGGCCGATTGCCCGATGGTCTTCATAATCCGCCCCATGGCCGTCGAGGCGAAAAAAAACTCGTCCTGCTGATAGTTGTCGCCGCTCTTCAGCAGGAACTCCTTTTCAATCTCCAGGTTCTTGTTCAACTTCTCGAGTTCGGAATAGGCCAGCATGTTGTCGACGGCAATGGCCACCTGCCGGGAGACGTCGGTCAGCACCTCGGTCAACTCGGTTATGTGTTCCGGCGCGTTGCAAAACGAAAAATGGATCGATCCCAGAATCCGGTTGCGCACCAGCATCGGAAAGGCCATCGTGGCGTTGAGCCCGGCTTCCACCATGGATCCGATGGAGGAGAGGTCGGTGTAGCGGCGCAAATCGTCGATGATGGACGGCTGCCGGGATTGGACCACCATGCGCGCAATGGCACCATCCGCAAGGGGACGGCTGTGGCGCGTCATGACTCCACCGGGCTGGACCCCGTCCGCGGCGGCAAAGTAGCTGATGGACTGGGTCTTGGCGTCGTAGATGTTGATGGCCATGCGGTCGAAGGCGAAGTGCTTGCGCAGCTCCCCGGCCAGGGCCTGAAAGAGCTCCTCCCTGTCGGTCCGCGTAACCACCGCGTTGTTGATTTCGAGCAGCATTTTGTAGCGGATTTCGGTTTTCCAGCGCATCGGCACCACCTCAACTGGGCGTGAATTTATTTCAGTATTAAGCATAACGTCTGACGAAAAATCAAGCACGAATTTCGGCATTTTGACCATTATTGGGCACCGATTCTTGGCACATCGCTGCATTTAAAAATTTTTAGTATTAAATTCAGTTTGTTAAATTAATTATAAGTTTGGCAGCATTTTTGCTTTTTGAAAAAGCAGAGCGCAGCCCATGGATGTTGAACTGAAATATGGAAGTGGAAAACTGAAAATTCGGATACCGCCCAAAGCGGAGGTGTCCGTGCTTCAACCGCTCAGCCTACCCGTGCTCGCGTCGGTGGAAAGCGCCTTGAACGCGGCGCTGGACCAGCCGCTGGTATGCGACCCGCTCGAAGAGCTGCTTGAACGCTGCCGCCCCGAGTCGATTGCGATCGCCGTCCCGGATGAGACCCGCCCGGCACCGCTCAGGGCGGTCCTGCCGGCGCTGCTGCGCCGCACCCGCGCGGTGGCCCCCACGGCCGCAATCGAGATCTTCGTCGGCGGCGGCCTGCACCCTCCCACCGATGCCGGGGCAATCGAGCGCATGCTGCCGGATACGATCACCGCCGGCTGCCGGGTGACGGCGCACGACGCCCGCCGGGCGCCAATGCGCGATTACGGCACCACCTCCCGCGGCACGCCGGTCCGCATCAACGCCGCCTACGCCGCCGCCGAACTCAAACTCGTCATCGGCCAGGTGGACCCGCACCAGTTCGTCGGATTCACCGGCGGCGCCAAGGGGGTGGTCATCGGCTGCGGCGCCCCCGAGACCATCGAGAAGAACCACAGCCTCATGTCCCAGCCTGGCGCCCATGTCGGGCTGCTGCGCGGCAATCCCGTGCGCGAAGACCTGACGGAGGCCGGCGAAATGGTCGGGGTCGATTTCGCCATCAACTTCGTGCTCGACGCTGACAAGAAAACGGTCCAGCTTGCGGCCGGCAGCCCCGCGGCCGTGCTGGAATCCTGCGCCGCCACCTGCGCGACGATCTACGGCGTCGCCATCGCGCGAAAGTTCGACATCGTCGTGGCCTCCTGCGGGGGCTACCCCAAGGACATCTGCCTCTACCAGGCGCAGAAGGGATTGAACCTCGCCTCCCATGCCTTGAAGCCGGGCGGCCACATCCTGCTGCTGGCCGCCTCTCCCCAGGGGGTGGGCGACGACATCTACTTCGACTACGTATCGCAGTTCACCTCGCCCGAGGAGGTTATGCAGGATTTCAAGGCTTCGGGTTTCCGGATGGGCGCGCACAAGGCCTACCTTTTCGGCCGCACGCTCGTCAACTACAACGTGGCGGTGTTTTCGGACCTGGACCCCGGCATTCTGAGCAAGTGCCACCTGCGGGCGGCGGAACCGGAGATCGTCGTCAACGAGTGGGTGGCGGATTTCAACGGCACCCCGCGCGTGGCCGTCATCCCCAACGCGAACACGACCTACTTCTACCAGAAATAGCTCTCGGTGATAGAAGGAGAATCAGCATTGAGTACGCAAGCATTCAGCCTCGATGACATGGATAGGCTTGTGCGCGAATTCCGATATGTCGTTACAGACGCAATTTGCCGGTCCGGCTCCGGCCATATCGGCGGGGTGATGAGTCTGGTGGAGATCGTTACGACTCTTTATTTCCGCATCATGAATGTCCGCCCGGAGGACCCTAACTGGCCGGAACGCGACCGTTTGGTGTTGTCCAAAGGGCACGCGGGGCCGATTGTCTACACAGCGCTTGCCTACAAAGACTTTTTTCCCAAAACGTGGCTGACCACGATCAACCAGAACGGGACACGCTTGCCCAGCCACATGGACCAGAACCTGACTCCCGGTGTGGATTTTACAGCCGGCTCTTTAGGGCAGGGACTGTCGGCGGCATGCGGCATGGCCCTGGCCGCCAAGCGCGACGGAAAAAACCATACGGTGTTCTGCATTATCGGGGACGGTGAGAGTGATGAGGGGCAGATCTGGGAGGCGGCGCTTTTCGCAAGCCATTACGGCTTGGACAATCTAATCGGCATATGTGACTTCAACAAGCTGCAAATAGACGGGTTCGTAGATCAGGTCCTCAACCTCGAACCTTTGGTGGAAAAATGGAAGGCGTTCGGATGGGAAACGTTTGAGATGGATGGACACGACTGTGCGGCCATCGAAGCGACCCTGAAGCGCGCCCAGGCCGTGAGCCGAAAACCGGTGATGGTCATTGCCCATACCGTCAAGGGCAAGGGCAACCGGGAAACCGAGAACCGTGTGGATTGCCACAACATGAGAATCCCCGATCAGGCCACTTATGATCGCATCCTGTGCGGTTTAGAATACAAGATGGATCTGCCGTATTAGGGAGTGATATCCGTATGAACTGGCATGACCATGAAATGCGAACCGTTTATGCGCTAACCCTGAACGAGTTAATCGAGCAGAACCGTGATATTTTCTGTCTTGAAGCAGATTTAAGCAAAGCCACCGGAACAAACCCGGAGGTTTGCCGCCGTCATCCCGGCAACTTCATCAACTGCGGAGTTCAGGAGGCCAACATGATCGGAGTGGCCGCCGGAATGGCCAGGGAAGGGAAAATCCCTTTTTGTGCCTCGTTCTCAGCTTTTGCAACCCGGCGCGTATACGACCAGATTACCGTCAGCGTTGCCTATGCCAACAACAATGTCAAGATCGTTGGAACGGCTCCAGGCATCACTCAGGGCCCAAACGGTGGAACGCACATGTGCTTTCAAGACCTGGCCATCATGCGCGCGATGCCCAACATGCACGTTTACAGCCCGGCGGACGCTGCCGAACTTCGGGCCACATTGAAGTATATGTCGCAAAGCAAACAGCCAACGTATCTCCAGTTGGTCAGATCCAAAATGCCCAAGCTTATGGATGACGATTCGGAATTCGACCCGAACCGGTCTGTCACCTTAAAAGCGGGAACCGATGTAACCTTGGTCTCTACCGGCTACATGACCTGTTTTGCCGTCCAGGCGGCGGATCAGCTTTCGTCTGAGGGCATCCACGTCGACCTGCTGCACTATCCCTCCGTCAAGCCTTTCGACGCGTCCACGCTGATAAATTCCGCAAAACGCACCGGCGCCGTCGTTACCGTCGAGAACCAGAACACGATCGGCGGACTGGGAAGCGCCGTATGTGAAGTTTTGAGTGAGAACCAACCGACTCCGGTGAAGAGACTGGGGATACCTGACCGGTTCGGCGAGGTGGGAGACCCGGAGTACCTGTTCAGCAAACATGGCTTTGGCGCCCGGCATATTGCAGGTGCGTGCCGCGATATGGCCAGCAAGCGGGCGGCGATGGAGTGACCCGAATAGGCGAAACCCGGTCGGTCCTTCGAAAGATTCAACCCCGACCTTAAATGGAAAGGGATTGGCCATGAAAATAATGGTTACAGGCGGTGGCGGGTTCATCGGGTCGTACCTGGTCCCCGTGCTGCTGAACCGCGGCCACCAGGTCGCCGTATTCGACTTCGCCATCAAGCCCCTCCTTTCTAATACAATCATGACCCGCATCGACTATCTGCGGGGCGATCTCGGGTCCATGTCGGACCTCTACGGGGCATTAATGGCCTTCCGGCCCGAAGGCGTAATTCATTTGGGCGCGATTCTGGCTGGCGCCTGCGAAGCAAACCCCATAAGGTGCTACCAAACCAACTTCGGGTCCACGCAAGTTCTGTTGGAGGCGTCCCTTTCTCTTAAAGTTCAAAAATTTTTCATGATGAGTTCGATTGCGGTTTTCGGCCGTGACGCGGTCGAACCCGTTTTGGACAGCGCGCCCAAAAATCCGGAAACCATCTATGGCCAGACCAAGCTGGCTTCTGAGCACTTGATGTTGTGGTACGCCCGCAACCGCGGGCTCGATGCATGCGCCATCCGACCGACGCTGGTGTTTGGCCCCGGACGCACCACAGGGCTTACGGCCCGTTACACGTCTCAAGTTTTGGATTCCATCGCCTGCGGCATGCCGATGGTTGTCCCGAATCCGGACCAGAGAGGGGATTGGCTGTATGTCAAAGACGCCGTAAAGGCCATTATGGCGGCTTGGGAAACCCCTCTGTCCGATCAGCGCATATTCAATATCACAGGAAGCATCCACTCTGTCCGGGAGGTTGTCGGCATCGCCAGACGGTTGCGCCCGCAGGCGCAGGTTACGTTTGAGAAAACCGATGCCGGCCCCTCTCCTTACGCAGTCGCCTATGACGACAGCGCTGCGAAAAAAACGCTCCGCACCTTTCCCGACTTCACGATCGAAGCAGCCGTCGCCGAGCACCTGAAGACGGTCTCGGAACAGCGGAACACCAGGGAGTGACATGACACAAATTGGACTCATCGGCGCCGGGGTGATGGGGCTTTGCGCAGCCGAACGATTGCTATCCTCGGGGCATACCGTAGCGGTGTCCGATATCAGCGCTCAGGCTCGGGAAAAAGCGGGCTCTTTAGGCGCGTCCGTCGTGGAGGACGCGCGGGAATTCGCCGAAACCGCAGAAATTATTTTGATGTACTTGCCGGGGCCGTCGCAGGTCGAAGCATGTGTGCTGGGGCCACGCGGAATTTTGCCACTTGCCGCTGCAGGGGCCATCATCATCGACCAGAGCACCGTTGATCCGGACACCTCGCGCCGGATGTCGCTGGCGGTCGCCGAACGTGGAATCGGGTACCTGGATGCACCGGTTTTGGGCAGACCCTCCATGGTCGGGAAATGGACGCTGCCGGTCGGCGGATCTTCCGAAGCTTTCGAAAAGTGCCGGCCCGTTCTTCAGCACTTGGCAACTCATATCTTTCACCTCGGCCCCTCCGGGTCCGGGAATCAAGTGAAGCTTTTGAACCAGCTGATGTTCGGGGCCATCAATGCCGTCACGGCCGAGGTCATGGCCATCGCCGACAGGATGGGAATTGCACCCCGGCTGTTCTACGAAACAATAGCCGGAAGCAACGCCGGCACCGTCAGCAACCTTTTCAAAGAGTTGGGGGCGCGCATTTGCGAAAATCGTTATGCGGAGCCGACCTTTTCCGTGGATCTTCTGGAAAAGGATGTCCATCTGGCGGTCGACATGGCCCGGCGCCATGGCGCACCCCCAATGATATCCAAGACGGTTGAATTTTTAAACGAGGCTGCCAAAACTCAGGGGTTTGGATCGCTCGACACCTCAGTCATGTGGAAATGCTATTCGTCCATTTGGGGTGGCATAAAAAATCACTGACCGGTCAAGCCGCTGAATGCGGACACTTAACGGAGGGTTATAGTTCTCAGGTCACCACACGCTGCGAAGTTCGCAGCACAAACCAAACTAAGGGAGGAAACGCATGATTCAATTTCTAGTCCACGAAAAAGCCGACAATGTCGGTGTCGCCACGGTCGACATCAAAAAGGGGGAGAAGGCCGGAGGCCTATACATGGACTCCCAGAAAAAGCACGAAATCAAGGCCCTGCAAGATATCCCCCTCGGCCACAAGATCGCCCTGACGGACTTCCGGAAAGAGGACGCCGTGATCAAGTACGGTCATGATATCGGCCGCGTGGTTGCCTCCATCAAGGCCGGCGAGCATGTTCACATTCACAATCTGAAGACCAGGAGGTGGTAACCATGGCCAGCACCAAAACGCCCAAAGTGTTCGCCTACCGCCGCGAAAACGACCGGGTGGGGATACGCAACCACGTCGTCATTCTGCCGCTCGACGATCTCAGCAACTCCGCCTGCGAGAAGGTGGCTCACAATGTCAAGGGCTGCAAGGCCATCCCACACGCTTACGGCCGCCTGCAGTTCGGCAAGGATCTGGAGCTGTTCTTCCGTACCATGATCGGCACGGGCGCCAACCCCAACGTGGCCGCCGTGGTCGTGATCGGGATCGAGCCGGAGTGGACCAACCTCATCGTCGAGGGCATCGCCAAGACCGGCAAGCCCGTCGCAGGTTTCAGCATCGAGCGCTTCGGTGAGTTCAAGACCGTCGAGATGGCCAGCTGGAAGGCCAAGGAGTTCGTTCACTGGGCGAGCGAACTGCGCCGCGAGCCGGTCAACTTGAAGGAGATCTGGGTCAGCGTCAAATGCGGTGAGAGCGACACGACCAGCGGTCTCGCCTCCAACCCGACCGTCGGCAATGCGATCGACAAGCTGGTCGCCATGGGCGCCACCTGCAGCTTCGGCGAAACCAGTGAAATCACCGGCGCCGAGATGGTCTGCAAGCAACGCGCCGCCAACGCCAAGATCGGCGAGCAGTTCATGGCCATCTTCAACGCCTATCAGAAGATGATTGATGACAATAAGACCGACGACCTCTCCGGCTCCCAGCCCACCAAGGGCAACATCCGCGGTGGGCTGACCACCATCGAGGAGAAGGCCTTCGGCAACCTGCAGAAGATCGGCAAGAAGGCAAAGTATGTCGGCGTGCTGGACAAGGCCGAAGCGCCCACAGGCAAAGGACTGTGGTTCATGGACACCTCCAGCGCCGCGGCCGAGGCCGTGACCCTTTGGGCGGCGGCTGGCTTCGTGGCTCACTTCTTCCCAACCGGCCAGGGCAACATCATCGGCAACCCGATCGAGCCGGTGATCAAGCTGACGGCCAACCCGTTGACCGCCAAGACCATGAGCGAGCACGTCGACTATGACTGCTCGGCCATCCTGCGCGGGGAGATGACGCTCGACCAGTCCGGCGACAACCTGCTCGAGATGCTCGTGCGCACCTGCAACGGCCGCCTGACATGCCAGGAGGTGCTCGGACACGAAGAGTTCGTTCTGACCAAGCTCTACGAGAGCGCCTGATCCACCTATATCACGGAGAGGGCTGAACGGCCCTCTCCGGCCCGGTGCAGCTTGGACACAAGTCAGCTTTTTTTCTGTGGGAGTCTCGCCGCGGTGGGACCACGATCAAATCGTGGCTGGAAGCCACTCCCACAAATCTTGACTTGCTTTCTGACGAACCGCCAGTGCCGACGGCGTAAAATACTTTCAAGCAAGTTGAGGGGGTAAGTGGGAGCGGCATCTTGCCGCGATTGGAACGCGGCTGGAGCCTACTGCGCCGAAGTACAGGCTGCGAAGGCCGGGAGCCACTTCCACTCAATCTAAACTTACCTGCTGATAAACCGCCGCAGGCGGCGCGCAACGCAATTCAGAACACCTACCGGAGGCACACTAGAGCAGGTCGCGGCAGACTGAGAAACGATCCTTCGATGAGGAGTCCACCCTGCCCGACGCAACCAGAAAAAAGGAGGGGCTATCATGGAAATCGGATTCATCGGCGTCGGCCAGATGGGCGGGGGACTCGCCCGCAATCTGATCCGGGCTGGAAAAACCGTTTTAGTGTATGACCTGAACCCCGAGGCCGTCAAACAGACGCTGGCCGCCGGCAGCAGCGGCCGGGCAGCAGCGAATGTCGAGGAACTGGCTGCAGCCGATGTGGTGTTCACGAGCCTGCCGCTTCCCCAGCATTTGGAGTCTGTCATGCTGGGCGACAAGGGCCTTCTCGCCAAAATGCGAAAAGGCGCCACCTACATCGACGTCAGCACCATCGACCCTGCCACCGCCCGCAAACTTTCCGACGCGGCGGAGTCCAACGGCATCGATTTCCTGGAATGCCCGCTCGGCAAGACCCCTGCACAGGCCGAGAAAGCCGAGGAACCCATCTTTGCCGGCGGCAAAAAGGCCGTCTACGAGAAGATGCTCCCTGCTCTTCAAATCATCGGCAAGCCGGTCTATTATATGGGATCCATAGAGGCGTCCTGCGCCCTGAAGCTGATCAGCAACCTTATCGGCATGACCAATCTCGCCGTCCTGGCCGAAGGTATCCGCATCGGCGAAAAGGCCGGCATCGAGCCGAAGTACCTGCTGGAGCTGCTGAATGACACCGGCGCCAAGAGCTTTCAGATGGACGTGCGCGGGCCGTGGATTGCCGGGGGCGATTTCAAGAGCCGTTTCGGTCTGGACCTGGCGCTCAAAGACGTCCGACTCGGCTGCGAGATGGCGCACGCCTGGGGAAATGACGCCAAGACCATGAAGGTGGCCTTGGACTACTTCAAAAAAGGGAGTGAATCCGGATACGGGAAGGAGGACTGCAACGCCATCTACAAAATCATCAAATAGGCTATGAACCCAACCCTCACACCCTCTGGAAAGGAGAACAGGATGAACCGGAACACGAAGATCATCAGCGTTGTCTTGGCCATCTGCATCGCATTGGTCTTTTTCTCCAACGGGTTTGCCGCCGATGTCGTCATCAAGGCGGCCTCAGCCAGCGCTCCGGACAGTTTTCATGCCGTGTGCCTGAACAAGTTCAAGGAGCTCGCCGAGAAGTACTCCAACGGAAAAATCCAGGTCAACGTTTTTCTGGGCGGCTCGGTCGGGTCCGAGCAAGACAATGTCCAGCAGTGCTCCACGGGGATGCTGCATGTCGCCACTCTGGCGGTCAACAACCTGACCCCCTTCAGCCCTGCGGTCGGCTTTATGACCCTGCCCTACATCTTCCCCAAGATCGAGGATGCCTATAAGCTCTTTCGCAGCGATTACGTCAAAAAGGACTTACAGGAATTAATGATCAAGCAGGCGAATGTGCGCGCTCTGGGATGGCTGGTCGGAGGCTACCGGGTACTTACCAATTCAAAAAGAGAAGTCCTGAGGCCGGCTGATCTTAAAGGGCTGACGATCCGTGTCCCCAAAAACGACATCATGATCGCCGCCTACAAGGCCTGGGGGGTCAATCCGGTTCCGTTGGCCTGGACCGAGACCTTCAACGCCCTGCAGCAGGGAGTCGTCGACGGCCAGGACAACCCGCACATCGTAAACGCCACTTCAAAATTCTTCGAAGTGCAGAAGTACATCACGAACATCCACTACATCCTCTGGACGGGCCCCATTCTGGCCAGCGAGACCTGGTACAAGAAGCTCTCGCCGGAGATTCGTGCGGTGGTTGACCGGGCCGCCCAAGAGGCCGCCGAATACGAATGGAAATTCGTGGAAAAGCAGGAGGGCGAAGCGCTCAAGGAGTGTCTGAGCAAGGGCATGAAAATATCCGAGCCCGCCGACAACGAGAAAGAATGGATCGAAAAGGGGCGTTCGGTATGGCCTCAGTTCTATGACAGCGTCGGTGGGAAGAGCATCGTCGACAAGGTGCAGGCCGTCATGGCCAAATAGAATCTCGCCGCATGGGGCGGGTTTCAAGCCCGCCCCACTTCAACCGCATTCCCCATCACCAGGCCTACCGCTGGTGGCAGAAAGGAGAGCGAACCCATGGGTTCCCGAATTCTTTCCTTTGTGGATGAGCATTTCGAAAAAATGCTTTGCGGAGCGTTTCTGCTGCTGCTGGTCGCCTGTCTGGGTGCTCAAATTTTTATGCGCTATATTTTTCACTCCGGTCTGACGTGGACGGAGGAGTTAAGCCGGTTTGCTTTCGTCTGGACCATTTACCTCGGCATCTCGCTTGCCGCAAAGCAGCAGCAGCATGTCAGGGTCACGGCCCAGTACCTGCTGATCCCTGAGCACCTGCGACCGTATCTGTGGCTGGCTGCCGACGCGGTGTGGGTGTTCTTCAACCTCGTGTTCACCATCCAGGGGATCGGCCTGGTCCAGCATGCATTCCAGTTTCCAGAAATCACACCCTCGCTTGGCTGGTCTGCGGCCTATATTTACACCATCATCCCCGTCGGATTCATCCTGATGACGCTGAGAATTTTCCAGCTCTACTATAAAGGCTTCAAGACCGGCACCTGGCGCGAAATGACCAAGGTCGGAGGTGAAGAACGATGAGCACGCTGGCAATCCTCATCCTCGTGTTGATCATCGGGCTGCTCCTCGGGCTGCCCATTTTCATGGCCTTGGGGGTTTCCACGTGCGTGGCGCTTCTGGTAACCGATGTGCCGCTTTCGATGATCCCCCAGACCCTTTTCCGTGGTGTGGATCAGTTTCCGCTGCTGGCGATCCCCTGTTTCATTTTAGCCGGTTCGATCATGGAGTACAGCGGCGTCACGCGCCAGATCATCGATGTGGTACGCAAGCCGGCGGGAGTCATGCATGGGGGATTGGGCGTAGCCACCATTTTGGCCTGCATGTTCTTTTCCGCCATCTCAGGTTCAGGTCCCGGCACGGTAGCGGCAGTGGGCTCCCTGATGATCCCCTCCATGATCCGCTCCGGCTACGACCGCGGCTATGCCGGGGCGGTTGCATCCTCGGGCGGAACCCTGGGGATCCTGATCCCGCCATCCAACCCCATGATCATCTACGGTGTCATCGCCAGTGTTTCGATCACCGGCATGTTCCTGGCAGGGATGATTCCCGGGCTCATGATCGGCCTGGCTCACTGCTTTGTTGCCTGGATTGTCGCAAAGCGATTAAAGTTCATCGAGAAGCCGGAAAGATTCAACCTTATTGAGTTCCTTAAAGCCTTTTGGCTGGGCAAGTGGGCTTTGGCATCGCCGGTGGTCATCCTGGGGGGGATTTATGCCGGCATCTTCACACCGGTAGAGGCGTCCATCGTAGCCGTCTTCTGGGCGCTCTTTGTCGGAGGGGTTATCAATAGACAACTCACGATTTCAAACCTTTATCAGGCGCTGCAGGATGGCGCCATGATCACCGGGACGGTCATCGTGATCGTAGGAACATCCACGCTGTTCGGGCAACTTTTGACCTTCGAACAGGCCCCGACCCGGATGGCCAACATGATCCTATCCATTTCCAACGACTGGTTCGTCGTCATGCTGCTGCTGATCGCAGTCTTCTACGTTCTCGGAATGTTCATGGAGACGCTTTCGACCATCATCATCCTGACGCCGGTGCTGCTGCCGGTGGTTACCAAGCTCGGCATCGACCCGATCCACTTCGGCATCATTTTCGTGGTCACCAACGAGGTGGCCTTCCTGACGCCCCCGCTGGGCGTCAACCTGTTTGTCGCCTCTAAGATGGCCGATGTGTCGCTCGAACGCCTGGCCATCCACGTGCTGCCGCATATCGCGGCGATAACGGTCTGCATTCTGGTCCTGGCCTATTTCCCGTTCTTCAGCACCTGGCTGCCGCACCTGCTCGGATACGGGAAGTTCTGAGGGTGTTCCAAAAACGAAAAGTTGCGATGGGGGGGTATCATGCCTTACGGCTACAACGGAAAAATTCTCCATGTCGACCTGACCCAGGGAACCTGGCGCATCGAGGAACCCGACGAGAAGTGGTACCGCACCTACATGGGCGGATCCAATTTCATCTCCTATTATCTGCTCAAGGAGCTGCCCGCCGGCATCGACCCGCTTTCTGCAGAAAACATCCTGGTGTTCGCCTGCAGCGTAGTCACCGGCGCACCGCTGTCGGGTTTCAACCGCTACACCGTCGGGGCGAAATCCCCGCTCACGGGCGGGTTCGCCGAGACCGAGGCCGGCGGCTACTGGGGGCCCGAGTTCAAGTTCGCAGGCTTCGACGCCCTCATCGTGCACGGGTGCGCCGCCAAGCCGGTCTACCTGTGGATCAAGGACGGGGCCGTTGAAATAAGGGACGCTGCGGGCCTATGGGGGCTCGACAACTGGCAGACCCTCGAGCGGCTGGAGGCGGAGTTGGAAGACACGCGCATCCGCGTGGTCTCGATCGGTCCGGCCGGCGAGCGGCTGGTGCGCTATGCCTGCCTGCAGAATGACCTCGAGCACTACAACGGCCGCACCGGCATGGGCGCCGTGATGGGCTCCAAGAACCTAAAAGCCGTCGCGGTGCGCGGCACCCAAAAGTTGCAGATGGCGGACCCCGAGAAGGTCAAGGAGATCGCGCGCTGGCACAATGAGCGCATCAAAACCCACCCCCCGAACGTCGGGCTCACAAAGTTCGGCACCACCGGCCTGGTCAAGGGCATCAACGACGGCGGGTTTCTACCAACCCGCAACTTCAAGGAGGGCGTTTTCGAGGGCGCGGACAAGCTCGCGGCGCCCGCCTATCACGAAACCATCTTTCACTCGAACAGCACCTGCTGGGCCTGCAGCGTGCGCTGCAAGCGCCGGGTGGAGCTGGAGCACGAGAAATACCCGCTCGACAAGCGTTTCGGCGGCGCCGAGTACGAGTCCTTAGCCGCGCTCGGTTCCATGCTGGCCATCGACAACCTGCCGGCAGTGGCCTATGGCAACCAGATCTGCAACCTCCAGGGGCTGGATGTCGTTTCCACGGGGGCTGTCATCGCCTTCGCCGTGGAGTGCTTTGAGAACGGCCTATTGACGGAAAAGGAGACCGGCGGCCGCGCCCTCCGCTACGGCGATGCCGACGCCATGATCTGGATGATCGAGCAGATCGCGAGCCGCAGCGGGCTGGGCGATGTTCTGGCCGAGGGCGTCAAGCGCGCCTCCGAGAAAATCGGCCGCGGTAGTGAGAAGTTCGCCTTCCACATCAAGGGCCAGGAGCTGGCCTTCCACGACGGCCGGGGCAAAACCGGCATGGCGATGGGCTTTGCCCTCTCGCCCACCGGCGCCGACCACATCGAAACCCCGCACGACGTCGCGTTTCAGGGCGAGGGGGTGAGCAAGCTCTACCCCATGGGCCTCTACGACCCGGTCGACCCATTGAAGACCGACGAGGCCAAGATGCGCTTTTTCTTCATTGGCCAGAAGGCCTGGGGAATCAACAATGTCCTCAACCTTTGCAATTTCACCTCCGTACCGATCCACGCCATGACCTTCGGCCGTCTGGTCGAAGCGGTCGGTGCCGTCACGGGCTGGGACGTGAGCCTTCACGAACTGGTGCAGGCGACCGAGCGCTCCAATGTCATGGCCCGCATATTTAACAACCGGGAGGGGTTCACCCCCAAGGACGATACGCTCATCTCGCGCTGGTTCGAAGAAATGCCTGGAGGCCCCCTGAAAGGCAAGCGCATCGACCCGGACACCTTCCGGGATCTTGTGGCGCTCTACTATGACATGTCCGGCTGGGACAAAGAGGGGCGGCCCACAAGAGGCAAGCTGGTCGAACTGGGGCTTTACTGGCTTCTGTGATATGGAAGTCACCGTCGCCTTGTACGAGACGTTGAAAACGCACTGCCCGGAAGGCGGGAGAGTTCGGCTGAAAGCGGGCGCCCGCGTGGCGGATTTGCTTGCCCGCCTGGGCATCGCCGAAGACGATGTCGGCGTGCTCGTCGTCAACCGCAAGGACGCACGCTTCGACCAGCTCCTGGGTGACGGGGATATCGTCACCGTCATCCCGCCCATGGGAGGGGGCTGAGCCCGCTACGCGGCACGCCCGCATACCGGTGGCTATCTTGCAAACTGCTTCCCGGACGGCTATCCTGCAGGAAATTCCACCCATCGGAGGGCCGGCCCAATGACCCATCCCGTCGACGATCTGGCGCACCTGGCGGTCGCGAAGCATTTCCCGGACCAGACTCCGTATCGGAGCATCTCCTTCGACCGGCTTAGGACTATGCTGGCGACATCGGGTCTGGACGGCCGCAATCTCGAAATCACCGCGCTCGAACACGGCATCGTCCCTGAGCGCTATGCGCGCAACATGCGATCCTTCACGCCGGCGGATCAGGCCGCCCTGCTCCGGGCGCAGGTGGGGGTGATTGGCCTCGGCGGGCTCGGGGGCGCGGTGACCGAGGTGCTGGCGCGGATCGGCGTGGGCCGTCTGGTGCTGGCCGACGGCGACTTCTTCGAGGAGAGCAACCTAAACCGCCAGCTGCTGAGCACCGTCGAGCGCATGGGTTTCCCCAAGGCCGACGCCGCTCGGGAGCGAGTCGCGCAGGTAAACCCGTCGGTTGCGGTCGCCGCCCATCAACAGGTCGTTACAGCCGAAAACGCGGATACGCTTTTTAGAGGCTGTGCAGTCGTCGTGGACTGCCTCGACAACCTGCCCAGCCGCTTCATGATCGAGGATGCCTGCCGGCGCATCGGTTGCCCGCTGGTGTCGGCGGCGGTGGCGGGCGCATCCGGCCACGTCACCACCGTTTTCCCCGAAGACCGGGGCCTGCGGCTGATCTACGGCGAGCCCCGCGACCTGCCGGCCAAGGGGGCTGAGACCGCGCTCGGCACCCTGCCCCACGCCGTGGTGTTCTTGGCCACTCTGGAGTGCGCCGAGGTGGTAAAAATCATCCTTAAAAAAGGCCGCCTGCTGCGCAACCAGCTGCTGGTCGCCGACCTCAGCGATGCGGTCGTCGAGGTCATGAAACTGGGCTGAATTACTAGCTCTTTTTGCTTTTTCTTGACACGCTAAATACTTTTCGCCATACTGGCCGCTCATAAACCCTGTTGAAAGGCACACCTGATGGGAAAATGCCCCACCCGCCGCTTCACCTCCGCGGGCCTCGTGATCCTCCTGGCGCTGACCGCCGCCTGCGCATCGTCGAATGTGCTCAATGTCAAATACCAGCTGCCGCCGGCCTCCGGCATCACCCCAACGCACATGGTGACGATCGCTGTTGCCGACGAGCGCACGGCCGAGGCGTTTCTGACCCCCAGCGCCAAAAACGAGCTGGCGGAGTTCACCGGCGTCTATGCCTTGACGGTGGCGCCGGCGGGCGGCGGCGGAGAGCTCAAGGGGGCCTACACGCTCGACTCCCTTTTCAGGGAAGTCCTGCGCCACCGGATGGAAAACGCCGGGGTCAAGGTGCTGACACCCGGAGCGGCGGCCGATGCCGAAGTCAGACTGGTGCTGAGCGAGTTTCAGCTGGACTTCGGGGACCGAAAATGGAGTACGGTTGTCGCCTACCGCGCGCAGCTGATGAAAGACGGGGTCATGCTCAGCCAGCAAACCGTCAACGGCAGCGCCGAGCGCATCTTCCTGGCCGGCAAGCGTGACGCGGACCGGGTTGTCGGGGAATTGCTGAGCGATGCGATCAACAAGCTGGACATAGCTTTACTTTTCAAGCAGGCCGGACTGTAACGGGCTGTCGCGCTGGGAGTTGGAGTGCACCGGCCGCCACCGGCCGGCGGAGGACGATCTACCATGGACGCCATCGAATCCCGCCTGGGGCGCTTCGCCGTCACCGCCCAGCTCTTTCGGCTGGTGGATGAACTGCCCAAAGACAAGCAGTTGATTTTGCTCAAGCAGCTGCTCGGCGACCGCATCGGTGCGCATCTGTGCAAGATGGTCATCGAGATGTCGGAAGAGCAGCGCCAACAGCTCGGCGAGCATCTCGCGGCGGAGACCCTGGACGACGGCCCTGTGACGACCCTCCACCTGGACGACGAGGCGGCGTCCATCCGTCAGATTTTCCGAAAAACCTGCTGGCTCAAGGCGATCTGCGTGGTCGGCGGCCGCACGTTCGAAAGCATGATCACCGACATCAGCACCGACGGGATGTTCGTGAAGGCGGCTGCCGAATACCCCCTTGGGACCCCCATCCGTGTCAGCTGCCGGCTACCGGGGCGCGAAAAGGCCCTGGTGCTGAACGGGGAAATCCTGCGCAGCGAGCCGGGCGGCATCGGCGTCCGCCTGAAAGGGCTTTCGGCCGAACAGGAGGCCGCCGTCCGCAGCTTCATCCTGGCCCGCGCGTAAGGGATAGAGGCCGATCCCTCCGCCGGGGGATTCATCCCCCGGGCCCTGCGCTGCACTATAAACGCCGCGCTCGGCAAAATCCGCAAGCCGCGCCTGCCCCGCACCAGCGGAGAGGCCGGCCAATAGACGCAGCAGCTCCTCGGTGCAGCGGCCCGTCGCGATCGTCAGCGGAAAGCGCCGCGCCGGTAGAGACGGTAGCCCAGCACGCAGAGCGCCAGGATCGGATGGCGGCGCAGCCGGGGAGGCACCTCGACCGTTACGCCGGTGTGCCGTTCGATTTTCCACAGGATGTAGTCCAGCCCCCCTGAGAAGGTAAAGGCCCCCTTGAGCAGCCGCAGAAGAGTCAGAGCCTTCCCTTGAAGCGATCGGAGCTTCCAGGCGACCCGGCTCTTCAGCCGCAACCCTTTCGATACGCGGGAGCGGTAGCGCCGCCCGTCACACCCCGCCACAATCTCGACCGGAACCGATAACGCCGGCAGCGCGGCATTGGTGATCCGGACATAGTGATCTGCTGCGGCGTGGAACAACGCCTCCATCTTCTCGGGCCGTTCGGCCCTCAGCTCGGTGCGGTAGCTCAGCGTGAGGCCTCTCAGCCACAGTTCGTCGACCGCGAATTCAGCCGGCAGGCGCGGGATGACGCGGTCGAGAAAGGTCAGCACCGCCCGGCCGAGCAGGCCGCAGATCCTGTCGGCCACGGCCGGCCGGCTCGTGTACAGCAAGGCGGTGGGCTGCGCAAAGCGCCCCCAGATGTAGGAGTGGAACCAGGCGCGGGACACCCCGTTTTCCAGATCGCTCATGGAGAGCACGGCATATTTGGCACGCACCACCCGGTCCTCGAAAGGTATTTCGAGATAAAACACATTCGGCGGAAGCAGCTTGTTCAGGGATGCCCACAGCGGCGAGCGGTAGGCTTCCCGATATCGATCCACGATCAGGTAGAGATCGACCATGCCGCCGCGATCCTCCCCCGTCCGCAGGCAGGAGCCGTAGAACAGGATGGCCTGGACCGCACTCCCCCAGGTCGCCCGGATGTTCTCCCCCAGGGCGACCACCGGCGCCGGCGCCGGGAGGACCGACCGGCCGCAAATCGCTTTCAGCAGTTCCGTTGGGACCTCTCGCATGCTCATATCCGCACAAACTCGACCGGGCCGCCGTCCCGGATCAAGAGCGGCCCTTGCGCCGCGTCGGCCTCGAAGAGTTCCCCGTCGATTGCAAACCCTCCGCACATGTGCAGCCGGATTTCGTGCGCGGGAAGGCTCAGGTAACCGTTGGCAAGGGTCGCCCAGCGGCAGCGTTGCCCCCGCAGGAGCGGAGGCAGCGCCCTGAGAAGATGGCGGGGGCGGGCGCCGAGCGCAGCCAGTTGCAGTGGGCTGCCGTCACGGTTCCAGAAGGGCCGCAAGCCCAACATCACCCGCCTCAGGGTCGTGATCAGCACCATCCAGTAGCCCCGGGAGGCGATGTCGGCCCGTTCGGTCCGGATGGTCATGGAAACCGGCGCCACCAATGCGTCGTCCCGGCGCGCGAGCGCCAACAGAAACCGAAAGAATATGAACAGGTGCGACGGGCCCCAGCCCAATCCCAGTCGGCTCACCCGCGAATGAAAAAACCGGATGCCGTTGTAGATGCCGGCGGCGCCGATGAACATGCCGTAAAGAGGTCCGGGATGAGAGGAGTTGTCCACTCTCAGGACCGGCCGGCGCAGAATTTCGGCGCCGCCTTGCCCATGACGCGCCCAGCCGACCAGCCGCTGCAACCCGCTGAGGCGCGACCCGACGATGCCCAGATCCTGGGACGTCATGTTGGTCGTGCCGCCGGGCAGCAAGGCCAGCAGTGGAAAGGAGGGGAACGGCCGGTCAACGAAAAGCGAGGTCAATGCCGCCTGCACCGTCCCGTCCCCGGAGTTGATCGCCACGGTATCCACTCCGGTGCGGGCAAACTCATGCAGGGCCGATGCGACGTCGGCGGCCGTGCAGACCTCCCGGTAGCGGATCCCGGGGTTCTGCGCCAACAGCCGATGGATGTCCGCCAGGCCGCGGCGCCGGTTGGCTCCGCTCAGCGGGTTGCTGATCACCCCCAGGCGCCGGGGCCGGGATAACATCGTCATGGTTCGAAACGCCTCGAAGCGCTTGACTCGAGAGAGGAATTTGCGACGAGGACGATGGGGACGTCACTGCGTTGCGCGTTGAAAAACGAAGTCGCGTGCTATATATAATTCCCCATGAGCCTTGTAAAGAGCGCAGACGCCTCGGCGGCGTTCACGTTGATCCATCTTTCCGACTTCCACTGCTGCCGGCCGTCGGGGGCCGGCCCTGCCGGGTTTCTCAACAAGCGTCTGCTCAGCTACCTGAGCTGGCGGATCCGCCGGCGGCACAACCACCGCCCGGAGCACCTCGAATGCCTGACTCGGGCGGTGAAAGCGGAGTCGGCCGATATGGTGGCCGTGACCGGGGATCTCACCCAGCTGGCCCTGCCCGCGGAGTTCCGGCAGGTGCGTGAACGCCTGCAGGCGCTGGGCCCGCCGGAAAAGGTCTTCGTGGTCCCCGGCAACCACGACGCCCTGGTGAAGGTGCCCTGGCATCTGGGTCTGGGCATATGGTCGGACTACATGGCATCGGATTCGGACAACGGCCAGGGGCCGCTCGAATTTCCCACATTGAGGGTCCGGGACCCCGTCGCGCTGATCGGCCTTTCCACCGCTCTCCCCACGCGCCCGTTGTCCGCCGCGGGGCGCATTGGAGCGGCCCAGTTGCAGCGTCTGGCCGACCTGTTGGAGGAGTCGGCGCGAAAAGCGCTCTTCCGCGTGATCCTCATTCATCACCCGCCCCTGCCCGGCATGGTCTCGCGCCGGAAGGCTTTGAGGGACGCCGGGGAACTCAAAGCGATCATCAAACGCTGCGGGGCGGAGCTGATCCTTCACGGCCACTCCCATCGCCTCTCCCACGCGGAGCTGTCGGGCCCGCCGGCCCCCATCCCCATCCTGGGAGTGTCCTCGGCGACAGCGAGCTCCCAAAAGCCGTCACAACGCGCCGCATTCCGCCGCATCCGCATCGGCCGCGCCGCCGGGGGCTGGCACACCTGCGTAGAGGACCAACATCTGCAGACGAATGCCCCCGCGTGAGGGCATCGGCACTGCGGCACCCGTGGTTTTCGTTCAACCGCCCGCGGCGCTCGGCTGTGAAATCCCGCTTGTCAACGCTTCAGACAAAGGATAATAGGGGGGGCTTCAAGACACGGCATGCAACACGAAATCGAACGCGAGCGGAAAACGGGCGCAACAAGACAAGGTGATGTCCGATCGACGATGGACTCAGAGCCTACCACCCTCATGAGGAAGGGCACCCATGGATGCCGTCCCGGCCGGATTGCCAGCTGGGGCGGTCTTCTGGGAGAGGTGCTCTTCCGCCTGGACCGGCCGCATCGCATCATCGCCCGGCGGAACCTGGGGTTCGCCTTTCCGGAATGGACAAAGCGTCAGGTGGCTTCATGTGCGCGGCGGGTTTTCCGGAATCTCGGAAAAACGCTGATCGAAATCGCCGGCGCATCGACTGCCTCGCCCCCTGAAATAATGTCCCGCTGCCGGGTCACCGGCGAAAGCCACCTGCACCAGGCTCTGGCGCAGGGGGATGGAGTCATCTTGGTGTCCGCCCACCTCGGCAACTGGGAAATCGGTCTTCAGTACCTGGCCTGCCGTTTTAGGAAACCGATCGGGTTGGTGGTGCGGCCGCTGACCCCCGCCTCTCTGGACCGCCTGGTGAACCGATGGAGGGGGCGCTTCGGAAACCGGATCATCTACAAGAAACAGGCATTCCCTGCCATGATGAAAACCGTGCGCGAGGGCGGGATCACCGCCCTGATGGTCGACATGAGCGTGAGGAAGCAAAGCGTGCCCGTCCATTTTTTCGGCCACCGTGCCAGGGCCAGCCACGCCGCCGCCCTGCTCGCTGCTCGATCCGGCGCCGCGCTTTTGCCGCTCTTTTCCCATCGAGGACTCGACGGCCGCCTCGTGATCGACATCGGGCCTTTGGTGTCGGTACGAAGATCGCGCAACTTGAAAAACGACCTGAGGCAAAACACCCAAATTCTGACCGACCTGGTGGAGACCGCCGTCCGCAGACACCCCGATCAGTACCTGTGGGTGCAGAAACGCTGGAAGGATTATCACCCGCAGCTTTACCCCGGATATCGGCCTCGGCCCGGCGCCGCTGAGGATTAGCCCGATCGCCTCAGAAGTTGGAGCGCCAGGGCCAGGATGAGGGCGACCGGCAGCAAGGTCGTCAGGAGCGGCGGCACATTCAAGAGCAGACCGACATGACCCAGCAGTTGGTTTGACAGCTGAAATGCCACTGCCGTGAGCATCCCCGCAAAGATCCTCTGGCCGGCCGAGTGCATGCGTGTGGATCCGAAAACGAAGCTGAGAGAGAGCAGCACCATCGCGCCGGTGGTGAATGGAAGCAATATTTTTTGCCAGAAGGCCAGCGCATAGGATTGCGCGTTCTGGGCCCGCTCCCTCAAGGTCCGGATATAATTCCACAGCTCCGAAATGGAGAGACTGTCGGGCGGCAGCTGGAGCACGGCCACCTGGCCCGATGACAAAAACGCGGGCAGGCGGTACTCGGAAAGCGTTTCCACCTTCACCTCTTCCTCCCCGAAGGTTTTGGAATGTGCATTCTGAAGCCGCCAGTCTCTGCCCTCTTCGATGTTCGCCTGCGCGGCATAGATGAACTGCCGCAATTGACCGGTTTCATCCAGCCGATACACTTCGATGTTGTCCGCCAAACCGTCGGCCTGGACTCGACCGACATGGATCAGCATGCTGCCGTAGCGGGTCCAGAAACCGCTCTTCGTCATCACCACGTCCCGGCCGTAAATCGCCTTGGACCGCCTGAAGCGGGCCTCCTGGTCAAGCGGGGGCGCAACGAATTCCGCGATTATAAAAACCGTCAGCATGATCAGAATGCTCGTCGCCAGAACGGACATGGCGATGCGCTGCACGGACATCCCGGCGGCATGCATCGCTGTCAGCTCCTGGTGATCGGCCAAGAGCCCCAGCGACAGGATACTGCCCAGCAACGCTGCCAGCGGCATTAGATCGGCCGCCCGTTTGGGCAATGTCAATCCCACATGGATGATTGCGTCGGTGACCCGAAAGGCGCCCTTGCCGACATCGTTCAGTTGAACCAGCATTTCGATCAGGCTGAAGAGCACCAGCAGGACAGAGAGCACCAGCAAGCAACCCATCAGCGTGCTGCGGCCGAGGTGCCGGTCGATCACCTTGATCTGATCCATCAACGGGGCCTCCGGCAAAAAACTTCCCCGGTCATCCACAGCAGGAGCACCGCCAGCAGCGCCAGCAGGGCGGGGACCCACCAGATTCCGATCACGGGCGGCACAACGCCTTTCTCCACCCATGTTTTAGCGATTACGAACATTTGGTAATAAAATGCAAAAATGACGACAGCCAGGCCGATTCGGGCGTACTTGCCCTTCCGAGGGTCACTGCGACTCAACGGCACCCCCAGCATCGCCAGGAGCAAGGTGGACAAAAAGGTGGAGAGGCGCCATTGCAGTTCGGCGATATCTTCAAGCTTCGAAGAACCCAGGAGCCGCATCGTTGCGACCGCCTTTCGGCGGTACCGGTCTTCGGATCCCGGATCGGCCGGCATCGGATATTCGGCGCGTTCGAACCGCGTGACCCTGCCGCCGGCACCTTCGACGGGGAACTGGAAAAAGCTGCCGTCGTGAAACACTAAAGCCCGCCGCCCGGTCTCTTCGGCGGCCACCTGATTCATCATGCCGGCGTTGATGACTTGTCGGTTTTTACCTTCGGCAACTCGGATAAACACTTTTCCGACGCCCCGGCCCTTTTCATTCACCTCATCTGCAAAAAACACCAGCCTCCCGGAATTCATCACCAGGAAATGATCGGACATCAACCGTGATATGTCGAATTCGTTTTTGGCCCGGTCCAGCATGCGGTAGATTTGCTCATACGCCGTCGGACGGACGTAAAGCGAGGCCGCTCCCGCCGCAAGCGCCACCGGCAGAGCCAAGGCCATGACCGGCTTCAGCACCCTGCCCATCCCCACTCCGCTCGCCGCGAGGGCCGTCATCTCAGAATCCTTGTAAAGACGCCCCAGCGCGATGACGACCGACAGGTAGAGGGTCGTGGGCAGGAGTATCTCCAAGGCCATGCCGATCTTCAAGGCGATCAGCACCCCAACCGTTGCCGGCGGCAGTGCGCCGCCGACGGCCTCGGCCAGGTAGGTCACGGCGGTGTAGCTGGCGAAAATGGCGATCAACACCACCAGAATGGCCATGGTGGGCTTGAGGATTTCCCAAACAATGTAGCGTTGCAGGATCACGTTCAGGCCCCTGTTCGGGAGGCGATATCCTGAGCGAACCGCCAGTCGTCCACGGAGTCCACGTCCACGGCTGCCTCGGGATAAGGCAGGATCACAGCCCCGGCTTGGATCCCCATGCGCTTGGAAATCAGCCTCAGGGCCCCTTTGAGCGACAAGGTGCCCAGGACGTAGCACAGCGCGGTCAGCCAGCCGAGTTCGGCGATCATTTTAAGCGGGCTCTTGCGCTGGTGCTCCACCCGGCGCCAAAAGTCCGCCGCCGATCTGCTTTCAGGGGTGAGAAAAGCGTAGAGGTTGCACCCGCAGTAGGGGCCGTCACGGAAACGCGTCTTGGTGCGCCGCATGCCAGGGTAGCGTGCCACCGTCAGGGCATGAGACGCCAGGCCGGCCACCACATCGCAGCCGGAGGCTCTTGCCTGCCTGCAGAAATAGTCCACGACCGCGGCACTCAATAGCGCATGGTCGGCGGTCGTCAGGAGCACCGGGGCATCCTCCGGCAGGCTGTGCAAGGCGGCCAGGGCGCTGGTGCTGGGAGTTGCCTGGTGCGGCAGCCAGCCGATGGCGCCGGAGGCAATCCGATCCCTGAGTTCCGGCACACCGTCGAGGATCTCGACGGAAGGGCCGCAGATGATGCACCGCTTGACCTCTTCAGCATCGGCCAGGGCATCCAGAACGCGCAGGAGCATCGGTCGGCCGGCCACCGGCGCCAGCGCTTTGCATGCCGCCCCTGCAGCGTGCGCCACCGGGTCGGCTGAGGTGCGGTCCGCGGCGAGAACAACGGCAAAAAAAGGACTTGTGGAAATAGTTGCCATAATGTAGAGAGATCCCCTCACAACGAATCCATTTGCAGGGGGGCCACGAACAGGCAGAGACGAATCGGGATGATTCGCAAGGCTGTGGTTGACGTGACCTAATATATATGGAAGCGCTCTGAGCCGTTCAATCATCGGCAAGGTGCAATGTCGATCGCCGTCAGGCCAGGTTGTTTAGCATTGGACAGCCTAAAGTTTTCCGGATGGATTTTCAAGTCGTTTTTGGGATTTTGGGCTAAGACCCTTGCATTTCCGAAAAACATGGATTAATAGGGGGGCGCCTTTTTGAAATTGGTGTTTTTGACCGTTTCGAGTTATACTTGGTAACCTGAAACGAAGGGGTTGCATACCGGCAGTTTGACAATCCCATTTGGATGGGATAAACCTTATCAAATTGAGAAGTTGTTTCCGTACATGGTGGAGCAATCGGTAACGGCGGATGCGTCACCGCAGTCATGGCGTGTGGTTGAACTGGACTGATTCTCCAAACCTGCACAGAAACTAAAGAGGATGATGGATCATTATGGAGGCGACACCGACCGAACATAAATTGGCGTTGAGGCCCGGCGACTTTGAATCGTTGTCTGAAGCTCTTGATTATGCCGCACGCGGGGAGACCGGGGCCAATTTTTACAACGGCAGGGGCCAGCTTGAAGCGGTCCTGCCCTATGCCGTGCTGCGGGACGAGGCCCTCGAAATTGCGCGCAAACTGATGGACCTCAACCTGCCCCGCGGATCGCGAGTGGCATTGGTCGCTGAAACCTGTCCGGATTTTTTACGTTTCTTCTACGGATGCCAATACGCCGGGATGGTGCCGGTGCCGCTGCCCGCATCGATTCACCTGGGCGGCCATAAATCCTATGTGGCCCAGTTGCGGCGCCTCCTGCTCAACTGCCGTGCCGAAGTGGCCATCGCACCCTCGATGTTTTTATCCTTTCTTACCGAGGCTGCCGAAGGATTGCCCCTGGCGTTCGTCGGCACCCCGGAGCGTTTTGCGGAGATACCGCCGTCCAAGGGGCTGATCCGGCCTTCAGGGCCGGATGAGCTGGCCTACCTCCAGTACACCTCGGGCAGCACCCGCTTTCCGCGCGGGGTGATGATCACCCAGCGGACGGTCATGAACAACCTAACGAGCATCATCCGGGACGGGGTCCGGGTCCGACCGGACGATCGCAGCATGTCCTGGCTGCCCTATTATCATGACATGGGGCTGGTCGGTTTAATGCTATCCCCCATGGCGTCCCAGGTCACGGTCGATTATCTCAAAACCCGGGATTTCGGCATGCGGCCGCGGCTGTGGCTGACGCTGATTTCGCAAAACCGTGCGACGGTTTCCTTCGGGCCGCCCTTCGGCTATGAACTCTGCGCTCAACGGCTGAGGGAGGACACGGCGGGCCAGTTCGACCTGCGCTCCTGGCGGCTGGCCGGCGTCGGGGCGGAAACCATCCGGTCCGAACCGCTGTCCCGTTTCGCCGAGATACTGGCGCCGAGCGGCTTTGACCCCAAGGCATTTTCCGCCTGCTACGGCATGGCCGAATGTTCGCTGGCGGTGAGCTTTTCGCCGTTGGGCCAGGGCATTCAACTCGACGCCGTCAAGGCCGAGGCCATGGCGCAGTCGCAGGAGGCGGCCGTCGCCTCCGCGGAGGATCCCGCCGGATCCAAGAGCCTCGTCAAATGCGGCGTGCCGCTTCCCGGGTACGAAATCGAGGTGCGGGACAGCGAGGGGCAACCCCTGCCGGAGCGCCGGGTGGGAACGCTTTACGTGCGCGGTCCCAGCGTCATGTCAGGCTACTTCGGGGAGGAGACCCTCACGCGGGACGTGCTGTCTCCGGAAGGCTGGCTGAACACCGGGGACTTGGCGTACGTCGCCGACGGCAGCATCGTGATCACCGGCCGGCAAAAAGACCTGATCATCATCAACGGACGCAACGTCTGGCCCCAGGATCTGGAATACATCGCCGAGAGCCAATCCGAGGTTCGAACCGGCGATGGATCGGCCTTTTCCGTGACGGCGCCCAACGGCGAGGACAAAGCGGTCTTGGTCATCGAGTGCCGCGAGTCGAACGCTTCCAAACGCAACGAGCTTGTCGCCCGGATCCAGTCGCTCATCCGGCAGGATCTGGGGATCGACTGTTTCATCGAACTGGTCGCCCGCAACACCCTGCCGCGAACCACCTCGGGCAAGCTTTCACGGTCGGGGGCCAAGAATGACTTCTTGCAGCGCGTTGCCGACGGCAAGACCGAACAGCCGGGCGACAGCGACGACTTTTACTTATTGCGCCGCAAGACCGGCTGAGCCTCTAACGGCTGCGAAGGCCCAGCGGTTGTTCGATTCGAACCGCAGGATGTTACCGGCGATCATAACCTGCAGATTTTGCAGAGTGATCGCCGGTTCTCGTTGAAGGACTCAATGCCCCGTACGCTGGCCATCACAGGAGCCACGGGCTTCATCGGCGCCGCCTTGACCCGCAAACTGGTCGGCCACGGCTGGCACGTACGTGCTTTGTACCGGACACGAGCCGGGGCATCGCCCACCAGCCGGACCGACGGCGATGTGCAATGGATCCAGGGGAGCCTCTCGGACGCCGAGAGCCTGGCACGGCTGGTCCAGGGAACCGAAGCGATCGTTCATTGCGCCGGCGCGGTGCGCGGGGCAACGCAGGAACAGTTCGACCGTGTCAATGTCGAGGGTGTCTTGCGGCTGGCCCAAACGGCCCGTCGATCACACCCGATGCCGCGGTTTTTGCTGATCTCCTCCCTCGCCGCCCGGGAGCCGCATCTGTCTTTTTATGCGGCCAGCAAACGGGGCGGGGAAGAGGCGCTGCGGGCCGCCGCGCAGGGGATGGTGTGGTCCGTGCTCCGGCCGCCGGCCGTTTATGGGCCCAGGGACCGCGAGATGCGGCCGCTTTTCAAGGCGATGCAACGCGGAATCGCGCCGGTCCTCGGACGAACCGACGCACGGCTTTCGTTGATCCATGTCGAGGATCTGGTTGACGCCATCCGGCACATGGTCGAAATTCGGGATTGGGAGGCCGGGCCGTTCGAACTGCATGACGGCCATGCCGGCGGCTACTCGTGGAGCGATGTCATCGCCACCTTTGTGCGGGTCACCCGCCGCCCGGTACGCCAGGTCCGAGTCCCGGCAGCCGTGTTGTACGCCGCTGCATCGGTCAACCAGGCCTTGGCACGCCTGACGGGGCACCGGCCGATGCTCACGCCCGGCAAGGTGCGGGAGCTGACACACCCCGATTGGGTGTGCGACGATGCACCGCTGCGCAGCGCTACCGGGTGGCGACCATCGGTCCTTCTGGAAGATGGGATCAGGTCCACGCTGGAGAGTTTCGACGCTCCCCGGCCCTGAAAGGTTGCAATCAATGGAGCCGGAGGCCTCTCCATCCACACAGGAATGAACCATGCAAGGCTACGATGAAATCCTGCTGCAGGTCGTCGAATTGATCAAGCCGCTCGCCCCGCCGGAGCGAGCCGTCGAAGCGGACACGGACCTCGTGGCCGATCTCGAGTTCGATTCGCTCAAGGTCATGAGCCTGGTCGAGCAGGTGGAAGACCGCTTCGACATTTCGGTCCCGCTCAACATCCTTCCCGACATCCGCACCGTCAAGGACTTCACCGTCCAACTCCAACACCTGATCGGGAGGGCGTCGCCATGACCTTGTTAGAAAAGTTTCAGCCGATTGCCGCCGCCCGCGGGGCGTTGGCCGAAAGCGGGGTCGAGTCGATCAACGTGGTCATGGAGCAGGTGCTCTCGCCCACCGAAGCAATGATCAACGGCCGCCGCACCATTCTCGCC
>JAWOHH010000154.1:0-24485 GCA_046496215.1 Desulfobacterales bacterium
CCACTCGATCTCGGTGTGCAGGTCGGATGCCAGGAACTGGAACGCATCGCGCTGAAGAATCGCCAGCGCCGTGAAGGCCACGGGCACGAAAAAGGCGATGCAGGTGTTCTTGTAGTAATCCAACACCGGCCGCCGGTTTTCGTTCAACATGAACCCGGCCGACTCCGCCGCGTCGTCCGGGTCGGTTTTCAGCGCCTCCAACGTTTTCTGCTGGACGCAAGCGCTTACTGCGTGGGCGATGGCCCGCCGGTGGTCGAGGAGCAGGGTGTCGGCGAGCCGTGCCCCGACCGCGTCCAGATGGACCAGGTAGACGTCGGCAACCGCCATCAGCTCCTCGAACGAGAAACGCTCGCGAACCCCGTTGAGGATGGCCGCCGCCGTGAGCGCCTGCGAGGTGACGACGCTGACAAGGTTGATTTCGTGGGCGATGCGATGGGCTAAGCTGCGGCAGAATCGGTTCAGCTCCGGCGGGCCCGCATCGCGCACGGAAACGCTCTCGCCGGCCGCTAGGTCCTGGAGCGCAAAGGGGCTGCCGAAGGTCAGGTAGACCTTCCCGTAGCGCTTTTTCAAAAACTGTCGCGCGCTCAGCACTTGGCGCAGGGTTTCCGGCTGTTTGTCGCCGCCCCCGAGCTCCTGCAGGTAGGACTTTTCCTCCAGGACCTGGTCGTAGGCGATTGCCACCGGCACGAACACCAGGTCCCGGCAGGCGCCGTTGCGCTGGGCGTTGAGAATGATCGAGAGCAGGCCCAGCTTGGGTGTCAGCAGTTTGCCGGTGCGGCTGCGGCCGCCTTCGATGAACTGCTCTATGTTGTAACCTTCCTCGAGCAGTTTGTGGATGTATTCGGCAAAAACGCGTGCATACAGCACGGCACCCCGAAAGGTGCGCCGGATGAAGAAGGCGCCGCCGCGGCGGAACAGGGGGCCGATGGGCCAGAACGAGAGGTTCTTGCCGGCGGCGACCAGCGGGCACGGCAGGTCGTTGTTGTACATCACATAGGACAAAATGAGGTAATCCACATGGCTCTTGTGCGATGGGATAAACACCAGCGGGCCGCGCAGGCTCATGCGTTTGACGGCGGCCAGCTCCTCCGGGTTCATCACCAGCCCGTCGAACAGGTTGTTCAGGATCCAGCCCACGATTTCGGCGTAAACCACGATCCAGTTCGGGCTGAAATCGGCCCCGATCTCGTCAATGATGTCAGCGGCTTTGGTGCGGGCCTCGCCGAGGGTGATCCCCTGGGATTCCGCGTGCGACTGCAGGAACTGCTGAAAGCGATCGCCGGCGAGGATGCTCTCCTTCAGCTCGGCGCGCGGTTTGAGAACCGGCCCGGTGATGCTCCGGCGATGGCGTTGAAACCGCTCGAGGATCTCGCCGCGCAGGATGCCGGCCTGATAGTCGGCGCCGTGCGGCTGGATGTCGGGCCGATCCAGGAATTCGCGCAGATGGATCGGCTCGGATATTTCGACAAAAGCCTGCCCGCGTTTTTTGAAGAGCGCCACGAGCCCCCGCAGCCGCCCCGGTTCGTCCTCCGGCCCGAAGAGCATGTCGATCAGGGTGGGGTGTGCGCGCCGTGGCTTTTTGCTGAACAGTATGAGCTGGGGGATGATGAGCACCGGCACATCGACGGCCTGTTGGACGGTTATCAGAAACTCTACGGGATCCATCGGGGTGCGGCCGAAATGCCACCAGAATTTCCGGTTGGGGATCAGGGTGAAAAAGCCGGCCTTGGCGTTCAGCAGTTCCCCGCGGAAATACCCGCTGCCGTAAGGGTCTAAAAACCGGCGCCGTCGCAGCAAGCTGTCGAGGTGTGAGAGCAGGATGCGAAACATCCGGGCCGGGGGTTGCCATATGAAAAAGCGTCCGCCTAAACCGAATCGGGGGTATCGCATCCCGGGAGCGCGGTAGCGGCTGTAGGCAAAAAGAAATGCAAAATCGCTCTTGTTTTTCGAGGCATAGACGACAATCGCCTCCTCGGGCAACCGGCGCAGGGCGGCCCTCTGGGGCTCCTCCAGACGGACCCCGCAATAAAAAAGCGTGAGCGCCCGGGACAGGATGGGACCGGGGGTCTCCGGCAATACGCTGCGGTAGTGGTGAGGGGTGCCGTGTAAGGCCCGGTCGATCCAACGCCGGACCCGGCTGCCGGTCGGCAGCGGCTGAGAGGCAGGTTCTTCCATTGGATGGGGTCATATCAAAACCGGGTTCAGTTTGCAACCGGACGGCGGCACGGGAAATGGGTTTTCCAGGTCGGGATCGACTCAAAAAGGGGTTCTAAAAGGGCCTTGTCTAAAAAAAAGAGGTGTGCTATAAATTTCAGATAAAGATCCACACGTTCAATTTGCGCAACCGGGTCGAGCGCATCGCGCTTGCATGCTGATCTGATACTGAGTTAGTGAATTCCATACCATTTGGAAGCCGAAAGGAGGATGTGAGATCATGAAAACGTTGGTTGGCGGTGCCGTGGCGGCAGCATTGGGGTTGATCGGGTTGGGCTTGTGGTGGTTTGACTTCCTGACGGTTCTCAAAGGGACCGTTCCTGCGCTGCTGCTGTTGGGGGGAGGCTTGGCGATCTATCTCGGCTTTGACGAGATGAAGGATTCCTGGAAGAAGGACGAGACCCCTTCGACCGCGGTGGCGCCGGACGAGATGGACAAATACAAGAGTGAAATTTCCGAATTGAAAAAAGAGCTCGAAACGCTCAAGTCGGAGCACAAAACCTAATAGACCTGAAAATGCTTTCGCCCGGCCCCCCCATCGGGGCCGGGCTTTTTTGTAGTTTCACTCCAGCCATAGGCCCCTCGAACCTAAAGGTGACCGGCTTTCAGCCGGCGCATGGGTTAGGGTTGACGAACGGCATCCTGGATGGCGCTGACGGCCAGGCGGTCGGCGCGCTCGTTTTCCACCACCCCCCGATGCCCCTCCACTTTGATCACTTTCAAGTCACTGAACGCTTGCATGTCACGGCGGATGGCGGCGATCAGCCCCTGATTTTTTTTTGCTTTCCAGTTGAGGGTCAGCACGCCGTGCGCATAACTGCTGTCGGTGTAGACGCGTACGGGGAGGTCCTTTTTTTTCAGCGCGGCCAGCCCCTCTTGGATGGCGCGCAGCTCGGCGATGTTGTTGGTGGCGACCCCGATATATTCGGCGATTTCCTTGCGGTGCGGCCCGTGCAGCAGCACGACGCCGATGCCGGAGGGCCCGGGGTTGCCGGAGGAGGCGCCGTCCGTGTAAATGTGCACACAGCGCGCATCCCCCGGCGCGGATGCGCAAGGCGACCGGCGGGCCGGCTGCGGCGAGGGCGCGGCGGGCTTCTTCTCCAGCGGCCTGAGCGTGTCCGCGCGCACCCGGTAATCCTGGTCCTGGTCCAACTGGTACTTGATCCGGGCCAGGCCGCCGGCTTGAAGCGGTCGGTCCGCGGCGTCGGCCGCCACCCAGACCTTGTTCTTTTTAAATCGCATCCGGACCCAGCGGGCCGGATCGGTCTTGTCGGTTGAGCCCATCATTGCTCCGAAAACGATCCGTTGTTTCGAAATAGGAGCGACCGAGAGCGGTCCCCTCTCACAACCCCCTCAGCCTCCATCCGGGAGGGGGTGCCGGCGCCGATTCCGCGGCTCTGCGTCGCTGAGCGTGCCGTGCGCCTCAGTCGTTGTAAAGCAAAACCTCCCGTCGCAGCGCATCGAACTCGGCCAGCTCCTGCCGCCACGAGGCTTCGATGCGTTCGAGCGGCTCCAGCGACTCGAGCCGCCGGCGCACCGAGAGGTCGCCGATAAGCAGGTCGATGGGCATGCGCTCATGCTCGTACTCGTAGGGGGGCGGGCGCCAGGCGAACTCCTGCGGGTGGCGGCGAAGAAGCGCCTGCAAGAGCCGCAGGCTCGTCCGGTAGGGCGCAAAACGCTGCGGGTCGGTGACATGGATCTGAAACCCATGACAGGCGCGGCCCTGCCATTTTTGGGCCGTGGGCTCGAACACCGCCGGCCGCAGGACGGCGCCGTCGATGGGCGTTTGCGACAGATCGGCCTCCAGCGCCGGCAGGGAGAGAAACGGTGCCCCGAACAGCTCGAACGGCTGGGTCGTCCCGCGCCCCTCGGACACGTTGGTGCCCTCCCAGAGCACCTGCCCGGGATAGACCGCCGCCGAGGCCGGTGTGGGTAGATTGGGGGAGGGTGGCACCCAGGGAAGGCCCGTGTCCGCGAACAGCATGCCGCGGGTCCAGCCGGACATGGGGACGACGTTCAGGTCGCAGCCGATCCCGAAGCGGGTGTTGAAAAGCCGGGCCAACTCGGCCAGGGTCAGGCCGTGGCGCATGGGGATGGGGTAGCGTCCCACGAAGGAGGCCCACTCGGGCCTGAGCAGGTTGCCTTCCACGGCCTGTCCCCCGACAGGGTTGGGCCGGTCCAATACCACAACCGTTTTGCCGCACGCCGCGGCGGTTTCCATGCAGTAAGACAGGCTCGAGGCAAAGGTGTAGACACGGGTGCCGACATCCTGGAGGTCCACGAGCAGCAGGTCGAGGTCGGCAAACATCTCCGGGCTGGGGATGCGGCTGCGGCCGTACAGGCTGAAGACCGGTATGCCCAGGACCGGGTCGAGAAGGTCCTCGGACTCGACCATGTTGTCCTGCTTCTCGGCGAAAAACCCGTGCTGCGGGGAGAACAGCGCGCGCAGGGCGCGCGGAAACCTGGCGTCCACCAGCAGCCGGGCATGCCGAAAACGCCGGTCTACCGAGGCCGGGTTGCAGAGCAGCCCCAGCCGGCGGCCTTCCATCCATGGGGGCGGGGCTTCGATCAGCTGCTCCAGGCCGGTTTTGACAGATCCCATGGCCGAGCACTTAGCACAGCGCGGCACGCAGCGGAAGGGCAAATCGCATGAGAATCGCCTGCCGGCCCCGGCCATCGGCCTGCAAATCGCTTGACAGGCTGTGCATAAGCTTCTAAAAAACCACTTGGCTTTTTGCCCGCTGCAGGTCGTCCAGGCAAAAGCCTCAACCCAACGCGCGGGGGCCGGGGTGGAACTGCGGCTGGCAGGCATCGTCGTTATCGTCGGCAGTTACGGCAGCGGCAAGTCCGAGGTGGCCATCCATCTCGCGGTCCATCATCGATTGGCGGGAATGCAGGTGCGCCTGGCCGACCTCGACCTGGTGAACCCGTACTTCCGCTCCCGCGAGCTGCGAGGACCGCTTGCGGAATTGGGCATCGAGGTCGTGCTGCCGCCGGAGGCGTACCTGCAGTCCGAATTGCCGGTACTGAGTCCGACGGTGGCGGGCATCATCCGGCAGGGCGGAGGGCTCACCCTTTTAGATGCCGGCGGCGACCCGGTTGGCGTCAGGGTGCTGGCGGCGTTGGGGGATGCGTTTGCCGGCCGCCCGCTGCAGGTGCTGCAGGTCGTCAACCCGTTGCGGCCCGCGACCGGGACCCTGGACGGCTGCCTGAAGGTCCGCCGTGAAATCGAAGCCGCATCCCAGTTGCCCATCACCGGCTTCATCGGCAACGCCAATTTGATCGACGAGACCACGGTGCGGGAGATCGAAGAGGGTTACCGGTTCATGCGGGTGCTTTCGCGGCAAAGCGGGCTGCCGCTCGTGTGTATCACAGCGGCCGAAGAACTCCTGGGCGAGCTGGCCGCTTTGCGTGTCGAATGCCCGCTGCTGGCGATCCGCCGGCAGCTGGTGCCCCCGTGGAAAAAAGCGCGGCCGCCGGGCCGACAGGAGGAGTGAGCGCATGACCTACGAGCATATCATCGACAAGGACCGCTGCAAGGGATGCGGGCTGTGTGTGGCCGCCTGTCCCAAGAATGTCCTGGAGATTGCAGGCGAGGTGAACCTCAAAGGCTATTTTCCCGCTGTTCAGGCGCGGCCGGAAGACTGTATTTTCTGTGCGATCTGCTGCACGGTTTGCCCGGATGTGGCCATCGCCATCAACGAGATCGCCGGCGGGGCCGCCGGCCGTGCGAAACGGAGGGCATGACATGGGCAAGGTGCTGATGAAGGGCAACGAAGCCATCGGCGAGGCGGCCATTCGAGCCGGGTGCCTGAACTACTTCGCCTACCCGATCACCCCCCAGTCCGAGGTGGCCGAATACCTTTTGAAACGGCTGCCGGAGGCGGGCGGAAGTTTCCTCCAGGGCGAGAGCGAAGTGGCCGTGTCCTACATGATCTTCGGCGCCGCCGCCTGCGGGGCCCGGGTCTTTACGACCTCCTCGAGCCCGGGAATCAGCCTGATGTCCGAGGGCATCAGCTACATCACGGCCGCCCAGTGCCCAACGGTGTTTGTCAACATCATGCGCGGCGGGCCCGGTCTGGGCGGCATTCTGCCCTCCCAGGCCGATTACTTTCAGGCCGTGAAAGGCGGCGGGCACGGCGACTATCGTCTGCTGGTAATGGCCCCCGCCAGTGTCCAGGAAGCCGTCGAGATGGTCATGCAGGCCTTCCCGCTGGCGGAAAAATACCGCAACCCGGTCATGATCCTGGGCGACGGTTTGATCGGCCAGATGATGGAACCGGTCGAGTTCCCGGATCACCTCAAAAGCGAGCCGCCCAACAAAGACGATTGGGCCACCAGCGGCATGGAGGCGCGCGGCAGCGACCGGCGCAACCTCGTCAAGACGCTCTACCTCGTGCCCGAAGAACTCAACGCCCACAACCTAAACCTTAAGGCCAAGTACGAGTGCATGGCCCGGGAGGAAATCCGTTTCGAGTCTTACAATCTCGAGGGGGACTACCGCGTGCTGATTGTGAGCTACGGCACCATGAGCCGGGTGTGCCGCACGGTGATCGACAACCTCAAGCACGATGGCGTCGAGGTCGGCATGGTGCGGCCCCAGACGCTCTTCCCGTTCCCCAAGCAGGCCGTGTTCGACGCGGCTTCCAAGGCCAGCTGCCGCGCCCTCATCAGCGTGGAGATGAGCATGGGCCAACTCGTGGAGGACGTTGAGCTGTCCGTCAAGGGGATCAGGCCGGTCCACTGGTACGGCAAGTGCGGCGGCGAGGTCCCGACGCCGGAAGAAGTCATGGAAGAAATCCGCACGCTGCTGTAGCAGCGTGCGGGTTTCTTGCGAATAATTTTTGTGGCACGTGTCATGATATGTTGCTATGAGCACAGCCCGCGAGGAACCCAACGCTTGTCGCCTTCACGAATAGGAGCAAAAATTATGGGAAAAGCATTTCACCGGCCCGAGGCGCTTGCCGATGTCGTTACGCACTACTGCCCGGGGTGCACCCACGGGGTGGCCCACCGGCTGGTGGCCGAAGTCATCGACGAGCTCGGCCTCCGCGGCCGCACCGTCGGAGTCGCCCCGGTCGGCTGCGCGGTGCTGTGCTACAACTATTTTACATTCGACTTCCAGGAAGCCGCCCACGGCCGCGCCCCGGCCATGGCGACCGGCATCAAGCGGGTGCGGCCCGACCTCATGGTGTTCACCTACCAGGGCGACGGGGACCTGGCGAGCATCGGCATGAGCGAAATCATCCACGCCGCCAACCGCGGCGAGAAATTCACCACCATCTTCATCAACAATGCGGTCTATGGCATGACCGGCGGCCAGATGGCCCCCACCACCATGCCCGACCAGCGCACCACCACCTCGCCCTTCGGGCGCAAGGTGGCGGACACCGGGATGCCCATCAAGATGGCCGAGCTGCTCTCCGCGCTGGAGACGCCCGCCTACATCGCCCGCGAAGCCCTGATCAAGCCCAAGTTCATCAACCGCGCGAAGAAGGCGATCCACAAGGCCTTCAGCTATCAGGCGGCCAACACCTGCTTCAGCCTGGTGGAGCTGCTCAGCACATGCCCGACCAACTGGGGCATGACCCCGGTGGATGCGCTCAAATGGGTCGAGGAAAAGATGTTGCCCTACTACCCTCTGGGGGAATACAAGACGCCGGAAGCCGGCCGCCTGAATCCGGCCGCGGGGAGGAAACATGCAGAGTGAGGTCCAGTTTGCGGGGTTCGGCGGGCAGGGGGTCATGCTGATGGGGCAGATCCTGGCCCAGGCGGCCATGGACGAGGGCCACGAGGTTGTCTGGATCCCCTCCTACGGACCGGAGATGCGCGGCGGCACCGCCTATTGCACCGTGGTGATCAGCGATCAGCCCATCGGCTCCCCCATTATCCGCAACCCTCGGCATCTAGTGGCGATGAACCGGCCCTCGCTCGAGAAATTTGCCCCGACGGTTAAGGCCGGCGGGGTCGTCTTCGTCAACTCCTCCATCATTCCGGTCGGCGCGGGCCGCACCGACGTGGACGAGCTCAGAGTGCCCATCATCGAGGTCGCCGGCGAGCTCGGAAACGTTAAGGCCGCCAACATCGTGGCGCTGGCGGCCTTCGTGGCGCGCAGCCGGGTGGTGCGGTTCGAGTCGCTCACGCAGGCCGTCAAGGATAAATTCGCTCAGAAGGCCAAACTGATGCCCCTCAACCTGAAAGCGCTCGAGGCCGGCCGCAAGGCGGCGGGGGGCAAGTAGTGCCGCGCCGGAAACGGCATCCTTCAAGCCCGGCCGGTGCTCCCGCCATGAAGCTCCACGTGCCCGCCCATATCCTGGCCATCCCGGCCTATGTGCCCGGCAAACCGGTCGAGGAGGTCGAACGCGAGCGGGGGGTTCGCGGCGCCGTCAAACTCGCCTCGAACGAAAACCCGCTGGGCCCCTCCCCGATGGCGCTCGAGGCCGTGCGGCAGTCCCTGGCAAACGTGCACCGCTACCCCGAAAGCGGCGGGTTCGAGCTCACCCGCCGGCTTGCCGCGCGTTTGGACCTCGCCCCCGAAAACATCGTGCTCGGCAACGGTTCCGACGACATCATCGTCATGCTGGCCACGGCCTTCCTCCAGCCCGGGGATGAGGTCATCCTGGCGCGCCCGTCGTTCCAGATGTACGAAATCGTCACGCGGGCGGCTGGCGCCACGCCGGTGGAGGTGCCGCTGGCCGCCTACCGCAACGACCTCGCGGCCATGGCCGGCCGGGCAACCCCCCGGACGCGGATGGTCTTCGTCAACTCGCCCCACAACCCCACCGGCTCCATGGTCGGGCGCGCGGAGATCGAGGCCCTGATGGCGGCGCTGCCGCCCGATGTGCTGCTGGTCTTGGACGAGGCCTATATCGAGTTCGTGCGGGCGCCGGACCACCCGGACAGCCGGGACTTCGCCACCGGGCACCGGCCGGTGGTGGGGCTGAGGACCTTTTCCAAGGCCTACGGCCTGGCCGGGATGCGCGTCGGCTACGGCATCATGCCGGCCGCGGTGGCCGAGATTCTGCACCGGGTGCGCCAGCCCTTCAACGTCAGCCTGCCGGCGCAGAAAGCGGCCGAGGCCGCCCTGGACGACCGGGAATTTCTGAGCCAAACCCTCAAGGCCGTGCACGCCGGGGTCGACTTCCTCTACGATTCGCTGCGGTCTTTGGGTCTCGACTGCCTGCCCACGCAGTCCAATTTCATTTTTTTCCGGGTCCCCCGGCCGGCGCAGGCTGTTTTCGAGGCGCTGCTCGACCGGGGGGTCATCGTCCGGCCGCTCAGCGGCTATGGCTACCCGGAGCACCTGCGGGTCAGCGTGGGGCGACCCGAGGAGAACCAGCGCTTCATCGAGGCGCTGAGGCAGGTGCTGGCGGCCTGACGCCCGCAGCCACCGGGGCTGAACCAAGCACATGCAAAAACTGCTCATCACCATCGACGGGCCGGCCGGCGCCGGCAAGACCACCGTCAGCCGGGCGCTGGCGGACCGGCTGGCCTACCGCTATGTCGACACCGGCGCCCTCTACCGCGGGGTGGCCCACACCGCGCGGGCCCGAGGGGTGGCCCCCGAGGACGACGAGGCCCTGGGCCGAATGCTCGCCGGCCTCCGGCTCGCGCTCGAGCGCGGCCGGAGCGGATCCAGGATTCTGGTGAACGGCGAGGAGATCACCGAGCGGATCCGCACCCCCGAGGTGTCGATGCTGGCCTCGAGGGTTTCCGCCCGCCCGGTCGTGCGGGCCTTCCTGCTGAAGGTGCAGCAGGAGCTGGGCCGCGAGAAGGCGGTCGTGTTCGAGGGCCGGGACATGGGCACGGTGGTGTTCCCGGAGGCGGACCTGAAATTTTTCCTGAGCGCCTCGGAGGCCACCCGGGCCGACCGCCGATTTGCCGAGCTTCAGAACGCGGGCGCCGCGGACCTGGAGGAGGTGGTGCGGGACCTGCGCCGTCGGGACGAGCAGGACAGCACGCGCGCCCTGGCGCCGCTTAAACCGGCGGAGGACGCCATCCGGATCGACTCATCCGATTTGACCGTCGATCAGGTGGTGGAGCTGATGCTCGGCCACGTGAAGGCCAAGCTGACGGCTTCGTGAAAACGTTCGTGCCTCTCTCAGGACCCCCACGATGCATGAAACTTCGCCTGCTCTTGCCCCTCCCGCAGGGCGGTGGAGGACGGAAGCCGATATTATAAAACCGGCAGCAAAACATGTTCAAATGGGGACCCGTCCGTTCCGGCCACCCCCGTCGGGCTATCCCAGCGATAAGGTGTTTGACGGTATTTGTTGCCGGAGCAATACCCCCCCCCCAACCCCCTTTTTCAAAGGGAAGCACGCGGCAACGGACCCAAGGAAGGTCGGTGCCGGGAGCGGCGCCAGCGAGCGCCTGGCCGCCGGCCGTGCGCTGAAATTATGCCGCTTCGGCACCCCGCCTCATTTTGTCGTTGATTTTTTCCACGAGTCTGTTAAAAGTAAGCGGTTCATAAACATGCGCCGGGCCGCGACGGCCGGTATCAAAGGGAGGAATCCACGTCTATGGTCAACATCACAACCAACGCTGAAAATGACGAAACGACCCGCATACCGGCGGATGCGGTGGCCGAGGCCAAAGAGCCCGGCCCGGATGCCGGCGAGCCGTCCATGATGATGTACGAGGACAGCTTCGGCCAGTTTAAGGAGGGCGAAGTGGTCACCGGGGTGATCACCTCCGTCGACAAGGACCTGGTGCTGGTCGACATCGGCTACAAATCCGAAGGGCAGATCCGCATCAACGAGTTCCGGGCCGAAGACGGCAGCATCACCGCCAAGGTGGGCGACACCGTCGAGGTCATGGTCGAGTGGTGGGACGACGAGGAGGAGCGCGTCATCCTCTCCAAGGACAAGGCGGCCAACATCAAGGTCTGGGACAACATCAAGAAGTGCCACGACGAGGACGGCACCATCCGCGGCGTCATCACCAGCCGTGTCAAGGGCGGATTCTCCGTGGACATCGGGGTCCCGGCCTTCCTGCCGGGCTCGCAGGCGGACCTTCGGCCCATCCGCAACCTGGACGAAATGGTCGGCAAGACCTACGACTTCAAAATACTGAAATACAACCGCAAACGCAGCAACATCGTGCTGTCCCGGCGGGTGCTGCTCGAGAAAGAGCGTGAGTCCAAGCGCGCGGCCACGCTGGCCTCCATCCACGAAGGCAAGGTGATGCCCGGTGTGGTCAAGAACATCACCGAGTACGGCGTCTTCGTCGACCTGGGCGGCATGGACGGACTGCTGCACATAACGGACATCTCCTGGGGCCGGGTCAAACACCCCTCCGACCTGTTCAAGATCGGCGACCAGATCACCGTGAAGGTCCTCAACCTCGACCTCGAAAAGGAGCGGGTCTCCCTGGGAATGAAGCAGCTGATGGCCGACCCCTGGAGCACGGCCGCTCAAAAATACCCGGTCGGTTCGCGGGTGGCGGGGCGCGTCGTGAGTCTGACCGACTACGGCGCTTTCGTGGAGCTGGAGGAGGGCATCGAGGGGTTGATCCACGTCTCTGAAATGTCCTGGACCCGCAAGGTCCGGCACCCGTCCAAGGTGGTCTCGGTGGGGGAGGAGGTCGATGCCCTGGTGCTGGACATCAAGCCCGAGGCCCGGCGCATTTCTTTAGGGATGAAACAGGCCGCTCCCAACCCGTGGGACGTTATCGCCGAGAAATACCCGGTGGGCACCACGATCGAGGGCAAGATCAAGAACATCACCGACTTCGGCATTTTTATTGGGATCGACGAGGGCATCGACGGGCTGGTGCACATCTCCGATCTCTCCTGGACCAAGCGGATCAAACACCCCTCCGAGATCTACAAGAAGGGCGACATGGTCCAGGCCATCGTACTCGACATCGAAAAAGACAACGAGCGCTTCTCGCTCGGCGTCAAGCAGCTGCAGCCGGACCCTTGGAAGACATTGAGCCAACGTTTCAGGGTGGGCAGCGAGGTGACCGGCACGATTACCAACGTGACCGATTTCGGCATTTTCGTGGAGATCGAGGAGGGCATCGAAGGCCTCGTGCACGTTTCCGAGATCAGCAAGGAGAAGATCAAGACGCCGGTCGGCCGATACACCATCGGCGACATGATCACCGCCAAGGTGATGACCATCAACAGCGACGAACGGCGGATCGGCCTGTCCATCAAGCGCCTGGAGATCGAAGGCGAGCAGGGCCTGCTGAGCGATTACGTGAGCAGCCTGGGGTCGCAACGAACCACGACCTTCGGCGATCTGCTGCGCGAAAACCTGCAGGAGAAATTGAAAGAAGACGAATAGCCCGTCTGACGGCTTTCGGCCTGCCGTCGATAGCAGGCTCCCCTTCCTTGGAAGCCCCGCCCGCTGCATGGGCGGGGTTTTTTTGTGGCGCGCGGGGAGGGCGCGGTTTTGACTGCGCCCGATTGATGGCTATCCTCGGATGGAAAAGCATTACGACCGAAATTGGGCTCAAAGACCTATTTTCGACGGGCAAGGGGGCGGCATGAGAAAAAATCTGGTGCGGGCGGCCATGGTGGGGTTGGTGATCGCAGCGGCGGGCTGCCAGAGTCGGGCCCCGATCCACACGGCCGAAGCGGTCGATTTGCCGCGCTTCATGGGCGACTGGTACGTGATCGCCGCCATCCCGACCTTCATCGAAACCGACGCCTACAACGCGATCGAATCCTATCGGCTGGACGCCGACGGCAGCGTTGCAACCACGTTCACCTTCAACCAGGGCGGGTTCGATGGGCCCCCCAAGAAATACACCCCCCGCGGGTTCATCCGGGACCCGCAGTCCAATGCGGTCTGGGGCATGCAGTTCATCTGGCCGATCAAGGCGGAGTACCGGATCATCTACCTGGCCGAAGACTATTCCCGGACGGTGATCGGCCGGACCCGGCGCGACTACGCCTGGATCATGGCCCGGCAGCCGTTGATCCCGGAGGAGGATTACCACGCGATGGTCCGGTTCCTGGAAGAGCAGGGATATGACGTGAGCCGGCTGCGGCGGGTGCCCCACGCACCGCCCGCGGCGCAAAAACCATCCTGAATCCGGGTGCGTCTGGGGGCGCGGCATCCCGATTGACTGGGAGCCCTTCGACAAGGTATGGTTGCACCATTGATGTTGATCGCCGGACCCGTTTTCCCTGGAGACTGTGAACAACAACCTTCACCGGTCGAAAAACCAGCCGGCAGGAGACCCCCCTCATGACCGCCGCCCTGTTGCAATCGCCCCGGATGTGCCCGCAACCCGAGCAGGAAAAAACCCCCGCCGTCGAAGGCGGACCGACGGCACGGGTGAGGCTGGGCATCAAACGCAACCAGCTCGCCCGGCCCGAAATACGCCCCGAACGTGCCCTGTCGGTGACCCGCAGCTACCGGGACACCGAGGGCGAGCCCTTGTTCACCCGGCGGGGCCGGATGCTCCTGCGCATTGCGGCCGAACACGCGGCCGTGATCCAGGAGGGCGAGCTGATCGTCGGCATGAAAGCCCTGATCCCGCGCGGATCGCCCGTGTTCCCGGAAATCAGCTGCGACTGGATAGAGCGCGACATCGACCGGCTGGCCACCCGGGCCAACACGCCGTTTTATGTTAGCGCGGAGACCAAACGGGTCCTGCGCGCGGAGGTGTTCCCCTACTGGAAGGGCCGTCAGGTCGGCGACCGCATCATGGAGGCCGTTCCGGCCGAGATCTGGAAGGCGGACGAGCGCGGCGTGATCTACAACTATTTCCGGTCCCGGACCATCGGCCATATCAACGCCGGCTACGAGAAAGTGCTCGCCAAAGGCATGCACGGCGTCATCGCCGACGTCGAACGGTCGCTTTCGCGGCTGGACGACTGCAAGACCGACGCCGATTCCAAGCGCCGGTTTCTGGGGTCGGTGACCATGGCCTGCGAAGCGGCCATCCTGCTGGCCGGCCGGCACGCGTCCGAAGCGCGGCGCATGGCCGCGATCGAGGTCGACCCGGCTCGCCGCGCGGAGCTGGAGGGGATCGCCCGCGTGCTCGACCGGGTGCCGGCCGAACCGGCCGCCACCTTCCACGAGGCGCTGCAGTCCTTCTGGATCACTCACCTGATGCTGAACCTCGAGACCGACGGGCACGCTTTCGGCCCCGGCCGGTTCGATCAGGTCCTCTACCCCTACTACCGGCGCAGCATCGACACAGGCGAGATCACCCAGGAGCAGGCCCAGGAGCTGCTCGACCTGATGTGGGTCAAGTTCGACGAGATCACCTTGGCCAAGGACTCGGGCGAGTCCCAGACCTCGAGCTCCTACCCCGAGTTCCAGAACCTGAACATCGGCGGGCTCACGCGCCAGGGGCAGGATGCCGTCAACGCGCTCTCCTACATGTGCCTGGAGGCGCTGGAGCACACGCGGTTGCCCCAGCCGGGCCTCTCGGCCCAGATCGCCTCGCTCACCCCGCCCCGATTTCTGATGCGCTGCTGCGAGGTGCTGCGGCTCGGGACCGGCATGCCGGCCATGTTCAACGCCGATTCCATGGTCCTGGGCATGGTCAACCGCGGCAAGACGCTTTCCGATGCGCGGGCGAGCAGCCTGAACGGGTGCGTGGCGACCTTCTGCGACGGCAGGGACCGCATGGCCTCGACCGGCTACTTCAACCTGGCCAAGGCGCTGGAGTTGGCGCTCAACAACGGGGTGGACCGCTTGACCGGCGAGCCGCTCGGGCCGGCCACGGGGGATCCGAAGGCGTTTGCCGGTTTCGAGGAGGTGATGTCGGCCTTAGAGGCCCAGGTCGAGCATTTCGTAACGCTCAAGATCCGCTATGACGACACCGTGCGGGCGATCTACGCCCGGCACTGCCCGGTGCCGTTCACCTCGGCCGTGATCGACGACTGCATTGCCACGGCCACGGATTGGCATGCCGGCGGGTCGCACTACAAGATCGCCACCATGAGCGGGGTCGCGGTCGGGACGGTGGCCGACGCGCTTTCCGGCATCCGCAAACAAATTTTCACCGACGGGCGCCTCGGCATGGCCGAATTGATCGACGCGCTGGACCGCAACTGGGAGGGCAGGGAGGAGCTGCGCCGGACCCTGGCCCACAAGACCCCGCACTACGGCAACGACGACGATTTCCCCGACGCGCTGGCCGTTCGGGTCCAGGAGATCTTCTGCTCGGCGGTGGAACGCCACACCGATATCCAGGGTGCGAAGTACTGGGTGGATCTCCTGCCCACCACGAGCCACATCGCGCTCGGCGCACTGACGGGGGCCACCCCGGACGGCCGCCGGGCCGGGGAGTGGCTCTCCGAAGGCGTCAGCCCGGTCCAGGGCCACGACCGCTGCGGCCCCACGGCCGCCGCCCGTTCGGTGGCCAAGCTGGATCATGCCCGGACCAACGGCACGCTGCTCAACATCAAGATCAACCCCCAGACGGTCGCCACCGACCGCGACCTGCGCAAGCTCGCCGCCTTGATCCGCACCTATTTCGCCCAGGGGGGATTCCACATGCAGTTCAACATCGTCGACCGCGGCCTCCTGGTCGATGCCATGGAGCGGCCGGACGAACACCGCAACCTGCTGATCCGGGTGGCGGGCTACTCCGACTATTTCGTGCTGCTCAGCCGGGACATCCAGGAGGAGATCCTCTCGCGCGCCGAACATGGGGTGTGAAGCGGTTGAAATCCCGGCACGGGGGCCCTGCCGTTCCGCCGCATCAAAAAGGGCGGGGCCTGAACGCCAGGCCCCGCCCGCATTGACCGGATGAGAGGTCACCCAACCGGCAACCCAACCGGTTCAAATCAGGCGAGGTCGAAACGATCGAGGTTCATCACCTTGACCCAGGCCGCCACGAAGTCCCGAACGAATTTCTTCTGCGCGTCCGCGCTCCCGTAGACCTCGGCCAGAGCCCGGAGCTGGGAGTTCGAACCGAAGACGAGATCGACACGGGTGCCGGTCCACTTGACTTTGCCCGTCTTGCGATTGCGCCCTTCAAACAGGTCTTCGTCCTCCGGACTCGCCTTCCACTCCGTGCCCATGTCGAGCAGGTTCACGAAGAAGTCGTTGGTGAGCGACTCCGGCCTCTTGGTGAAGACGCCGTGGCGGGTCTTTCCGAAGTTGGTGTTCAGCACGCGCATACCGCCGATGAGAACCGTCATCTCGGGCGCGGTCAGGGTCAGCAGTTGCGCCCGATCGACCAGCAGCTCCTCCGCCGGTATGCTGTATTTGGTTTTGAGGTAGTTGCGGAACCCGTCGGCAGCCGGTTCGAGCACCGCGAAGGACGCCACATCGGTTTTTGCCTGCGATGCATCCGTGCGCCCCGGCGAGAAGGGAACGGTCACAGAGTGGCCGGCATTCTTCGCGGCCTGCTCGACGCCCGCACAGCCGGCCAGAACGATCAGGTCGGCCAGCGACACCTTCTTGCCGCCGGTCTGAGCGCGGTTGAACTCCTTTTGGATTCCCTCGAGGGTTTTGAGCACGGTCTTCAGCCGGGCCGGCTGGTTGACCTCCCAATCCTTCTGCGGCGCCAGACGAATGCGCGCCCCGTTCGCCCCGCCGCGTTTGTCGGACCCGCGGAACGTGGACGCCGACGCCCACGCCGTCGAGACCAGTTGGGAGACAGACAGCCCCGAGGCGAGGATCCTGCCCTTGAGGTTGGCGATGTCCTTCACGCCGATCAGCTTGTGGTCCACGGCGGGCAGCGGGTCCTGCCAGATCAGCTCTTCCGCCGGGACCTCCGGCCCTAAATAGCGGGAGAGAGGGCCCATGTCGCGGTGGGTCAGCTTGAACCACGCCCGGGCGAAGGCGTCTGCGAATTGGTCGGGGTTCTGAAGAAAGTGCCGCGCGATCGGCTCGTAGACCGGGTCGAAGCGAAGAGAGAGGTCCGCCGTGGTCATCATCGGCCGGTGCTTTTTCGACGGGTCGTGCGCGTCGACCACCATGTCCTCTTCGGCCACGTCCTTGGCCAGCCACTGATTAGCGCCGGCCGGGCTCTTGACCAGCTCCCACTCGTACTTAAACAGCACCTTCAGATAGCCCATGTCCCATTGGGTCGGGTTCGGCTTCCAGGCGCCTTCGATGCCGCTGCTGATCGTGTCGCCGCCTTTGCCGCTGCGGAAGCTGCTCCTCCAGCCGAGCCCTTGCTCCTCGAGGGGGGCGGCTTCGGGCTCGGGACCCACATGGGACGCAGGGCCGGCGCCGTGGCATTTGCCGAAGGTGTGCCCGCCCGCGACCAGTGCGACGGTCTCTTCGTCGTTCATGGCCATCCGCGCGAAGGTCTCGCGGACGTCGCGGCCGGAGGCGACCGGGTCCGGGTTGCCGTCCGGGCCTTCCGGGTTCACGTAGATCAGGCCCATCTGCACGGCCGCCAGGGGGTTTTCCAGATCCCGGTCGCCGGTGTAACGGCTCTTGGGTTTGTCGCTCGTGGCCAGCCACTCCTCTTCGGAACCCCAATAAACGTCCTCCTCCGGCTCCCAAACGTCCACGCGTCCGCCGCCGAAGCCGAAGGTCTTGAATCCCATCGACTCCAGCGCGCAGTTGCCGGCGAGGATCATCAGGTCGGCCCAGGAGATCCTTCGGCCGTATTTCTGCTTGATCGGCCATAGCAGACGGCGCGCCTTGTCAAGGTTCACGTTATCCGGCCAGCTGTTGAGAGGCGCCAGGCGCTGATTGCCGGACCCCGCACCGCCGCGGCCGTCGCCTTGGCGGTAGGTGCCTGCGCTGTGCCACGCCATCCGGATGAAGAGCCCCCCGTAGTGTCCCCAATCGGCCGGCCACCACTCCTGCGAGTCGGTCATTAGGGCATAGAGGTCCTTTTTTAGGGCTTTCAGATCGAGTTTCTTGAATTCCTCGGCGTAGTTGAACGCCTCACCCATCGGATTGCTCAAGTGCGATTGCTGATACAGGATCTTGAGGTTCAGCTGGTTCGGCCACCAGTCACGGTTCGACGTGCCGCCGCCGGAAATGGGTCTGATTCTGCTGCCCGTTACCGGGCACTTGCTCTCGTCTGTCATAACGCTACCTCCTGTTGTTGTCTGATTTGATCCACGGTGGTGCTTCGAATCGGGTGCGTCCCTGCCCACCTTTGCAACGATGCGCTCCCGGCCGCCGCTGCAAGAGCGCCTCATTCTGAAGCCTTTGGGGCTCATCCTGCAAAGCGGTTTTTATGGACGAGCCCCAAAGATTGTCCCCGCGCACCGCTATTGGCACTCCCGGCATAAACCGAAAAAATCAACCCGATGGGTGGTGATTTGGAAACCGGTCTTTAGGGCGACATCCTTTGTCAGATCCTCCAGAACGTTCAAATCCGGATCGATGATTTTTTTGCATCGCGTGCATATCAAATGGGGGTGCGGGTAAGGTTTGTTGCCGTCATACCGGTTGCTGCCATCCGGAAAGCTGATTTCCAGAACCTCATTTTCCTGCCGCAGCAGAGCCACGGTCTTGTAGATTGTCGCGATGCTGGTAGTGGGGAACTGGACCCTGACCCGTTCATAGATCCGCTCGACGCTGGGGTGCCCCTCGCTGGCGGCCAACACCTTCAACACCGCCAACCGCTGAGGCGTGATCCTGAAATCGTGACCCTTGAGTTTTGAGAGCATCTGGCCCAAACGCTGCTCGCCTGGAGTCGGATGAGATCGTTTTTTCATTTGGAAACGCCTGGGGCAAAAAATAGTAGGTATTATTGGATAACAATTATTCTTTAAGTAGAATATTCCACTGAGGGGTGTCAAGAAAAAAATGACGATGGCATCAGCAGTAGCTGGAGCCGTCCCAGCAGTGGGTGCAGAGCTTCTCCTTGGGCAGTCCGATCGCGGCGACGAGGTCGTCCAGGCGCTGGTATTTGAGCGTGGTCAGGCGCAGGCGTTTACGGATGATCTCGATCATGGCGAGATTCTGTTCGGAGCCGGCCCGGGCATAGCGATCGAGGTTTCGGTCCTCTGCGCCCTCCAGGTCCCGGATGGCCCTGCAGCCGGCAAGATCCAGGGTGGAGCGTGAGGTCGAAAAGTTGATGAACTCGCAAGGGTAGATCAGGGTCGGGCAGGCCGGGCGCATGTGGACCTCGCGCGCGCCGCTCTCGTGGAGAATCTGGATCGTATCCTGGAGTTGGGTGCCACGGACGATGGAGTCTTCGCAGAAAAGAAGCCGCTGGCCCTCGATCAGGCTCCGCACCGGGATCAGCTTCATCTTGGCCACCAGGTCCCGTAGTTGCTGGTTCTGCGGCATGAAGCTGCGCGGCCAGGTGGGGGTGTACTTGACGAACGGCCGGCGGTAGGGGATCTTTTTCTCGTTGGCGTAGCCGATGGCGTGGCCGATGCCGGAGTCCGGGATGCCGGCGACAAAGTCCACCAGCGTTTTGTCGCGGCGCGCCAGGGCGGCGCCGCAGGCGTTGCGGGCGACCTCAACGTTGATGCCCTCGTAGTCGGAGGCCGGGTAACCGTAGTAAACCCATAAAAAGGCGCAGATCTGCATCTTCGCCCCCGGCGGGATGCGCTGCTCCCAGCCCTCGGCGCTGATGAACGCCACCTCTCCGGGCCCCAAAAAATACTCGGTGTGAAAGCCCAGGTTGGGGAAGGCGCAGGTTTCAGAGCTCACGGCCAGCGCACCCGCCCGGCGCCCGATCACAAGCGGCGTTCGTCCCAGCCGGTCCCGCGCGGCATAGACCCCCCTGTCGGTCAAAAGCAGCAGCGAGCAGGAGCCGCAGATCTCCGCCTGGGCTTTGAGGATTCCCTCCTCGAAGCTGTCAGCCTCGCAGATGAGCTCGGCAACCATTTCCGTGGGGGTGATGGCGCCGCCGGAGGTGTCGGTGAACACCCGCCGCCTGGCATAGGCGTTTTGCACGAGCTCCAGGAGGTTCCCGATCTTGCCGACGGTGACGATGCCGAAGGTGCCCAGGTGCGAACCGATGACCAGCGGCTGAGGGTCGGTGTCGCTGATGGCACCGATCCCGTTTCGGCCCTTGAAGCGGGCGACGTCGGCCTCGAACTTGGTGCGGAAGTAATTGTTCTCGATGTTGTGGATGGAGCGCTGGATCCCGTGCGAGTTCATCACGGCCATGCCGCCGCGCCGAGTGCCCAGATGCGAGTGGTAGTCGGTCCCGTAGAAGAGGTCCCCAACGCAGTCTTCCTTCGACACGATACCGAATATGCCGCCCATGGGTGCTCCTAATGGTTCAAGGTTAAAGAAGGTTCAACGGTTCAGCGGTAGAGTTCTCCCTGCCAGGTCGCCGGTGAAGTTTTTCAACCGTGAACCGTTAACCATTCAACCCTTTAACCTTTTGTTTATCGTATCCCCGCATGGTAGTGCTGCAGCGAGCGCACCTTGGGGCGGCCCTCGCGGCGCGCGGCGATGCCCTTGGCCGCGGCGATGGCCGCCGCCGTGGTGGTGATGTAGGGGATCTTGTGCTTGATGGCCGCGCGGCGGATGTTGGAGCTGTCGGTGACGCTCTTGCGGCCGCTCGGCGTGTTCACCAGAAGCTGGACCTGCCCGTTTTTGATGACATCGACCAGGTTGGGCCGCCCGGTGCCGATCTTGAAAACCGCAACCGCATCGATGCCGATCTCCTTGAGAAAGCGGTGTGTCCCCTCGGTGGCCATGATCTGAAAGCCCAGGTCCCGGAAGCGCCGCACCGGCTCGATGGCGGCGGTCTTGTCCCGGTCGGCGATGGTGAAGAGCACGGAGCCCTCGAGCGGCAGGCTCGTCTGGGTGGCCTCCTGGGCCTTAAAGTACGCGCGCCCGAACGAATAGGAGATTCCCAGCACCTCCCCGGTGGAGCGCATCTCCGGCCCCAGCACCGGGTCGACCTCGGGGAACATGTTGAAGGGGAAGACCGCCTCCTTGACCCCGAAATGCAGGATACGCCGGTCCTCGAGCCCAAGCTCTGCCAGCAGGTGGCCCAGGACCACCTGGGTCGCCAGCCGCGCCATGGAAAGCCCGCAGACCTTCGATACGATCGGGACGGTGCGCGAGGCGCGCGGGTTGGCTTCAAGCACGTAGACGGTGTTCTCGTAGATGGCGTACTGGATGTTCATCAGGCCGACCACGCCCAGTTCGACGGCGATGCGGCGCGTGTACTCCTTGATGGTGTCGATGTGCTTGGGGGCCAGGCTGATCGGCGGGATGACGCAGGCCGAGTCCCCCGAGTGGATGCCGGCGAGTTCGATGTGCTCCATGACCGCCGGCACGAAGGCGTCGCTCCCGTCGGCGATGGCATCGGCCTCGGCCTCGATGGCGTTGTCCAGGAACTTGTCGATGAGGATGGGCCGCTCGGGGGAGAGCTCCACGGCCGCGGTGACGTAGCGCTCCAGCATCGTGGCGTCGTGGACCACCTCCATACCTCTGCCGCCGAGCACGTAGGAGGGCCGCACCATCAGGGGGTAGCCGATGTGGTCGGCGACCGCCAGCGCCTCGGCCGCGGAGCCGGCCATGCCGGACTCGGGCATGGGGATGCTCAGCCGGCGCATGATTTCACGAAAGCGGTCGCGGTCCTCGGCCAGGTCGATCGCGTCCGGGGATGTCCCCAGAATGCGAACACCGGCTTCGGCCAGCTCGCGCGCGATGTTGAGCGGCGTCTGGCCGCCGAACTGGACGATCACCCCTTCCGGCTTTTCCTTCTCGTAGATGGCGAGCACGTCCTCGACCGTCAGCGGCTCGAAGTAGAGCTTGTCGGAGGTGTCGTAGTCGGTCGAGACGGTTTCCGGGTTGCAGTTGACCATGATGGACTCGAAGCCCGCCTCGCGGATGGCGTAGGCGGCGTGCACGCAGCAGTAGTCGAACTCGATCCCCTGGCCGATGCGATTGGGGCCGCCGCCCAGCACCATGATCTTGCGCCGGTCGCTGACCGGCACCCGGTCGGGGGCGTTGTAGGTCGAGTAGTAATAGGCGGCGTTTTCCACCCCGCTGACCGGCACGGGCTCCCAGGCCTGGATAACGCCTATCTGCTTGCGCCGCGAGCGGATCTGAGTTTCCGGCAGGTTGAGCAGCCGGGCCAGGTAGCGGTCGGAAAAACCGTCTTTTTTGGCCCGGGCGAGCAGCTCATCGGGCAGCTCGCCGCCGCGGCAGGCGAGGATCTGCTCCTCAAGCTCGACCAGCTCCTGCATCTGGCGGATGAACCAGGGCTTGATGTGGGTGAGTGCCGACAACGCCTCGACATCGGCCCCCTTGCGCAGGGCCTCGTACATGAGGAACTGCCGTTCGCTCGTGGGGGCGGCGAGCCGCTCCATGAGACTCTCCAGTGGCAGGTCGTAGAAGTTGCGGGCGAACCCCAGCCCGTAGCGGTTGATCTCGAGGCTGCGGATAGCCTTCTGCAGGGCCTCCTTGTAGGTCTTGCCGAGGCTCATCACCTCCCCCACCGCGCGCATCTGGGTGCCGAGGCGGTCTTCGATCCCCTTGAACTTCTCGAAGGCCCAGCGGGCGAACTTGACCACCACGTACTCCCCGGAGGGGGTGTAGCGCTCGAGCGTGCCATCGCGCCAGTAGGGGATTTCCTGCAGATTCAAGCCGCCGGCCAACAGGGCCGACACGCGCGCGATGGGAAACCCCGTGGCCTTGGAGGCGAGCGCCGAGGAGCGTGAGGTGCGCGGGTTGATCTCGATCACCACCACCCGGCCGGTCCTGGGGTCGTGGGCGAACTGGATGTTGGTGCCGCCGATGACTCCGATGGCCGCGACGATGCGGTAGGAGTACTCCTGCAGGCGCTGCTGCAGGGCCGGGTCGATGGTCAGCATGGGGGCGGTGCAGTAGCTGTCCCCGGTGTGCACACCCATGGCGTCCACGTTTTCGATGAAGCAGACGGTGATCATCCGGCTGGCGGCGTCGCGCACCACCTCGAGCTCCAGCTCCTCCCAGCCGAGCACGGACTCCTCCACCAGCACCTGGTGGATCAGGCTGGCAGCGAGCCCGCGGCCGGCGATGACCCTGAGCTCCTCGGAGTTGTAGACCAGCCCCCCGCCGGTGCCCCCCATGGTGTAGGCCGGCCGGATGACGACCGGGTATCCAAGCTCCGCTGCCACCTCCTCGGCCTCCGCGACGCTTTCGACCGCCCGGCTGGCGGGCATCTCGATGCCGAGCCGGGTCATGGTCTCTTTGAAGGCGGTCCGGTCCTCCCCGCGCTCGATGGCGTCCACGTTGACCCCGATCACCTTGACTCCGTATCGATCGAGCACCCCGGCGCGGTGCAGCTCCGATGAGAGGTTCAACCCCGTCTGCCCGCCCAGGTTGGGCAGGAGGGCGTCGGGCCGCTCGGCGGCGATGATCTCGGTGATGACCTGCAGGTTGAGGGGCTCGATGTAGGTGGCGTCCGCCATGCCGGGGTCGGTCATGATGGTGGCGGGGTTGGAGTTCACCAGCACGATCTCGTAGCCGAGCGCGCGCAGCGCCTTGCAGGCCTGGGTGCCGGAGTAGTCGAACTCGCAGGCCTGGCCGATGACGATGGGCCCCGAGCCGATGATCAACACCTTGCGGATGTCCGTTCGTCTGGGCATGCCCCCCTCCTGCGGTTGCTGAAGCCCGGCCGCCGGTGCCGGGCACCTTTGAGTGTTTCTAAAGAGGAATGCTCTTGCTAAATGAAGTTGGGCTGAAAGTCAACGACCGCGTACGGGGATGCCCCCCTTCCGGAAAGGCATGCCGTTCATTACGGTCGTTGCGTGTCCGATTGCAGGGGAAATACGGAGAAAACGCGCAGCAACTGGCGATCGGTCGAGGGCCCGAAGTGAAAAGAGCCGCGAGGCTGAGATCACTTCAGCCTCACGGCTCACTTGCCGGGGGGTATTAAGCCGGAGCTTCAGCGGGCCGAGGTCCGCCTCTTTCCAATGACCGGTATCGGGAGATCCCAGCGCTCGAGCAGGTAGCCGAAGCCGAACAGCAGGAGCCCCGCGATGCTGTACTCCAGGTTTCCCAGGATCAGCAGTCCGGCTGCGACGTAGACGATTCGCTCCAAGAGCGTTGAATTTTTCGTCAGATATCCCATGACGCCCGCTTCGATGGCGAACATGGCCACCGTGCCGGAGAAGATCAGGTAGAGGACCCACCAGAGGCTGCCCTCCCAGAGGTAGCCGGGCATGAAGAGAAAATAGAACGGGATGATGTAGCCCCCGATGCCGAGCCTCATGGAGTCCCATGCCGTTCTGAGCCAGGGACTGTTGGCGATGGCCGCGGTGGTGAAGACCGTGATGCACACCGGCGGCGTGAGCCCGGACTTGATCGCAAAGTAGAAGATGAAAAGATGGCTGGCGAGGGCCGGGAGCCCCAGACCCTGCATGGCCGGCACCAGCACCGCGGCTGCGATGACGTAGGCCGCGGTCGTCGTCATCCCCA